>NZ_CP043430.1:2400000-3000000 GCF_008271365.1 Microbacterium sp. 1S1
TCCGCCACGTCGACGGTACCGATCGCGAGGCGCTCTTCGCCGCCCTCGCCGAGTCGGACGCGGTGCTCATCCGCTCGGCGACGCGCATCGACGAGGAGGCGCTGTCGCACGCGCCGAAGCTCAAGGTGGTCGCGCGGGCCGGTGTCGGTCTCGACAACGTCGACATCAAGGCGGCGACGGCCGCCGGCGTCATGGTCGTCAACGCGCCGACGTCGAACATCGTCTCCGCCGCCGAGCTGACGGTCGGCCACATCCTCAGCCTCGCCCGCCGCATCCCGGCCGCGCACGCCTCGCTGGCCGCCGGTCAGTGGAAGCGCAGCTCCTTCACCGGCGCCGAGCTCTTCGAGAAGACCGTCGGCATCGTCGGACTCGGCCGGATCGGCGCTCTCGTCGCCTCTCGCCTCGCCGCCTTCGACATGCGCGTCGTCGCGTACGACCCGTACGTCACCTCGGCCCGCGCCCAGCAGCTCGGCGTGCAGCTCCTCTCGCTCGACGAGCTCGTCGCCGAGGCCGATTTCCTCACGATCCACATGCCCAAGACGCCGGAGACGACCGGCATGATCGGCGCCGAGCAGTTCGCCGCCATGAAGCCGACCGCCTTCGTCGTGAACGTCGCCCGCGGCGGACTCATCGACGAGGAGGCGCTGCACGAGGCCCTCGTCGCCGGTGAGATCGCCGGTGCCGGCCTGGATGTCTTCACGTCCGAGCCCCCGGCCGAGGGTGGCAGCGCCCGCGCGCTGCTCGACCTGCCCAACGTCGTCGTCACCCCGCACCTCGGCGCGAGCACGGAGGAGGCGCAGGAGAAGGCCGGTGTCTCGGTCGCACGCTCGGTGCGGCTCGCGCTCGGTGGCGACCTCGTGCCGGACGCGGTCAATGTCGCCGGTGGCGTCATCGACCCGTACGTGCGCCCCGGCATCTCCCTGGTGGAGAAGCTCGGTCAGATCTTCGCCGCGCTGGCCACGTCGCCGCTCACGAGCCTCGACGTCGAGGTGCACGGCGAGCTCAACGACTACGACGTGAGTGTGCTCAAGCTCGCCGCCCTCAAGGGCGTCTTCACGAACATCGTGAGCGAGACCGTCTCGTATGTGAACGCTCCTCTCCTGGCGGAGCAGCGCGGTATCGCGGTGCGCCTGCTCAAGGACGACGTGAGCGAGGAGTACCGGAACGTCATCACGCTCACCGGCGCGCTCTCCGACGGGTCCCAGCTCTCGGTGTCGGGCACGCTGACCGGACCGAAGCAGGCCGAGAAGCTCGTCGGCATCAATGACCACGCTCTGGAGCTCCCGATCGAGAAGCACCACGTCGTGATGCTCTACACCGACCGCCCCGGCATCGTGGCCGTGTACGGGCAGAAGTTCGGCGAGGCCGGCATCAACATCGCCGGTATGCAGATCTCGCGGATCGCGGCGGGCGACCAGGCGCTCAGCGTGCTGACGCTCGACTCGCCCGTCTCCGAGGAGCTGCTGGACGACGTGCGCGGCGCCATCGACGCCGACCTGTTCCGTCAGATCGAGATCACCGAGGTCTAACGCCGCAGGCAGGGGAGAAGGGCGGGAGCGTGAGGCTCTCGCCCTTCTCCGTGTCGGCGGTCAGGCGGTGGCGCGCAGCACGAGCGCGATGAGGTCGGCGAGTTCGTCGCTGCGCGGGACCAGCCGCTCCGGCCCGTGCACGTCGAGCGAGTTGTTGAAGTAGAGGCCGTCGCTGACGAGCATCACCAGATCGAGGCTGGCGGTGTCGCGGACATGCGGACGGATCGTCTCCGCCCAGCGCCGCCGGGTCTCGCGGAGCATGTCGGCGGCAGAAGCCGAGCCACCCTGGGCGAGCCGGGTGGTGGCGATGAGCGCCCGGTCGAGCGCGTCGTCTTCCATCACCGAGGTCCGCACGTAGTACGCGACGGGACCCTCCTCGGCCGTGCGCATGCGCTCCAGATCGAGGGTGGTCAGGTGGTCCAGGCGTTCCAGGAGCCCCGCCTCGAGGTCGTCCTTCGAGCGGAAGTGGTAGAGCAGGCCCCCCTTCGAGACGCCGGCGGCCTTCGCCGTCGCCTCGAGGGTCGCGGCCCGCTCGCCGTCGTCGATGAGGATCGCTTCGAAGGCATCGAGGACCTTCTCGCGGGCGAGCGGAGGGCGGGGCATCGTTCATCCTCTGTGCAGGAATGGAAGGGACGGTGTCTGTTACTATACCAGCCGGACGGTTTAGTAATGAGCGTCCTCAGGAAGGAAAGGTGTTCCATGACCCGTACGGCGTCGATCCCGACGACGGAGACGGAAGCTCCCCGCGTCGGAGCACGGGGCTGGGCGGCGCTCGTCGTCCTCATGCTCCCGGTGCTGCTGGTGTCGGTAGACAACACGGTGCTGAGCTTCGCGCTGCCCGAGATCTCGATCTCGCTGGCGCCGAGCGGGGCCGAGCAGCTCTGGATCATCGACGTCTATCCGCTCGTGCTCGCCGGACTCCTGGTGACCATGGGGACACTCGGCGATCGCTTCGGGCGTCGTCGGCTGCTCCTCATCGGGGCGACGGGATTCGCCGTCGTCTCGGCGCTGGCCGCCTTCGCGCCGACCGCCGGGCTGCTCATCGCCGCCCGCGCGCTGCTCGGCTTCTTCGGCGCCATGCTGATGCCGTCGACGCTGTCGCTGCTGCGGTCGATCTTCCAGAACCGCGACCAGCGCCGGATGGCGATCGCCGTCTGGGCCTCCGCCTTCTCCGCCGGTTCGGCCCTCGGGCCGATCGTGGGAGGGTTCCTCCTCGAGCACTTCACGTGGGGGTCGGTGTTCCTCATCGCGGTCCCCGTCCTCATCCCGCTGCTGATCGCCGCTCCGCTGCTCGTGCCGGAGAGCCGCGACCCGAACCCGGGCCGCATCGACCCGCTGAGCATCCTGCTGTCCATGGCCGCGATGATCCCGGTTGTCTACGCGATCAAGTCCTTCGCGGTCGACGGTCCGTCGCTGTACGCCGCGGGCTGGGCGCTGCTCGGCCTGGTGATGGGCACGCTGTTCGTGCGTCGCCAGCTCCGCGCCGAGACCCCGATGCTCGACATGGCCCTGTTCCGCCGCGGCTCGTTCTCCGGAGCGATCCTCGTGAACCTGCTCAGCGTCGTGGCCCTCGTCGGCTTCCTGTACTTCGTGTCCCAGCACCTCCAGCTCGTGCTGGGGCTCTCGCCGATGGTCGCGGGCCTGGCTCTGGTGCCCGGCATGGCGGCCATGATCGTCGCCGGACTCACGGTGGTGCCGATCTCGCGGCGGGTTCCGCCGCACGTGCTCATCCCGGCCGCGCTGGTGTTCTCCGTCGCGGGGTACCTCATCGTCGCCGTCACCACGCACGCGCACGGCGTGGCGCCGCTCATCCTCGCCTTCGTCGTGCTGGGCATCGGCATCGGCGCGGCCGAGACCATCTCGAACGAGCTCATCCTGTCCAGCGCCCCCGCGGCGAAGGCGGGTGCCGCGAGCGCGGTGTCCGAGACGGCGTACGAGCTCGGGGCCGTGCTCGGGACCGCGATCCTCGGCGGCATCATCACCGCGTTTTATCGGGGCGCTCTCGTCCTGCCCGAGGGCCTTTCGGCCGAGGTGGCCCGCGCCGCCCAGGAGACGCTGGCGGGCGCGTACACCGCCGCCCAGGAGCTGCCGGGCGCGCTCGGCGATGCCCTGTGGCAGGCGGCAGCCGACGCGTTCGGCTCGGGCGTCACGGTCACCTCCCTCATCGGCGCGGGCCTCGTCGTCGCAGCGGGGGTCATCGCGGCCGTCACACTGCGCAAGGCACCCACGCACTGACCACTACGCTGGGGGACCGGCTCGTGCGACCCGCCGTCGCGCCGCGGCCGGTCCACCCCCGTGCAGTGCGCAAGGAGTCTCATGTCGCGTGTCGTGAAGCTGGCCGTCATCCCCGGTGACGGGATCGGGCCCGAGGTCATCGCCGAGGCGGAGAAGGTGCTCGACGCCGTCACCGCCGACAGCGGCGTGACGTTCGACAAGACCCGCTTCTCGCTCGGTGCCGGCCGGTACCTCGAGACCGGCGACACCCTCACGGACGACGACCTCGCGGCGATCTCCGCACACGACGCGATCCTCCTCGGCGCGGTCGGGGGCACGCCCGGCGACCCGCGCCTGAAGGACGCGAACATCGAGCGCGGACTCCTGCTGAAGCTGCGGTTCACCCTCGACCACTACGTGAATCTCCGCCCCTCGAAGCTCTTCTCGGGCGCGCCCGGTCCCCTGTCGGACCCGGGCGAGGTCGACTTCGTCGTCGTCCGCGAAGGGACGGAAGGGCCCTACGTCGGCAACGGCGGGACGATCCGGAAGGGGACTCCGCAGGAAGTCGCCAACGAGACCTCCGTCAACACCGCGTTCGGCGTCGAACGCGTCGTCCGCTACGCCTTCACCCTCGCGGAACGCCGCCGCCAGAAGCTCACCCTCGTGCACAAGACGAACGTGCTCGTGCACGCCGGTGCGATCTGGCAGCGCATCGTGAACGACGTGGCCGCCGAACACCCGAACGTCGCGGTCGACTACCTGCACGTCGACGCGGCCACCATCTTCCTCGTCACCGATCCCTCGCGCTTCGACGTGATCGTGACGGACAATCTCTTCGGTGACATCCTCACCGACCTCGCCGGCGCCGTCACGGGCGGCATCGGCCTCGCCGCCTCAGGGAACATCAACCCCGATGGCGCCTTCCCCTCGATGTTCGAACCCGTGCACGGCTCGGCGCCGGACATCGCAGGCCAGCAGAAGGCCGACCCGACCGCCGCGATCCTCTCCATCGCGCTGCTGCTCGACCACCTCGGCCTCACGGCCGAGTCGGCGCGTGTGAGCGCCGCGGTCGAGGCGGACATCGCCGCCCGCAGCGGTGCCCGCACCACCGCGGAGATCGGCTCCGCGATCACCGCCCGTCTCTGAACGGCGGGCGTAGGCTGACAGGGCGCGAGGATGCGCCCGCCCCACGAGGATTGGAAGACGACATGACGACGATCGATGCCGAGACGAGCGTGGCTCCCCTGGAGTTCACCGTGACGAAGAACCTGAACGCGGCCTCGCCGGCCCGCGTCGCCGAGGTGCTGGAGAACCCCGGGTTCGGGGTCGTCTTCACGGATCACATGGTCGACATCTGTTGGTCCGCCAAGGGCGGCTGGCACCGTCCTCGCGTGCAGCCCTACGGTCCGATCCCGCTCGACCCCGCCGCCTCGGTGCTGCACTACGCGCAGGAGATCTTCGAGGGCATCAAGGCCTACCGGCACGCCGACGGTTCGATCCACACCTTCCGCCCCGACCGCAACGCCGCGCGTCTGCAGGCGAGTGCCCGCCGCCTCGCGCTGCCGGAGCTGCCCACGGAGTACTTCATTCAGTCGCTCCGGGAGCTCATCGCCGTGGACGGCCGCTGGGTGCCGTCCGGAGCCGACCAGAGCCTCTACCTGCGGCCGTTCATGTTCGCCAAGGAGGCCTTCCTCGGTGTGCGCGCGGCGCAGAAGGTCGCCTACTACGTGATCGCGAGCCCCGCCGGCGCGTACTTCACGGGAGGTGTGAAGCCGGTCCGGATCTGGCTGTCCGAGGACTACGCTCGCGCGGGTCGCGGCGGCACCGGCAAGGCGAAGACCGGTGGCAACTATGCCTCCAGCCTCCTGCCGCAGGCCGAGGCCACCGCGAAGGGTTGCGACCAGGTCGTCTTCCTCAACGAGAAGCGCGACGTCGAGGAGCTCGGCGGCATGAACGTCGTCTTCGTCTTCAAGGACGGCCGGGTCGTCACGCCGGAGTCCGACAGCATCCTCGAGGGGATCACACGCGACTCCCTGCTGCAGCTCGCCGAGGACCGCGGCTACACGGTCGAGAAGCGACCGATCTCGATCGACGAGTGGCGCGAGGGCGTGGCTTCCGGCGACATCGTCGAGGTGTTCGCCTGTGGCACGGCCGCGGTCGTCACTCCGATCGGCGCTCTGGTGGGAGAAGGCTTCGACGAGCCGCAGCCGCTGGGCGAGCTCGCGCTGTCCCTCCGCGAGGAGCTCACCGACATCCAGTACGGGCGCCGCGAGGACAAGCACGGCTGGCTCCTCCGCCTCGACGCCTGATCCGATTCCCCGAGACCCCGTCTTCCCGCCGACACCCCGCCGTGTCGCCGCGTGGAAGGCGGGGTCTCGTCGGCAGAGCGGGGATCTAGGGTGGAGACATGAAGATCGCCCGGTTCAGCCACGACGACGCCATCATGTACGGGATCATCGACGAGCGGGAGCTCGTCGTGCTCGCCGGGGACCCGATGTTCTCCGGGTACGAGACCACCGGCGCGCGCGTCCCGCTGACCGAGGTCACGCTGCTCGCGCCCGTGATCCCGCGCTCCAAGGTCGTGTGCGTCGGCAAGAACTACCACGACCACGCTGCTGAGATGGGCGGCGTGGCCCCCGAGGAGCCGTTGCTGTTCCTCAAGCCGAACACCGCCGTGATCGGCCCGGACGACGCGATCGTGCGCCCCACCGCGCTGTCCGAGCGGACGGAGTACGAGGGCGAGCTCGTGGTGGTGATCGGTCGGATCGCGAAGAACGTGAAGGCGGAGAACGCCCTCGATCACGTGCTCGGGTACACAATCGGCAACGACGTCACGGCTCGCGACCTGCAGCGCAAGGATGGACAGTGGTCCCGCGCGAAGGGCTTCGACACCTTCTGTCCCCTTGGTCCCGTGATCGAGACGGACTTCGACCCGGCGCAGGCCACCATCGAGACGCGCGTGAACGGTGAGGTCCGCCAGCATGCGCCGCTCACCGACATGATCCACTCGGTCGCCGCGATCATCGAGTACGCGTCCGCCGTGTTCACCCTTCTCCCGGGCGACGTCATCATGACGGGCACCCCCGCGGGCGTGGGAACGTTCGAGGCGGGCGACACCGTCGAGGTCGAGATCTCGGGACTCGGCATCCTGCGCAACACCGTGCGCGACGCCGTTCCCGGGTCATGACCGACGTCGCCCTCACGGCGGCGCAGCAACAGGCGGTCCAGCGCCGCACGGTGCTGGTGCTGTCGCTCGGCCAGGTGCTCGGTGGCATCGCCTTCGGCGCCACCGTCTCGCTCGGTGCGCTGCTCGCCGCGGACATCTCGGGCAGCGATGCGCTCTCCGGGCTCGCGACGGCGTCGGTGACGCTGGGAGCGGCGCTCTGCGCGATCCCGCTCGCCCGGATGGCCGCTCGGCTCGGACGGCGCCGCGCCCTCACCCTTGGCAACCTCTTCGCCCTCATCGGGATCGCCGTGGTGATCCTCGCGGCCTCCGTGCGCGTCTTCCCGCTCCTGCTCGTCGGCATCCTGCTGATCGGAGCGGGCAACGCGGGCAATCTGCAGTCCCGGTTCGCGGCGACGGACCTCGCGGCGCCGCAGCACCGCGGGCGCGACCTCTCGATCGTCGTCTGGTCCACGACGATCGGCGGAGTGGCGGGACCGCTGCTGCTCGGTCCGGGGGAGATCGTCGGTCAGACGATCGGCATGCCGCCGCAGACCGGTTCGTACGTGTTCTCGTTCGTCGCGCAGTGCGCGGCGCTCGTGCTCTACCTCGTCGCGCTCCGTCCTGATCCGCTGCTGGCCGCGCAACGCCTGGCCCGGGCGGCGACGGCCAGCGCCAGCGCCGTCGTGACCGATCGTCCGGTGGTCGCGCGCTACGCGATCTTCGCCATCGCGGGCTCGCACGTGGTGATGGCATCGGTCATGGCGATGACCCCCGTGCATCTGTCCCACATGGCCCACGGCGCCCACGGTACGGCGGCGACACCGGCCGACGTCTCGGCGCTCGTGGGCATCACCATCGCGCTGCACGTGGGCGGGATGTACGCCCTCTCGCCGGTGTTCGGCGTGCTCGCCGACCGCTGGGGGCGGCTCCGTGTGGTGCTGCTCGGGCAGGCTCTCCTCGGCGGCGCCCTCGCCTTCGCCGTCTTCGCCGGCACTGAGGCCTGGGGCGTGATGGTCGCCCTGATCCTGCTCGGCCTCGGCTGGAGCGCCGCCACGGTCGCCGGCGCCGCCCTGCTCACCGAGGCGTCCGCACCCGACGTCCGCACGCGGCGCCAAGGACGCAGCGACTCGCTGATGAGCCTGTCCGCCGCCGCCGGGTCCGTCCTCGCCGGCATCGTGCTGTCGAACTTCCAGTACGCCGGGCTCGGCATCGCGGCCTCCGTGCTCGTCCTCGCGATCGTCGCGCTGTCGCCGCTCGCCCGGAGCAACGCGCGGTGAAGGCCTGGGACGGCGTCGGGGAGGCCTATGCCGCCTCGTACGCCGCCCTGTGCGCGGGCACGGTCGATGTCCTCGCCGCCGCCCTCGGACCAGCGGAGGGTCGCAGCCTCCTCGATGTCGGGGCGGGCGAGGGTGGCCTCGCGGCCCGTTTCGCCGGCCTGGAGTGGAACGTCACGGCCTGCGAACCCGAGCCGACCATGCGCGCCGTCGCCCGCCGGCGGCACCCGACGCTCCGCATCATCGACGACGGCCTGCCGACGCTGCCCTTCGACGACCGTTCCGTCGACGCCGTCGTGGCGAACTTCGTGCTGAACCACGTCTCCTCCCCGCGGACCGCCGCCCGCGAGCTGGGTCGGGTCGCGCGGGGACAGGTCGCCGCGACGACCTGGACCCGCTCCCCGTCGTGGTTCTGGGCCGAGGTCGTCGAACGCGCGGGGCTGCGGCCGTCTGCGGGGGAGAGGCTTCCGGCCGAGGAGGACTTCGATCGCACCGCGGACGGCTTCGCGGCCATGCTCGTCGAGGCCGGACTCCCGGAGGTGGCGGTCAGCGAGCACACCTGGACCTGGCACGCCGACCCGGACGCCCTGTGGGTCTCGGTCGAGGGCCGTGTGGCCGGTGCGGGCGCGCAGTACGCCGCGCTCTCCTCCGCCGAGCGATCCCGGTTCCGCGCGGGGTTCGAGGAGACCGTCGCGGCGCATCGGGTGGGAACGGTGCTGCCCCTGGAGCACCGCGCGGCCGTGGCGGTCTCGCGCCGGGGCTGATCTGCCCGCACCCGTAGAATCGAAGGGCTATGGCTACTCCGCATCCCCTCACCACGACCGCCAGCGGCGCCGACGTCCGCGTCCGCTTCTGCCCCTCTCCGACGGGGCTGCCGCACGTCGGCATGGTCCGCACGGCTCTGTACAACTGGGCGTACGCCCGTCACAACGGCGGGAAGATGGTGTTCCGCATCGAGGACACCGATGCCGCCCGAGACAGCGAGGAGAGCTTCCGCCAGCTCGTCGACGCACTGACCTGGTTGCAGATCGACTGGGACGAGGGCGTCGAGGTCGGCGGCCCGCACGCCCCGTACCGCCAGTCCGAGCGGCACGACATCTACCGCGAGGTCATCGACAAGCTCCTCGAGACGGGCGCGCTCTACGAGAGCTACTCGACGGCCGAGGAGATCGACGCCCGCAACGAGGCCAACGGACGTGCGAAGCAGCTCGGCTACGACAACTTCGATCGGGATCTCACGGACGAGCAGAGGGCGGCGTTCCGTGCGGAGGGCCGCCAGCCCGCTCTCCGGCTGCGCGTGCCCGACGAGGACCTCACGTACGTGGACCTCATCCGCGGCGAAGTGACCTTCCCTGCCGGCTCCTTCCCGGACTTCGTCGTGGTGCGACCCAACGGCGTGCCGCTCTACACGTTCGTGAACCCCGTCGACGACGCGCTGATGGGCATCACGCACGTGCTGCGCGGCGAAGACCTCATGCCGTCCACCGCGCGCCAGCTCTCGCTTTACGCGGCCCTCATCGACGCCGGGGTGACGACGTTCGTCCCGCGCTTCGCCCACATGCCGCTCGTGCTGGGGGAGACCGGCAACAAGAAGCTCTCCAAGCGCGACCCGCAGGCGGACCTGTTCCTGCATCGCGAGCGCGGGTTCATCCACGAGGGGCTGCTGAACTACCTCGCGCTCCTGGGCTGGTCGATCGGCCCGGACCGCGACGTCTTCTCGCTCGACGAGTTCATCGCCGCGTTCGACATCGAGAACGTCAACCCGAACCCCGCCCGCTTCGACCAGAAGAAGGCCGAGTCGATCAACGGCGACCACATCCGCATGCTCGACGTGAAGGACTTCGCCGAGCGTACGGTGCCGTACCTCGCGGCGGCCGGTCTGTTCGACGAGCCGACCCATGAGCAGCTCGTCCTGGCGTTCCGTGCGGCTCCGCTGGTGCAGGAGCGCGTGCAGCTGCTGGGCGAGGTTCCGGGTATGCTCGGCTTCCTGTTCCGCGACGAGGTGTCGTACGACGCGGATGCGCTCAAGGGGCTCCCGGCCAACGCCGCCGAGGTGCTCGACGCCTGCGTCGCCGCCCTGGAGCCGGTCACGGACTTCACTCCGGAGAAAATTCAGGAGGCCCTGTCGACGGCGCTGGTGGAGAACCTCGAGCTCAAGCCGCGCGTCGCCTACGGGCCGCCGCGCGTGGCCATCACCGGACGCCGCGTCTCGCCGCCGCTGTTCGAGTCGATGGAGCTGCTCGGCAAGGACGAGTCGCTGCGTCGGCTGCGCGCCCTCTCGGCGTTCCTCGCGAACTGATCCGCGACGCGCCCGAGCGGCGACACAGCACCGGTGGTTTTGGTGATCGGTCGCCGCTCGGGTAGGCTTGACTCTCGGTGCGAGGCTCCGGTTTCGCCCTTGGGGTATGGTGTAATTGGCAACACGGCTGATTCTGGTTCAGTTGTTCTTGGTTCGAGTCCAGGTACCCCAGCCAACAGAGAAGGCCCGGAAACACGGCGAAAGTCCGTGGTCCGGGCCTCTGTCGTTCCCCGGGGGAGAGGCCGTAATCGGTAGCGTGGAGGAATGGGATTCCGCACGGTGATCCGCCGGCTGAACGACGCGAACAGCGTGACGCACGGGGTGGTGACTACCGGCCTCACGGCCGGCCTCGCCGCCATCGAGCCTCGTCGGCTCACGACCGGGCGCCGGGTCGCGTATCGAAGCGCGATCGCCGCGCTGACGGCGTGGACCGTGTGGGCGAGCCTCCGGCCCACGGCCGAGCCGGACCTGGTCGGACCCATCGGCCGCGGCGCCCTCGCGACCGGAGCAGCCGGGGCCGCCTTCGGACTCGCCGAAGCCGGAGAGGCGCTCGACGCACGGCTGCACGACGGTCTCGTGCGCCGAGGCTCGCATCACCCGCGCTGGTGGCTCGTCGCGGGCCAGGCCGCGCTCTCGCTCGGGGCGTGGTGGATCGGCCGCGGACGCCCGCGCGGTGCGGGCCCGGAGCTCGACGAGCACGCTTCGGCGGCGGCCGCCGTCGAACTCCCCCGGGAGGTCCGCGCCCTCGCCGAGCTGTTGCTGTCCGCGACGGACGACCATGGGGCTCCCGAGCTGCGTGCGCAGCTCGCCGACGCGCGACTGGTGCGTGACGACCCTGAGGCGCCGTTCTGGCCCTGGCTGAGCCTGGAGACAGCGCCCGAGGGGCCACGGGCCGTGCCCGGGACCGCTACCTTCCCGGTGCTCGGTCGGTATCGCGCGCTCGACGACCGCACCTTCGACGTCCGTCTCCGCGTCGAAGGGGGACGGATCGACGGGCTCCACATCGAGGAGGGCGACGACTGGACGCCCGAGGATCGTGAGCGGTGGGACGATACCGACCGGGACCTGAGTGCGCTGGCGGGGTGGCCGACGGCGGACGCGATCGAGCTCTTCATCGAGACCGCACACGGCCACCGACCGGTCGCGCCCCGCTGAGGGATCGCCGCTACTCGCACTCCCCGAGGAAGCCGAGGTAGCAGACCGCCTCGTGTGTGACGGCGGGCTCGGCGTCGTCGTTGGAGACCTGACGCGTCGCGGTCTCCGGGGTACGGGTGAGATGGCCGAAGTCGCCCAGGGACGCGACGTACATGCCGTCGGCGTCCTCCGCGATCATCCGGTCGATCTCAGCGCGATGCTGCGCGCACAGGCCGGCCGCGGCGGGAACGAGGTCGACGCCGGCACAGGCGCCCGCGTACTCGGCCTCCATGAGTCCGATGCAGTCGGTCCAGTCCTGGTCGACGGAGCACGGGCTGACGCCGTCGTCGGCGACGAGGAAGCGGCCGGTCTCGTACTCCTCGCTGTGGAAGGTCTCGGGTTCCTCCGGCACGTCGACCTTGGTCCAGTGGCGGGCGGTCACGAGGGCGAACACCGTGACGATGGCGGCGAGGAGGAGCAGCGCCCCCACGACGCCCAAGGTCACCCAGAGCCCGACCCGACTCTTCCGCTCCGGCGTCTCCGGTGCGGAGGACGCCGGCCCACCAGTGCTGTCGAACCCTTGCCCCGGTACGCCGGACAGCGGTGCAGGCGCGGGCGCAAGGCCTGTCGCGAACGCGGGCGCCGCGGCGATCGGGAGCTCGTGTCCTCCGAGGGGTGCCGTCGGAGAGGGGACCGCGGGAGCACTCGTCGCGAGCCAGTAGTCGTACCAGCTCCGGCTCGCCTGCTCGTCGGCGGCGACCTGCTGCGCCTCGGTATCCGTGAGCACCAGGCCCCAGGACTCACGGGTGGGTGCGTGCAGCAGGGAGGACCGGAACTCTTCGAACGACAGTGGCATGTTCGCAGAATATCGGCTGAGCGGCGTGCGCCCGATGTCCCCGGCTCCTGGAACAATGTCGAGGTGATCGGTATGAGGTCTTTCTGGAATGCGCTGCCCACCGAAGGGCGCTGGCTGCTGTCGACCGTGGCGATCCAGACGCTCGGGCGGGGCATGACGCTGCCGTTCACGATCATCTACCTTCACGAAGTCCGCGGCTTCGATCTCGGCTTCTCCGGAGCCCTCATGAGCCTCATCGCGATCACGGGACTCGCGGTCACGGGTCCCGGGGGCACGCTCATCGACCGCTTCGGGGCTCGTCGGGTGCTGATCGTCGGTCTGCTGTCGATGATCGCCGGCTGCACTCTTCTCGCCTACGCCACGCATCCCGCCGTCGCGACCGTGGCCGTCGTGCTCATCGGCATCAACTTCGGAATCTCCTGGCCGGGCTTCAACGCGCTCATCGCCTCGGTGGTCGACGGTGAAGTCCGCCAGCAGTACTTCGGAGTCAACTTCGCCCTGGTGAACCTCGGCATCGGGGTGGGAGGCATCATCGGTGGGTTCTTCGTCGATGTGACCGACCCCTCGACCTTCACCACGATCTTCCTCATCGACGCCGCGACGAGCCTCATCCCGCTCGCCTTGCTCCTCGGTCCTCTCCGGCACGTGCGCACCCAGCCGGACCCCGACCCGTCGGTGGCCACGGAAGGCGGCTATCGCGAGATCCTCCGGCGTCCAGCGGTGCTCTGGATGACGCTGCTGACCTTCTTCTCCGTCTTCATCGGTTACGGACAGATCGAGGCGGGTTTCCCCGCCTACGCTCGACAGATCGCCCAGGTCTCGACCGCCGTCGTCGGCATCTCGTTCGCGGTGAACACGGCCGTCATCGTGCTGCTGCAGTTCGCCGTCCTCCGGCTCATCACAGGGCGCCGGCGCACCAGGGTCATGCAGGTCATGGCGCTCATCTGGGCCGTCTCCTGGGTCATGCTCGGCGCCGCGGGTCTGCTTCCCGACTCCGTCACGGCCGCGATCGCGGTGATCGCGTTCATGGGTGTGTTCGCGTTCGGGGAGACCATGATGCAGCCGACGATCCCGGCCATCTACAACGATCTCGCGACCGACCGCACCCGCGGGCGCTACAACGCTCTCAACTCCGCGGCCTTCCAGGGCGGAGCGATCCTCGGTCCGCTCGTCGCGGGCGTGCTTCTCGGCGTCGGCGTCAGCGGCTGGTTCATCGCGGTCATGGTCGCGGGCAGCCTCGCCGTCGGCGTGCTGGCGGTGGTGCTGGAGCGGGTGCTCCCGGCAGCGGCCAACGGCAGCAGCGCCGAGGTCCATCGAACGGACGATGTCGAACGGACGCCGCCGGTCTAGGCTCCGAGCATGGCCCTCGAACCGCTCTTCCTCCGTCTGGACCGGATCGCGGGTGGGCGGCAGGCCGGTGTGCTGATCAGCGACGCCGGTCGCACCCATCCGCGGACCGTCCGCGCCTTCACCTGGATCCTGTGGCTTCTCGTCGCCGAGTTGGTGCTCGGCGTCGGCGCTGTCGCGGTCGCACTCGTGCTCGCCGCCGACGGGGACAGCGTGCCCTTCGCCGTGTGGATGCGCACGCTCGTGGTGCTGGCGATGACGGCGACACTGTTCTACTTCGCGTGGCGCGCGCGTCGCGGGTGGCGCTGGGCCTACCTTCGGCTGCGCTTGTTCGCTCAGATCTTCCCCGTCATCACGCTCGTCATGGCGGCGATCCCCGGCCTCTACCCGGTCTGGATGGTCACCGAGCAGATCGTGTTCAGCCTGATCATGATCGGCATCGCGGACTTCCTCACCAGTGACCACATGCGGGCGGTCTTCGCGAAGGACGCGGGCGGGGATAGCACGCCGGCGGGGTGAAACGCCACTCCCTTCCGGCCCGGGCCGCAGTCGCTCCACACTCGGGAGAGCTGCACGGCGGGAGGAGACGGGGATGGCACGACTGGTGCGAGTGGTACCGGGACAGGACCCGGGTTTCACGCGGAAGCGGACGAGCTCGGGGTTCCGGTACGTCGACCCGACGGGGGAGCCCGCGCCCGAGGCGGACCGGGAGCGCATCAGTGACCTGGTGATCCCGCCCGCTTGGCAGGACGTGTGGATCGCCGCCGACCCGCTCGCGCACATCCAGGCGGTCGGGATCGACACGGCCGGGCGGAAGCAGTACCTCTATCACCCGCTCTGGCGCGTCTCCCGCGATCGCCGCAAGTTCGTCCGCGCGCTGGACCTCGCAGCCGCCCTGCCCAGTGCGCGTGCGCAGGTCACGAAGGCTCTGAAGGAGGACGGCCAGACGAAGGAGCGAGCCCTCGCGATCGCCTTCCGCCTCCTGGATGACGCCGCGCTTCGGATCGGCTCGGAACGCTACCTGGCCCGCCACGGAAGCCGCGGCCTGACCACGCTCCGCCGCCGCGACGTGCGCATCGACGGGGGTGACGTCGCCCTGTCCTTCCCGGCGAAGAGCGGACAGACCGCCGCGATCGAGATCACGGACGAGGCCCTGGCGGAGGCTCTCACCGATTTCGCGAGCGGCGCCTCGACCGCCTTCCTCCTCGCGTATCGCAAGGGGCGGCGGCGGGTGAAGATCACACCCGCCGAGGTCAACACGTACCTCAAAGAGGTACTGGGAGCGAGTTTCTCGGCCAAGGACTTCCGGACGCTCCACGGTACGATCATCGCCGCCGACGCTCTGGCTCGAATCGGCGTCCTCGACCGCCGCGGTCAGCGCAATCAGGCCGAACGGCTCGCCGTGCAGGCTGCAGCGACCGCCCTCGGCAACACCACGGCCGTCGCTCGCAACAGTTACATCGATCCGCGGGTGTTCCGTCAGTATGCGAGGGGAAGGACCCTCGACCTCGACGTCACCCCGGAGACCGCGATCCGACGGCTCCTCGGAGGACCGGAGACGTCCCGCAAGGTCAACCGGCGAGGGACGTCCATGCCGCGGCGGTGACGCGATCGAGGCTTCCCAGTCCACGTCCGGAAGATGCCAGGATGGGGGGATGCACACCGCGAACCTGACCCGCGAGGAGACCGCAGCGCGATCCGCCGCGATCACCCTCCACCGCATCCGTGTCGAGCTGGACCTGACCGGGGCGCCGGAGCGGGCGCGCACGGGCTTTCCGACGACCACGGTCCTGGAGTTCGATGCGACGGTCGCGAGCACGTGGCTCGACTTCATCGGTGAAGAGGTCCGTCGTGTCGAGGTCAACGGCGAGGAGCGTGAGATCGCCTACGACGGCGCCCGTATCGCGATCGATGGCCTCGCCGCCTCGAATGTCGTCCGGGTCGAGGCGGTCGGTGCGTACAGCCGTTCGGGGGAGGGTCTGCACCGGTTCCACGACCCGGTGGACGACCACACGTACCTGTACACGCAGTACGAGCCGGCGGACGCCCGCCGTGTCATGGCCTGCTTCGAGCAGCCCGACATGAAGGCGGAGTACACCTTCGTCGTGGACGCGCCTTCCGGGTGGGAGGTGCTGTCGAACCAGTCGCCAGCGCACACCGACCTCGGGGTCGGGGTGCAACGTGTCCAGTTCGCGCCGACGTTGCCGATCTCCAGCTACATCACGGCGGTCGCGGCCGGACCGTATGCCCGCGTCGACGGGGAATGGACCAGAGACGAGCAGCAGGTCGCGCTCGGCGTGTTCGTCCGACGTTCGCTCATCGAGCACCTGGAGTCCGACGAGATCCTCGAGGTGACCAGGCAGGGGCTCGACTTCTTCAGCGACGCGTTCGCCTACCCCTACCCGTGGGGCAAGTACGACCAGATCTTCGTCCCCGAGTACAACCTCGGCGCCATGGAGAACCCTGGCCTCGTCACCTTCACGGAGGCGTATCTCTCCCGCGGGGCGGCCACCGAGGCTCAGCGCGCGAGCCGCGCCAACACGATCCTGCACGAGATGGCGCACATGTGGTTCGGGGACCTCGTCACGATGACGTGGTGGGACGACCTCTGGCTCAAGGAGTCGTTCGCCGACTATATGGGCTCGCACGCCTCGGCGGTGGCCACCCGGTTCCACGACGCGTGGGTGACCTTCGCCATGCGCCGCAAGGCATGGGCCTATCAGCAGGATCAACTTCCCACGACGCACCCGATCGTCGCCGACATCCCCGACCTCGAGGCCGCCAAGCTGAACTTCGACGGCATCACCTACGCCAAGGGCGCCTCGGTGCTGAAGCAGCTCGTCGCGTTCGTGGGCGACGACGCGTTCTTCGAGGGTGCCCGCCGGTACTTCGCGGCGAACGCCTTCGGCAACACCACGCTCGATGACTTCCTCGTCGAACTCAGCGCGGTGTCCGGCAGGGACATGACCGACTGGGCCGCCGCCTGGCTGCAGACCACGGGGGTCTCGACGATCTGGGCGGAGACCGACGCCGACGGGACTCACCACCTCGTGCAGGACGACACCCGTCCGCACCGCCTCCGGATCGGACTGTACGACCGTGCCGACGGCCGGATCGTGCGTCGAGAACAGCGGGAGCTGGACCTGATCGGGGAGCGCGTCGAGATCGACCTCCCGGAAGCAGACCTCGTGCTGCTCAATGACGACGACCTCACATACGCCAAGGCACGCCTGGACGAGCGCTCGCTCCGCACCGTCGAGGAGTCCCTCTCCGACATCGAGGACCCGCTCGCCCGTGCGCTCGTGTGGTCTTCGCTCTGGAACGCGACCAGGGACGGCGAGCTCGATGCCGCCCGCTTCGTCGCGATCGTGCGCACGCACGCCCCGAGGGAGTCGAACGGCGGACTCCTGGCGGCGGCGCTCCTGGACGCCGCCTTCGCGCTGCGCCACTTCGTGGCCGAGGACCGGCGCGGTGCTGAGCAGCGTGCGTGGACGGAGACGACGTGGTCGGCTCTTCAGCAGGCGGAGGCGGGCAGTGACGCCCAGCTCTCGTGGGCGCGCGCGTTGGCAGCGGCCTCGGCCTACGACGACGTCCACCACACGGAGATCCGCGCGCTGCTCGACGGTGACGTGCCCGAAGGCCTCCTGGTCGATCCCGACCTCCGCTGGCAGCTCCTCACGGCCCTCGTCACGACCGGCCATGCCGACCTGACGGACGTCGCGGCGGAAGAGGAGCGGGACGACACCGGCGACGGTCGCACCGCGGCGCGTCGGGCGCGCGCCTCCGTTCCTGACGTGGCGGTGCGTGCCGCCGCCTGGACGGCTGCCTGGGAGGATGAGTCGCTGACCAACGACCACCTCGACGCGGAGATCGGCGGGTTCCGCGCCGGCGGGCGACGTGACCTCATCGAGGCTTACGACGAGGAGTACTTCGCGCGGATCGGAGTGGCCTGGGCGGATCGGAGCATCGAGATCGCCAAGCGTCTGGTGCTCGGTCTCTTTCCCGCCAGCCCGTCGCTGACTCTCGTCGACCGCTGGCTCGCGGACAACCCTGGGGCCCCGGCGGCGCTGCGACGACTCATCGTCGAGCAGCGCGACCATCTCGCGCGCGACCTTCGGGTGCGGGGCGCCCAGGGCTGACCGTCAACGGCTCCGACGAGAGTCAGCGCCTCAGGCTCTTCGCGATGGCCCGACCCTCCGAGGACTCAGCCAGCGTGTCCCAGAGCTCCGACGAACTCAGCGACACGTAGACCCCGGGAGCGCCCTGGTCGCCGCAGCCGTCGCCGTAGGAGACGACGCCGATCTGGTACGCGGTGTCGCGCCCAGGCGGCTGGCGGAAGAGCGGGCCACCGCTGTCTCCCTGACAGGAGTCCTTTCCGACGGTGCCCGCACACATGTTCACGCCCGGGCGGAAGGAGTCGTAGCTGAGTTCGCATTCCTCCGTGGCGAGCATCGGCACCTGTACTTGGCGGAGGCGGTCCGGGAAGTTCCCGAGGGCGGTGTCGGTGTTTCCCCAGCCGATCACCGTCGCCGACTGCCCCGGCCGGAGGAGGGCGTCCGTGCCCTTCGTGGGGAGCTTCACGGGAACGATCCCGGTGACGGGGCGGTCCAGCATGACGAAGGCGACATCGAAGGCCTCGTCCCCGTCGAGGTAGCGCGGGTGGACGACGACGGGGCCACCGGCGTCCGGACCGGCGAGACCGCGATCCTGACCCTGCCCGTCGTCGGAGAGGACGGTCCGGCCGACCGTGACGGTCACTCCGTCGACCTCCGGCATGGGGAGCCCGGTGACGGGGTCGGCGCTCGTGACGCAGTGTGCGGCGGTCATCACGACGCGCGGTGCGACGAGCGACCCGCCGCAGAAGGCCTCGCCGCCGAACTGGAGCGACGCCATGAACGGATAGGCGTCGTTCGGCACCGCTTTGCCGCCGATGATCCGCGACGACACACGCTCGTCGCGATCGCCGGCATCATCGGCTGCCAATGCCGCCGTAGGCGCGGCGAGGACGCCGGCGACGATGAGCGCGACGCCGACGAGTGCGAGTCTGAGCCGCTTCCTGCTCTGGTGAAGTGTGGCCATCATAATGGAGACGAGTCCTTTCGTGACAGGTAACACGTTACGGAACTCAGTCCAACATTCGTCCTCAACGGTCGCAAGGGCGCGCCAGTATCCTGGTTCGCGGCGAGAGGCCGAAGGCGCTTACAGGTCCACGGTATCGCCGGGCTCGAGCGCGAGGAACTCCCCGCCACCCTGCTCGGTCGCCCACTGCAGCCGTTGGCGGTGCATGTTCTTGCCGATCACGGACAGCGTCATGTCGTGGGTGCCGAACGCCCGGCGGGGCTTGACCGCGAGGACATAGTCGATCGCCTCACCGATCTTGAGCCAGGGAGCGCCGAGGGGAGCGGCGAGTGTACCGACCTCCACCCCTTCCGGCACCGCGTACGAGTCGCCGGGGTAGTAGAACACATCGTTGACGAGCACGCCGACGTTGTCGATCGTCGGGATCGAGGAGTGGATCACCTCGTGCGTGCCGCCGAAGAAGCGCAGCGTGAACGGGCCTGCAACCACGGTGTCCCCGGGGGAGACGGCGGTGATCTCGTAACCCTCCGCTGCCTTCGCCACGCCCTCCGGGCCGAAGATCGGCGTGCCGGGGGCGGCGCGCAGGATTCGGTCGAGGTGCTCCGGCGTCCAGTGGTCGGGGTGCTCGTGGGTCAGCACGATACCGACCAGCCCGCTGAGGTCGTGCAGTGGAGCGGTGAAGGAGCCCGGATCGATGAGGAGGGTGTCGTCGTTCTGGTCGAGACGGAGGGTGGCATGTTCGAACTTGGTGACGCGCATGAGACGAGTCAACTCCTTCCCGCGGTCTCCGGCAAACGGAATCGGGCGCGCCACGCCCGGGAGTCTGGCCGAACCCGCCCCGATTTGGCGCAGTGAGAATCGCCGTGGCATACTTGAACGGTTGTCGCGGAACGGAACAGTTCTGCAAGACGGCCCCATCGTATAGCGGCCTAGTACGCCGCCCTCTCACGGCGGTAACGCGGGTTCGAATCCCGCTGGGGTCACACAACACGAGGAAAGCCCTCCGGTTCGCCGGAGGGCTTTCCTCGTCTTCAGATGCGTCGCTCAATCGTCCGCACGCAGGGACATCGTCCGGAACGTGCGGGCGCAGAGGGGCGCGATCATGAGGGCCATCATCGCGCCTCCGGCCAGGGCGAACGGTACCCACAGGGGAGCGACGGAGGCGAGCGCGCCGAAGCCCGCCATCGCCAGGGGCATGAGGCAGTCATCACCGAGGCGGGTGAGAGAGCCCATCCGACCGAGGAATGCCGTGTCCACGGTCGCGGCGAAGGTCGCGCTCAGCAACACGGACGCATATCCCGCGGTGGCGCCGATGACCGCCGCGGCGACGCCCACGGTCCAGACGGGACCGAACCCGAGGGCGACGATGCCAGCTCCCTGGAGGAGGAGAGCACCGAACCCGTTCCGCGCCTCCCGCCGCGGCCGCCATCTCGCGACCACCGCGGCACCCCCTGCGGCGCCGAGACCGAGGAGGCTCTCGAAGAGACCGACGGCGGGAACGCCCCATCCTTCGGCGTGCGCACGCAGGGCCAGGCCGATGCCCACCGCCGGGCCGACCGCGAGGTTGAGGCCGGACAGCGCGATGACGAGCGTGCGCGTGGTCGGGTTCGCCGCCAGGTGGGAGAACGCGGCTCCGATGGCGCGGATCGACGACGTTCGGGCAGAGCGGGCGAGTCGGAAACGCGGGCGCAGCACGATCGCGAGGAATCCGACGAGGAGGGCGAACGTCACCGCGTTCGCCGCTGCGCTTCCCATCAGGCCCGCGTGCGCGACGAGCAGACCACCCAGCGCCGCACCGCCCATCGTGCCGAGACGGGACGCCGTCTGAGAGACCGCGGCGTATGCGGGGAGGTCGGCCGTCCGTACGAGTTGTCGGGCGATCGTGCCGGCCGAGGGCTCATAGAACGCGTCGCAGACCCCGAAGGCCACGGCGGCGGCCAGCAGAGCCGGGATGGTGGGCGGATGCCAGAGAACCCACAGCGAGACGCCGACGAGCACGCCGATACGGACGGCATTGCACACGATCATGACCCGTCGGGCGTCCGTGCGGTCCGCCAGGACGCCGCCGAAGAGCAGCACCACCGCGCGCGGGACGGTACCGGCGGCGACGACGAGTCCGGCGACGGCGGGAGAGGCGATCTGCACCGCCGTCCATGCCAGTCCGATCGTCCATACGGCATCGCCTGCGTCCGACAGCGCCTTCACCGCGATCCACACCTGCACCATCCGATCGCGCCGGAACGGAGGCGGGGGCGCCAGGGCGACGGGCTCGGTGAGCGCCGTCATCACGGCTCCGTGGGGAAGGCATGGGCGAAGAAGAAGACGGGAAGGCGCTCTTGACCGTCGTCCTCGTCGATCGAGGCCTGCCAGTCGCGCACGGCCCGAAGAACCCGGGTGGAGAGGTCATGCAGCTCCGCGGGCGTCGCCCAGGCGGTGGTCTCCGTGTTGGAGGCTTCGTAGTTCGCCACCGCGGGGTCTCCGCGGCGCCGATGCCAGCGCTGCAGTCGGTCGATCTGCATCCGGATACCCTGCCGCTGCGCCTCCCTTGCCAGGAGCGCAGCGGCGGGGGAGTCGGCGAAGTCGTCCACCGACCACGTCAGGCCGCGTCGCGCGATCCGCCACCAGCTCGTCCGCCGGTCGCCGGACGGGTCGGCGGCGCGCTCGACGACTCCGGCGCGCTCGAGCATTCGGAGGTGATGACTGACGCTCCCGACCTGGCAGTCCAGGGCGCGGGCGACGGCGGTCACCTGGGAGGTGCCGTACAGCAGCAGGTAGTCGAAGATGCGACGCCGCAACGGATGGTGCACGGCGGTGATCACGGAGATGTCTTCCACGCCCGAAGGTTATGCGGGGCTCGGCAACCGCACAAGAGTTCTTGTATACCGCGGAAAAACGGCGCTTCGGTCACATCTCCGCAGCGGGGGGCGTGGCCGATCCGGATGCCGGTGCCGTCCTCCGGTGTCGCCGCGTGCGGCGGACGACCCAGACGAGCAGCACGACGAGGGCCGCGACCGCGAGCCAGGGGAGCAGGAATCCGACGGCGATCACCAGCGCATTGAGCGAGACGACCAGCCCGTTCCATCCCGCGAGCAGACCGTCACCGAAGCCGGCGGGGTCTGCCGAGGCTGCTGTCCCCGCTCGCGTGAGCTCGACGGTGAGCGAGGAGAGCGCCACCTGGTCTTCGAGTGCGCTGAGCTGCTGTTCGTAGGACTCGAGCTGGGCCTGGCGGTCGGTGAGGGCGACCTCGGCCTCGATGAGATCGTCGACGGTCCCCGACTTCCCCAACAGCTCGGTGAGTCGCTGCACGGAGGCACGGGTCGATTCCACGCGGGCGCGGAGGTCGATCGCTGCCGACGTGACGTCCTGCTTCGTGATCGCGGACGAGAGCACCTCGCCGGTGTCGCCGAGGGCGTCGATCACCGCAGTCAGGTCATCGGCGGGGACGCGGATCGTGATCCAGCCGTATCCGGAGTCCGCGGGCACCCGTTCGGCGGGAGCATCCGTCGCTACTGCCTTGCCGACCTCGGTGCTCTCGACGTAGCCGTCGTGCTCGGCGGCGAGATCGCCGATGGCGGACGCGGCGTCGGAGATGTCGTCGACCTGCAGCGAAGCCTGAGCCGTGGCGACGATGTCGCGGGACTCCTCGGCGGACGACGCCGCCGCATCCGTACCGATGCTTCCGCCCGTGATCGGGAGCGGCGCGCTCTCGACGGACTGGTCGGGCGCACTCGACTCCGCCTCGCCGGTGGACCAGCCGCTCAGGCCGTCGGCCGTGGACACCGATGACCCTCCGCCTCCGACGGCACCGAGGATCGGTGGGGTGACGAGGACTCCGACGACGAAGGCCGCCGCGATACCGCCGGCGGTGAGCCACCGGCGTCGGCGCCTCCTGGCGCGCTCGGCACGCGGCGGTGCCGGCGGCCGCTCACCTTGAATCTCGGTGAACACCGCCTCCTCGATGCGGGCGACGGTCTCGTCCGACAGCGGTGGCAGGGTCTCCTGCGGGGTCAGGTCGTTCATGCGTCCCTCACTTCCTTGACGGCGCCACGCAGCTGCGTGCGCACGCGCGAGAGACGGTTCCGGACGACGGCGTGCGTCACACCGAGTTCATCGGCGGCGGCCTGGTAGGCATAGCCCTCGGACGCACACAGCCGGAAGATCTCCCGGTCGAGTTCGCTCAGGGTGCCGACCTCGGCGGCGATCCGTGCGGCGAGGTCGGCGGTGATCACCTGTTCCTCGACGCTGACGACGTCCGGGAGCTCCTCGTCTGCCGCAGCCGTGGTGTGGGCCTGGTCGCGGCGTCGCTGGCGCAGCCGATTCGCAGCCTGGAAGCGGCAGATCGTCGCGAGCCAGGGCAGGAGCGACTCTCCCTGCAGCTCCAGCCCCGGAAGCTTGCGCCACGCGACCACGAAGGTCTCCTGCGTGACGTCCTCCGCGTCGGCAGCGGATCCCAGGATCCCCTGGGCGATCCAGTACACCGGTCGCACGTGGGCGCGGTACAGCGCGCGGAAGGCACCCTGATCGCCGGCCGCCGCCTGGGCGGCCCATCGCTGGTCAGTCGTCTGCGCAGGCATCCTGGTTCCGTTCGGTGTCTCTCCCTCGAGAGTGTCGGCAGAGCCGTCATCGTCTCACCCCGACCATCGAATCCACAGCCGTGTCATGGATCCCGGTCCTGCGGGCGCCCGCCTCCGGTAGCATTGCCCCGGCGAGAGGGAGTATCCCGAATCCGCGCGTAACGTCATCACGAGCACCGACACCGCTGCTCCGGGCGCGCGCCGCACACGATGCGGGGGAGAGACTTTCGACGATCCCCGACCCCTCGCGAAAGGTGCACAGCGCCCGTGGACATCCCCGTCTGGTTCGAGATCACCTCCATGGTGGTCCTCTCGATCATCCTGATCGCCGACCTGCTCCTCATCCGGCTGCGCCCGCACATCCCCTCCACCAAGGAGTCCACGCTCTGGGTGGTGTTCTACGTGGGGCTCGCGCTGCTCTTCGCCGTCCTGCTGGGCAACGTCGGCGGCTGGCAGAACGCCGGGGACTTCATCACCGGGTGGGCGCTGGAGTACAGCCTCTCCGTCGACAACCTCTTCGTCTTCGTCCTGATCATGGTGCAGTTCGCGGTGCCGCGGCGCTTGCAGCAGCAGGTGCTCATGGTGGGCATCATCATCGCGCTGGTGCTGCGCGGGCTGTTCATCCTCGTCGGCGTGACGATCATCGAGAACTTCTCGCCGATCTTCTACCTCTTCGGTGCCTTCCTCGTCTACACGGCCATCCGTCAGGCGATGCCGGAGGGGGAGCACGAGGACGACGTCAAGCGGGAGAACTTCATCGTCCGCCTCCTCCGCCGGCGCATCGACATCAGCGAGACGTACGACGGCTCGAAGATCCGAACCACGGTCGACGGCAAGCGCATGTGGACGCCGATGATCATCGTGTTCATCACGATCGGCGTCACCGACCTCATCTTCGCGATCGACTCCATTCCCGCGATCTTCGAGATCACCACGAACGGCTTCCTCGTCTTCGCCGCGAACATCTTCGCCCTGATGGGGCTCCGCCAGCTCTACTTCCTGCTCGGCGACCTCCTGGACCGCCTCCGCTACCTGCACTACGGCATCGCGGTGATCCTCGGGTTCATCGGCATCAAGCTCATCCTGCATGCGCTGCACGTCAACGAGCTCCCCTTCATCAATGGCGGCGAGCACGTCGAGTGGGTGCCGGACATCGACAACATGGTGTCGCTCGGCGTGATCCTCGTGTCGATGACGGTCGCGACGATCGCGAGCCTCGTCGCCTCGTCACGGGAGAAGCGCGCGGAGAAGCGCTCCGTGCCGGCGGGGGACTGACGCCCGCGACCCGGACCTCAGAAGGCGCGCAGGTTCGCCTGCAGACCGCCGTCCGCGTACTCGCGGCGCAGAAGCCCTCGGCGGCGGAGGATCGGCACCAGCTCGTCGAGAGTGCGGTGCAGGGTGACCGGATGGAAGTCGCCCCAGAGCAGCACGCCGTCGTTGCCCCAGTCGCCGAGCTCTTCGACGAGGTCGGCGAACTCCTCGGCAGTGCCGACGAAGCCGGTGCGATCCCGCAATCGGCCCGTGCGGGCGAGGGCGGTCAGATGCGCGCGGAGCGGGGCGTCCTCCCCCCGATCACCGATCAGCCGCTGGATGCTGCCGCGGGAGACATGGGCTCCGAAGACCGACGGATCGAGGGGGCGGTCGAGGTCGAGGGCGGTGAGGTCCGTCTCCAGATCGCTCGACTGCTTCCGCGCGATCTGCGCGAGTGCGGCATCGTCCGGGTGCGCGGAGGCGGCCACGATCCGGTCGGCCTCCTCGGCGGACGCCGTGATCACGGGCTGGATCGCGAAGAGGACCTTGATGTCCTCGACGGCGCGTCCGCGGGCGATCGCGGCGTCGTGCACGCGCTGCCGGTACTCCCGCACCGACTTCTCGTGCAGCGGCGCGAGCGCCAGTTGCACGTCCGAGTTGGCCCCCGCGAACTCCAGGCCGCGCCCTGAGCCCCCGGGGGAGACGATGGCCGGCTCGCCCTCGGTGAAGGGAAGAGCGTTCAACGGCCCGTCGAAGGCGTAATGCGCGCCGCGATGCCGCACGGTGCGCATGCGGGTGCCGTCCGCGTAGACACCGGTGGCGGGATCGGCGACGAGAGCGCCGTCGTCCCAGCTGCGCCAGAGCGAGCGGATCCCGGCGAGCCACTCCTCGGCGCGATCGTATGCCTCGTCGTGACCGAGCTGCGGTGCGTCCGAGAAGTGCCGGGCGCTCCCGGTGTCGGTGACCACATTGAGGCCGAGCCGGTGCCCGCTGAGGTGCTGCAGGGTCGCGAATTGGCGGGCGGCCGTGTACGGCAACGACGCCGCGGGGTTCACGGTGGGCACGACCCCGAGGTGCCTCGTCGCCTGGAAGAGGTACGGCGCGAGCAGCAAGGGATCGTGCTTCGGGCCTCCGAACGCGTGACGCACGCGCAGATCGATCGTGTCCGGCGAGCCGAGCGAGGGACTGTCCTCGATGATCACGAGGTCGAAGCCGGCCTGCTCCAGGGTGCGAGCGGACTCTTGGTAGACCTCCGGCCGCGTCCAGTCGTAGTCCCAGTCGAGCGACGGGTATCCCCACCCCTGCGGACCGAACCCGCGGGCGAGGAACCAGCCGAAGTGCTGCGGGCGGCTCATGCCACCGTCTCCCGGACGCCTTCGAGCACGCGTGCCAGGTCGCCGATCAGGTCATCGACATCCTCGATGCCGATCGACAGGCGGAGGGTCCCGGGTGCGACTCCGAGAACCCGGCGCTCCTCGTCGGTGCGCTGTGCGTGGCTGGTCGTGCCGGGGTGCAGCACGAGCGACCGCACGTCGCCGATATGTGTCATGTGTGTGAAGACCGACACCTCCTCCACGAAGCGACGCGCCGCGGCGAGGCCGCCGCGCAGCGTGAAGGTGAAGATCGAGCCGAAGCCGCCCCGGAGGTAACGCACTGCGGTCTCGTGATGAGGGTGCGATGGCAGACCGACGTAGTCGACGCTCTCCACGGCATCGTGCGCAGCGAGCCAGCGCGCGATGACCAGAGCGTTCTGCGACTGGCGCTCGACACGCAGACCGAGTGTCTCGGTGCCCTGGCCGATCAGGAAGGCGTTGAGGGGCGAGGGGGAGGCGCCGAACCGCGGCGCGACCGACTCCCTGGCGTACCCGATGCGTGCGCGGCCGCCGTGGCGGGCGAAGACACTCGGTGCCCCGCCGCGTCCCGGCAGCACGAGGTGCGGGGCGTTGTGCCCGGCGCGGTCCGCATCGAAGCGCCCGTCGTCGATCACCACGCCGCCGAGAACGGCACCCTGGCCGGCGAGGAACTTCGACGCCGAGTGCACCACGATGGCCGCGCCGTGCTCCAGCGGCCGGAGGAGGGCCGGGGTGGCCAGGGTGTTGTCGACGATCAAGGGGACGGCGACCTCGTCCGCCACGGCGCTCACCGCGGCCACGTCGAGCACGTCGTTGCGCGCGTTCGCGAGCGACTCCGCGAAAAGCGCCCTGGTCGTGGGACGGATGGCGTCGCGCCAGGCGTCCGGGTCCGCGATGTCGTCGACGAACGTCGTCTCGATGCCGAGGCGGGCCAGGTTGTCCAGGAACAGCCCGCGGGTGCCTTCGTAGATGTGCGTCGAGGAGACGATATGGTCGCCGGCTCCCACGACCGAGAGCAGCGCGGTCGTCACGGCCGCCTGTCCGCTGGCGACCAGCACCGCGTCCGCCCCGGACTCGAGGCTCGCGAGCTGCCGCTCGACGGCGTGCACCGTGGGGTTGCCGGTGCGGGTGTATCCGAACCCGGATCCGGTGCCGAAGTGGTCCGCGGCATGTTCGAAGTCGTCGAACTCGAATCCGGCCGTCAGGTAGATCGGTGTCACGCGGGAGGCGGCTGCGGCCCGGCCTCTCGCGGCGTGGACGGCGCGGGTGGCGAAACGAGCGGTGTCGACGGTCATGCGGGGCCTCTCGGTCGGTCGGGTGAGCAACAGAGTGTCACGGCGTGTCTCGGCGTGTCCGAGCGGTGGTAACCTGACGTCATGCGGACCGTGCTCCTTCTTAGCGGCCGCGGCGAGACCTCGATCTGAGCCCCTCCTCGTCGCGGAGTCCATCGTGGGCCGAACCGCCATCCACAGGAGACACGCCATGACCACCACCGCCGGTGCGGATTCCGCACGCCCCAGGACGCTCGCCGAGAAGGTCTGGGACGACCACCTCGTCGTCAAGGGTGAGGACGGCCAGCCCGACCTCATCTACATCGACCTTCACCTCGTGCACGAGGTCACCAGCCCGCAAGCCTTCGACGGCCTTCGCAGCGAGGGTCGCCCGCTCCGCCGGCTCGACCTGACCATCGCCACGGAGGACCACAACACGCCGACGTGGGAGATCGACAAGCCGATCGCCGACCTGACCAGCCGGACGCAGATCGAGACGCTGCGCCGCAACGCCGCCGAGTTCGGTGTGCGACTGCACTCGCTGGGCGACGCGGAACAGGGCATCGTGCACGTCGTCGGCCCACAGCTCGGCCTCACGATGCCGGGCATCACCGTGGTCTGCGGCGATTCGCACACGTCGACGCACGGCGCGTTCGGCGCGATGGCGTTCGGCATCGGGACCAGCGAGGTCGAGCACGTCATGGCGACCCAGACCCTGCCGCTGAAGCCGTTCAAGACGATGGCCATCAACGTCGAGGGCACGCTGCGGCCCGGCGTCACCGCGAAGGACATCATCCTCGCCGTGATCGCGAAGATCGGGACCGGCGGCGGCCAGGGCTACGTCCTCGAATACCGCGGCAGCGCGATCCGCGCGCTCTCCATGGAGGGCCGGATGACGATCTGCAACATGTCGATCGAGGCGGGCGCCCGTGCCGGCATGGTCGCCCCTGACGAGACGACGTTCGCCTACCTCGAGGGACGTCCGCACGCCCCGAAGGGACAGGACTGGGACGACGCGGTCGCCTACTGGCGCACGCTGCCGACGGACGAGGGGGCCGTCTTCGACGCCGAGGTCTTCATCGACGCCGACGAGCTGGAGCCGTTCGTGACGTGGGGGACGAACCCCGGACAGGGGAGCTCGCTCTCCGCCGCGGTGCCGGATCCCGCGCAGATCGCCGACCCGAATGAGCGGGCCGCGGCGGAGCGGGCGCTGGAGTACATGGATCTGACGCCCGGCACTCCGTTGAAGGAGGTGCCCGTCGACGCGGTCTTCATGGGTTCGTGCACGAACAGCCGCATCGAAGACCTCCGGGCGTTCGCGTCCATCATCCAGGGCAAGAAGAAGGCTGACGGCGTGCGGGTCATGGTGGTCCCGGGTTCCGCGCGTGTGCGCCTGGAGGCCGAAGCCGAGGGACTCGACCAAGTCATCAAGGACTTCGGGGCGGAGTGGCGCTTCGCCGGCTGCTCCATGTGCCTCGGCATGAACCCCGACCAGCTCGCTCCCGGGGAGCGCTGCGCATCGACGTCGAACCGCAACTTCGAAGGGCGCCAGGGCAAGGGCGGACGCACGCACCTCGTGTCGCCGCTCGTCGCGGCGGCGACGGCCATCCGCGGCACCCTGTCCAGCCCGAGCGACCTGGAGGCCTGACCATGGAGAAGTTCACCACCCACACGGGCATCGCCGCGCCGCTCAAGCGGTCGAACGTCGACACCGACCAGATCATCCCCGCGGTGTTCCTCAAACGCGTCACCAAGACCGGCTTCGAGGACGCGCTGTTCCACGGCTGGCGGCAGGACCCCGACTTCGTGCTCAACCGGGCGCCGTATCAGGGGGCGTCCGTCCTCGTCGCCGGACCGGACTTCGGTACCGGCTCCAGTCGCGAGCACGCCGTCTGGGCTCTCCGCGACTTCGGCTTCAAGGTCGTGCTCAGCCCGCGGTTCGCCGATATCTTCCGCGGGAACGCCGGCAAGCAGGGGCTTCTCGCCGCGACGATCGCGGAAGAGGACCTCGAGCGCTTCTGGGCGATGCTGGACGCCGATCCCGGAGCGCGGATGACGGTCGACCTCGAGGCACGGACCGCCTCCATCGGCGACCCGAGCGGTGCCGCGGAGGCTGGCTTCCAGGCCGACATCGGGATCGACGATTACACTAGATGGCGGCTCCTCGAAGGGCTCGACGACATCGGGCTCACGCTGCGCAACGAAGACAAGATCGCGCAGTTCGAGGCCCGTCGCGAGTCGTGGCGGCCGCGGACCCTCCCCGTCCAGTGAGACGGAGGGGGCGGGGGAGCCAGGGGTAACCCCGCCCCCGATGAATGAAGTGAGGCCCCGAATGACGACACCCGTGCGCGACGCTCTCTCCGATGACGTCCCCGCGCTGACCGGAGACGTCCTCGCGATCCGCGGAGGCCGTCCGCTGCGCGGACGCGTCGATGTGAAGGGCGCGAAGAACCTCGCCACCAAGGCGATGGTCGCGTCCCTGCTCGGGGAGACCACGAGCGTCCTGCGCGACGTGCCGGCGATCAGCGATGTCGCCGTCGTGCGGTCGCTTCTCGAGGTGCACGGCGTCCGCGTGTCGGAGGGCGACGAGCCCGGCTCCCTGGTGTTCGACCCCAGCGACGTCGAGTCGGCCCACTTCGAGGAGATCGACGCCCACGCGGGCGCCTCCCGGATCCCGATCCTCTTCTGCGGCCCGCTGCTGCACCGCCTCGGGCAGGCGTTCATCCCCGACCTCGGCGGGTGCCGGATCGGCGACCGGCCGATCGACTTCCACCTGGACGCGCTGCGCAAGTTCGGCGCGATCGTCGAGAAGCTCCCCAGCGGCATCCGTCTCTCGACAGGCGGCACCCGTCTGCACGGCGCGAACATCCACCTGCCGTACCCGAGCGTCGGCGCCACGGAGCAGGTGCTCCTGACGGCGGTGCGCGCTGAGGGCATCACGGAGCTGCGCAACGCCGCGATCGAGCCCGAGATCATGGACCTCATCGCCGTCCTGCAGAAGATGGGCGCGATCATCTCCTACGAGCCGAACCGCGTCATCCTCATCGAGGGCGTCGACAAGCTGCGCGGCTACGACCACCGGTCGATCTTCGACCGCAACGAGGCGGCCTCGTGGGCCTCCGCTGCTCTGGCCACGGACGGCGAGATCTTCGTCGGCGGCGCCAAGCAGCAGGAGATGCTCACGTTCCTCAACGTCTTCCGCAAGGCGGGTGGCTGGTTCGACATCCAGGAGGACGGCATCCTCTTCCGCCGCGACGGCGACATCAAGCCGGTCGTCATCGAGACCGACGTGCATCCCGGATTCATGACCGACTGGCAGCAGCCCCTCGTGGTCGCCCTGACGCAGGCTCACGGTCGGTCGGTCGTCCACGAAACCGTGTACGAGAACCGCATGGGCTTCACCGAGGCGCTGGTCAAGATGGGCGCCGACATCGTCGTTCACCCGCGGGGACTGCAGGACGGACCTCGACGGGTTCCACGCCGCGACCTCGAGCAGGCCGCCGTCATCACCGGCCCGACGCCCCTCCATGGAGCCGACATCGTCGTTCCCGACCTGCGCGGCGGGTACAGCCACGTGATCGCGGCGCTGACGGCGACCGGCGAATCGAAGGTGTCCGGTGTCGACATCCTCAGCCGCGGCTACGAGAAGTTCCTCGCCAAGCTCGACGCGCTCGGCGCTGACTTCGACGTCCTCCGGTGAGCCCGATGGCTTCCCGGTCTCCGGAGAAGACGCGGCCGAGCGTGTTCTGGCCGCTCGCGGCCATCGTCGTCCCGCTGGTGTCGCTGATCGCGAAGGTCCGCATCATCGGTGCGGAGAAGCTGCCGCGCGAGGGCGCGTTCGTCCTGGCACCGAATCACTACTCGGAGTTCGATCCCCTGATCGTCGCCTTGGCGGTCTGGCGGATCGGGCGCGCTCCGCGGTTCATGGCCAAGGAGAGCCTGTTCCGGGTGCCGGTGCTCGGGTGGTTCCTGCGCAAGACCGGCATGATCCCGGTCGCGCGGACCTCCTCGGCGTCCTCCGCAAAGCAGACGATGGCCCAGTCGGCGGCTCTCGTGGAACACGGTCGCGGAGTGATCGTGTATCCGGAGGGCACGCTGACCCGAGACCCCGACATGTGGCCGATGCGCGGCAAGTCGGGCGCGGTGCGGCTCGCGCTCGCCGACGGCATCCCGCTCATCCCGATGGCGCAGTGGGGGACCCAGGCGATCATGGGCCGCTATCAGAAGGGGCTGAGCCTCTGGCCGCTCCGGAAGCCTGTCACCGTCATCGTCGGCGACCCCGTCGACGTCTCCGACCTCCGCGACCGCGCGGGGGAGCCGGCGGCGCTGACGGAGGCCACCAACCGCCTCATGAATGCGATCACCGGGCTGCTGGAGCAGGTGCGCGGTGAGAAGGCCCCCGCGGAGCGCTGGAACCCGGCGAGCCACGGACAGAAGGAGACCGGACGCCTTGACCCCTAAGAGAACCGCGCCGGCCGGACCCCGCGTCGCCGTGATCGGCGCCGGCAGCTGGGGAACCACGTTCGGCAAGATCCTCGCCGACGGAGGCGCCCAGGTCACGATGTGGGCCCGGCGCGCGGAGCTGGCTCACGAGATCGACGAAGCCAAACGCAATTCCCGTTACCTGCCCGGTATCAACCTGCCGCGCACCATGGCGGCGACGCACGAGCTCGCAACGGCGCTCGACGGCGTGGACCAGGTCTACCTTTCGGTACCGAGCCAGTCTCTGCGCGAGAATCTCAAGGCGCTGCGCCCGCTCATCGCCACCGGCGATGCGCGGATCGTCAGCCTCATGAAGGGTGTCGAGCGCGGCACCGGGCTGCGCATGAGCCAGGTGATCCAGCAGGAGCTGCAGTGCGATCCCGACCGGGTCGCCGTGGCCTCCGGGCCCAACCTCGCGCTGGAGATCGCCCGCGAGCAGCCGACGGCGGCGGTCATCTCGTCGCGCAGCCAGGAGACCGCGGACGTCGTCGCCCGGGCGGCACGCAACTCTTACTTCCGCACGTTCGTGAACACCGACGTCATCGGGACGGAGTTCGGCGGGGTGCTGAAGAACCTCATCGCCGTCGCCATCGGCATCGTCGACGGCGTCGGCTACGGCGAGAACACCAAGGCCTCGATCATCACCCGAGGCCTGGTCGAGATGACCGACTTCGCGGTCGCGAACGGTGCGCAGCCGGAGACTCTGCAGGGACTGGCCGGGCTCGGCGACCTCATCGCGACCTGCCAGTCGCCGCTGAGTCGCAACAACACGGCCGGGCGGCTCCTCGGGCAGGGGTACAGCTTCCAGGACGTCGTGAAGCAGATGCAGCAGACGGCGGAAGGCCTGGCCTCCGTCGCTCCCGTGCTGCAGCTCGCGCGAGAGGCCGATGTGCACATGCCCATCGTGGAGCAGGTGAAGATGGTGCTCGACGGCAAGATGGACCCCCGGGACATCGCCCCGCACCTCACGACGGACGACGACACCCCGCAGGGGGAGAGGACCAACCATGGACAAGCAGACGGTGGTGGTGCTCTTCGGAGGGCGCTCCAGCGAGCATTCGATCAGTTCCGCAACGGCGGGGGGAGTGCTGGGCGCGATCGATCGTGACCGGTATGCCGTGATCCCGGTCGGGATCACCCGCGAAGGCGCCTTCGTCCTGGAGGACGACGACCCGGCGAAGTTCCCGTTGGACGCCGCGCATCTGCCGGAAGTCCTGGACAACGGCACCCGGGTGCTCTGGCCTGAGCCCGGCGCTGACCGGACGCTGCGGGTCGTCCGGCCGGGTGGCGAGACCGAAGGCCTCGGTGAGATCGATGTGGTCCTCCCGATCCTGCACGGACCCCACGGTGAGGACGGGACGATCCAGGGCTTCTTCGACACGCTCGAGATCCCGTACGCCGGCGGCAGTGTGCTCGACTCGGCGCTGTGCATGGACAAGCACTTCATGAAGATCGCGCTCCAGGCGGCCGGCATCGCGGTGGCCCCGGGCATGACCGTGCGGCGCCGGGACTGGGATGCCGATCCCGTGGAGATCCGACGGCGCGCCACCGAGCTGGGCATCCCCGTCTTCGTCAAGCCCGCCCGCGCCGGCTCCAGCGTCGGCGTCTCGAAGGTGACGGCGTCGGAGGAGCTCGACGCGGCCCTCGCTGTCGCCTTCGCTGAAGACGACAAGGTCCTCATCGAGACCGGTGTGACCGGGCGGGAGATCGAGGTCGCCGTCCTGGAGACAGCCGATGGCGTCCGTGCGTCCCTGCCGGGGGAGATCGTGCTGACCGATCGCGGCTTCTACGACTTCGAGGGCAAGTACCTCGGCGGCGACGGCGTCGACGTGGTGTGCCCGGCAGAGCTGACCGACACCGAGGTGGCAGCCATCCAGGAAGCCGGCGTCCGGGCGTTCCATGCGGTGGAAGGTCGTGGCCTCGCCCGGGTGGACATGTTCCTCACCCCGGACGGAGAGCTCGTCGTCAACGAGCTCAACACCATGCCCGGCTTCACGCCCATCTCGATGTTCCCGAAGTGCTGGGTGGCCTCGGGGCTGAGCTACGGCGACCTCATCACCGAACTGATCGAGGCCGGTCTGCGCCGCTGACGCCGTGGTGTTTCCCGCGGGCGATCAGCTCGCGGGGAACTCGACGCGGTCCGTGCACTGCGCGGTGGCAGGTGCGAGTCCAGATTGGATGCTCGACGAGAGGCTGTCGACGATGGACTGGAAATCGACCTGCTCGCCACGACGGATGATGACCTCGATGGCCGGCTCGCGACCGTAGGTGACCAGGCGCTGCCGCTCCTCCTCCTGCTCCAGCACGAGCCAGTCGACGCCTCCGAGAGTCGTGCATACGAGATCGGAAGGGGCGGGAGGCTCCACCCCGCAGCGGAGGACCACGGTGGGGTCGCCCCAGGCGCCGGTGGCCTGGGCGTCGGTCCACACGCGCTCGTAGCCGCCGACGCTGTCCGGCAGCAGCACGGACACGTTGGCGCAGGCGGGGTCGTTGGCGTCGTCCGCGGGCTCGAGGTGCACGGTCGTAGAGCATCCGGCGAGTCCGGCGGCGAGGGTGATCGCCCCCGCGACGGCAGTGAGGCGGCGGGAACGAAGCATGCATCCAGGCTACCTTTGACGACATGCCCTCCCGACCCGCCTCCGACGATCCGCTCCTGGGAGATCTCTCGGAGGGTCGCATCCTCCGCGCCATCCTCCAGAGGACCCCGCCCGGCGCGCACACGCTTCTCGGCCCGGGTGACGACGCCGCGGTCGTCGCGGCCCCGTCGGGCTCCGTGGTCGCCACGACGGACACGCTCGTCCACGGACCTGACTTCCGACTCGCCTGGACCAGCGGCTACGACCTGGGCTGGAAGGCCGCGGCCGTGAACCTCGCCGACATCGCGGCGATGGGCGCGCGTCCCACGGCGCTGCTGGTGGCGCTGGCCGTGCCGCGAGACCTCCGGTTGTCGTTCGTGGAGACCCTGGCGGATGGCTTCCGTGCCGCCTGTGCGTCGCTGGCTCCCGGCTGCGCGGTCGTGGGCGGTGACCTCACGGTGTCCGATGTGCTCACGGTCGCCGTGACGGCTCTGGGCGATCTCGATGGCCGTCCGCCGGTGACGAGGGCGGGAGCGCGGCCTGGCGATGTCATCGCCGTGGCGGGGGAGCTGGGTCATGCCGCGCACGGACTGGCGGTGCTGTTCGGGCGCTTCCGGGACGGCGAAACTCCGGTGCCGGTCGATGCCGGTGCCCTCGGACCGGGGGAGAGCGCCGCAGTGGCGGCACAGCTGCGGCCGTCGCCGCCCATCGGTCTCGGCGTCGTCGCCGCCGCTGCCGGAGCGACCGCGATGATGGACGTCTCGGACGGCCTCGCACTCGACGCGCGCCGTCTCGCAGAGGCCTCCGGTGTCACTCTCGCGCTGGATGGTGCAGCGCTCGGCGGGGCACCGCAGCGGGCACTCGCGGGCGGCGAGGACCACGCTCTGCTCGCGACCTTCCCGGACGGCGTGCTCCCGCCGGGATTCCGCGCGATCGGCGTCGTGCGCTCCCGCGGCGAGGAGGACCTGCTCTGCGACGACCGTCCGGTGGACGTCAGCGGCTGGGACCCCTACCGGGACTGGGACTCCGTCTCCGGCTGAACGTCCGCGACAGCGGCGTCCTCGTGGTCCGGTTCCGCCCACCAAAGGGTGGTGTCGCCGTAGGTCTTCTCCCGGAACGCCCGGAGCCCGGCCGCGGCGAAGTCGGGGGCGGCCGAGCGTCGGGCGCGCTCGACGACCACGACCGCGTCGTCGCCGAGCAGGGGAGAGAGGGCGGCGAGGTCGCCGTTCATCGCCTCGTCGTCGAGGTCGTACGGCGGATCCGTGAACACGAGGTCGTACGGCCCGGACGCCCGGCCGAGGAACGCCCGGACGGTCGCCTCCTGCACCCGCGCGGGGGCTGCGCCGGACGCTTTGGCCACGGCCGCCACGTTGCGTCGCACGACGGCGGCCGCCTGCCGACCGCGTTCGACGAGGTCCGCACTGCGGGCACCACGACTCAGCGCCTCGAGCCCGAGCGCGCCCGAGCCGGCGTAGAGGTCGAGCACCCGGGCGTCTGCGATCGCATTGAGCGATTCGAGGGTGCCGAAGAGCGACTCGCGCACGCGGTCACTCGTCGGTCGGGTCCCCGCGCCAGGGAAGTCGAGCCGGGTGCCGCGTGCCGTTCCGGCGATGATCCTCGTCACCCGTTCACGATACGACAGGCCGCGGGCGGTCGTGTCCGTGCGGGTCCCTAGACTCGGAGCATGTCGCTCACGCTCGAATCCTCGCTGGAGGAGGCCCTCGGTGCGGCGTCGGCCAAGACGCTCGACCGCGCCTTCGGCATGAAGACCGTCGGCGACCTGCTCGCGCACTATCCGCGCCGGTATGCCGATCCGGGGGAGCTCACCCCCATCCGCGATCTCCCCATCGGCGAGACCGTGACCATCGTGGCCGAGGTCCTGTCGTCGAGCTACCGCCGCATGCGAAATCGACCCGGCGCCATGGTCGATGTCGTGATCGGAGACGGCGTCGGTCGCATGTCGCTCACGTTCTTCGCCAAGAACGTCGGGGCGGCGGAGTGGCGTTCCAAGGATCTGGCGGTCGGCCGCCGCGGTGTCTTCTCCGGCAAGGTCGGCGAGTTCAACGGGATGACGCAGTTCGCCCATCCGGAGTACGAGCTGTTCGATGACGAGGATGCCGCGCGACGGCGCGCCGATGCCAGGGCGGCCGTTCCGATCCCGATCTACCCGGCGACTTCCGCGATCCAGACCTGGCAGATCGCCCGGCTCGTCGGGCGAGTGCTCGACGACCTCCCTTCCGTCCCGGACCCGCTGACCGCGGAGATCCGCGCGCGCGAGGAGCTCCTGGCGGCACGGGAGGCGCTGGAGGCGATCCACCGTCCCCGTTCCCGCAACGACATCGACCCCGCGGTGCGCACCCTGCGGATGCACGAGGCGCTGACCCTGCAGACCGCTCTGCTGCAGCAGCGGGATGCGGTGCGGGCACTGGCGGCCACTTCACGACCCGCGTCCCCGGGCGGGCTCCTGGAGCGCTTCGACGCCGCCCTGCCCTATACGCTCACCCCGGACCAGCAGGCCGTCGGCGCACAGATCGCGGACGACCTCGTCGGCTCCTGGCCGATGAACCGACTCGTGCAGGGTGAGGTGGGTTCGGGGAAGACTCTCGTCGCGCTGCGGGCCATGCTGCAGGTCGCGGAGAGCGGGGGACAGGCAGCCCTGATCGCCCCGACCGAGGTTCTCGCGGGGCAGCACCTCCGCTCGATCACCAAGATGCTCGGCCCCGAGCTCGCCCCGCTGTTGATGCCGACGCTGCTCACCGGGCAGATGCCGGCGGCCGATCGCCGCAAGGCCGCGTTGCGCGTCGCGTCGGGGCAGGCGCTGATCGTGGTCGGCACCCACGCGCTCCTCGGGGAGAAGACGACCTTCGCCGATCTCGGTCTGGTCGTGGTCGACGAGCAGCACCGGTTCGGCGTCGAGCAGCGCGAGGCCCTCCGCGCGAAGGGATCAAGCCCGCACGCACTCGTCCTCACGGCGACGCCCATCCCGCGGACGGTCGCGATGACGGTCTTCGGAGACCTCGACACCTCGGTCATCCGCACGATGCCCGCCGGTCGCGCCGGCATCGAGTCCTACGTCGCGCCCTTGGCGGAGCACCCCGGCTGGTTCAACCGCGTGTGGGAACGAGCGGCGGAGGAGATCGCGCAGGGCCGCCAGGTGTTCGCGGTGTGCGCGGCGATCGACACCGCGGCGAAGACGGCCGAGGCGGGGGAGCAAGCGTTGCTCGCCCCCGAGGGCGGCAAAGGACCGCGGTGGGGAGTCGTCCAGCTCGACGAGGCGCTCGCCACACATCCGACCCTCGGCGGGCTCCGGCGGGCGGTGCTCCACGGCAAAATGCCGTCCGAGGAGAAGGACGCCGTCATGCAGGCCTTCGCGCGGGGGGAGATCGACCTCCTGCTCGCGACGACGGTGATCGAGGTGGGCGTGGACGTCCCCAACGCCTCGACGATGATCGTGCTCGACGCCGACCGCTTCGGAGTGTCCCAGCTGCATCAGCTTCGCGGTCGGGTGGGCCGAGGCGGTGTCCCTGGACTATGCCTGCTGGTCACCGAGGCCGAGGCCGGATCGGTGTCCCGCGAGCGCGTCGATGCCGTCGCCGCGACACTCGACGGCTTCGCGCTGGCCGAGGTCGACCTCGAACTCCGTGGCGAAGGGGACGTGCTCGGCGCGGCACAGGCCGGGGTGCGGTCGTCCCTCAAGCTGCTGCGTGTCGTCAAGGACGCGGGCCTCATCACCCGGGCTCGCGAGCTCGCCGAGGACATCCTGTCCACCGACCCCGACCTGGCGGCGCATCCCGGGCTCCGGGAGGCCATCGGCCGGCGCGTCACAGACGAGGACCGCGCGGCCCTCGCGAAGAACTGACCGCCTTTCCCGGTGCCCTAGGCTGGATTCCATGAGCAGCCGGATCGCCGTCGTCCCGGGTTCCTTCGATCCGCCGACCCTGGGTCACCTCGACGTGATCCGGCGCGCGGCGGCCCTGTACGACGAGTTGCACGTGCTCGTCGTACACAACCCCGGCAAAGAGGCGATGCTGCCGATCGCGCAGCGACTCGCCCTTCTGGAGCGGTCGATCGCCGAGGACGGCATGGCGGGAAACATCATCATCGGGTCGTGGAGCATGGGACTTCTCGTCGACTACGCGCGCGATGTGAACGCCGGCGTGCTCGTGAAGGGGATCCGCTCGCAGGTCGACGTGGCCTACGAGTCGCCGATGGCGATCGTCAACCGGCACCTCGCCGACATCGAGACGGTGTTCCTGCTCCCGGACCCGGCGCACGCGATGGTCTCGAGCTCGCTCGTGCGTCAGGTCGCGGGCCTCGGCGGGGATGTCTCGCCGTTCGTGCCGCCGGCCGTCGCCTCCTTCCTCGACACCGGCGCCCGCGGGATCTGATCGCCTCCCGTTCCCGCACTCTCCCGGCCCTCCTCGCCGAGGACCCGGGTAGCATGGCGGGGTGCGTTCCCGACTCAACAGCCCCTTCGTTCTCCCGGTCCGTGACATCGTCCGGCGCCCGGGGGAGATGCGCGAGCACTCCTTCTCCGTGCCCCTGACGGAGCAGTGGGGGGAGGGGATCGTCTCCTTCGAGGCGGGCTCGGAACTCGATCTCGACGTGCGGCTGGAGTCCGTCCACGAGGGCATCCTCGTCACCGGAGAGGCGGAGGGTGAGTATGTCGGCGTGTGCGGTCGATGCCTCACCGACATCGCTCGGCCCGTCGAAGTCGAGTTCCAGGAGCTTTTCGCGTATCCTGGTGAGGAAGAAACTGACTTCGAGGTTCAAGACGACCACGTGGATCTTGAAACTCTCGTCAGGGATGCGGCCGTACTGGCCCTTCCTTTTCAGCCGGTGTGTCAGCCGGATTGCCTCGGGCTCGACCCGGTCACAGGCGAGAGGCTGACCGAGAGCACCGGAACGGAGCAGGCCGCTCCCATCGATCCTCGGTGGAGCGCGCTCCAGCAGATCACAGACCAGGACGGCACGGCAGAACGCGGTGCCGCCGAGAAAGAAGAGAGCTAGTCATGGCTGGTAACCCCCCGAAGCGCAAGGTCTCCCGTTCGAACACCCGCTCGCGCCGCGCGCAGTGGAAGGCGGAGGCCCCCGCGCTCGTCAAGACCATCGAGAACGGCAAGGTCGTCTACAGCCGTCCGCACCAGGCGAAGGTCGTCACCGACTCGCAGGGCACCGAGCTCTTCCTCGAGTACAAGGGCCGCAAGGTCGCCGACGTCTGAGTCGCGTACCGTGACGGAGGTCCCCGGGGGGACGAGACCTCTCCCAGACAAGCTCCGCGTCGACATCGACGCGGAGCTTCTGGAGTTGGCCCTCACCCATCGCTCCTACGCGTACGAACACGGCGGTATCCCGCACAACGAGCGTCTCGAGTTCCTGGGCGACTCGGTGCTGGGCCAGGCCGTGACGGTCATGCTCTTCACACGGCATCCCGAGCTCGACGAGGGGGAGCTGGCGAAGCGGCGCGCGAGCGTCGTGTCGACGGTCGCCCTGGCCGAGGTCGCTCGTGGCATCGACCTGGGCAGCCATCTGCTGCTCGGGCGCGGTGAGGAGCAGACCGGCGGTCGCGACAAGGACTCGATCCTCGCGGACACGATGGAGGCCGTCATCGGGGCCACCTATCTGTCCGCAGGCCCCGAGGCCGCGACGAGCCTCGTACTACGCCTGACCGAGCCACTGCTCGCCGACCCCGAGCGGTACGGCGCGGCGATGGATCCGAAGACGAGCCTGCAGGAACTCGCTGCGCGCCTCGGCGCGACGCCGCCACAGTACTCCGTCGAGGCGAGCGGACCCGATCATGACCGGCGCTTCACGGCGACCGTGGCCGTGGGCGACGTCCGCATGACCGGTGCCGGCAGCAGCAAGAAGACGGCGGAGATGGCCGCTGCCCTGAGTGCCTGGCGCACGCTCAGCGAGCGTGCCTGAGCTTCCCGAGGTCGAGGTCGTCCGCTCCGGCCTCGCACCGGCGGCCGTGGATGCGGTCATCACGGGCGTCAGCGTCTTCGACGAGCGCGCCCTCACCCGACACACCGCCGGTGCTGCCGACTTCGTCCAGCGACTGGAGGGTCGCCGCTTCACCGCGGCGGCGCGGCGCGGCAAGTTCCTCTGGCTCCCCGTGGACGATGGCGACTCCGCTCTGATCGCCCACCTCGGCATGAGCGGGCAGATGCTGCTTCGCGCACCCGACGCCCCGACCGAGCGGCACGAGCGCGTCCGCCTCGGCATCGAGCACCCGCGGCATGGCGAGCTGGCCATCGTCTTCGCGGACCAGCGCACGTTCGGATCGCTCGCCGTCGACGCTCTCATCGCCGACGGCCCCTCCCGTATCCCGACGCAGGTCGCGCACATCGCACGCGACCCGCTCGACCCGTTCTTCGACGACCGGGTCTTCCGGGCCGCTCTCGCCCGGCGGCACAGCGCGATCAAGCGGGTGCTGCTGGACCAGGGTGTCGTGAGCGGCATCGGCAACATCTACGCCGACGAGTCGCTGTGGGCGGCCCGCATCCATCCGGAGACACCGGCCGACGCTCTGCCGACCCGCGCCGTGAATCGCCTGCTCGCGGAAGTGCGATCGGTCCTGCAGAAGGCTCTCGCCGAGGGCGGCACGAGCTTCGACGCCCAGTACGTCAACGTCAACGGGCAGGCCGGGTACTTCGCGCACTCGCTGAACGCCTACGGTCGTGGCGGCAAGCCCTGCCCCCGCTGCGGGACCCCGATCACCCGTGCGGCGTTCATGAACCGCTCGTCGCACTTCTGCCCGCGCTGTCAGCGGAGGCGCTGATCCGGCGCAGCCGGAGCAGGCGACACGTCCGCTCCGTCCGGGTGCGGTGACTGGTCCGCGAGGACATCCGGCGAGTCACGCCGGAGCGAACGCCCGGTCCAGCAGCGGACGCGTCGCCCAGGTGCTCGCCCACACGACGCCGATGCCGGCGGCCACGACGATCGCGATCGTCATCAACGAGAGCGGGGCGACGACGAGCGCGATCCCGACCAGGGGGAACACCAGCAGGGCGGCGCACAGCGCCGATCCCAGGGCCGTGATCAGCAGCGGCGACATGATGGCGCGACGACGAGCACGGTCGACGGTCTCGACGGGCATACCCAGGTGGTGCAGGCTGTGGTGGAGGTCGCTCTTGTCGAGGACGTCCGACGCCTGGTTCACGCCGACGGACGCGGCCACCATCAGGAACGAACCGATGAGGGTGATGATGAGCCCGGTGCGGATGTCCTCCGCGAGCGTGATGCTGGAAGGATCGTCGCCAGCCCCGATCGTGTCCAAGAGGGCGACGCCGGTGCCCGCGAAGACGGCCATGAAGCTCGCCATCGCGATGCCGCCGACCTGACGCCAGGCGGCTTTCGGCGAGTCGAGCACGAGCCGTGCGGCCAGCAGCCGCTCCGGACGCTCTGCCCGACGGAGCTGGCGTCCCGCCGAGACCTTCAGGACCCACGGGCCGAGCAGGTTGAGAACGCTCAGCGCGAGAGCGAACATGGCGCTGACGACGGCGATCGTCGCCACGACCCCGCCGATCATGGGGAAGACCTTGATGAGAGCGAAGGCGAGGGCGATGCCGACGACCGCGATCACGGCGCGGATCCAATGCACGTTCGTCGGGGCCGTCCGCGTACGGACGCCGAGTGGCGAGATCACGACGCGGCGCAGCCCCACGATGGCGCTTCCGGCGGCGAGCACGAGCACGCCTGCCACGACGGCGGCGATCATCACCGGAGGAAGCACGACGGCGGGGAGGCCGAGCGGCTCGCCGCGGAAGGGAATCAGACCGATGAGCGGGCTCAGCGCCAGGTGGCCGCCCACTCCGATCACCGCACCTGCCGCGGCGACGAGCACGGATTCGACGACGGTCGCCGTCGTCACCCCGCCGGGAGTGACGCCGAGCAGCCGCAGCGTCGACAGACGCTCGTCGCGCCGTCGCGCCGACAGCCGGGCGGCGGCACCGCCGAGGGAGGTCAGGGGGACGACGAGGAGGACGAGGGCGATGGCGGCGAGGCCCTGATAGAGGACGGCCTCCGTGTCTGTCCACGTCCAGAAGGCCTGGGCTCCGCCGATGACGGTGAGGACGAGGGCCGTGACGACACCGAAGGCGGTGATCGGCAGCGCGAGGACGCTTCGCTGTCCGGGAGCGGGGCGCAGGAGCAGACCGAGTACGGAGAGGTTCACGCGTTCACCGCCGATCCGAGGATGCGGCCGTCCCGGACCGCAACGGTGCGGGTGCACCGCGCGGCGACGTCGGCATCGTGCGTCACGACGATGAGGGTGCGGCCCTGCCCCGTCGTCGACCACAGGAGCGCATCCATGACCTCGGCGGAGGTGTGCGAGTCCAGGGCTCCGGTCGGCTCGTCCGCGAAGACGAGGTCCGCCCCCGTCGCCTGGGCGCGCGCGATGGCCACCCGCTGGGCCTGTCCTCCCGACAGTTCGCCGATGCGCCGTTCCTCCAGGCCGCCGAGACCCAGCGCCGCGAGCCACGACGCCGCGTGGGGGAGCGCGTCCTTCTTGGCGACGCCGTTGATCATCGAGGCGAGCGCGACGTTCTCCACCGCCGTCAGCTCGGGGATCAGCAGTCCCTGCTGGAAGACGAACCCGAAGCGCTCGCGACGCAGCCGGGATCGCGCCGCCTCACCCAGCGCCGTCACGTCGATGGCCGCGCCCGTCGAGGGGTGGAAGACCACGCGGCCGCTGTCCGGTGCGGTGATGCCCGCCAGCACATGCAGGAGCGTCGTCTTTCCCGAGCCCGATGCGCCCATGATGGCGACGGACTCGCCGCGGTGCACCGCGAGGTCGACACCGGCGAGGGCGTGGGTGACGCCGTAGGTTTTCACGAGGGCGTGGGCTTCGATCACGGGAGCGTTCATGTTCCCAGCCTCGTCGTGGGCCCGTGTCCGCGTCGTCGGTCCGGCGGATGAAGCTGAGCGGCGGCCGTCATCCGGGAGGATGACGGCCGCCGCTCGTCGTCAGATCTTCTTCTGCCACGCTCCGGCGTACGACACGGGCACGAAGCCGATCGCCTCGTTGATGTCGAGCATCGGGCGGTTCTCCTCCGCATTGAAGGTGGAGACCACGGTCGACCCGGGAACGAGCTCCCGCCAGCGCAGGAGGTTGGCGCACTTGACGATCGTGCCGAGCCGGTGACCGCGATGGTCCTTCGCGACCAGGGTCCCGAACTGGTGGGTGGTCCCGGTCTTCTCCGCGCCGATCAGCAGCTCGTTGTACGCGACGAGCGTGCCGGAGGGAACGTGCTCCACCGCCACGACGGAGACCGTCTGGCCGGCCGCGGTCAGCCGTGCGTCCCGGCGGATGACGCGGTCGGCATTCCACACCTCGGCCACGAAGTCCATGTCGCCGCTCGGGGCGTCGGTCGACAGCCGAGCGAGGACGGACGCGTAGCCGTCTCGGAGTTCCGGGGGAGTGGGAAGGAGCCATTCGACGATGCGGTAATCCGGTCCTGCCGCAGCGAGGGCCGCGCGCAGGGCAGCGCGAAGGGGTGCGCTGTCGGCCCGCAGGTCCAACTCGCTGTTCCGCTCGACCTGTTCGAGCGTGTAGCCGTGCGCGGCGACGAGATCGCTCTCGGCGGTAGCCGGAATCCGTCCCCACCCGGTCCGCGGTACGAGCATGCGCTCCCCCTCTTCGGGGCGATGCAGGGTCCACATCTGCAGAACAGTCCGTCCCCGTGTCTGGGCCTCGGTCTCGGCGCGGGCGAGCAGGGCCTCCTCGACGCCTCGCCCCCAGTGTGCGGACGGGACGAGGAGATCGATCTCCGCGGCGTTCGCCTCGGTCTCCTGCGCGAAGGAGACGGTCACCATGCCGACGATCGCGTCTTCTTCGCGGGCCACGAAGCCGAGGTCGAGCGAATCGGTGTCGTCCTGCCAGTCCGGAAGCAGCTGCGCGGCGTCCGGGGCGAGGTCGGGCAGGCCGACCTGCTCGTCGCAGATCTGTCGGTTCAGGGCGCCGTACGCGCGGAAGTCCGCGGCGTTCGCATCGGCGAGTGTGGCCGGGACGATCAACGGCGTGATCGTCAGTGCGGCGGTCGTCATGTCAGGTCCTTCGTGTCGGAGGGAGGAGGAGGTGCCGGTTGCCCCGGCGCCCGTCCGCAGGTGAGCGGACGGGCGCCGGGTCGGCGTCGATGCGGTCGTCATCGCCCGGTCAGCGCATTCCGCGCTGCATGTCGTACAGGAGGAGGGCGTGCGATTCCGCGGCCGAGCGGTGACGCTGCTCTCCGACGAGGAACAGGTCGCCGGGCTCGACGATCCACGTCCGGCGCGGACGTCGGGGCCGCTGCGCCCGCTGAAGCAGCCAGAGGCCGATTCGGAGCGAGAGGCGGTCCGCGACACGGAGCTGATCGAGCTCGTCGTCGCGGGGGATCTGGAGGACCTCGCGGTCCTCGGTATCGGGCGGATGGGTAATGCTGCGTGACAGCGTGATGTTCACGGTGGTTCCTTCGAAAGGGATGGATGGGGTGCGGAAGCACCACGTCAGGACCGAGTCGTCGGCCGCGGCGGGTGCGGACGAGAGCAGCGCCTACGGAGCCGCGGAGAGCGGGGGCCGGAGGCGGCGGGGATCCATGATCCGACGGATCAGAGGGTGGGACGCGACAGAACAGGCGGGAGAAGGCCCGGATCGGGCCTGCGTTCCCAGGCTGCGGTTCTAGCCGAGCGAGCCGTGACGGACGCCGGCGGTCACCGATGCCGCGTGGCGCGGCGCGGAGTGCGCGGGCGCGGCGAGGCCAAAGACCTCTGCGGTGTGCTGAGTGATCATCATCGGTAACCTCCTTTCGTGTGGCGATCCGGAGGCCACCGTAGCGAAACTCTCAGCCGATCGTCAAGCAATTCGTGCTAAAACCGGCGTGTCGCGCTGGACCGAAGCTTCGCTGCGACCGCGCGGGATACCGGCCGTTCCGCGGAATTCCGGTAGCGTAGCCGCGTGAATCTCCCTGGACGAGCGGCCGCCCCATGCACCTGAAGAGCCTGACGCTCAAGGGATTCAAATCGTTCGCCCAGCCCACGAGCTTCGTGTTCGAGCCCGGTGTCACGTGCATCGTCGGCCCCAACGGCTCCGGCAAGTCGAACGTCGTCGATGCCCTCGCCTGGGTGATGGGGGAGCAGGGCGCGAAGACCCTCCGCGGCGGGAAGATGGAGGACGTCATCTTCGCGGGCACCTCGACTCGCGGTCCGCTCGGGCGCGCTGAGGTGCAGCTCACGATCGACAACGCCGACGGCGCGCTGCCGATCGAATATGCCGAAGTGACGATCAGCCGCACGCTCTTCCGTAACGGTTCCAGCGAGTACGCCATCAACGGCGAGAGCTGCCGCCTGCTCGACGTGCAGGAACTGCTCAGCGACTCGGGACTCGGTCGGGAGATGCACGTCATCGTCGGTCAGGGACGGCTCGACACCGTCCTGCAGGCGTCGCCCGAGGACCGCCGCGGCTTCATCGAGGAAGCGGCCGGCATCCTCAAGCACCGTCGGCGGAAGGAGAAGACCCTTCGCAAGCTCGACGCGATGGAGGCCAACCTCACGCGGTTGAGCGACCTCGCCGGGGAGATCCGTCGTCAGCTCAAACCGCTCGGTCGTCAGGCCGAGATCGCCCGGGAGGCACAGACGATCGCCGCGGTGGTGCGGGACGCCAAGGCGCGCCTGTTCGCCGATGACGTCGTCGCGCTGCGCACCGCCCTCGCCGACCACACGCGGACGGAGCAGGAACGGCACACCGAACGGCTCGTGCTGACCGACCAGGCGGAGACCGTACGCGCCGGCATCGCCCGGCTCGAGAAGGACCAGAACTCCGTCGCCGTGGACGAGGCACGCCGTATCGCCTTCGGCCTCGAGCAGGTGCAGGAGCGGATGCGCGGCCTGTACACGCTCGCCAATCAACGCCTCGCGCTCCTCGGCTCTGAGGAGGATGACGCGGCCGTCACCGCGGTGACCGTCACGCAGGCGACGATCGACGAAGCGAAGGAGGATATCGAGTCGATCTCCTCCGGTCTCGGCGATGCCCAGGACGCGGCGGCCGCCGCCGGCCGGGAGGTCGTGAACGCCCGAGCCGAGCTCGACACCCTCGACGTGGACATCGCGGAGCAGAGTGCGCTCGTCTCCGAGTACGACATGCGGGTCTCCGCCCTGCGCGGGAACGCCGACGCGGCCGCCTCGGCATTGGCCGCCGTTCGGGGCGCGGTCCTCCGTCAGGAGAACGCCCTTGAAGCCGCACACGCTCGACGGCGTGAGGCCGAAGAGGCGCTGGAGGCGATCGACGACGCGGAGGCGCCGGAGGGCACGGCGGTCGAGTATGCCGCCGCCTACGAGAGCGCCCAGCGTGCGGCGACGGCGGCGGAGGCGGAACGGGAGAGCCTTCGCGAGCGTCTGCACGCTGCGGAGCGCGAGGTGGACGCCCTCACGGCGAAGGCCGCCGCGTTGAGCAGTGCGCTGTCGCTGTCGGGAGGTGCCGCCGAGATCGTCGCGGAGGGCGGCCCCGGAATCCGCGGTCTCGTCGGCGATGCCGTGCAGGTGCGGGCGGGATACGAAGCAGCGATCGCGGCCGTGCTCGGTCCGCTGGCCGAGGGCGTGCTGGTCGGTTCCGCGGAGGATGCGTTCATCCTGGCGGCGGAGGCCGCGGAGCGCCGCCGTGGGGTGGTCGACTTCGTGGTCGCCGACGCCCCGCGGGAGCGGGCGCCGCACCCGGCCGTCGGCGGCGTCATCGCGGCGACCGAGACGGTGACCGCGCCGGACGGCGTTCTCGGGATCCTGACGCATGTGCTCATCGCCGACGACCTCGATGCGGCGCGGGCCGCACGGCGCGTTCTCGACGCCGACGGCGACACCGCGACCACGATCGTGACGACCGGGGGCGACGTCATCACCGCCCAGACGCTGCGGACCGGCTCCGGAGGGGAGCGCTCTCGCCTCGAACTCGCCGCGGAGCGCGATGCCGCGACCGAGCGGCTCACCGAGATCCAGATCGTCGTCGACTCCTTGCGCGAGGCGCGCATCGACGCCGACGAGGCGGTCGAGGAGACGCGGCGTCAGGCGAAGGACGCGCTCCGCGCACTGCGCGAGCACGATGCGGCCCTCGCGACGCACGCGGAGCAGGTCAACAAGGTGACCGTGCGGCACGAGGCCGCCGTCGCTGAGTGCGACCGCCTCGAGACCGGGCTCGCGCAGGCTCAGTCCGCTGTCGCCGACGCGGAGGCGAAGGCGGAGGCCGCGAAGGCGGAGCTCGATGCCGCGATCGCCGCGCCCCGGCCGGTCCTGGACGCTTCGGCCCGCGACGGGCTGCTGGAGGCGCTGGAGCGTGCCCGTGAGGGCGAGGTGACGGCACGCTTGGAGGTCGAGACGCTGCGTGAGCGCGTGCGTGCCGCGCAGTCTCGGGTGACGGCGCTGGAGCGGCAGCGCGAGCAGGAGCGGGACGCCGCGGCGGAGGCCGCGCGACGTGCCGTGATCCGTCGGGCACAGCGCGAGGCGGCATCCGGAGTGGTGGACGAGCTGCCGCGCATCCTCGACTCCCTGGACCGTTCGGTGACCGAGGCGCGCGTCGCGTTGGCGGAGGCGGAGGCTGCTCGATCGGCGCAGAACGAGGAGCTCGTCGCTCTCCGCGCCCAGGAGTCCTCGCTCCGGGAACGTCTGGCCGGGCTCACAGAGAGCGTGCACGGTCTGGAACTGCAGATCCACGAGAAGAAGCTCCATCTGCACAGCCTGTTGGAGCGCGTATCCTCCGAGCTCTCGTTGGACGAGGACGTGCTCGTCGCCGAGTACGGTCCCGACCAGCTCGTACCCCGGGACCCGGGGGCGGAACCGGCCGACGGCGAGCTCGACGACACGGCGATCCCGTTCGACCGACGTATCCAGCAGCGGCGGCTGGCGGACGCCGAGCGGAAGCTCGCCCAGCTCGGCCGGGTGAACCCGCTCGCGCTGGAGGAATTCGCGGCCCTGGAGCAGCGCCACGCGTTCCTCACCACGCAGCTCGCGGACCTGACGCAGACCCGGCAGGACCTCTTGACGATCATCGCCGACCTCGACGAGCGCATGCAGACGATCTTCGCCAGCGCGTTCGAGGACACCAAGGAGGCGTTCGGCCAGGTCTTCCCGCTGCTGTTTCCCGGCGGCACCGGCAGCATCTCCCTGACCGATCCGGAGAACATGCTGACCACGGGGATCGAGGTCTCGGTCCGTCCCGTGGGGAAGAAGATCGAGCGACTGTCGCTGTTGTCCGGCGGTGAGCGGTCTCTGGCCGCGGTGGCGCTGCTGGTGGCGATCTTCAAGGCGCGTCCCAGCCCGTTCTACATCCTCGACGAGGTCGAGGCCGCGCTGGACGACGCGAACCTCGGGCGGCTCCTCACGGTCTTCGAGCAGCTGCGCGAGAGCTCTCAGCTCCTCGTCATCACGCACCAGAAGCGGACGATGGAGATCGCCGACGCCCTCTATGGTGTGTCGATGCGTCAAGACGGCGTCTCCGCCGTGGTCGGTCAGCGCGTCGGCGACCGCGCCGCCGCCGCTGTCTGACTCGCTCCGCCGTCGAGGCCCGCGCACAACTGCGGAGATCATGGCCACCACCCGGCGTGTCGCCGGCAGAGTCCGGCGTGTCGCCTGCGGTCTCCGAACCTGTGATCAGGTGGACCGGAGCGGGTCACATCGTGAGGGACCGTTCGAACGCGGTGACGGCGGTGGGGAAGTCGGGGTGATCCTGGGGACGGTGAGCGTATCCGGAGAGCACGATGTGGTCAGCCCCGACGTCAACGAGCCGTCGGGCGATGAGCTCGTACTCCTCGTTCCAGCCGCCGGTGACCGCGAGCATCGGGACGCCGTGGAGGGCGCGTGCCCTGATGCCGTGTCCCCACGGAAGGTTCGTCGTCGCCCAATGCCGGGCGACGGCGCGCTCGTCCTCCCAGCGGCTCCGCGTGGAGGGGCCGCCGAACATGAGCGGGCGCAGGATCGACCAGAAGCCGAAGAGGTCGTCCTCGGCCGCGCGTGAGCGCGCCTCCGTCACCACGGCGATATGCCGCTCGATCGGTGCGTCACCGCGGGCGATGTCGTACAGGGCGGGCTCGACGAGGACGAGGCCGGACACCCGCAGGCCGTCGGCGACGGCGCGGACGGCGGTCACCGCGCCGATGGAGTGGGCGAACAGGATCGGCCTCCGGTCGCGCTCTCCCTCGACGAGAGCGCGCGCCTGTGCGTCGACGGATGACTCCGGCGGGAAGCTGAGGAAGGTCCCCGATTCCGGATCCTGCGAGGGCCATGCGGCGGTGCCGCGCCTCCCGGCGCCGTGGAGGAACACCCGGTGCGGGAGCGGCGCGCGGTGCATCCCTGGATGCTACCCGTAGGCTGGACGCATGGCAGAGAAGTCCTGGTCTCTCGGTCGCGCGCTGCGCGGCATGTTCGTGAAGCCCACCATCGACGAGACGACGTGGGAAGACCTGGAGACGGCACTGATCACGGCGGACTTCGGCCCCGACATCAGCGAGCGCATCGTCGAAGAGCTGCGCGACAAGGTCGCGAAGTACCGCACCACCGACCCCAAGGACCTTCAGCGCATGTTGCGGGAGACCCTGGAGGAACACTTCGCCAAGTTCGACACCACGCTCAAGCTGACCGAGCGCCCCGCCGTGGTCCTCGTGGTCGGCGTGAACGGCGTGGGCAAGACGACGACGATCGGGAAGTTCACGAAGTTCCTCCGCGGTTACCAGCGGAGCGTGGTCGTCGGCGCTGCCGACACCTTCCGTGCCGCCGCCGTCGACCAGCTCGCCACCTGGGCTCAGCGCGGGGGCGCGGCGATCGTCCGACCGCAGCAGGAGGGCCAGGACCCCGCGTCCGTCGCCTTCCAGACCGTCGAGTACGCGAAGCGTGAAGGCATGGAGATCGCCATCATCGACACGGCGGGACGCCTGCACACCAAGGGCGGCCTCATGGACGAGCTGGGCAAGATCCGCCGCGTCATCGAGAAGCAGGCACCGATCAGCGAGGTGCTCCTGGTCCTCGACGCGACGACGGGGCAGAACGGCGTCATGCAGGCGGAGACCTTCCTGCAGCACGCCGGCGTCACGGGACTCGTGCTCACCAAGCTCGACGGGTCCGCCAAGGGCGGCTTCGTACTCGCGGTGCAGGAGCGCACGGGCATCCCGGTGAAGCTCCTCGGACAGGGCGAGGGCATCGACGATCTGACCGGTTTCACGCCGCACGTGTTCGTGCAGGCGCTGGTCGGCTGACACAGGGCTACCGCCCCGGGCACCAGGCTGGTTTCATAGCGTTATGGCGATCGAACACGACTACTTCGGACTGCTGTCGTCGGGCCCCGACGGCTCGATCTTCTGGTCGGAGACGGTCGAGCTCGGCGACCAGAGCGTGACGGTCGACCTGACGGCCCCGGACCAGGACGACGTGTCCGCCGACGCCCTCGATATCGCTGCGGGACTCATCGCGGGTCTCGAGAACGTGGACGCGACCGCGCGGCGCGGGATGCTCGCCGAGGTCGACGACCGCACGAGCGAGGTGACCGAGTACATCCTGCAGCAGCAGGAGGTGTTCGGCGACGACCTCCCCGACGTCCTCATCGACGTGTCCGGCGACGCGGCCGTCGACATCATTCGATCCCTGCGCCTGATGAGCATGACGATCCTCGCGGACGAGCACGGTGGGTCCGAACCGTTCGCCGTCCTGGAGTACGCGCTCGACGACAGCGCCACCGACGACGTGCTCCTGGTCAACCTGGGTTCCGACGGCAGCGTGCAGTCGGTCATGAGCGCCGACTGACCGCCGCGCGTCAGACCGCCTGCGCGAAGCCGAGGTCGGCGCTCTCCGCGATGTGCGCGAGGTGCGGGGGGATCTCGCGCCCCTTCGAGGTCATCGACTGCGCCCAGAGCCGTCCGGCCCGGTACGAGGAGCGCACCAGCGGACCGGCCAGCACCCCGAGGAAGCCGATCCGCTCCGCCTCCTCCTTGAACTCGACGAACTCGGCCGGTTTCACCCACCGCGACACCGGGAGATGACGCGGGGTCGGGCGGAGGTACTGGGTGATGGTGATGATGTCGCAGCCGGCATCGTGGAGGTCCTGCAGCGCCTGGACGACCTCCTCCGGCTCCTCGCCCATGCCGAGAATGAGGTTCGACTTCGTGATGAGTCCGGCGTCGCGGGCCTGCGTGAGAACGTTGAGGGAGCGCTCGTAGCGGAAGGCCGGCCGGATGCGCTTGAAGATGCGGGGCACGGTCTCCACGTTGTGCGCGAACACCTCCGGACGGGCATCGAAGATCTGGCCCAGGAAGGCCGGGTCCGCGTTGTGCTCGTTGGCCAGCAGCTCCACGCCGGTGTTCGGGTTCAGCTCGTGGATCTTGCGCACCGTCTCGGCGTTGAGCCAGGCCCCGGTGTCGGGGAGGTCGTCGCGGGCCACGCTCGTGACGGTCGCGTATCGGAGGTTCATTCGCTGCACGCTCTCGGCCACGCGTCGCGGCTCGTCGGTGTCGTAATCAGCGGGCTTTCCCGTGTCGATCTGGCAGAAGTCGCAGCGGCGCGTGCACTGGGAGCCGCCGATGAGGAAGGTCGCCTCCCGGTCCTCCCAGCACTCATAGATGTTCGGGCAGCCGGCCTCCTGGCACACCGTGTGCAGGTCCTCGCTCTTGACGAGCGAGTGCAAGGCGGAGTATTCCGGCCCCATCTTCGCCTTGGTCTTGATCCACTCGGGCTTCCGCTCGATCGGCGTCTCGGCGTTGCGGATCTCGAGGCGAAGGAGCTTGCGCCCCTCGGGTGCGGCGGTCATGCCGGGACTCCTGTCAGGTCGGCTGCGGTGTGTGCGGCACGGAAGGCGTCACGCACGGCGTCGACGAGGTCGAGCGGGCCGACCACGCGCCCGGACACCTCGCTCACCGTCGTCACTCCGGCGTCCGTGATGCCGCAAGGGATGATGTCGCGGAAGGGCGCGAGGCTGTTGTCGCAGTTGACGGCGAAGCCGTGCATGGTGACGCCCTGCTGCACGCGCACACCGATCGCGGCCACCTTGTCCTCCGACAGCGGTCGACGCACCCAGACGCCGCTCCGGCCCTCGACCTGGTGGCCGTCGACGCCGAAGGGACGGAGCACCTCGATGAGGATCCGCTCCAGCCGCCGGACGTGCGCGACCACATCCATCGGCTCCGGGAGCCGGAAGATCGGGTAGCCGACGAGCTGACCCGGCCCGTGCCACGTGATCTTCCCGCCGCGGTCGACGTCGATGACGGGGGTGCCGTCCTGCGGGCGCTCGTGCGGCTCCGTGCGCTTACCCGCGGTGTACACGGCGGCGTGCTCGAGCAGGAGCAGCGTATCCGGCCGGGCGCCGGAGACGACGTCCGCGTGCACGCGGCGTTGCAGCTCCCACCCCTCGGTGTAGGGGACGGGAGTGGGCACGAAGCCCGGGGTGAGGATGTCGAGCATGCGTCGTCGCTTCCCTCGAATACATGGATTGCGTCCAACAATACATCCCTCACGGCGATACGGCGCGCCGCGGTAGCGTGAAGGCATGAATCGGACTGGTCGCGCCGGCCGCCCCAAGGCCTCATCTCGCGAGACCCTCGCCGAGGCCGCCTGCGAGCTCTTCCTCGAGCGCGGCTACGACGCGACCTCCGTCGCCGACATCACGCAGCGTGCCGGCGTGAGTCGGTCGAGCTTCTTCAACTACTTCACGTCCAAGAGCGACGTCCTGTGGTCCGGCATCGATGAGCGCATCGGCGTCGCGATCAGAGCTCTGGATGCTCTCGGGCGTGATGCGACAGGAGAGCGGGTGCGGGCGATCCTCCAGGGGGTCGTGCAGGACTTCGCGCCGGATCCGCTCGCCCTGGCACTGCGGAACGCGGCGGCCATGGCGCTGGAAGAGGAGCTGGTGCGAGACACGGGACTCCGGCTGGCGCGCCTGTCGGCCGCCGTCTCCCGCGCTGCATGCGCCGCCGGGATCGACGTCATGCGCGCCGACGTGCTCGGCGCCGCGCAGGCTGCCGCAGTGCTGTCCGCTCTTCGGGTGTGGGCGGAGGAGGGCGCCGGGCGCGGGACCCCAGAATCCGTGCTCCGTGAAGCCCTCGCCCGGGTCCACGATCTGCCCTGGGGGGAGTGACCCGCGGACGGATCGGCGTCGGCCGGACAGGTCAGTGATGAAGGCATCCCTGACGAGGAGGACACCATGACCCCGGATCCGCTGGACGACCTGCTGGATGGCTCGACGCCGCCCACTCCCACCCTCGCTCGACACGAGCTGCGGGCGATGATCGACGCGTCCCGTCGGCGCGCGCGTCCCCGACTCCGGTCGCGCGGTGCGATCGCCGCCGTGACGGCCGTGGTCCTGGTGGGCGGTGCCGGGGTGGCGACCGCATCCTCCGACTGGCTCTGGGGTGACGGTTTGGAGGACCCCGCACGGAGCTACCGGTTCACCGCGCCGACCTGGGGCGAGTGCGAGATCCGCTTCAGCCGCCTGGACACGCACAACCCGCTGATCCAGGCCGATGTCGATCGTGTGGTCGATCAGTGGTTCGCCTCGGCGGATGTGGAGGCGGAGGCTGCGCCCTACGTGGACGGCCAGTTGCGGATGCACGAGCAGGCCGACGAGGCCGCGGGTGTTCCGGCGACCGATCGGAACGCAGCGGACACACGGGCCTGGATGGCTCACGAGGGTGCGTTGAACGAGGCGCTCCACGCCGAACTCGAGGAGCACGGGTTCGGGCCGATCCCCGGAGCCGAATCCCACTCCCAGGTGCACTGCGACGACGAAACCGGGAGCGGCGAGTGAGCAGTCGAGCCGACGACGCGGCGCTGGTCGCCGCGTTCGAAGCGTGCGCCCCGGATCTCCTGGCCTATCTCGCGCGTCGGGTCGGGTCGGATGACGCCGGCGACCTGCTCGGCGAGACGATGGTCGTCGCCTGGCGGCGTGTCCGGCGTCTTCCGGACGACCCCGAACGCGCGCGGATGTGGCTGTTCGGCGTCGCGCGGAAGACCCTGCTCAACCACACGCGGGGCGAGCGGCGACGGCGCGCCCTGCAGGACCGCATGCGTGGACAGGGAGACGACAGCCCGCTGCACGCGCCGCCGGCGGACGGCGGCTCGGAGGTGCGCGATGCCATCGCGCGCCTCGGTCCGGACCTCGCTGAGATCGTGCGGCTGGTGCACTGGGACGGGTTCACCCTGTCCGACGCGGCCGCGCTGCTCGGCGTCCCGGCGTCCACGGCGAGAGGGCGGTACCAGCGCGCCAAGGAGCAGCTCCGCGCCGCGCTGAGCGTGGAGGCTCCGCTCACGTAGAATCGTAGGCACCATGGCTACCTTTGGCACGCTCTCCGATCGGCTCACCGACACCTTCCGCAACCTGCGCACGAAGGGAAAGCTCACCGCCGCCGACGTCGACGGCACGGTGCGCGAGATCCGTCGCGCTCTGCTCGACGCCGACGTCGCGCTCGCGGTCGTCAAGGATTTCACGGCCAGGGTGCGCGAGCGCGCGCTCGGCGACGAGGTCAACAAGGCGCTGAACCCCGCGCAGCAGGTGGTGCAGATCGTCAACGAGGAGCTCGTCCAGATCCTCGGTGGCGAGCAACGGCGTCTGCAGTTCGCCAAGACCGCGCCGACCGTGATCATGCTCGCGGGCCTTCAGGGATCGGGAAAGACGACGTTCGCCGGCAAGCTGGCCAAGCAGCTCGAAGGAGAAGGCCACACGCCGCTCCTCGTCGCCGCCGACCTCCAGCGTCCGAACGCCGTGAACCAGCTCCAGGTCGTCGCCGAGCAGGCCGGGGCCACGGTGTACGCCCCCGAGCCGGGCAACGGTGTGGGTGACCCGGTCAAGGTGTCGCGCGACGGGGTCGAGTACGCCCGCCGCCAGCAGCATGACGTCGTCATCATCGACACCGCCGGTCGCCTCGGCGTCGACGCCGAGCTCATGAAGCAGGCCGCGGACATCCGCAAGGCCGTCGACCCGGACGAGGTGCTGTTCGTCATCGATGCGATGATCGGTCAGGACGCGGTCAACACCGCGAAGGCCTTCCAGGAGGGCGTCGACTTCACCGGCGTCGTGCTCTCGAAGCTCGACGGCGATGCCCGAGGTGGAGCGGCATTGTCCGTCGCCTCGGTCACCGGTCGTCCGATCATCTTCGCCTCCACGGGTGAGCGGCTGGAAGACCTCGAGCCGTTCTACCCCGACCGTATGGCGAGCCGCATCCTCGACCTCGGTGACATCCTGACCCTCATCGAGCAGGCCCAGCAGGCCTTCGACGAGGAGGAGGCGCGCAAGGTCGCGGAGAAGCTCGCGAACGAGGCCTTCACCCTGGAGGACTTCCTCGAGCAGCTCCAGCAGATGAAGAAGATGGGCTCGATGAAGAAGATGCTCGGGATGCTCCCGGGCATGGGCCAGATGAAGCAGCAGCTCGAAGACTTCGACGAGCGCGAGATCGATCGCACCGAGGCCATCATCCGCTCGATGACGCCTGTCGAGCGTCGCAACCCGAAGATCCTCAACGGGTCGCGTCGACTTCGCATCGCGCGCGGTTCCGGGATGACCGTCACCGACGTGAACCAGCTCGTGCAGCGTTTCGAGCAGGCGGCGAAGATGATGAAGACGGTTGCGCGCGGTGGCACGCCGAACATTCCGGGCATGGGCCCGGTCCCCGGCATGGGAAAGCCCGGTGCCTCGTCGAAGCGAGGCAAGAAGGGCAAGGGCGGCGGCGGTAACCGCTCCCGCTCGGGGAACCCCGCGAAGCGTGCGGCGGAGAACGCCGGCCTCGCGGCCTCGTCGGCTCCGACCGGCTCGGGCTTCGGCCTGGGTGGGGGCGGCGCGGCACCGTCGGAGGCGGACCTCGCCGAGATCCAGAAGCTCTTCGGCAAGAACTGAGCGGCGGCGAACTCAGCGCAGTGCCACCGGTGCGGCCGAAGGGTCGCCCGCGGTCGCCGGCGTGCCTCGCGGTCGCGCCACGAACTGCCCGCCGACGAGGGCGGCGAGCGTGATCACGATGCCCGCCACCTGGACCAGGGTGAAGCTCTCGCCGGCGACGAGGACGCCGAGCAGTGTCGCGACGACCGGTGAGAGCAGTGCGAGGAGGCCGGGCACGATCACTGGCAGACGCTGGATACCGCGGAACCACAGCGTGTAGGCGATGATCCCTCCCGCGGTCGCAAGCCAGAGGTAGCCGAGGAGCGCGCCTGCGTCGAGGGGAGGAGGCGGGCCCTCGACCGCAAAGGTGAGGGGGAGGAGCAGCATCCCTCCCGCGGTGAGCTGCCAGCCCGCGTAGGCCACGGGGCCGACGCCGGAGGGGCGTCCCCAGCGCTTGGTGAGGATCATCCCGAGGCCGGTCGCCGTCACCCCGGCGAGAGCCGCGATGAGGCCCCAGAGATCCAGTGCCGCAGCGGGGCCGAGGACGACGAGGGCGACGCCACCCGCCCCGACCACGGCTGCCGCAGCGGATACCGGCCGGATGCGTTCTCCGAGGACGAGCGCCCCAAGCCCCAGCACGATCAGGGGCTGCGCTCCGGCGACGGCGGCGGCCACCCCACCGGGGAGGCGTTCGGCCGCGAGGAACAGCAGCGGGAAGAACGCTCCGATGTTGAGGGCACCGAGCGCGAGGGTCTTGCCCCACCACGCCCCGTGGGGCAGACGCCGCGCCAGCAGCACCGCGAGGAAGCCCGCGGGGAGCGAGCGGAGGAGGCCGGCGAGGAGCGGATGGCCGGCGGGGAGCAACTCCGTCGTGACGAGGTACGTCGTGCCCCACGCCGCAGGGGCCAGAGCCGTGACGAGTGTGAGTGCGAGGCGGTTCATGTTTTCAGCATGCGAGCCCTCGGCGTATGAGTCCAACGCATTGTTGTCACGCTAACGATGAGCGACGATCATAGACGAATGGATCTCCAGCAACTCCGTTACGTCGTTGCCGTCGCGGACACCGGGTCATTCACCCGGGCGGCCGAGCGCTGTCACGTCACCCAATCAGCACTGAGCCACCAGATCGCCGCCCTCGAGCGCGAAGTGGGTGTGCGGCTGTTCGCGAGGACCAGCCGGAGCGTCCGGGCGACGGAGTCGGGGGAGGCGTTCCTTCATTCCGCACGACGGGCGGTGCGCGCCGCGGACCAGGCGAAGGAGGATGCTGCGGCCGCCGGCGGAGAAGTGCTCGGGGCCCTCCGCCTCGGGATCATCCCCACGGTGACGGCGCTCGACGTTCCGGCGCTGCTCGTGGCGTACCGCGAGGCACACCCGGCCGCGAGGGTGGAGCTCCGGGTGGGCAACAGCGATACTCTCATGGCCGCGATCCGTCGGGGAGACCTCGACGTCGCCCTCCTCGGGCTCCGGGAGGGCCTGGACCCCGACGGGGTGGGCTCCCGGCCGCTCGCGCGGGATCCGCTCGTGGCGGTGCTGCCCCGGGGGCACGACCTCGGGGTTCGGCGATCGCTGCGGCTGAGCGACCTCGCGGATTCCGCGTTCGCCGACTTCCCCACCGGCACGTCCGGGCGGTCCCAGAGCGATGCGGCTTTCCTCGCGGCGGGGGTGCGGCGCGACGTGGCCTTCGAGGCGGACACCGCCGCGAGCCTGATCGGGCTGGTCGCCGCGGGACTGGCCGTCACCCTGCTCGCACCGGGCGTGGTGCGCGGGTTCGAGGATCGCGTCGACACGGTGCCGCTACGAGACGGCCCGGTCCGCATCGAGCATCTGGCGTGGGATGCCGAGGCGCCCCGCAGCGCTGCGCGGGCCTTCCTGCGGATCGTCGACGCCTCGGCCTCCTGAGGCCGACCTCCGTCCTCGGCCGGGGTTCGTCCGCTCACCTGCACGATTCGGGCACGTGTGCACGACGGAACCACCGGAAGCTCCGTGCAGCCGTGCCGCGGTCGTGCACGTGCGTGGTGAGAAGAAGTCGCCGGGACGACGAAGCGGGCCCGGGGAAACCCGGACCCGCTCGTCAGACGGTGGTCAGCGCACGTCGTCGTCGACCCAGTCCATCGACTTCGTGACGGCCTTGCGCCACAGGCGGAGCTGACGGTCGCGTTCCGCCTCGTCGAGAGAGGGCTCCCAACGGCGGTCCTCCTGCCAGTTCGCGGACAGGTCGTCGAGACCGCTCCAGAAACCGACCGCGAGGCCGGCCGCGTAGGCAGCGCCGAGCGCGGTGGTCTCCGCGACGACCGGACGGACTACCGGGACGCCGAGGATGTCGGCCTGGAACTGCATGAGCGCATCGTTGGCGACCATGCCGCCGTCGACCTTGAGCTCGCTGAGGTCCACTCCGGCGTCCGCGTTGACCGCATCGAGCACGTCGCGGGTCTGGAAGGCGACGGCCTCCAGGGCAGCGCGCGCGATGTGGTTCTTGTTCGCGTAACGGGTGAGGCCGACGATCGCGCCGCGGGCGTCCGGACGCCAGTAGGGGGCGAACAGACCCGAGAACGCGGGGACGATGTAGACGCCGCCGTTGTCATCGACCTTGTCGGCCAGCTCCTCGACCTCGGGAGCGGAGGAGATGATGCCGAGCTGGTCGCGCAGCCACTGGATAAGCGAACCGGTGACCGCGATCGATCCCTCCAGTGCGTAGTGCGTGGGCTGATCGCCGAGCTTGTACCCGACGGTGGTCAGCAGCCCGTTCTTCGAGCGGACGATCTCCTCGCCCGTGTTGAAGATGAGGAAGCAGCCCGTACCGTAGGTGTTCTTGCTCTCGCCCTTCTGGAACGCGGCCTGGCCGAACGTCGCCGCCTGCTGGTCGCCGAGGATGCCGGCGATCGGCGTCTCGCGCAGCAGCGATGAGCTCTCAGCCGCGCCGTAGACCTCGGAGGAGGAGCGGATCTCCGGCATCATCGAGCGCGGCACGCCGAACGCCTCGAGGATGTCGTCTCGCCACTCCAGCGTCTCGAGGTCCATGAACATGGTGCGCGAGGCGTTCGTGACGTCGGTCGCATGCACACCGCCGTCGATGCCGCCGGTGAGGTTCCAGAGCACCCAGGTGTCGGTCGTGCCGAACAGGAGGTCTCCGGCCTCGGCCTTCTCGCGCGCGCCCTCGACGTTCTCCAGGATCCAGGTGATCTTGGTGCCGGAGAAGTACGTCGCGAGGGGAAGTCCGACGATCGACTTGAACCGGTCGACGCCCTCGTCGCCCGCGAGGCGGTTGACGATCTCCTGCGTGCGGGTGTCCTGCCAGACGATGGCGTTGTAGACCGGCTTGCCCGTCGTCTTGTCCCACACGACGGCGGTCTCGCGCTGGTTCGTGATGCCGACCGCGGCGATGTCGTGGCGGGTCAGGTCGGCGCGACCGAGCGCCAGGCCGATTACCTCCTGGACGTTGCGCCAGATCTCGGCGGCGTCGTGCTCGACCCAGCCGGCCTTCGGAAGGATCTGCTCGTGCTCCTTCTGGCCGGTGGCGACGATGCTGCCCTTCTTGTCGAAGATGATCGCGCGGCTCGACGTCGTTCCCTGGTCGATCGCGATGATGTAGTCAGCCATGTGTTCTCCTTTGAATTCCCGAGCGGTTGAGGGGGATCAGCCGGCGAGGCTGAGCAGGCCGGGGGCGGCGAGGGCGGCGATGACACCACCGATGAGCGGACCGACGACGGGCACCCACGAGTAGGACCAGTCGCTTGGCCCCTTGCCCTTGATCGGGAGGATCGCGTGGGCGATACGGGGACCGAGGTCTCGGGCCGGGTTGATGGCGTAGCCGGTCGGACCACCGAGGGAGGCGCCGATCGCGACCACGAGCAGGGCGACGGGAAGAGCCGTGAGCGGGCCGAGGCCGCCGGGGGTACCGATCTCGATGTCGCCGTAGTCCGCGAACGCGAAGATGACGAACACCAGCACGAACGTGCCGATGATCTCGGTGACCAGGTTCCAGCCGTAGGACCGGATGGCGGGGCCGGTGGAGAAGACGCCGAGCTTGTTGGCGGCTTCCGGCTCCTCGTCGAAGTGCTGCTTGTAGGCGAGCCAGACGACGATGGCACCGATGATCGCACCGAGCAGCTCGGCAGCCGTCGCGGTGAGGAACATCGCCACCGAGATCTTGCCGGCGACGAAGAGGCCGATACCCACGGCCGGGTTCAGGATGGCACCCGAGTACGCCGAGACGAGCACACCCGCGAACACCGCGAGCCCCCATCCCCAGTTCACCATCAGGAAGCCGCCGCCGAAGCCCTTGTTCTTCGCCAGGGCCACGTTCGCGACGACACCGCAGCCCAGCAGGACCAGCATCGCTGTGCCGACGAGCTCGGAGAGGAAGTAGAGACCGAGATTGACGTCAGTCATGTCTTCGTTGACCTTTCTTGCGGGTCGGGGCCCCTCTGCCCCGACCCCTTATGGGGTAGCACCGCGAGGAGGGCGCGGTGGTCGGAGTCCCGTCAGCCGCGGGCGCGGGACGGGATGTGGAGTCCGTGTCGCTCGTTCAGCAGCAGGCGCGTCTGCTCGACCTCGGCGTCGTGACGCTCGCGGTCCCAGCCGAGGAGCGGTGCCAGGGCGTCGGCGATCTCATCCAGCACCTCGGCGCGGGCGCCACCGGTGAAGGCGATGCTGGTCCGCCGGAGGATGACGTCCTCGAGACGCGTGACCATCTCCTCGTTCACCATCCACTCCAGCTCGCGGGTGGACAGGTCGCCACCGGCGAGGGGCGCATCGTCGCCCTGCTCGACGTGTGCCCAGACCTCCGCAGCGCGGGTGCCGTACCGGGCGAGGAGCTGGTCGGCCCGCGTGCCGGCGCCGGGGAGGTTCTCCTGGATCCAGATGCGCTTCGCCTTCTCGGTGCGCGGGAACTCACGCCCGCCACCGATCGCGCGACCGGCCGTGGACACGGTGCGCGTACGACCGAGGAGGCCGAGCACGGTGTCCGAGAGCGACTCACCGAGCGCGCGGAACGTGGTCCATTTGCCGCCCACGAGGCTCACCAGCGGGACGGCGCCCTGGCGGTCGACCTCGACGCGATAGTCGCGCGAGACGAAGCCCGGGGCGGTGTCCTCGTGGCGAGGGAGGGGTCGGATCCCGGAGAAGTTGTACACGATCTGCTCGCGGGTCACGGCGATCGACGGGAACACGTGGTGGATGAGGTCGAAGAAGTAGTCGATCTCCTCCTCGGTGCAGACCGGGACCTCGCGCGCGTCCGCGTCGATGTCGGTGGTGCCGACGAGGACGCGTCCCTTGAGCGGATAGATCAGCACGATGCGGCCGTCGGAGTGCTCGAAGAAGATCTCGCGGCCTCGCGTCGCCTCGAGCAGTTCAGGGTGGTCGAGGACGATGTGCGAGCCCTTGGTGCCGCCCATGAAGTTCGTGTCGGTGCCCAGTGCCTCGTTCGTGAGGTCGGTCCAGGGTCCGGAGGCGTTCACGACCACGTCGGCCGTCACGGTGAACTCGGTGCCGCTCTCGCGATCACGGAGCGTGACCTCCTCGCCGTCGCGACCGACCGCCTCGACGTAGTTCAGTGCCACGGCACCGGGGTGCGCGGCCCGGCCGTCTTGCAGGACGTCGAGAGCCAACCGCTCCGGGTCGTGCATCGAGGCGTCGTAGTACGTCGCGGTGTACTTGATCTTCGGGTCCAGCGACGGCAGTTCGGCGAGCGACTTCTTACGGCCGAGGAAGCGGTGGCGGGGAACGGTGCCGCCGTCGCGCGAGAACGTGTCGTAGATCGTGAGACCGACCTTGATGAGGAACGCGCCCCGCTCCTTCGGCTTGCCGCTCTTGTGCGTGAGGAACCGGAGGGGAGCGGAGAGGATCCCCGAGAACGTCGAGTAGATCGGGATCGTCGTCTGCAGCGGCTTGACGTAGTGCGGGGCGATCTTCAGCAGCCCGTTGCGTTCCTCGACGGATTCGCGAACGAGGCGGAACTCGCCGTTCTCCAGATAGCGGATGCCGCCGTGGATCATGTGGCTCGAGGCGGCGGAGGCGCCGGAGGCGAAGTCGCCGCGCTCGACGAGGACGACGTCGACGCCCTGCAGGGCGAGATCGCGGAACGTCGAGATGCCATTGATGCCGCCGCCGATGACGAGGACACTGGTGCGCCCGGCTTCGCGGAGCGCGCGGACAGCGTCCCGCTCCGGGGACGCATGGGTGGAATCGATCATCGTCGACCCTCTCTTCCTTGCTTGCCACCAGCATCGACCTCCGTGACGCTCGCGCGCAAGCCCGCTGCACATATGTGCAAGGATCGAGGGAGAGGAGGTCGTCATGGCGGCATCGGGCGCGCAACCACGCGACGACAAGCTGGTCGCGGCGCTCACGGCCGCGCAGCTCTACTACATGCAGGACAAGACCATGGAGGTCATCGCGCAGGAGCTCGGTACGTCGCGTTCGTCGGTGTCCCGGCTGCTCAGCTTCGCGCGGGAGAGCGGCCTCGTCGACATCCGCATCAACTCTCCCCTCGAGCGTCTGGGGATGCTGGAGCAGCGCATCCGGGACCGACACCGTGTCGTCGCCCACGTGGTCCCGATGGCCGAGATCGTCAGCGAGGTGGAGCGCCTGGAACGGGTCGCTTTGACGGCGGGGCGGCTCCTGTCCCAGTTCGTGGATTCGAACATGATCGTCGGCGTGGCGTGGGGGTCGACGATCAGTGCCGTCAGTCGCGGACTCACGCAGAAGGAGACCCACAACACCACATTCGTGCAGCTCAACGGCGCCGGCAACACCCAGACGAGTGGCGTGGAGTACTCCAGCGACATCCTGCAACGGTTCGGCAGCGCGTTCGGTGCGCAGGTGCAGCAGTTCCCGGTGCCCGCGTTCTTCGACGACCCCGCGACGCGGGAGGCCATGTGGCGGGAACGCAGCACGCGCCGCGTCCTCGATCTCCAGGCGAAGATGGACATCGCCGTGTTCAGTCTCGGCTCGCCGGCGGCCGAGGTTCCGAGCCGGGTGTACGTCGGTGGCTATCTCGGACGCGAGGACTACCGCAGTCTCCGGGAAGACCACGCGATCGGTGACGTGGCGACCGTGTTCTTCCGCGCCGACGGCTCGTGGCGCGATATCCGGCTCAACGCGCGAGCGACCGGCCCGGGACTCGACCGTCTGCGGCGGGTGCCGCGCCGCGTCTGCGTCGTCTCGGGCATCCCCAAGCTCGCGAGCCTGCGGGCCGCGATCGCTGCCGACCTGATCACCGACGTCGTCCTCGACGAGGGGCTCGCGCGCCGCCTGGTCGAGGACTGAGCCGTTGTCCCGTCACTCGCCTTCGATCGAGGACTGCGGCCCGGTACGGAATTCGCGGATCAGGTGCTGCACGACAGCCCGAAGGTCGCCGTCCGTGGCGTCGGCGACCGCGAGCTGCCGGGCGTAACTCGCCCCGCCTTCGAGGATCGTCGCGATGCTGCCGAACTCGCGCACGCAGCCGAGCTCGACCGCGATCGGCGCGAGTTCCTCGATCTTCTCGGTGAGGTGCTCGCGCACCGGTCGCTGGGTGCCGATCGTGTCGACGATGACGCGGGCGTCGAGTCCGTAGCGTGCGGCACGCCACTTGTTCTCGCGGTGGTACCAGGCGGGGAGGTCCGGGAGCGCGGCGCCTTCGTCCAGCAGTCGGGAGAAGTGCTCCACGAGCACCTGTACGAGCGCGGCGACGGCCGCCATCTCGGACAGCGTGGAGAGTCCGTCGCACGCCCTGACCTCGATCGTCCCCCAGCGCGGAGCGGGGCGGATGTCCCAGCGCACCTCGGTGGCATCGGCCATGACGCCCGTGCGGACCATGTCGTCGAGGTACCGCTCGAACTCCGACCAGTCACGCAGCGGCCAGGGGAGGCCGGCTGTCGGCAGCTGCTGGAAGACGAGGGCGCGGTTCGAGGCGTACCCCGTACGCTCCCCGGCCCAGAACGGGCTGGAGGCCGACAGTGCCTGGAGGTGGGGGAGGTATGCGGACAGGGCGTTGATGATGGGGAAGACCTTGCGCTGCTCGTCGATGCCCACGTGCACGTGGATGCCCCAGATCATCATGTTGCGTCCCCACCACTGGGTGCGCTCGATGAGCGTGTGATAGCGCGTCTTGTCCGTCACCTGCTGGTCGTACCACTGGGCGAACGGATGACTTCCGGCCGAGAGCAGCTCGATCCCGGCCGGATCGGTGGCCGAACGCACGGCCGCGATCGCGTTCGCGATGTCATCGACCGCGTGCGCGACGGAATCGCCGATGCCGCTGGTGACCTCGATCGTGTTGGTGAGGAGTTCGCCGGTGACGGTGTGGCGTTCATCCTCACTCTCGGCTTCCAGTGCCGCCAAGAGCTCGGGTGCGCGACCGACGAGATCACCGGTCTCAGGATCGGCGAGCATGATCTCCCACTCGAGACCGACGGTGGAGCGGGCCGAAGCGGCGAAGTCGAGCTGCACGGGGACAGTCTGACACGGGGTCGGGCCAGCACCGCAACGCCGTGTCGCTGGTTTCGCACGGGCCCGCGCATCTGGCAGAATAGAGGGTCGGACGGCGTGCTCGACCCTCTATCCAGCACTCGTCCTCCTCATTTGAGCTTCCGCCGGGTGTGCACCCCACGCTCCAGGCGACCGGTTCGTTTCCTTCCACACCATTCAGGAGAATCGTGGCTGTCAAGATTCGTCTCAAGCGCATGGGCAAGATCCGTGCGCCGTACTACCGCATCGTCGTCGCCGACTCGCGCACCAAGCGCGACGGTCGTGTGATCGAGGAGATCGGCAAGTACCACCCCACCGAGGAGCCCTCGTTCATCGAGGTCGACTCCGAGCGTGCGCAGTACTGGCTGTCCGTCGGCGCGCAGCCGACCGAGCAGGTCACCGCCATCCTCAAGATCACCGGCGACTGGGGCACCTTCAAGGGTGACAAGGACGCCAAGTCGACCCTCAAGGTCGCCGGCGAGAAGGCCGTCTTCGAGGCTGACGCTTCGAAGAAGTCGGTCATCAAGCCCAAGGCGGAGAAGGCCGAGCCTGCTGCCGAGGCCCCCGCTGCCGCTGCCGACGCGGAGGCCGCCGAGGCTCCCGCCGCCGACGCCGAGTAATTCATCGTGCTCGCCGCCGCGCTCGAACACATCGTCAAGGGGATCGTCGATCACCCGGAGGATGTGCGCATTCACGAATCCTCGTCGCCGCGAGGCGACCTGCTCGAGGTGCGTGTGCACCCCGATGACCGTGGACGCGTGATCGGGCGCGGCGGCCGCACGGCCAAGGCTCTGCGCACTCTCGTCAGCGCTCTCGCCGACGGGCGGCGTGTCCGCGTCGATGTCGCGGACGACTGACGTGGTGTCGCAGGACCGCATCCAGGGCCGTAACCAGCTTCGCGTCGGGCGCCTGGTCAAGGCTCATGGGCTCAAGGGCGCCCTGAAGCTCGAGCTCTACACCGACAACCCGGAGCGCCGTTTCGTGCCCGGAGCCGTGTTCACGTTGCAGGTGCCCGAGGCATCTCCGTGGCACGGCAAGGAGATCACCGTCCGCGAATACCGCGTGATGAACGGGAATTCCGTCGTCTTCTTCGAGGACGTGGATGACCGGACCGCGGCGGAGAGCCTCGTGCGGGCCATTCTCTGGATGGACCAGGACGAGGACGAGACCGAGGACAACGCCTGGTTCGACCATCAGCTCGTCGGGCTGGACGTCGTGCGCGACGAGGTGGTCGTCGGCCGTGTGGTCCGCGTCGAGCATCTGCCCGCCCAGGACCTGCTGATCGTGAAGCCCTCGGCCGCCGGCACTACCGATGAGGTGATGGTCCCGTTCGTCGAGGCCATCGTGCCGACCGTCGACGTCGCATCCGGTCGCGTCATCGTCACCCCTCCCACCGGGCTCTTCGAGGAGCTTCCCGAGTCGGAGGACGGGACCGCCGCCTCCGACAGCGCCGAGTGACCGCTGATACGGTTCCCCCGTGCGCATCGACGTCGTCTCCATCTTCCCGTCGTATTTCGACGGATTGACGCTCTCCCTGTTGGGCAAGGCGCGAGGCTCAGGTCTGCTCGACCTCCAGGTGCACGACCTGCGCGATTGGACGCACGACCGACACCGGACCGTGGACGACACCCCCTACGGCGGGGGAGCGGGCATGGTCATGAAGCCCGAGCCGTGGGGTCTCGCCCTCGACGAGCTCACGGCGGACGCCGTCCCGGCGCCGACCATCATCTTCCCGTCGCCGGCCGGTGAGGTGTTCACCCAGGCGACGGCGCGGGAGCTCGCCGGTCGACAGCACCTCGTCTTCGGATGCGGCCGCTATGAGGGCATCGACGAGCGTGTCTTCGAGTACGCCGCGGAGCGCGGCGAGGTTCGGCTGCTGAGCCTCGGCGACTACGTGCTCAACGGCGGCGAGGTCGCCACGATGGCGATGATCGAGGCCATCGGGCGGCTGATCCCCGGAGTGGTGGGCAACCCGGAGAGCCTGGTCGAGGAGTCCCACGAGGACGGGCTCCTGGAATACCCGTCGTACACGAAGCCCTCCGTGTGGCGTGAGCGCACGGTTCCTGACGTGCTCCTCAGCGGGAACCACGGAGCGATCGCAGCCTGGCGGCACGAGCAGCAGCTCCTCCGCACCCGACTTCGACGCCCCGACCTGCTCCCGGAGGCTGCCGGCGACGAGTGAGGCGCCGTATCCGCTCGTCCTGTTAGCGTCGAGGCATGGTGGATGTGACACGCGCACGCTCGTTCGAAGGCATCGGCGAAGACTACGACCGCTATCGCCCCGGGTTTCCTGAGCGCGCAGCCGAGGTCATCCTGCCGGTGCCGGTCCGCAGGGCGCTCGACCTGGGGGCGGGGACCGGGAAGTTCACCGGGCTGCTCATCGGGCGCGCGGCCCGGGTGATCGCGGTCGAGCCCTCCGCGCCGATGCTCGCCGTGCTCGCACGGACGTTTCCGGCCGTCGACGCGCGGCCCGGGACCGCCGAGAGCATCCCCGTCCCTGACGCCTCCGTCGACGCCGTCAGCGTCGCGCAGGCGTTCCACTGGTTCGACCGGGATGCGGCGTCCGCCGAGATCGCCCGCGTCCTCGTCCCCGGCGGTGCGCTGGGGCTGCTCTGGAACCGCGCTGACCCGGTCTGCGCGTGGGATCTCGCCTGCCACCGGATCGCGCATCCCGCGGTGGCCACCGGCGACGCGACGTCCGCATCGGCCACGGAACTCCCCGGTTTCGTCCTCGAGGTTCACGAGGAGGTGCGCTGGACGGAGTCGATCACGCGGGACGACTACCTGCGACGGTGGGGCACGGTCAGCAGCTTCCTGGTGGCGGATGAGACGGATCGCGCCGCCATGGTGGCCGAGTTGGAGGCTGTGCTGGACGACGCGGAGGAGACCCGTGGACGGGCGGCGTTCGACCTCCCGCACCTCACCGATGTCTTCCGTTATCGGCGCGCATGAGGATCTGGTCGCTACACCCCGCGTACCTCGACCGTCAGGGCCTGGTCGCCTGCTGGCGGGAGACGCTGCTCGCACAGGCCGTCCTCGCAGACGCCACCAGGGGGTACCGGCGACACCCGCAGCTCGTCCGCTTCCGAGCGGCGGAGGACCCGGAGGCCGCGGTCGCCGCGTACCTGCGCGGTGTGGCCGACGAGGCGGAGGCCCGGGGTTATCGTTTCGACCGTACGCGTATCCGACGCCCGGACGCGGGAATCCCGCCGCTCCCGGTGGCGACGGGCCAGCTCGCGATCGAGTGGGAACACCTGCGGTCGAAGCTCGCCGAGCGGAGCCCCGAAGTGCTCGCGCGCCACGCAGCCGTGGTGCTCCCGGAGGCGCACCCGCTGTTCACGGTCGTGCCCGGGCCGGTCGCGTCCTGGGAGCGCGCCGACCCGGCGTCCGGAGTCAGTCGACGCCGAGGAACGAGCGATCCGTCAGGATGATCGGACCCTCGTCCGTGATCGCGATCGTGTGCTCGGAGTGCGCCCCGCGGGAGCCGTCCGCGCTGCGCAGCGTCCAGCCGTCCGGGTCGGTGATCAGCTCGTCCGTCGTCGCGAGGAACCACGGCTCCAGTGCGAGCACGAGGCCGGCGCGGAGTGGGAAACCGCGACCCGCGCGGCCGTCATTCGCGACGTGCGGGTCGCCGTGCATGGTCCGGCCGACTCCATGGCCGCCGAACTCCATGTTGATCGAATACCCCTCGCCGTGCGCGATGTCGGCGATGGCGGCGGAGATGTCGCCGATGCGCTTGCCGACCACCGAGGTCTCGATCGCGGCGGCCAGCGCGCGCTCGGTGGTGTCGATGAGGCGCAGATCCTCGTCGCGGGGCGTACCCACGACGAAGGAGACCGCGGAGTCCGCGACCCAGCCGTCGACGGAGACGGCGAAGTCGAGGGTGACCAGGTCGCCGTCCTTGAGCGCGTAGTCGTGAGGAAGGCCATGCAGCACGGCGTCGTTCACCGAGGTGCAGATGACCTTTCCGAAGGGGCTCGCGCCGAAGGACGGGTGGTAGTCGATGTAACACGATTCAGCGCCGGCCTTGCGGATCATGTCGTGTGCCCGGCGGTCGATCGCCAGCAGGTTGGTGCCGACCTTCGTCTCGTCGCGCAGGGTCGCCAGCGTCTCGGCGACGAACCGGCCTGCCGCGCGCATCTCATCGATCTCGGCAGGGGTGCGCAGTTCGATCATCAGTGTCCTCTCGTCCCTCCCATTCTCCCTGATCGCGGTGACGGTCGGTGCCTCCCGCTCTCAGCGAACACCGGTGACGCGCACGCGGGGTCGCCGTAGCATCGAACACATGTGGATCCGACAGGCGTTCTTCCGCTGGCTGCTGCCGTCGGCGTTCATCCTGCCGTTGTGGCTGCTCGTCGGCTGGGCGGTGTTCCAGGGCGGCTGGGCGATCCTCTGGGTGCTGCTCATCGCGATGCCCTCGGTGTTCGTGGGGCAGCTCCTTCTCACGCTGCTGACGCGTTCCCGGCCCTCGGTGCGTGCGGAGCGCGCTGTGTCGTGGTGGGACGTCGCAGGGTTCGGCCTGTGGCACGCGCTGACCATCGCGGTCGGCTTCTTCATCGACGGGGCCTTCGGCTGGCTGCTCGCGGCCGCCATCGTCGTGGGCATCGGCCTGGTCTGGCTGCAGCTGTGGCAGCTCTGGAACGAGGCGCGGGGGAGCGGGGCGCGGATTCGCGAGACGATCTCCTGGTCGACCATGGCACCGCCGCGCGCCGACGTGCCGCAGACGAGCGTGCACGAGGTCATCGTGGTGCGGGAGACCGACGACCGTCCCTGATCGACCGTTTTGGTGCGGCCTGCCATCCGTGGCAGAATGGTTCTTTGTGCCGTGACCGGCTCTGCCCCAGGGGAGCCCGCGGACGCGTCAGCGCCGTTCGGCACACTCCCGTTCTTGTTCCTTCCTAATCCGTGCATCCGACCTGAGGCGAGTGCAGAGAGAGACGATCATGCAGATCCTCGACGCCGTCGACGCGGCTTCGCTCCGTTCCGACATCCCCGAGTTCTTCCCCGGTGACACCGTCAAGGTGCACGTCAACATCACCGAGGGCAACCGTTCCCGTATCCAGGTCTTCCAGGGCGTCGTCATCGGCCGCCAGGGCGACGGCGTGCGCGAGACCTTCACCGTTCGGAAGATCAGCTTCCAGGTGGGCGTCGAGCGTACCTTCCCGGTGCACTCCCCGGTGATCGACCACATCGAGGTCGTCACCCGCGGTGACGTGCGCCGCGCCAAGCTGTACTACCTGCGCGAGCTCCGCGGCAAGAAGGCGAAGATCAAGGAGAAGCGCGTCAACAACTGACGCGAAGCTTCTTCACAGCACCCCGGGACACGATGTCCCGGGGTGCTTTCGTTCTGCTCCCCGTATGCGAACCTTGTTACTGCCGTGCGATCGCGGTGCACTCTTCGAGAAGGAACCAGATGACTGACACTCCGTCCGCACGCCCGACACGCCGGCGGCGGGGGTTCCTGGTCTTCCTTCGCGATGTGCTGGTCATCGTCGTCATCGCCGCGCTCGTGTCCTTCGTCATCAAGACGTTCGTGGTCCGCTCGTTCTACATCCCGTCGGCCTCCATGGAGCGCACGCTGCTGATCGACGACCGGATCCTCGTCGACGAGCTGACTCCGCGGTGGTCCGGCTACGAGCGTGGCGACATCGTCGTCTTCAAGGACCCGGGCGGGTGGCTCGACCCCATGCCGCAGACGCCGGCACAACCCCCGCTGATCCAGGCTCTCGACTGGGTGCTCACCTTCGTGGGAATCTCCGCCACAGACACGCAGGATCACCTCGTCAAGCGCGTGATCGGCGTCGAAGGCGATCACGTGGTGTGCTGCAATGCGTTGGGGCAGATCACGATCAACGGTGCTCCCATCGACGAGTTGAGCTATCTGAACCTCCCGGAGGGCGATACGGCTGCGTCCAACGAGCCGTTCGACGTCGTCGTCCCCGACGACTCCGTGTGGCTCCTCGGCGACAACCGCGACCGCTCGCGCGATGCCCGCGCCCACCAGGACCTCCCGAGTGGTGGCTTCGTCCCGGTCTCCAACATCGTCGGCAAGGCGTTCCTGACGACCTGGCCGCTCGACCGGTTCGGGACGATCGACGCGCACCACGAGATCTTCACCGGAGTGCCGGATCCCGAATGACCGTCATCACGCCTCGCCTGACCCTGGAGCGGAAGCTCCTGGGGGAGTGGGATCTGATCATCGCCCTCGATGAGGTCGGTCGCGGAGCGCTGGCAGGACCGGTCGCCGTCGGTGCGGCGGTCATGGATGTCAAGGGAGCGCGGCGCCGCGTGCCCGAGGGACTCCGCGACTCGAAGCTGGTCCCCGAGCGCCGGCGTCCTGAGGTGGCCGCCCGAGCGGCCGCGTGGGTGCAGGCATCGGCGGTGGGCTGGGCGACGGCAGGCGAGGTGGACGAGGTCGGCATCATGCGGGCGCTCGGCCTCGCCGCGTCCCGCGCCGTGCTGGCGGTGGTGGCGCAGGGTGCCACGGTCGAGAACGCTCTGATCCTGCTCGACGGCAACCACGACTACGTCTCGCGCGTGCATCCGGCACCGTTGAACGTCCGGCCGGTCGTCAAGGCGGATCGCGACTGCGCCTCCGTCTCTGCCGCCTCGGTGATCGCGAAGGTCGCAAGAGACGACCACATGGCGGAACTGCACGAAGACCATCGCGACTACCAGTGGGACCGGAACAAGGGGTACGCGAGTCCGGAGCACAGGGAAGCCATCCGATCCTTCGGCCTTTCGCCGTTCCACCGCTCCTCGTGGGCGATCGCCGACGCGCCGACCCTGTTCTGAACCGTCGGGCCACGGATGCCGCGGCCCGCGTCCGTCGACCATAGGATGGACTCATCATGGATGAGGAAGCCTTCGACGACTACGACCGCGAGCTCGAACTCGCGCTGTTCCGCGAGTATCGCGACGTCGTCTCGCAGTTCCAGTACGTCGTGGAGACGGAGCGCCGCTTCTATCTGGCCAACGAGGTCAATGTCGTCCGTCGCGACACCGAGCACGATTTCTACTTCGAGATCTCCATGAGCGACGTCTGGGTCTGGGACATCTACCGTGCCGACCGGTTCGTGAAGGCCGTCCGCGTGCTCACCTTCAAGGATGTCAACGTGGAGGAACTGCAGCGGCGCGAGTTCGAACTGCCGCAGGAGCTCTCGCTCGACGGAGAGTGACACGGGGACCTCTGCGGGTTCCTCCACGATCTCCGCGTTCCGCGCGGTTTCCACACCCACCGGGCTGTCGACGTCCGGCGACAGGGACGGGAGCCCGGTGACGTCCATCCTGTGGGGATGGCAGCGAAAGACGAGCTCGGCCGAGCCGGGGAACAGCAGGCGGCGGATTACTTGACGAAGCGTGGGTATCGCATCGTCGATCGCAACTGGCGGTGTCCCCAAGGAGAGCTCGACATCGTCGCCGTGGTCGGTGCACATCTCGCGGTGGTCGAGGTCAAGACCCGGCGGTCGGCGGTGTTCGGTCACCCGTTCGATGCCATCGATGACCGCAAGCGGCGTCGGCTGTGGCAGCTCGCCTACGCGTGGCGGGCGGCGCATCCCGAGGTGGCACGCGGGCGGGTGCTGCGGCTCGAGGCGATCGGCATCGTGGGCGCAGACCCGGCGACCGCGTCGGTCGAGCATCTCGAGGACATCGCGTGAGCACCGCCCGCACCTGGTCCGTCGCACTCACCGGCGCGGAGGGGCGCCTCGTCGAGGTCGAAGCCGACCTCTCGCCGCAGACACCCGAGTTCCGGATCATCGGGCTCCCCGACAAATCTCTCGGAGAGGCGGTGCAGCGCGTGCACAACGCCTGCGTGAACTCCGGGCTCTCGCTGCCCCGGCGACGTCTCACGGTGAACCTCTCGCCGGCGAGTCTGCCCAAGCACGGTGCTGCCTTCGACCTGGCGATCGCGGTCGCCTCGCTCGCCGCGAGCGACATGCTCACGCGTCGCGCTGTCCGGCAGACGGTGCATCTCGGGGAGCTCGGGCTGGACGGCCGGCTGCGTCCCGTTCGCGGCGTGCTTCCTGCGGTCTTCGCCGCCGCACGCGCCGGCTTCGACCGTGTGATCGTGCCGCACGGCAACGCGACGGAAGCCGGTCTCGTCGAGGGTGTCGAGGTGCAGGGGGCCGCGTCGCTCGCAGAGGTCGCAGCCTGGCACGGAGCCGAGGTGGAGGTGCCGGACGTCGAGCCGATTCCCGGCCCGCCGCCGCCGGAGGCAGAACCGGACGACCGCGACCTCAGCGACGTCGTCGGTCAGGAGGAAGCCGTCGAGGCGCTCATCGTCGCGGCCGCGGGCGGGCACAACATGCTCCTGAGCGGTCCACCCGGAGCCGGCAAGACGATGCTTGCGGGCCGCCTTCCCGGGATCATGCTTCCGCTGACCGAACAGGAGGCCATCGAGGTCGCTTCCGTGCGCTCCCTCTGTGGAGAGCCCGTCACCGGGCTCGACCACCGGCCTCCGCTGGTCGCTCCGCATCACAGTGCCTCGATGGCGGCGATGGTGGGAGGGGGATCGCGAACCGCGCGTCCCGGCGCGGTCGCTCGCGCGCATCGGGGGGTGCTCTTCCTCGACGAGGCAGCGGAGTTCCCCCGAGCGGTCCTGGACGCACTCCGCCAGCCCCTCGAGAGCGGCTTCGTCGACGTGCATCGGTCAGGCTTCGTCGTGCGGTTTCCGGCGCGGTTCCAACTGCTCCTCGCCATGAACCCGTGTCCCTGCGGCAACCGGGGAGTACGTGACGGCGACTGCATCTGTCCGCCGCAGGCGCTGAGACGCTACGCCACCCGTCTCTCCGGCCCGTTGCGCGACCGCGTCGACATCGATCTGCCGGTGACCCGGGTCGCCGCCTCGCGTTCGCTCGCGGGGGAGCGTTCCGGGGTGACGACCGCCGGCGCGCGGGACCGCGTGATGGCTGCCAGCGCACGGGCGGAGCGGCGATGGCGCGGCACGCCGTGGCGTCGGAACGCGGAGGTCCCCGGCACCGTGCTCCGGCACGGCGGGCTCCGGCTCTCGCCGGAGGCGCGGGGGAGCCTCGATCGGGCGCTGGAACGAGGAGCGCTGACGCTCCGCGGCTACGACCGTGCGCTCCGGGTGGCCTGGACCATGGCCGACCTTGCCGGACGCGACCAGCCCGGCACAGACGAGGTCGGACGCGCACTGCTTCTGCGGACAGGGGTGGCGCGTTGATCGACGAGCTCCTCTCCCGGCAGGATGCACTCGACGCGGCGAGGGGCGTCCGAGGTGCCGATGACGTGACGGAAACTCTCGCTCGTGTCGCCTGGTCGGTCGTCGCCGACCCCGGCGACGCGGTCGCCGCGACTCTCGTGCGGGAGTTCGGGCCGGCCGACGGACTGCGCTTCGCTCTGGACACGCCCCAGCGGGCGTGGCCGGTGGTCCGGGCCGCGGGCGCACGACGGGCCTTGGACGAGGCGCGCGCACGGTGGCGGCAGCGCGGTGATGCGGCGGCCGTGATCGGGGCGTTGCGTGCGGCGCAGAAGACCGGTGCGCAGCTGCTCCTTCCGGGAGATCCCGCCTGGCCGGTCGCCGTCGACGACCTCGATGCTGAGGTCCCGATGGTGCTGTGGGTGCGCGGACGCGCTGAGCTCCTGACGAGCATGTCACGCGTCGCCGTCGTGGGCGCGAGGGCGGCCACCGCTTACGGGGAGCGCGTCGCCGCCGACATCGCCGGGGACCTGGCGGCAGGGGAGGCTGTCATCGTGTCCGGCGGAGCCTACGGCATCGACGGCGCTGCCCACCGCGCAGCGCTGACCGTCGGGGGCGGGACGGTCGCCGTTCTCGCCGGGGGAGTGGACCGTCCATACCCCGCCGGTCATCGCACCCTCCTCGCACGGATCGCGGACGACGGGGTTGTCGTGAGCGAAGTTCCCTGCGGCACGGCGCCGACGCGATGGCGGTTCCTCGCTCGCAACCGACTGATCGCGGCAATGGGGCAGGCCACGGTGGTCGTCGAGGCGGGCTGGCGCAGCGGGTCGCTCAACACGGCGGGACGCGCCGCGACACTGGGCAGGCCGCTCGGTGCGGTACCCGGGCCCGTCACCTCCGCGTCGTCGGCCGGGTGCCATCAGTTGCTGCGCGAGTACGACGCCGTGTGCGTCACCTCGGCGGCCGAGGTCGTCGAGATGCTCCCGATCGACGCGCGGCCGGCCCGCGGACACGATGCCACGGACGAAGGGCGGGTGCGGCTTCTCCGTGCGCTCGGCACCCGGACCGTTCGCACCGAGAGGGATCTCGCGCAGCGCGCAGACCTGACGGTCGAGCGGACGAGGGCTCTGCTCGGTCTCCTCGATCTCGACGGCCTCGCGCGACGCGACCGGGGCGGCTGGCGTGGAGTCGCGCCGCGCACGCGGTGAGGCGGCTTGCGGCGGGGCGCCGCGCTCCGGAGGCGGGGGAGCGGCAGGGTAGAACCATGGACTTCGCGGTCGCTGTCGAGGCGTTCGCCGATCACCTGGAGAAGGTGCGTCGGCTCTCACCGGCGACCGTGAAGGCGTACCGGTCCGACCTGCGCGACCTCGGGGCGAGCGTGGCGGGCGGTCCGGTGGACCGGATCGACCTGGAGCTGCTGCGCGAATGGCTGTGGCAGGCGACCCAGCGCGGCGACGCGCGAGCGACCCTGGCCCGACGCGCGGCGACAGCGCGCGCGTTCTTCGGCTGGGCGCGCGAGCAGGAGCTCATCGCGGTCGATCCGAGCCTGCGGCTCGTGGCGCCGAAGCGCGCCAAGACGCTGCCGACCGTCGCCTCGAAGGACGCGATGTCCGAGCTGCTGGATCGCCATCGTCACGCGGCATCGTCGGGTGAACCGGTCGCTCTGCGTGACCACGCGGTGCTGGAGCTCCTCTACGGCGCCGCGGTCCGGGTATCCGAGCTCTGCGGGCTCGACATCGACGACCTCGATCTCGACCGCGGGACGGCCCTCGTGCGGGGCAAGGGCGACAAGGAGCGCGTCGTGCCGTTCGGTGCCCCGGCGCGGGATGCTCTGGATGCATACCTCCGTCGGGCGCGGCCCGCACTGCTCGCACGCACGCAGACCGCTTCCCCCGCCGTCTTCCTCGGCAGCCGTGGGCGCCGCCTCGGCCCGCGAACGGTCTACGAGGTCGTCGCCCGCGCGCTCGCGCCCGTCGTCGGAGCGGACACGGTCGGGCCGCACGCACTCCGCCACACCGCCGCGACTCATCTCCTCGACGGTGGCGCAGATCTGCGCGCCGTGCAGGAGATCCTGGGGCACGCGAGTCTCGGCACCACCCAGATCTACACGCACGTCTCGGCCGAGCGCCTGACGGCGACGTATCGGCTGGCGCACCCCCGCGCCTGACCGGCTTCCCCTGGCGGCCGGGAGTCACGGGTCGCAGCAGGGGAGAAGTCGTGCGCGTGGCACGTCCTCGAACAGGAGCATCGGGTTGATGTACGTCCCGTCGTACCGCACGCCGACATGCAGCGACCCCGGAGACGCATGCCCGCCGACCGAGACCCGGCCGATGCCCTGACCCTGTCGGACCGACTCACCCGCGCGGAGAGAGGACTCCAGCGGCTCGAACGTGCTCACGAGACCATCGGCGTGACGGATCGTGAGCACAGGACGATCGACCACCACGCCTTGGAACGCGACCACACCGTCCGCCGGCGCGACCGCCGCGGCACCGACGGTCGTGGTGACGTCTATGCCCCGGTGCCCGGGGCCGTAGGCGTGCGCCGGCGCGCGATAGGCGGTGCTCACGCGGCGAGTCCCGTCGAGCGGCCAGCGCCACACCCCCTCAGCGGAGGACCCGACCTCCGGGGACAGCAGGGGGCCGGCAGTGGTCGTGGCCTGTGCAGAGGGAGGGGGCGCGAGCGGAGCTGCGCTGCCCAGGAGCACGAAGCAGCCGAGCACGGCCGCAATCGTGCGGCGAGCAGGGGAGGACGGGTGTGCACGGAGGCGGGGACGAGGGTGGGACAGCGAAGCCATGGAGCGAGTGTGCGCCGCGCGAGGCCGTGCCGATCGGCCACGCCGCGACGACCGCGGACGCGGGGGAGAAGGCGCGAGATCTCACACCTGTGCAGGACGAGCCGGTGGTGCATGATCCTGTATGCTGGACGAGCACCTCGATCTCGGGGTGACTACGCGTGCCCAGAGCGACTTCGTCGTGGCATCCACTCCCGCAGGTCCCGTTTCCTAACGGGTGGGCGTGAGCCGGGCACCAGGATGTCCGACCGTCCGGTCGGCATGACAACCTCAACGGCGCCCAGCGCCAGAATCAGGAGACGACCATGGCTGTGGTCACCATCCGCCAGCTGCTCGACAGCGGCGTGCACTTCGGACACCAGACCCGTCGGTGGAACCCGAAGGTGAAGCGCTTCATCCTCACGGAGCGCAGCGGCATCCACATCATCGACCTCCAGCAGTCGCTCGGCTACATCGACAAGGCGTACGACTTCGTCAAGGAGACCGTCGCGCACGGCGGCACCATCCTCTTCGTCGGCACCAAGAAGCAGGCGCAGGAGATCCTCGCGGAGCAGGCCACCCGCGTCGGCCAGCCGTACGTGAACCAGCGCTGGCTCGGTGGCCTCCTCACCAACTTCTCCACCATCGCGAAGCGCCTCGCTCGCATGAAGGAGCTCGAGGAGCTCGACTACGAGAACCCCGCTGCCTCGGGCTTCACGAAGAAGGAGCTGCTGCTCAAGAAGCGTGAGCTGGACAAGCTCCACAAGTCGCTCGGCGGTATCCGCAACCTCACGAAGACGCCGTCCGCCCTCTGGGTCGTCGACGCCAAGCGCGAGCACCTCGCCATCGACGAGGCCAAGAAGCTCGGGATCCCGGTGATCGGCATCCTCGACACCAACGCCGACCCGGACGACTTCCAGTACCCGATCCCGGGCAACGACGACGCCATCCGCTCGGTCTCGCTGCTGACGCGCATCATCGCCGACGCGGCCGCCGAGGGCCTGCAGCAGAAGCACAACCCGGACTCGGGCGACGCAGAGCCGCTGGCCGAGTGGGAGAAGGAGCTCCTCGAGGCTCCCGTCCAGGAGTCCGCTGACGCTGCCGACGCCACCGCCGCCGACGCGGCCGGTGCGCAGGAGCACGACGAGGCGATCGCCGCCGCTTCCGGTGAGGAGACCGCCGAGGTCGCCGCCGCCGAGGCCGCAGACGCCAAGTAATCCTCGTTCACCCACACAACGAAGCAAGGAGCCACCACACATGGCCAACTTCACCATCGCCGACCTCAAGGCGCTGCGTGAGCAGCTCGGCACGGGAATGGTCGACACCAAGAAGGCGCTCGAGGAGGCTGACGGCGACGTCGAGAAGGCCACCGAGATCCTGCGCCTGAAGGGTGCCAAGGGCAACGCCAAGCGCGCCGACCGTTCGACCAGCGAGGGCCTCGTCGTCGCTCGCGAGCAGGACGGCGCCGTGACGCTCGTCGAGCTCGCCTGCGAGACCGACTTCGTCGCCAAGAACGAGCGCTTCATCGCGCTGGCCGACAAGGTCGCCGACGCCGTCGCCGCCGTGAAGGCCGACTCGGTCGAGGCCGCGCTGGCCGCCCCGGCGGGAGACAAGACCGTCGAGCAGCTCATCTCGGAAGAGGCCGCCATCATCGGCGAGAAGGTCGAGCTCCGGCGCGTGCGCACCGTCACCGGTGACAGCGTCGAGGTCTACCTGCACCGCACGAGCAAGGACCTGCCCCCGCAGATCGGTGTCGTCGTCGCCTACTCCGGTGACGACGCCGCGACCGCGCGGAGCATCGCCCAGCACATCTCGTTCGCGAACCCGTCGTACCTGTCCCGCGAGGACGTGCCGGCGGACGCGGTCGAGAAGGAGCGCGAGATCGTCACCGAGATCTCTCGCAACGAGGGCAAGCCGGAGGCTGCTCTGCCGAAGATCGTCGAGGGCCGCGTCGCTGCGTTCATCAAGCAGGTCGCCCTGCTCGAGCAGGACTACGCGAAGGACAACAAGCTCTCCGTCGCCCAGGTGGCGAAGGACGCCGGTATCACCGTGACGGACTTCGCGCGCTTCAAGGTCGGCGCGTAACACTGTCGAAGGGGTTCGGATCGTGTGATCCGAACCCCTTCTTCATGCCCACCAGGCACTATCTTGAATCGGGACGAGAGGACATCCCCCATGACTGAACGCACCGGACGCCGTCGCGTCCTCCTCAAGCTCTCCGGAGAGGCGTTCGGCGCCGGGCAGCTCGGCGTCAACCCCGACGTGGTCAGCCAGATGGCGCGGGAGATCGCCGCCGCGGTCGACCGCGTCGAGGTCGCTGTCGTCGTCGGTGGCGGCAACTTCTTCCGCGGCGCGGAGCTCAGCCAGCGCGGCATGGACCGGGGACGTGCCGACTACATGGGCATGCTCGGCACCGTGATGAACGCCCTCGCCCTGCAGGACTTCCTGGAGCAGGCGGGCGCCGCGACGCGCGTGCAGTCGGCGATCTCGATGACTCAGGTCGCCGAGCCCTACATCCCGCGACGCGCCGAGCGTCACATGGAGAAGGGCCGCGTGGTCATCTTCGGCGCGGGGGCCGGGCTCCCGTACTTCTCCACCGACACCGTCGCCGCGCAGCGGGCGCTGGAGATCGGCGCGCAGGAGGTCCTCGTCGCCAAGAACGGTGTCGACGCGATCTACACCGCCGACCCGAACAAGCACGCCGACGCCGAGCGCATCGACCGCGTGACCTACCGTGATGCGCTCCAGCAGGGCCTCAAGGTCGTGGATTCGACGGCGTTCAGCCTTTGCATGGACAACAACATGGACATGCGGGTCTTCGGCATGGAGCCGGCGGGCAACGTGACCCGTGCACTCTTGGGCGAGGCCATTGGCACGCTCGTCACGGCCTGAGCGCCTGCACGGGACGGGACCCCGCTCCCGATAGAATTTCCAGAACACCCCGACGATAGGAGCTACCGTGATCGCGGACGTCCTCGCTGAAACCACCACCCGTATGTCCCGGGCTGTCGAGGCTGCCAAGGAGGACTTCTCCACGGTGCGCACCGGTCGTGCGAACCCGCAGCTCTTCCAGAAGGTGCTGGTCGACTACTACGGCACGCCGACGCCGCTCGCGCAGCTCGCCTCGTTGGCCAACCAGGAGGCACGGACGCTGATCATCACGCCGTACGACAAGTCGGCCCTGAAGGCGATCGAGCAGGCCATCCGAGACATGCCGAACCTCGGTGCGAACCCGACGAACGACGGCAATCTCGTTCGTGTCACGATGCCGGAGCTGACGGCGGAGCGTCGCAAGGAGTACGTCAAGCTCGTCAAGTCGAAGGCCGAGGACGCGAAGGTCCACGTTCGCGGCATCCGCCGGAAGGCGAAGGACGAGCTCGACGGTCTGAAGAGCGAGCTCGGCGAGGACGAGATCGCTCGCGGTGAGAAGGAGCTGGACGCTCTGACCCGCCAGCACGTCGACCTCATCGACGACGCGCTGAAGCGCAAAGAGGCCGAACTCCTCGAGGTGTAGCCCGTATGTCCGACGAATCGCGAGGCGCCGAGGGGGAATCGCCGGTGTCCCGCCCGGAGGCGGTGCCGAAAGACGGGACCGCGGGCGGAGCCCCGCTGGCGGATGCCGCCTTCCCGGCGTTCGACGCCGCGGCCGTGCCTCCGCGGCCGCCGCTGCCCCCGCCCGGCACGTCGGGCACGGCCTCACGGCTTGATACCGCGGACCACAACGCGATCCGCGAGCAGTGGCGCCAGGCGCGGGACGAGTTCGGTACTCATGTCTCGCATGCGCGCGATCAGCTCGATCAAGCCAACGAGCGCATCAAGCAGCGCACCGGCCGGGACCTCGTCCTCGCGATCCTGATCGGACTCGCCTTCGGTGCGGCGCTCCTCGGATCGCTGCTGTTCATCAAGGCGCTGTTCGTGCCGTTCGCGCTGGCGGCCGCTCTGCTGGGCGTCTATGAACTGACCCGCGCCCTGCGCGCCGCCGGCCGACGCGTCGATGTGATCCCGCAGCTGGTCGCCGCCGCTTTCCTCGTGCTGTCGGCCTACTTCGCCGAGCCCTGGCTGAGCTGGGTGATGCTGTTCGTCTCGGTCGCCTTCGTGATCGTCTGGCGCTTGCTCGCACAGATGGTCGCCAAGGACGGCCGGACATACGGTGACGTGCTCACGGATGCCGTCATCGGCGGCTTCGTGCAGATCTACGTTCCCTTCCTCGCCGGGGTCGCGCTCATCCTGCTCGAGCAGGAGGGCGGTCAGTGGTGGGTCCTCAGCTTCATCGCGATCGCCGTGGCGGCCGACACGGGCGCCTACGCGGCTGGTCTCGCGTTCGGTCGGCACCCGATGGCTCCGCGGATCAGTCCGAAGAAGACGTGGGAGGGCTTCGGCGGTGCCGTCGTCGCCTCCCTGGCGGCCGGTGTCCTCCTGGCGATGTTCCTGCTCGATCTCCCGTGGTGGGGTGGGGTGCTCTTCGGCGGCGCCATCCTCCTCTCGGCGACGCTCGGCGACCTCGGCGAGTCGATGCTCAAGCGCGACCTCGGCATCAAGGACATGAGCTCCTGGCTTCCGGGGCATGGAGGACTCCTGGACCGTCTGGACAGCATCCTGCCGTCCACGATCCCGGCTCTCTGCCTGTACTTCCTCCTCTCTCCCTGGGTGGTGCTGCGATGAACGACGATCGGACCGACGCCCGGACGCGGAGCTCCGCGAAACCGGCCTTCGCGCTCACCAGCGGGCGCACGAAGGGGTACCACCGCGCGGCGGTGGACAGCTTCCTCGCGTCCGCGCGGCAGGCGTTCGAGACCGGCGGAGACGACCTCACGGCCGAGGACGTGCGGACGGCCTCCTTCCCGCTCGTCAAGGAGGGGTACGCGGTCGCGGACGTCGATGCCGCGCTCGGCCGGGTCGAGGACGCCTTCGCCGCGCGCGAACGAGAGCGCGCGGTGCGTTCCCGGGGCGCAGGAGCCTGGGTGGAGCAGGCCAGGGCCGAAGCGCAGGTGATCCTGGACCACCTGGCCCGTCCCCGCCGCCAGCGGTTCGCTCGCACCGGCTTCCTCACTTACGGCTACCGGGTGGACGAGGTCGATCACGTGACGTCGCGCATCGTCCGCTACCTGCGCGACGGCGACGCCCTGACCGCCGAGCAACTGCGTTCCGCGGCCTTCCGCATGCAGCGCGGCGGCTACCGCGAGGAGCAGGTCGACGCGCTTCTCGATGCCACTATCGACGTCATCCTCGCGGTGCGCTGAACCCGTCGATGGCCTGTTCAGGCAGGTATGCGTAAACTGTCCTCCATCGTGAACTCCCGAAACGACATGATTCCCGAACGAAGCGACTCCGCGCTGGTACCCGCAGCGACGGCCACGTCCGCCACCCGTGGCACGCGACGCTGGACGCGTCGCCGCGGTGTCGCCGGCGTCTTCAGCTCTCTCGCCGTCGTCGGATTCGCCGCCGCGATGGTCGCGCCCACTGGTGTCGCGCTGGCGCAGCCGGTCGCCACGGACGCGCCGGACTCCGTCTACGCGGCCGCCCTCGCGGACACGCAGAACCTCACTGTCACCGTGGAAGGCGCGACGATCGCGCCGGTGGAGCGCGGCTCCTTCGAGGTCTACGTCAAACCCAAGCCCAAGCCGAAGCCCAAGCCGAAGCCGGCGACCACGACCTCGTCGTCGGAATCGCAGGGAGGGTCGTCCGGCGGTGGCGGTCTGCCGCCGTACAGTGGCGGCGGCGCTCCTGCGGAGTGGATGGCGGCGGCCGGGATCGCGCAGAGCGACTGGCAGTACGTCGACTACATCGTCTCGCGGGAGAGCGGCTGGAACCCGAACGCGACCAACTCCTCGTCCGGTGCCTGCGGTCTCGTGCAGGCGCTGCCGTGCAGCAAGGTGCCCGGTAACGGCTACAACCCCGTCGACAATCTCCGTTGGGCGACGGGGTATGCCACGGGGCGCTACGGCAGCTGGGCCGGCGCGTACAACTTCTGGGTCAACAACCACTGGTGGTGAGTCGGGACCATGCCCCGCTCACGTCGACGTCCTTCCGCGCGCCCTGAGGGCGAGGACTCCTTCGATCGTCTCCTCGCCGGATGGAAGCGTACCGAGGTCCGTCGGGGCGTCGAGTGGACGGTACAGCCCGTCTCGGCGGTCCAGGCGCAGAAGTCATACGTCTGTCCTGGCTGCGGCCGGTCGGTAGAGCCCGGCACCGCGCATCTCGTCACCTGGCGCGCGGACGGCGTGCTGGGAGAGGCCGCCGCCCTGGCCGACCGCAGGCACTGGCACAACCACTGTTGGAGGATCGCATGACCACGGAGATCCGCGGACCGCTGGAGCTCCCGGCGCGGCGCGAGGACATCGAGTTGCGTACTCAGGACGGCCTCACGCTGGTCGGGGAACTCGCGCTGCCGGAGACGACCGCTCCGCTCGCGACGCTCGTGACCCTGCATCCGCTGCCGACAGCGGGTGGGTTCATGGACTCGCACATCCTCCGCAAGGCTGCGGCGCGCCTTCCCGCGCTGGCCGACCTCGCGGTGCTCCGCTTCAACACCCGCGGCACCACGTCGCCGCGCGGGACGAGCGACGGCGCCTTCGACGGCGGAGGAGCCGAGGAGTTCGACGTGGCCGCGGCGATGGACTTCGTCCGCGACCGCGCCCTCCCTCGCCCGTGGCTCGTGGGCTGGTCGTTCGGAACCGAGCTTGCGCTGAAGTACGGGGCCGATCACGACATCGAGGGCATCATCCTGCTCTCGCCCCCGCTGCATCGAGCAACGGAGGAAGAAGTCGCCGCCTGGGCCGGGACCGACCACCGCGTCATCGTCCTCGTGCCGGAGTTCGACGACTATCTGAGGCCGGCGGAGGCCCGCCAGCGGTTCGCCGCGATCCCGCACGCGCAGTTGATCGCCGTCGAGGGCGGGAAGCATCTGTGGGTGGGGAGACGCAGACCCGGCGGGTGCTCACCGAGATCGTCGCGGCCGTGAACCCGTCGGCGCTCCCGCTGCCGACGCACTGGCCCGCGGGCGGCTGACACGCAGCGGCTGCTTCACCTCTCGTTCATGCGGGGGATCAGCACCTGCCGGTAGAGGATGAGGATGCTGGCTGCCACGGGGATCGCGATGAGGGCACCCAGCAGGCCGAGCAGGCTGCCACCGGCGAGGGCCGCGACGACGACGACCGCCCCGGGCACCGACACGGCGCGGCTCATGATACGGGGCGAGATCACGTACGCCTCGATCTGCATGTAGATGAGGTAGTAGATCGCGGCGGCGAGAGCCGTGCCGGGGGAGCCGAGCCCCGGGATCAGACACACGAGGACGATGATCGTGGAGCCGGTCAGGGTGCCGACCAGGGGGATGAGTGAGAAGAAGAACGCGACGACCGCGAGGACGGCCGGGAACGGTGCGTCGATGATCGTCAGGTAGATGGCGCTGAGGACTCCGTTGATGACGCCCTGACTGACCTGACCCATGACGTAGTAGCCGACCGAGTCGGTGATCTGCTCGGACAGGTCGATGAAGCGGTCACGCTTGGAAGCAGGCACGAGCTGGTAGACCGCTCGCTTGAGCGAGGGCGTCGAAGCCGTGAGGTAGATGGTCAAGATCAGGATGATGAATGCGCCGAACACCCCGCTGAGCACTGCGCCGCTCGCGACGAGGACGCCTTGGCCGATCGATCCGCCGATCTCCGCGAGGTTCGTCGCCAGCCAGTCCTCGACGTAGGCGAAGACGTCGTCGACGCGCAGGTTGGGGAACAGCTCTTGGATCCAGCTCTTGAGGTCATCGGTCGTGCCCTGCTGCACGATCGTCGTGATCTGCGCGATGAGCTGAGAGATCTGCTCGACGAGCACCGGGAGCACGATGAGGACGATGCCGACGAAGACGGCCAGCACCGCGAGGATCGTGGTCAGCACCGCGAGCCAGCGCGGCAGGCGTCGGCGCTCGAGGAACGTGACGAGCGGATCGAGCCCGAGGCTGAGGAACAGGGCGGTGCCGACGTACAGCAGCACGGTCGAGAGCGTCTGCACGCTGTTGATCAGGACGATGCCGAGGCCCACGCCGAGTGTCGCCACGAGGGCGGTGCGAAACGGGCTGTGGATCTTCATGCAGACTCCTCGGGACGGCTGCAGCAAGGCTACCCATGCCGAGCCCTCGGACATCGCCGACGTGCCGGGCGGGGCCAGGGGAGTGCCCTCGTGGTCAACACACAGGTGACTTCGCTAGTCTGAAATGTCGAGTGTGGCATCGCGGGCGGGAAGCCGCGATGCGTGAGGAGACTATTCGTGCGTTTCGTATGGGCCGTCGTGGCCTTCGTGCTGGCTGCCGTGCTGATCGGTGCGGGGATCGCCCAGCGCACCATCTTCGTCGGCCCCTCGTCGCAGCAGGCCCAGGTCGACATCGAGGAGCCGGCTCCGTTCGTCCTCCTGGACGGCGACGTGCTGCGCCTGAACCCGGGCGCCCAGGAGCTGCTCATCCGCGGCGAGGGCGAGATCTTCACCAGCTACGGTCGCACCGCCGACGTGGAGGCATGGCTCTCGGACTCTGACTACAACCACGTGTCCGTCGGAGACGAGGATGAGCTCGTCGTGGAGCACGTGTCGGCCCCGGCCGCAGAAGATGCGGGCGAGACCCCCGCGCCGGAGGAGGGGGATGAGGAGCCTGCCGGTCGGAACCCCTCCGGATCCGATCTGTGGCTGGACTCCTTCAGCGAGGAGAACTTCCTCACCACCGACAACATGCAGCTGCCGGAGGGCACGAGCGTGCTGATCGCGTACGACGGTACGAAGGATGCTCCCGACGACATCGTCGTGTCCTGGCCCCTGGACCAGAGCACACCGCTGGCCGGGCCGCTGATGGTGGCGGGCGGGATCGTCCTGCTGGTCGGCCTCGTCCTCTACGTCCTGGCGATCCGCCACCAGCGCCGTGGCCGCGGTCCGCGCCGGAAGGGCCCCGGTCCGCTCCCCACGACCCAGCCCATCGACGTCGCGGCTCTCCCGCCCGCCGAGCGCGAGGCGCTGGAGGCCCCGGACGGTGACGCACCGCAGTCGGGAGCTGGCGAGGAGGACGCGGAGATCGTCGACGAGAAGCAGACGGACGGGAAGACCACCATGCGCGGAACGCCTCAGGGACGCCGCCGGCGACTGCTCGCCCTTCCCGCTCTCGGCCTTACGGCACTCCTTGCCGCCGGATGCACGGCTGAGTCCTGGCCGCAGTTCGGGGATGCTTCGGCGTCGCCGTCCCCCACTCCGACCGTGATCGCACCGGAGAACCAGAAGCCGCCCGCGGTCACGGAGTCGCAGGCCGACCGGATCCTGCAGGAAGTCTCGGACACGCTCGTGCAGGCGGACGAGGCGAAGGACATCGACCTCGCGGCCACCCGCCTGGACGGTGCGCCGCTGCAGACGCGAGCCACGGAGTACACGCTGCGAGAGAAGCTGACCGACCGACCGGTGCCCGCGGCGATCCCGACCGACGATGTGGAGGTCGTCCTCCCGGAGGCGACGGACCGCTGGCCGCGCACCGTCCTGATGCTCTCGAAGAGCACCGGCGACGACACGGTGCCCCCGGTCCTGCTCACCATGACGCAGGCGGACCCGTGGGCGAACTACAAGGTCACGAACATGGCCGAGATGTCGGCCGACGCGGCGTTCCCCGAGGTCGCAGCGAGCTGGCTGGGCACCTCCCTCGTCCCGGCCGACTCCGCCTTCCTCTCCGTGCCGCCGAACGAGGTCGCGGCCGCGTTCGCCGACGTCGTCGACAACGGGGAGAAGAGCGCCTCCTATGGGATGTTCGACGACCTCGCGCTCACCCTCGCCACCTCGATCAGGGACAGCCGCCAGACCCTGGTGCAGGGGCTCGCGGATGCGGGAGCGGCCAAGACCTCGAAGGCCGCGTTCGACATGAAGCCCACCGACGCTGATCCTGTGTCGATGACGACGCTCGACAGCGGCGCCATCGTCGCTGTCTCGGTGCTGGACGTTGAGACGATCACGCCGACGTCCTCGGACGTCGTCATCCGCTTCGGCGACAACAAGGAGGCGAAGGCTCTGACCGGTGCCAACGAATCCGCGAAGGGCGCCGAGACGACCTATGAGTTCCAGCTGTTCTTCGCCGTCCCGTCCCAGGGGTCGAGCGAGCAGATCCGGCTCCTGGCCTCGCGCCAGGACCTCGTGTCCGTGAAGGTGATCAAGTGAGTGAGATCTCTCCCGCCGCGCTGCGCGGTGCCGTCGACCTGTCGAGCCTGCGCAACCGTCCGTCCGCTCCTGCCGGTGCCGCCCCCGCCCCCGCCGGTACACCGGTGACCGATGTGGTGGTGGATGCCACCGACGAGAACTTCGGCCAGGTCCTGGAGCTCTCCCGTACGGTGCCGGTCGTCGTCGACCTCTGGGCGGAGTGGTGCGGGCCCTGTAAGCAGCTCAGCCCGATCATCGAGAAGGTCACGCGGGAGCTCGGCGGTCGCGTGTTGCTGGCCAAGGTCGACGTCGACGCGAACCCGCAGCTCGCGCAGAGCTTCCGCGCGCAGTCGATTCCCATGGTCGTCGCACTCATCGCCGGTCAGCCGGTCCCGATGTTCACCGGTGCGGTCCCGGAGCAGCAGGTGCGCGATGTCTTCGCGCAGCTGCTGCAGGTCGCAGCACAGAACGGCGTCTCCGGGACCCTGCCGGTCGGCGGCGGCGATGCGGAGGAAGGCACAGCCCCCGCGGAGCCCGAGCTTCCCCCGCTGCATGCGGAAGCGTTCGCAGCCATCGAGCGCGGCGACTACCGCGCGGCGATCACGGCATACGAGAAGGCACTCGCGGAGAACCCGCGAGACGAGGACGCCATCGCGGGCCTCGGTCAGGTCCGGCTGCTGGACCGCGTCCAGGGGCTCGACCTGCAGGCGGCGCGTGCCGCGGCGGCTGAGGCTCCGCTGGACGTGCAGGCCCAGTTCGACGTCGCTGACCTCGACCTCGCCGGCGGGCACGTCGACGACGCCTTCGGGCGTCTGCTCGACCTGTTCGCGCAGCTGCCCTCCGACGAGCGCGCTCCCGTGCGCGAGCGCCTCGTCGAACTCTTCGGCCTCATCGGGGCGAGCGACCCTCGCGTCGTGGCGGCCCGCAACCGGCTCTCCTCGCTGCTTTTCTGAGTCTCCGCGTGAACCGCCCCCGGGCGCGGAAGTCGCCCGTCAGCCGTTGTTCACGGTGGGCACATGCGGTTCGGACTGGTGACGAAGCCAGAGCGTCGACAACGCGGGCAGAGTGATCGAGGCCGTCGATGCGCCCGCGCCGTCGGACTCGGCGACCACCATCCCGAGATTGCCTGATCCGCGTCCCCCGTACGCGGCGGCGTCGGTGTTGAGGATCTCCTGCCACACGCCCTCGCGGGGCATCGCGAGCCGGTAGCCGGTGCGTTCCACCCCGGCGAAGTTGCTGACGACGACGAGACGGCCACCGTGCGCATCACGCCGCTCGAAGGCGATGACGGACGGATCCCAGGAAGGCGCCCCGAGACGCGTGAAGCCGGAACCATCGTTGTCGCGCTCCCAGAGTGGCGCCTGCACGCGGTAGACACCGTTCATCGCGGCGACGAAGTCCTGCAACTGGGCGTGCGACGGCTGATCGCGGAGCCACCAGTCCAGCTCACGGCCCTCGGACCACTCGGCGAGCTGTCCGAACTCCTGCCCCATGAACAGGAGCTTCTTGCCCGGGTGCCCCCACATGTAGGCGAGGAACGCGCGGACGTTCGCGAGCTTGTGCCAGTGGTCGCCGGGCATCTTGGACAGGAGGCTGCCCTTCCCATGCACGACCTCGTCGTGGCTGATGGGCAGGACGTAGTTCTCACCGAACGCGTAGACGAAGGAGAACGTCATCTCGCCCTCGTGGTGCGCGCGGTACATCGGGTCCCGGCCGATGTACTGCAGGGAGTCGTTCATCCACCCCATGTTCCACTTGAAGCCGAATCCGAGGCCGGCGTGGTCGGTCGGCGCCGTGACGCCGGGGAAGCTCGTCGACTCCTCGGCGATCATCAGGATCCCCGGGTGGAGCCGATACGACGTCGCATTGACCTCCTGCAGGAAACGGATGGCCTCGAGGTTCTCCCGGCCGCCATGGATGTTCGGCTCCCACTCGCCTTCCCGGCGCGAGTAGTCCAGGTAGAGCATCGAGGCGACGGCGTCCACCCGCAGCCCGTCGACGTGGAACTCCTCGAACCAGTAGAGGGCGTTCGCGACGAGGAAGCCGCGGACCTCGGGACGGCCGTAGTCGAAGATCAGAGTGCCCCAGTCCTGGTGCTCACCGCGGCGAGGGTCGGGGTGCTCGTACAGCGGCTGGCCGTCGAACCGAGCCAGAGCGAAGTCGTCCTTGGGGAAGTGCCCCGGCACCCAGTCCATGATGACGCCGATGCCCGCCTGGTGAAGGCGATCGATCAGGTGACGCAGGTCGTCGGGGGAGCCGTAACGGCTCGTCGGCGCGTAGTAGCCGCTGACCTGGTAGCCCCAGGATCCGCCGAACGGGTGCTCGGCGAGCGGCATGAACTCGACATGCGTGAAGCCCGTCTCCTGGACGTGCGCGATCAACGGGTCCGCCATCTCGCGGTACCCGAGACCACCCCGCCAGGATCCGACGTGCACCTCGTACACCGACAGCGGCTGGGCGACGGCGTGGGTCGCGGCACGACGGGTCATCCATGCGCCATCCTCCCAGACGTACTTCGATGCGGTCACGACCGATGCCGTCTCGGGCGGGACCTGCGCCGCCTGGGCCATCGGGTCGGCCTTGAGAATCCAGGCGCCGCTTCGCGTCCGGATCTGGTACTTGTACCGGGTCCCGACGGAGAGCCCCGGTACGAAGAGCTCCCAGATGCCGCTGGCGCCGAGAGAGCGCATGGCATGGGTCTCCCCGTTCCAGCCGTTGTGGTCGCCGACGAGCCGAACCGCGGTGGCGTTGGGTGCCCAGACGGCGAACGATACGCCCTGCTCGTCGCCGTGCGTCCGATGGTGCGCCCCGAGCACCTCCCAGAGTCGCTCGTGGCGGCCCTCCGCGATCAGGTGAACGTCGAGATCTCCGAGCGTCGGCGAGTGCCGGTACGGGTCGCCGGCGACGACTTCCTCCTCGTCGCGGTAGCGCGTCGCGATGCGGTAGGGGAGAGGCGGTCCGGGATGGGTGCCCTCCCAGATGCCGTGCGCGGCATGGGCCAGGGTCAGCCGGCTGCCGTCTCCGAAGACCGCTGCCACGGCCTCGGCGAGAGGTCGGCGGACCCGGATCGTGGTGACGGTCCGGTCGGCGGCGTCTTTGGCCGGATGCACGCCGAGCAGCGCGTGCGGGTTGTGGTGCTCAGCGGCCGCGACCGCCTGCCAGTCACCGTCCGATGTCGCCTCGATGCGGCTCATGCGCGCTCCCTCACCTTCAGGATGTGGACGGGCTCGGCGAACGCGTCGAGCCGCACGTAATTGTGGTCGCTCCAGGTCCAGACGCTGCCGGTGAGGAGATCCTCCACCTCGAACTGCTCGCCGAGCGGCACGCCCCACCGTGTGGTGTCGAGGTGGACGGTGGTCTCCCGCACCGAGTGCGGATCGACGTTCGCCACGACGATGAGGGTGTCGGGGAGCCCCGTTCCGGTGAAGGCCGCATCGAGATGCTTGCTGTACACGAGGATCGCGTCGTCGTCGCTCCAGTGGAGCTCGAGGTTGCGGAGCTGCCGCAGCGCGGGGTGGGCGGCGCGGATCTCGTTCAGCCGACGCAGCAGTGGAGCCAGGGACTCGCCTCGCTCCTCGGCCCCCGTCCAATCGCGGAACTTGTACTCGTACTTCTCGTTGTCGATGTTCTCTTCGGAGCCGGGTCGCGCCACGTTCTCGACGAGCTCGTATCCTGCGTACACGCCGTAGACGGGCCCTGCCGTGGCCGCGATGCAGGCGCGGATGCGGTATGCAGCGCGTCCGCCGAACTGGAGGTATTCCGTGAGGATGTCGTGCGTGTTCACGAAGAGGTTCGGGCGCATGTAGTCCGCGGTCTCGTGCGAGATCGACGTGAGGAACTCCTCCAGCTCGGCCTTGGTGTTCCGCCAGGTGAAGTAGCTGTAGCTCTGCTGGAATCCGACCGCGGCGAGCGCGCGCATCACGGCGGGGCGGGTGAACGCCTCGGCGAGGAAGATGACGTCGGGGTCGGTCTCGTTCACGGTGGCGATCAGCCACTCCCAGAACCGGAGCGGCTTGGTATGCGGGTTGTCGACGCGGAAGATGCGCACACCCTCGCCCACCCAGTGCCGGACGACACGGAGCATCTCGGCCGCGATGCCCTCCGGGTCGTTGTCGAAGTTGAGCGGGTAGATGTCCTGGTACTTCTTGGGCGGGTTCTCGGCGTAGGCGATGGTGCCGTCGGGGAGGGTCGTGAACCACTCCGGATGGTCGCGGACCCACGGGTGGTCGGGGGAGGCCTGCAGCGCGAGGTCCAGGGCGACCTCCAACCCCTCCTTCCGTGCCGCGCGCACGAACGCACGGAAGTCCTGCGCGGTGCCGAGGTCCGGATGGATGGCATCGTGACCACCCTCCGCGGAACCGATGGCATAGGGCGAGCCCGGGTCGCCTGGCTCGGCCACGAGCGTGTTGTTGCGACCCTTGCGATTGGTGGTGCCGATCGGGTGGATGGGGACGAGGTAGATCACGTCGAACCCCATGCGGGCGACGCCGGGCAAGCGCTTCGCGGCGGTGCGGAACGTTCCGCTGCGGACCGTGCCGTCCTTCAGCCGGCGTGCGCCCTCCGACCGGGGGAAGAACTCATACCATGCTCCGACGCCCGCTCGCGTGCGTTCGACGCGAAGGAGCTGCTCCGTGGAGGCGGAGCGCAGGGTGGTCACCGGCCGCTCACGGAAGATCGTCGCGAGCTCCTCGTCAACGGCGAGCGCGGCCGTGGTGGCGGCGTCGCCGGTCTTCAGGACGTCGGCACGGGCGCGCAGACGGGTGCGCTGCGCCGCGGGTCGGTCCTTCTCGGCTGCCGCCCTGCGGAGCAGCTCCTCCCCGAGCGCCGCCATCACCGGGACGTCCACTCCGGCAGCGACCTTGACGTGAGCGGCGTGCGCCCAGGTCGCGAAGTCGTCGGAGAACGCCTCGAACCGGTAGTGCCAGAGCCCCACGGCATCGAGGGCGATCTCGGCGCCCCATCGGTCGGTTCCATCGGCGCGCGGAGTCAGCCGGTGGAGGCTCTCTTCCCCGGTCGGCGCGGTCAGCCGGAGATGCACCCCGATGAGATCGTGTCCCTCGCGGAAGGCCACGACGCTGAACGGCACGACCTCGCCGGAGAACGCCTTGGCGGGGAAGCCTCCGGGGACGGCAGGGGTGCCGTCGATCAGAGGGATGCGGGTGGTGCGCAGGGCTCCCGATCTGTCGGCCCCGGAGACGCGCGCCGGGATCTGAACAGGGCTCCGCAGAACCGAGGGCGGGGTTTCACCACGTGGACTCACACGCCGAATCTACCGCTCGGGCGTGCGGGCGGCCTACCGCTCGACCCGGACGCCAAACCGTGATATCACTCGACGCGGAACAGGCGCATCGAGGTACCGGGAACCGGAAGGACCTCACCCGGGGCGAAGATCTCCTCGGTCTCGGAGGGACGCTCGTCGGCGCTGGACCAGAGCGAGACGAACCGGGTCGCCCCGTCGATCGCCTCGGGCAGCCGGACGTCGATCGGGGCCTCCGTGCCGTGCACGATCAGCAGGATGCGGTTGGCGGCTTCCTTGTCGGGCGTCGACGCGGCGACGTATTGGAGCGTGCGGTTGCCCGGGTCCGTCCACTGGCCCGACTCCATGGTGGCACCGTCCTGGTCGTACCAGTCCATGACCGATGCGTTGGGAATGTGCTCGCCGAGGCGCGCATAGCGACAGGGGCGCAGCGCCGGGTTGTCCTGCCGGAGCCGGATGAGGCGCGTCACGTGAGCCCGGAGGTCGTCCTGCCACGGCTTGGACTCCCATGACAGCCAGGAAACGGGGGAGTCCTGGGCGTAGGCGTTGTTGTTGCCGCGCTGGGTTCGACCCACCTCGTCACCCGCCGTGAGCATCGGAATCCCTGCCGAAAGGAGCAGGGTACCGAGGAGGTTGCGCATCGCCTTCCGACGGGCGGCGAGGATCGCGGGGTCGTCGGTCGGGCCCTCGACGCCGTGGTTGAAGGAGCGGTTCAGATCGGCGCCGTCGCGGTTGTGCTCGCCGTTCGCCTCGTTGTGCTTGACGTCGTACGAGACGAGGTCATGGAGGGTGAAGCCATCGTGGGCCGTGACGAAGTTGACGCTCGCGAGTGGCCCGCGGTCCTCGCTGAACGTGTTGGACGAGCCTGCCAGCCGAGTGGCGAAACCGCCGATCCCGACGGGCGCCGAGGCTCTGCGCGCGTAGTCGATGTCACTCAGCCAGAAGTTGCGCACCCGATCGCGGTACCGGTCGTTCCACTCGTGCCAGCCCGAGGGGAAGTTCCCGGTCTGCCAGCCGCCGAGCCCGACGTCCCACGGTTCGGCGATGAGCTTGGACTCCGCGAGCACGCGGTCGGCGGCGATGGCCGTCAGGAGGGGGTGCTCCGGCGTGTAGGTGTGGGCGGCATCGCGCGCGAGCGCCGTCGCCAAGTCGAACCGGAACCCGTCGACCTGCATCTCCTCTGCCCAATACCTCAGCGAGTCGAGGACGAGGCGGGCTCCGGCGTCGGTCGCGGTGTTGAGCGTGTTGCCGCATCCCGTGGTGTCGATGTAGGCGCCGGTCTCGTCCTGCCGGTAGTAGCTCGCGTTGTCGATGCCACGGAGACTGGACCGCGGCCCGCCGATGCCCTCCTCCGACGTGTGGTTGTAGACGACGTCCAGGATCACCTCGAGGCCCGCCTCGTGCAGCAGGCGCACCATGCCCTTGAACTCCGCGATGACCGCCTCCGGTCCGCGCTTCCTGGCGCTCTCCGTCGCGTAGGCGGTGTGCGGCGTGAAGTAGTTCAGCGTGTTGTAGCCCCAGTAGTTCGTCAGCCCGCGCTCCAGGAGCCGCGGCTCCGGAACGAAGGCGTGGACCGGGAGGAGCTCCACCGACGTCACGCCGAGGGTCTGGAGGTACGCGATCATGGCGGGATGCGCGAGACCCGCATAGGTCCCGTGGAGCGCCGGCGGGATGTCGGGGTGGCGCTTGGTCAAGCCCTTCAGATGGCCCTCGTAGATGATCGTGCGGTCCACCGGGATGCGCGGCTTTCTCGACCCGCCCCAGTCGAAGCCGTCCTCGATGACCACTCCGCGCCAGTCCTGGTAGCCGTGTCCCTGCGCGAGTCCCCGCGCGTACGGGTCGAGGAGGAGGGTCTCCGGGTTGAACGTGTTCCCGGGGCCGTGCGGACCCTCGACACGGAGCGCGTACCTCACACCCGGCTGCAGCAGTGGCGTCGTGACCTCCCAGACGCCGCCTGGCCTGCGTTCGAGGGCTGCCTGGTCCACCACCCAGTCGAGGTCGGTCGTGTCGAAGACCACGAGCTCGACGGCAGCGGCGTTCCGGGACCACACCCGAAGCGTGCCCCCGCCGTCGTGCAGGCGCACGCCGAGGTCGTCGAGGACCGAACCACCGGGCACGACGGAGACGCGGGACTCAGGCATGAGTACACCCTAGAGCGTGTTGCATTTCAGTCTCATGACAGGGCGCACGCGGTCCCGACCGGGAAGGCCGACCGTCGAGCACCGGATCCGGGGGAGAATCGAAGCATGCGCCACTATCTCGACCATGCGGCGACCACGCCGCTGCGCCCCGAGGCCCGGGATGCCTGGCTGGAGGCGTCGGCGGTCGTCGGCAACGCCTCGTCGACGCACGGTGCCGGACAGGACGCCCGCCGCATGCTGGAGGAGTCACGGGAACGCGTGGCGGCGGTGCTCGACGCCGACCCCATCGAGGTGGTGCTGACCTCCGGCGGTACGGAGTCGATCAACCTCGCCCTTCAGGGCCTATGGCGGTCGCGCCTTCCGGGGACGGCCGCCGTCGTGCTGCCGGACGGTGAGCACCACGCGACGATGGACACCGTCGCCGCCCTCGTCGACGAGGGGGCCGAGGTCAGGGCCGTGGCGATCTCCGCGCTGTCGCGCATCGATGTGGATCGCTTCGTCGCGGCGTTGCCGGGCGCGGCGTTCGCCACGGCGCTCGTCGCGAACAACGAGACCGGGACGGTCAACGACGCGGGTGCGCTGGCTTCGGCCGCCGCCGATGCCGGCGTGCCGCTGCACCTCGACGCCGTGGCCGCGCTCGGCCACGTCCCCCTCTCGTTCCGCGAGCTGCGGGGCGTCGCGGCCGACGGGGTCGGGCTGGTGGCGCTCAGCGTCGCCGGGCACAAGATCGGTGCACCGGTGGGGGTGGGTGCGCTCGTCGCCGCACGATCCGCGCGGCTGACGCCCCTGCTGCGCGGCGGTGGCCAACAGCGGGGTCTGCGCGCGGGCACACAGGATGTCCCGGGAGCCGCGGCGCTGGCGACGGCGATCGAACTGGCTGAACGAGAGCGCGAGGCGGAGGAGGTTCGCCTTGGTCGGCTCCGTGACCGCCTCGTCGAGGGCGTCCGTGAACGCGTTCCCGCAGCAGAGCTGCTGGGCGACCCCGATCACCGCCTCCCCGGCACGGCGCACCTGCTGTTCCCCGGCGCCGTCGGGGAGAGCCTGCTCTTCCTGCTCGATCTGGCCGGGGTGTCCGCCTCCACCGGCTCTGCCTGTCAGGCAGGCGTCGCCGAGCCCTCGCACGTCGTGATGGCCATGGGCCGGAGCGAGACGGACGCCCGGAGTGTCCTGCGCTTCTCCCTGGGTCGCCCCTCGACGGAGGCCGATGTCGACGCCGTGCTCGCGGCGATCGGGGAGGCGTACGTGCGGGCATCCGGGTCCCGTGCAGCCACGCGCTCGTAGACTGGTGCCATGCGAATCCTTGCGGCCATGAGCGGTGGCGTGGACTCCGCCGTGGCGGCCGCACGCGCCGTCGAAGCGGGCCACGACGTCGTCGGCGTCCATCTCGCGCTCTCCCGCGCCGGGGGCACGCTGCGCACCGGGAGCCGCGGCTGCTGCACGATCGAGGATGCCCTGGACGCTCGCCGCGCCGCCGACCTCCTCGGCATCCCTTTCTACGTATGGGACTTCTCCGAGCGCTTCCGCGATGACGTGATCGACGACTTCGTCGCCGAGTACCGTGCGGGTCGCACCCCCAATCCGTGCATGCGATGCAACGAGAAGATCAAGTTCGCGGCCCTCTTGGAGCGTGCCCTGGAGCTCGGCTTCGATGCGGTCTGCACCGGGCACTATGCGACGCTCGTCGACGGTCCGGAGGGGCTGGAGCTGCACCGAGCCTCGGACAACGCGAAGGACCAGTCCTATGTGCTCGGCGTCCTGACGGCGGAGCAGCTCGCACACACGTACTTCCCGCTCGGCACCACACCTTCGAAGGCGATCGTGCGGGCCGAGGCGGAGCAGCGCGGCCTCAGTGTTGCCCAGAAGCCGGACAGCCACGACATCTGCTTCATCCCCGACGGCGACACCCGGGGCTGGTTGGCGGAGAAGGTCGGTACGGCCACCGGTGAGATCGTCGACCGCACGGGTGCTGTCGTCGGCGAGCACGAGGGCGCTCATGCGTTCACCGTGGGGCAGCGGCGCGGGCTCAAGCTCGGTGTCCCGGCGGCGGACGGGAAGCCCCGTTTCGTACTCGAGGTCCGGCCGGTGTCGAACACGGTGGTCGTCGGCCCCAAGGAAGCCTTGGCGATCGCGGAGATCGCCGGGGAACGCTTCAGCTGGGCCGGCGCCGCGCCGAGTGTGTCGGAGTTCGCGTGTGACGTGCAGATCCGCGCGCACGCCGAGCCTGTCCCGGCCACGGCCACCGTGACGCCCGGGGGCGTGCGCGTCGTCCCGGACACCCCGCTCGACGGCGTCGCGCCAGGACAGACCGCCGTGCTCTACATCGGCACTCGGGTGCTCGGCCAGTTCACGATCGATTCCACGGTCTCGGCGGTCCCGGTCGGCGTCTGATCCCGACGCATGTCGGTCCCCGCTCCTAGACTGACGGAGTGCCGGAGAACATCTCACTGGAAGACGCCCGCAGCGAGGCCACGGAGCTGACGACTCGCATCCTCGAGGCGAAGGACGCGTACTACGGGCGTGACACGTCGCTCGTCGACGACGCGACGTACGACGGCTGGATGCGGCGTCTGGAAGAGCTCGAACGCCTGCACCCCGAGCTGCAGGGGCAGGACTCCCCGACGCAGATGGTCGGCGCCGCCGAGGCGACCGGGCTCGCGACCATCGAGCACGCCGAGCGCATGCTCAGCCTCGACAACGTCTTCTCGATCGACGAACTGCGCGAGTGGGCCCAGAAGACACGGGCGGCCGCGGGGCGTGACGTGGACTGGCTGACCGAGCTCAAGATCGACGGTCTTGCGATCAACCTGCGCTATGAGAACGGCGTGCTGACGTCGGCCGCGACCCGCGGCGATGGGCGGGTCGGCGAGATCGTCACGGAGAACGCGCTCCGGCTCCCCGAGATACCGGAGCGGCTCGCCGGCGAAGGACACCCGCCGATCGTCGAGGTCCGCGGTGAGGTCTTCATTCCGGTCGCCGCGTTCGAGCGTCTCAACGCGGCGCAGGCGGCGTTCCGTGACCGTGCCTTCGCGGACGCCCTCGCGCGCTGGGAAGCCAGGGGCGGGGTGAAGAAGCCGTTCGACGAAGAGAAGGCGCGTACCGCGGCGGCGCGGCGTTTCCCGGCTTTCGCGAACCCCCGTAACGCGGCCAGTGGCGGCCTGCGTCAGCAGATCGACAAGAAGGATGGCCTGGAGCTCGAAGCGGGTCTTCTGCGCATCGAGTCGCTCGCGCTCTACGTGCACGGCATCGGCGCGTGGACGAACCCGCCGGTCGCCGCGCAGAGCCAGGTCTACGAGCTGCTCGCCGAGTGGGGGCTACCGACCAGTCCGCACACCAAGGTGTGTCGCAGCATCGACGAGGTGGTGGCCTTCGTGGAGCACTACGGCGAGCACCGGCACGACATCGAGCACGAACTCGATGGAATCGTGGTGAAGGTCGATGAACTCGACCTGCACGACGAGCTCGGAGCGACGAGTCGGGCACCCCGCTGGGCGATCGCGTACAAGTACCCACCGGAGGAGGTACAGACGAAGCTCCTCGATATCGTCGTCTCCGTCGGGCGCACCGGTCGGGCGACACCGTTCGCGGTCATGGCGCCGGCTCACGTCGCCGGATCCGTTGTCCGTCAGGCCACGCTCCACAACAAGGACGTGGTCAAGGCCAAGGGCGTGCTCATCGGCGACACGGTGGTGCTGCGCAAGGCCGGAGATGTGATCCCCGAGGTACTGGGGCCCGTGGTCGAGAAGCGGGACGGGACCGAACGGGAGTTCGTCATGCCCGCCGACTGCCCCGAGTGCGGTACGCCACTGCGCGCCATGAAGGAGGGTGACATCGACCTTCGGTGTCCGAACGCGCGGTCGTGCCCAGCGCAGGTGCGCGGACGTGTGGAGCACATCGGTTCCCGTGGAGCGCTCGATGTCGAGGCCCTCGGGGAGGTCACCGCGGCCGCGCTGACTCAGCCGACGAGACCGGCTGAGCCCCCTCTGATCACCGAGGCCGGTCTCTTCGCCCTCACGCTGGAGCAGCTCGTGCCCATCGAGGTCGTCGTGCGTGATGCCGAGACCGGCCTGCCGCGAGAGGACGACGACGGTCTCGTGAAGACCCGGGCGCCGTTCCGACGCAACCCGACCGCGGCCGAGAAGAAGTCGGGCCTGGATGGTCCGCAGCCGTCTTCCCAGGCGCTGACCCTGCTCGCGGAGCTGGAGAAGGCGAAGACCAAAGACCTTTGGCGGCTCCTCGTCGCCCTCAACATCCGGCACGTCGGGCCGGTCGCCGCACGCGCGCTCGCGCAGTGGTTCGGATCGCTCGAGGCGATCCGAGCGGCGTCACGAGAGGAGCTGGCTGCTGTCGAGGGGGTCGGCGGCATCATCGCCGACTCGCTGCGGGCATGGTTCGAGGTCGACTGGCATCAGGAGATCGTTCAGCGATGGGCAGAGGCCGGCGTGCAGTGGGCGACACCGGGCCACCCCGGACCGGGAGGTGCGGTGGCGGCCGGCGGCGTGCTGGACGGGCTCACGGTGGTGGCGACCGGGTCGCTCGACGGGTACACCCGTGAAGGCGCGCAGGAGGCGATCATCAAGGCGGGTGGCAAGGCTGCCTCGAGCGTCTCGAAGAAGACCGATTTCGTAGCCGCGGGGCCGGGGGCCGGTTCCAAGCTCGCGAAGGCGGAGGAGTTGGGTATCCGCATCCTCGACGCCGCTCAGTTCCACGTCCTGGTGACGGAGGGTCCTGACGCGCTGGGTTGACGGTCAGGCGGTCTCGGGCGCGGCGGTTGTCGGGGCGAGGAACTGCCGGAGCCGCGGGGAGTCTGCGAAGCCGAGTCCGCGATAGAGGTCGAGGGCGGCGTCGCTCGAATGCACGGTGACCCGCTCGGCTCCGACCGACACGGCGTGTGCGCAGGCGGCGGCGACGAGTCCCCGGCCCGCGCCCCGCCCGCGATACTCCGGCATCACGAACACGCTCTGCAGATCGGCCGAGATGCGGTCGGGCGCGCCTGGTCGCGGCACGCGGGGCACGAGGGCGACCCAGGCCGCGCCGACGACGCGTTCGTCGTCGTCGAGGCGCGCCACGAAGGCCACGTGGGTGCGCCGGTGGGCGTCCCACCACGCGCCGAGCTCCTCGGTGAAGGGCGCCAGCGATCGACCCGCCGTCAGGTCCGCGGGAACGTCCTGCCACTTGAGCCGGGCGAGCGCGGAGACGTCGTCCCTGCCGGCGCGGTCGATGCGCATCGTCTGCCTGTTCAGGCCTTGTGACGCGGCTTCCGGAACGGCTTCTCCTCGCGGTCGCGGCGCGTCGGGCGCTCGTCACGGTCGTATCGGGACGGACGTCCACGGCCGTCGCCGTCGCGCGAGGACGAACCCCGTCGTGCCCCGGGGCCGCGGTCGGGTGCGATCTCGATCAACCGTCCCGAGATGCGGGTGTCGCGGAGCTTGTCCAGTACGGCGGAGTCGAGGTTCGCGGGCAGCTCGACGATCGAGAAGTCCGGGCGGATCGTGATCGCTCCGAAGTCGTCGCGGCCCAGACCGCCCTCGTTCGCCAGCGCCCCCACGATCTGCCGCGGTTCGACGCGGTGCCGTCGGCCCACCTCGATCCGGTACGGCGTGTAGTCGCCGCGGCCGCGGCGCTCCCGCGGCTCGCGGGGCTCCCGGGTCTGGCGCTCGCGTTGCGGACGGTTGTCGGCGGCGACCGCCTGGGAGAGGGCGTCGTCGGCCGGGTCGAGCAGCAGCGGGGTGGCGCCCTGGGCAACGACCGCGAGAGCTGCCGCGACGTCCCCCTCCGGCACGTCGTGATGCCGGACGTAGTGGGCGATGATGTCGCGGAACGCGTCGATGCGTGACGTCTCAGAGAGCGCGGTCGTGATCGCGTCGTCGAAGCGGGCGAGCCGGGTCGTGTTCACGTCCTCGGTGCTCGGCAGCTGCATCTGCGTGGGCTGCTGACGCGTCGCCTTCTCGATGTGCTTGAGCAGGTAGCGCTCGCGCGGGGTGATGAAGCTGATCGCGTCGCCCGTCCGACCGGCCCGCCCGGTCCGTCCGATGCGGTGGACGTAGGACTCGGTGTCGGTCGGGATGTCGAAGTTGACGACGTGGCTGATGCGCTCGACGTCGAGACCGCGGGCGGCGACGTCCGTGGCGACGAGGATGTCGAGCTTGCCGTCCTTGAGCTGGTTGACGCTGCGCTCGCGCTGCACCTGCGGCACGTCGCCGTTGATCGCCGCGGCGGAGTACCCGCGGGCTCGCAGTTTCTCCGCGAGGGTCTCGGTCTCGTTCTTCGTGCGGACGAAGACGATCATCCCGTCGAAGTTCTCGACCTCGAGGATGCGAGTCAGGGCGTCGACCTTCTGGGCGTACGAGACGACGAGGTAGCGCTGCGTGATGTTCGTGTTGGTCGCGGTCTTGGACTTGACCGTGATCTCCTCCGGGTCGCGCAGGTACTGCTGAGCGAGGCGGCGGATCTGCGCCGGCATGGTGGCGGAGAACAGGGCGACCTGCTTCTCCTCGGGGGTCTGAGCGAGGATCTGTTCGACGTCCTCGGCGAAGCCCATCTTCAGCATCTCGTCGGCTTCGTCCAGCACCAGGTACTGCAGCTCCGAGAGGTCGAGCGTTCCCTTGGCCAGGTGGTCCATGATGCGGCCGGGCGTGCCGACGATGACGTGCACCCCACGGCGGAGCGCGGACAACTGCACACCGTAGCCCTGGCCGCCGTAGACGGGCAACACGTGCACGCCCTTCATGCGAGAGGCATACGACTCGAACGCCTCGCAGACCTGGAGCGCGAGCTCACGGGTCGGGGCGAGGACGAGGGCCTGCGGGGTCTTCTGGGCGACATCGAGCCGCTCCAGCACGGGGAGGGCGAACGCGGCGGTCTTGCCGGTGCCGGTCTGCGCCATGCCGACCACGTCGCGGCCGGCGAGGAGCGTGGGAATCGTCGCGGCCTGGATGGGGGAGGGGGTTTCGTACCCGAGGTCCTTGATGGCCTTGAGGACCGGCCCGGTGATGCCGAGGTCCTCGAATCCGGGGGGTTGCAGGGGACTCGTCGGGGGCGTCGGCGGGGGTCACTTCTTCTGGGGTCACTTCCCAAGGGTAGCGCGCCCGCCCATCCGCTTCCTGTGCGGCCGGATTCAGGCTCCCGACGTGAGGGCGAGCAGCTTCTCCTTCACCTGGCGGCGAAGCACCTTTCCGATCAGCGACTTCGGCAGCTCGTCGACGACGAACACCCGGCGCGGCACCTTGTACGGCGTGAGGATGTTGCGTGCATACTCGCGGATCGCTTCGACGTCGACATCCGCGCCGGCATCGACGACGACTGCGGCGACGACCTCCTCGCCCGAGTGGTCGCTGGGCAGACCGACTACGGCGGCGTCGACGACCGAGGGGTGCTGGCGCAGTGCGTTCTCCACCTCGGTCGGTGCGACGTTGAAGCCGCCGGTGATGATGAGCTCCTTGATGCGGTCGACGATGCGCACGAATCCCGCGTCGTCGATCGTGACGATGTCGCCGGTCCGATACCAACCGTCGACGAAGACCGCCTCGGTCTCCTCGGGCTTGCCGTAGTAGCCGGAGAAGACCTGGGGTCCGCGCACGACGAGCTCGCCGGCCGAGCCGGCCGGCACGTCATCGGTGGGATTCTCGGGGTCGACGACGCGGCACTCCGTCCCGGGAAGAGGGAGGCCGACGGTGCCGGGGACGCGGTTGTCGGCGACCGGGTTCGCCATGAGCACGGGAGAGCACTCGCTCAGACCGTACCCCTCGACGAGGTAGCCGTGCGTGGCGGCCTCGAACGGGACGACCAGCTCGTGCGGCAGGGCCATCGCGCCGGAGATCGCCACCTCGATCCCGTCGAGCGAGACGCCCCGTGCGTTCGCCGCGGCCAGCAGCCGGTCGGCGATGGGCGGAACGAGCGGGAGGAAGGTCGCCGGGTGTTTCTTGACGACATCGAGCACGAGGTCGGGATCGAACTTCGGGAAGAGCACGAGACGCGCACCCATCGACATCGCGAAGGTGAGGCAGAGCGTCAGCCCATACGCGTGGAACATGGGCAACACCGCGTACACGACGCACCCTTTGCCGCGCTGGATGGACGGCACCCAGGCCTGGGACTGGGCGGCGTTGGCGAGGAGGTTGCGGTGGGTGAGGGCAGCACCCTTCGGCGTGCCGGTCGTCCCGGACGTGTACTGGATGATCGCGAGGTCGTCCGTGCCGGGCTGCGGGTGCGACGCGGGGATCGGGTCCCTGGCCACCACCGACTCCCAGAGGACGGTGCCGCGAACGCGCTCGGTCAGTGCAGCCCGCGATTCCCTCGCCTTCGCGACCGGCAGCCGGAGGGCGAAGCGGGTGAAGGCGGGCATGGCCCGCGTAACGTCGACGGACACGAGCGTGGAGACAGCCAGGTCGCTCGGGAACTCCTGCACCGTCGCGACGACCTTGTTCCAGACGATCGCGTGCTTGGCGCCGTGGTCCTCGAACTGCTTGCGCAGCTCGCGAGGGGTGTAGAGCGGGTTGTGCTCGACCACGACGGCGCCGAGCCGGAGCACCGCGTAGAACGCGATGATGTGCTGCGGGCAGTTCGGCAGGACGATCGCGACGGGATCGCCCGCACGGACGCCGAGATCCCGGAGCCCCGCGGCGGCGCGATCGATCGCCTCCTGCAGCTGCGCGTAAGTGGTCTCCCTGCCGAAGAACTGCAGAGCCGGCGCGTCGGGGTAGTCGCGTGCCGAGGCGGCGACGATGTCCACGAGGGAGCCGCTGACGGGGGCGAGGTCCTCCGGAACGCCGTCGGCATAGCTGGCGATCCACGGGCGAGGGGGCTGGAACGTGCTCACGCGCCCAGCTTAGGCGGGCCGTGCCGCGCCGAGCGGTGGCCGACGCGCCAACTAGACTGGGGGCGTGTCTGAAATCACCCCTGATCTTGTGCGCCATCTCGGCGTGCTCGCGCGCATCCAGCTGAACGACGACGAGGTGACACGGCTCACGGGCCAGCTCGACGCCATCGTCGACAACATCGCCAAGGTGTCCGAGGTCGCGACCGCCGATGTCGCCGCGACCAGCCACCCGATCCCGCTGAGCAACGTGTTCCGCCCCGACGTGGTCGGCGAGACGCTGACGCATGAGCAGGTGCTGCAGAACGCGCCCGACCAGGCCGACGGCCGCTTCCGTGTCACCGCGATCCTGGGAGAAGAGCAGTGAGCGAAATCATCCAGCTGACCGCGGCGGAGCTCGCCGACAAGCTCGCCGCGCGGGAGGTCTCCAGCGTCGAGGCCACGCAGGCGCACCTCGATCGCATCGCGCAGGTCGACGGCGACGTGCACGCGTTCCTGCACGTCAACGAGCACGCGCTCGACGCGGCGGCGGACGTCGACGCGCGCCGCGCGTCGGGCGAGCAGCTCGGACCGATCGCCGGCGTCCCCCTCGCGATCAAGGACGTCCTGGTCACGACCGATCAGCCGACCACGAGCGGCTCGCGCATCCTCGAGGGCTACCGCTCGCCGTACGATGCGACGGTCGTGGCTCGCTCCCGCGCGGCCGGCCTCATCCCGCTCGGTAAGACGAACATGGACGAGTTCGCGATGGGCTCCTCCACGGAGCACTCCGCGTACGGCCCGACGCGCAACCCGTGGGATCTCGACCGGATCCCCGGCGGCTCGGGCGGTGGTTCCGCTGCGGCCGTCGCCGCCTTCGAGGCCCCGCTCGCCCTCGGCTCCGACACCGGCGGATCGATCCGTCAGCCCGCTCACGTGACGGGCACGGTCGGCGTGAAGCCGACCTACGGCGGCGTCAGCCGCTACGGCGCGATCGCGTTGGCGTCGAGCCTCGACCAGGTCGGCCCGGTCACCCGCACCGTCCTCGACGCGGGCCTGCTGCATGACGCGATCGGAGGCCACGACCCGAAGGACTCCACGTCTCTCGACGAGCAGTGGCCGTCCTTCGCCGCAGCCGCGCGCGAGGGTGCGCGCGGGGACGGGCTCAAGGGTCTCCGCGTCGGCGTGATCCGCGAGCTTCCCGACAGCGGTTTCCAGCAGGGCGTCGCGTCCTCCTTCCGCAGCGCGCTGGCGCTGCTCGAGGCACAGGGAGCGGAGATCGTCGAGATCGGTGCGCCGCACTTCGAGTACGGCGTCGCCGCCTACTACCTGATCCTCCCGGCCGAGGCCTCCAGCAACCTCGCCAAGTTCGATTCGGTCCGGTTCGGGCTCCGTGTCACCCCGGCGGGCAACCCCACCGTCGAGGACGTGATGTCCGCTACGCGCGACGCCGGTTTCGGTGACGAGGTCAAGCGCCGTATCATCCTCGGCACCTACGCGCTGTCCGCCGGGTACTACGACGCCTACTACGGCAGCGCGCAGAAGGTCCGCACGCTGATCCAGCAGGACTTCGCGGCCGCCTTCGCCGATGTCGACGTCATCGCGACGCCCTCCGCGCCGACCACGGCGTTCAAGCTCGGCGAGAAGATCGACGACCCGCTGCAGATGTACCTGAACGACATCACCACGATCCCGGCGAACCTCGCCGGGGTCCCCGGCATCTCGATCCCGAGTGGTCTGTCGGACGACGATGGCCTTCCTGTCGGCATCCAGTTCCTCGCCCCGGCGCGGGAGGACGCTCGCCTGTACCGGGTGGGCGCCGCCCTCGAGTCGCTCCTCGTCGACTCCTGGGGCGAGCCGCTGCTGTCCCGTGCTCCCCAGCTGGAAGGAGGCGCGCGCTGATGGCCGCCGCCAAGCTCATGGACTTCGACAAGGCGCTCGAGCTGTTCGAGCCCGTCCTCGGATTCGAGGTGCACGTCGAGCTCAACACGAACACGAAGATGTTCTCCGACGCCCCCAACCCCGCGAACGAGGCGTATCACGCGGCGGAGCCGAACACCTTGATCGCCCCGGTCGACCTGGGTCTGCCCGGTTCGCTGCCGGTCGTCAACGAGACGGCCATCCGGTCGTCGATCAGCCTCGGTCTCGCGCTGGGCTGCTCGATCGCCGAGTCCAGCCGCTTCGCACGGAAGAACTACTTCTACCCGGACCTGGGCAAGAACTACCAGATCTCCCAGTACGACGAGCCCATCGCGTTCGAGGGTTCGGTCGAGGTGGAGCTCGAGGACGGCACGGTGGTGACGATCCCGATCGAGCGGGCGCACATGGAGGAGGACGCCGGCAAGCTCACGCACATGGGCGGCTCGACCGGCCGGATCCAGGGCGCCGAGTACTCGCTCGTCGACTACAACCGGGCCGGGGTGCCGCTCGTCGAGATCGTGACGAAGACGATCTTCAGCACCGACCACCGCGCGCCGGAGGTCGCCAAGGCGTACGTCGCCGCGATCCGCGACATCGTCCGCGGGCTCGGCATCTCCGAGGCTCGCCTCGAGCGCGGGAACCTTCGCTGTGACGCGAACGTGTCGCTGCGTCGTCGTGGTGAGGAGAAGCTCGGTACGCGCACGGAGACGAAGAACGTCAACTCGATGCGCTCGGTCGAGCGTGCCGTCCGCTACGAGATCCAGCGCCAGGCGCAGATCCTCGCCGACGGAGGGACCATCATCCAGGAGACGCGGCACTGGCATGAGGACACCGGGACCACCTCTCCCGGGCGTCCGAAGTCGGATGCCGACGACTACCGCTACTTCCCTGAGCCCGATCTCCTTCCCGTGCAGCCCTCCCCGGAGCTGATCGAGGAGCTCCGTGCCGCGCTGCCCGAGCAGCCCGTGGCCCGGCGGCGTCGACTGATGGACGAATGGGGCTTCACGCCGCTGGAGTTCCAGGACGTGCGCAACGGTGGTCTGCTCGACGTCGTGGAGGCCACCATCGCCGCCGGTGCCACGCCGGCCGCGGCGCGGAAGTGGTGGACGGGAGAGATCACCCGCCTCGCCAACGCGCAGGAGAAGGACGCCGCCGAGCTCGTCAGCCCGGAGAACGTCGCCGCGCTGCAGCAGCTCGTCGACGCGGGGACGCTGACGGACAAGCTCGCACGGCAGGTGCTGGAGGGCGTGATCGCGGGCGAGGGCTCCCCCCAGGAGGTCGTCGACGCCCGAGGTCTCGCCGTGGTGTCGGACGACGGCGCGCTCATCGCTGCGATCGACGATGCCCTTGCGGCGCAGCCTGACGTGATGGCGAAGATCAAGGACGGCAAGGTCCAGGCCGCTGGTGCCATCATCGGCGCTGTCATGAAGGCCATGAAGGGCCAGGCCGACGCCGCCCGCGTCCGCGAACTCATCCTCGAGCGCGCGGCGCAGTGATCGTCGGTCCCCGGGCCTCCGTGTCGGAGGTCCGGGGGACAATGGGTGCATGGGACACGGTGATGGCAGGGGCCGCATGGTGTCCTCGGCCGACGCCGACGATTCCGGGACGAGGATCCTCCACGTCGACATGGACGCGTTCTATGCGGCCGTCGAGGTGCTGGACGACCCGAGCCTCCGTGGGCGGCCCCTGATCATCGGATCTCCGGACGGGCGCTCCGTCGTTTCGAGCGCCTCCTATGAAGCGCGCCGCTACGGCGTTCGGTCCGCAATGCCGGTGGCCCAGGCGGTGCGGTTGTGTCCGGCAGCGCGCATCGTCCCGCCGCACTTCCCGCGGTACCAGGAGGTCTCGCGGCAGGTCATGGCGATCTTCGAGTCGTTCACACCGCTCGTGGAGCCGCTGTCCGTGGACGAGGCCTTTCTCGACGTCCAAGGGGTGCGCCGGCTCTGGGGGAGCCCCGCGCAGATCGCCGCTCAGATCCGCGAGCGAGTGCTCGCGGAGGTCGGGATCACTTGCAGCGTCGGTGTGGCCGCGACGAAGCACGTGGCGAAGATGGCTTCGACCATCGCCAAGCCGGACGGCATGCTCGTCGTCGCCGAGTCCGACACCCTCGCCTTCCTCGCGCCGCGACCGGTACGGGCGCTCTGGGGGGTCGGACCGAAAGCGGCGGAGGCACTCGAGGCTCGCGGCCTTCGTACGATCGGCGACCTTCGTAGCGCGCCGCCGGAGATGCTGGACAGGGCGGTGGGACCAGCCCTGAGCGCACGTCTCGCGCAACTGGCCAGGGGCGAGGACGCCCGTGCTGTGGACACGGAGCGGGTGGAGAAGAGCATCGGTCACGAGGAGACCTTCGACCACGACATCACCGACCGCGCCTTCCTCCGTGCCGAACTGCTGCGGCTCGCTGACAGGGTCGGGGCACGCCTGCGCCGAGCCGGGTGGGAGACGACGACCGTCTCGATCAAGATCCGTTTCGACGACTTCCGCACCGTCAACCGGTCGCAGACCTTGAGCGAACCGACCGCCGTCGGCCAGCGGATCGGCGAAGCCGCGCAGAGCCTGTTCGCGCTCATCGACCGGCGGGACCCCATCCGCCTCGTGGGTGTCCGAGCCGAGAACCTGCGGCCCGCGGGCGGAGGCGCACTGGCTCTCTGGGACGACGACGAGGACTGGCGCAAGGTCGAGGGGGCCGTCGACGAGGCCATCGCGCGGTTCGGGACGGCGACCATCAGCAGGGCGCGACACATCGGACGAGGTGAGGGCCGAGGTGCCGCGCGGCACCCGAAAGACCATGGCGTCGATTGATCGCACGCCGGGGCTCGCCGTCGGCTACCGTGGGAGCATGCCGAACATTGCACTGGAACTCGGGAATCAGGTCGCGTCCTTCGGCGTGAAGAGCGCGTACGGGGAGCCGCAGGAGGTCGACGGGGTCGTGGTGACTCCGGTGGCGTTCACGTACGCGGGCTTCGGCGGAGCGAGCGGAGACGGTGGCGAAGGCGGGGGAGGCGGCGGAGTCTCGGTTCCCGTCGGCGTCTACGTCCGTCGCGAAGAGGGCCTGCGTTTCGAGCCCAACATCGTGACTCTCCTCGTCGTCGCCGTGCCCTTCGTGTGGGTCACCGGTCGCGCGCTCACGCGCATCATCCGTGCCCTCAAGAAGTGACGACGCGGTCGCAGCCGCCCTCTCACACGCCGCGGGCCTGATCGCGGATGACGTCCGCGCTCTCGCGGCGTCCAACCCCGTCGTGCTGATCGACGGCGGAAGCGGGGCGGGTAAGACGTCGCTCGCCGCGCGTCTTGCCCGTGCCTGGCCGGTGGCCGGCCGCGTGCAGATCGTTGCGCTCGATTCGCTGTACCCAGGGTGGGACGGCCTCGATGAGGGTGCGGAGCGGGCCCTCGAGGGCATTCTGCGGCCGCACGGACGCGGTCTGCTCGGCGCGTGGCGACGCTGGGATTGGGAGCGTGGCGAGGAGGCCGAGACGCACGCCGTGGATCCGGCCTTGGGCGTCATCGTCGAGGGCAGCGGCATCCTGCGCGCGTCGACGGCTCGCTTGGCCGATGTCCGCGTCTGGGTGGAGTCGGGCGAGACCTCGCGCAAGTCGCGGGCGCTCGCAAGGGACGGCGATACCTACCGCCCGCACTGGGATCGCTGGGCCGCGCAGGAGCGCCGTCACATCGAGCGCGATCGCCCTCGAGAACTCGCCACGCGGATCGTCGAAGTCCCCTGAGCGCGGTCAGCGCAGCGCATCCGCATCGGTTTCATCGACGGCCTCGACCAGGAGTTCCAGTCGGTATCCGAGCCAGTCGTACACGGCCTGGCCATCGCCGCCGACATCCGGCTCCTCGTCGGTGATTCCGAGGCGGGTCGCGATCACGAGCCGAATCGCGGTGAGTGTCCGCAGCCATGCGTCGACCTCCCCACGGCGCACGAGGACGTCGCGGGGCTTGCGGGCGTCCTCATCGGTCACCTCGGCGTCGGGGTCGAAGTCCTCCAACGAGGCTCGCATCGTGCGGGCATCGTGCAGCCGACGGTCGAGGAGGTCAGCGCGCGTCGCCGAGGCGAAGGCCGTCGAGGCCCCCTCATCGTCCGGATAGGCGTTCGGCGTGAGTCGTGCCACACCGGGGTCGTCACCCTCGCCCTCCCGGAGCAGTTCCACGAAGTCGTCCACGAGGCGGGCCAGGTGCATTCCCTCGATGGTGGAGACGGAGAGGGTGACGGGTGGGGTGTTCATGGGGCCTTCCTCACGGTCGCCCAGAGTCCGTAGTCGTGCATCGCCTGGGCGTGGACTTCCATCGTCTCGCGAGGACCGGTCGCGACGATCGCGTGGCCCTCATGATGGACGGCGAGCATGAGCCGGGTGGCATGCTCCTGCGAGTAGCCGAAATAGGTGCGGAAGACCCGCACCACGTAGCTCATCAGGTTCACGGGGTCGTTCCAGACGACGACCTCCCACGGCTCCAGGGGAGCGGCGAACAGGTCGGTGGTCTCCTCGACGTCCGGCATCGCGGTCGACACGTCAGGCCCACCCGAGCTCGTGCAGCTGCGCGTCGTCAAGGCCGTGGAAGTGGGCGATCTCATGGACGAGGGTGGTGTGGATTTCATCGCGGAGCTCGTCGAGGGTCTCGCACTGGGCCAGGTGCGGTTCCCGATAGACGATGATGCGGTCGGGAAGCTCACCCATCCCGTACTGGGTCCGCTCCGTCAGAGCCAGGCCGTCGTACAAGCCGAGGAGATCGAGCCCTCCGTCCTCGGGGCGGTCCTCCACGACGAAGACGACGTTCTCGAGCTGCTCGACCATCTCGTCGGGCAGCTGGTCGAGTTCGTCGATCACGAGGGCCTCGAAGGCGGCGGCGTCCATGTCCATCTCCTCCAGCCTACGGCGACCAGGGACGGGCGATCCTCAGTGCAGGACCACCAGGAGGGCGGCGACGGCGATGAAGAGGCTGCCGAACACCGTATTGAGGATTCGTTGCCCTCGTGGCGACCGTGTGAGCCGGCGGAAAGGCCGCGCCGCGGTGGCGAAGAAGCCCCACATCACCAGGACGTCGACGACCACGACCGTCGCGACGAGCGCCAGATACTGGGGGAGCGGGGGCTGGTCGAGGCGGATGAACTGCGGGATGAAGGCGAGGAAGAAGACGATCGCCTTGGGGTTCAGGAGATTCACCCAGAACCCCCGGCGCATCATCGACCAGTGGCTCTCGCGGGCGTCGACGGGGTCGGGGGCGTCATCGAGCGCGGGAGCGGGGCGCGTGAGGATCAGCCTGATCCCGAGGTAGACGAGGTAGGCCGCACCGGCATAACGGATGATGTTGAACAGCAGGTCTGAGCGTGAGACGAGGAGCCCCACTCCGGCCGCGACGATCACGATATGGACGACGAGCGCGATCTGCTGACCGATGATTCCCCAGATCGAACGCTTCCATCCCTGCGAGAGGGAGTTGGACATCGTGTTGATCGCGCCGGCCCCGGGCGTGAAGCTGATCACTACGGACGCGGTGAGAAGGGAGAACCAGACCGCCGGTGACACCAGGACAGTCTAGGGCTGCACCGGGGGTGCGCCGAACCGGGGGAACCGAAGAGGCCCGGACCGAAACGATCCGAGCCTCTTCGAACTGGGGTGAGTAACGGGGCTTGAACCCGCGACCTCCTGGACCACAACCAGGCGCTCTACCAACTGAGCTATACCCACCATGCGCCTGCCGGAACAGGCAACCCCACGAGTCTATTACATGTTCGAGGTGAACTCGGACACGGTCCGCGCAGCGATCTCCTTGGCATCGTCGCTGGAGGGGCCGGGCTCAGCCACGAACACCGCCTCCCGGTAGTACCGCAGTTCCCGGATGGACTCGAGGATGTCAGCTAGAGCGCGGTGACCGCCGTCCTTGGCCGGAGCCTGGAAGAACACCCGCGGATACCACCGACGGGAGAGCTCCTTGATGCTCGAGACGTCGACGTTGCGGTAGTGCAGCCATTGATCGACCTGGGGCATGTACTTCGCGAGGAACATCCGGTCGGTGCCGATGGTGTTGCCGGCAAGCGGCGCACGCCGCTCGAGCGGCACGAAGCGGCGGATGTACGCGAGCGTCTGTTCCTCGGCCTCCGCCAGCGTCACACCGTGGGGGATCTCCTCGATCAGGCCCGATGTCTCGTGCATCTTCGTGACGAAGTCGTTCATGTGGGCGAGGGCCGTCTGGCTCGGACGGATCACGACCTGGAAACCGGGGTCGAGCGGGCGGAGCTCGAAGTCGGTGATGACGACCGCGATCTCGACGAGCTCGTCCACCCCGAGATCGAGCCCGGTCATCTCGCAGTCGATCCAGACGAGCCGGTCGTTCTCGGAAGCAGTCACCATGCCGCCATCCTATCGATTGCCCCGACATCCCCCCGCGGAGCGCGGTACGGTAGAACGTCCGCCTCCGTAGCTCAGGGGATAGAGCAGGAGCCTTCTAATCTCTTGGTCGCAGGTTCGAATCCTGCCGGGGGCGCCACTGACCATCAGTCGCATGACGCGCGTCAGCAGTGCCGGAGCGCGTCGACCGCATCATCCGGACGCCAGAACTCGCCGATCAATCGGAAGCCGCCCGTCGCCAGATGAAGCCGCTCCGCGCGATAGCGCAGGCCGAGGGGGTCGGCGACGACGCGCAGATGCCCCAGGACATGTTCCCGGCTGTCCTGAACACGCCAGAGGTGATCGGCGGCGCGGACGAGGTGTTCCCGATGGGAGGCGAGCTTCGGGGTTGCGATCGGCACTCCGGGAGCGGGGGTCGAAGTCGTAGCGGTCATGGTGTCTCCTCTCATGCGTCGAACATACGACCGACCACCGACATTCGCCCGCGCCCAGGATCCGCCGGTGACCTGGGCTCTTCTCCACGAATTCCCATCTCGACTCGTCGTCCACAGATCCCGGGATCGCGTCCCGACGACCTCGGGCCCGAGAGGCACCCTGGAGGCATCCGGACGGCGAGCCGGCTTCGAGAGGACAACCGCATGATCGACACCGTGACCATCGTGGGACGCGTCGCAACGGAACCCACGCCCGGGCGCACGAGCGCCGGGGTGCCTGTGACGAACTTCCGCCTGGCGAGTACGCATCGCCGCTACGACGCGACGAGCGGATCGTGGGTCGACGCCGGGACGAATTGGTTCTCGGTCGCCGCATTCCGTCAGCTCGCCGATCACGTGCGCGCGTCGCTGCGGGTCGGGGACAGCGTCATCGTCACCGGCCGTCTCCGCGTGCGGCCGTGGGAGAGCAACGGCAAACAGGGCACGAGCGTCGACATCGACGCCGACACGATCGGACACGACCTGCGGTGGGGGACCACGGCCTACCGCCCGAGTTCGCGGCCGTCTCCGGCAGCAGACGAGGGGGCGGACGCTTCGGACGACCGCGAGGAGGGCCGCGACCTGTGGAGTCAGGACGAAGAGATCGCGGCGGCCTAGACTCTGCTCGTGCTTCGAACGGTGTTCTCCTCCCGCGCTGCGGCGCTGATCCTCGTCTCCGGTGTTTCGGTGGTCGTCCTGGCGGGCTGCGCGCCGGAGCCCGAGGCGAAGCCTTCTCCGCCATCCACAGCCAGCGCGGCGCCGACCTCTCCCGCGGCGCCCGTCCTCGTCGCCGAGGGGACGGCGGAAGAGAACCTCCCCGTGTTCACGGCGGTCGCCGAGCGGGTCTGGGGCACGGATCGACGGGGTGAGGGGCGGGCGTACGTCGACGCACTCGTCGACGCCGGGTTCGCCCGCGACGCCATGCAGGTGACGCCGGACGTGACGACCGTGGGGAACCCGGCCGAGAGCATCCAGTTCTCCGTCCGCTGGGGCGAGGAGTCCTGTCTCATCGGTCAGGTCGGGCCCTCCACGGGGGCCGTCGTGACGACGGTCATGCCGCAACTCGCAGGAGGTCGCTGCCTCGTGGGAGCGACGCGGCCGATCGACTGGTGACGCCGCCGGCACCGAGGCACGGGTGAACGGCCGGTAGGCTGGAGTGTCGATCCTCGACGCCAACAGAAGGAGCGGTTTTCGGTGGCAGAGTACATCTACTCCATGGTTCGTGCCCGCAAGGCGGTGGGTGAGAAGCTCATCCTGGACGACGTCACGATGGCGTTCCTGCCGGGCGCGAAGATCGGCATGGTCGGCCCCAACGGCGCCGGAAAGTCGACGATCCTCAAGATCATGGCGGGGCTCGACACCCCGTCGAACGGTGAGGCCAAGCTCTCGCCGGGTTACTCCGTCGGCATCCTGATGCAGGAGCCGGAGCTCGACGAGTCGAAGACGGTCCTCGAGAACATCCAGGACGGTATCGCCATCAAGGCCAAGGTCGACCGGTTCAACGAGATCTCCGCGCTGATGGCCGACCCGGACGCCGACTTCGACGCGCTCCTCGCCGAGATGGGGACGCTGCAGGAGGAGATCGATGCGGCTGATGGCTGGGACCTGGATTCTCAGCTCGAGCAGGCGATGGACGCCCTGCGCACCCCTCCCGGCGACGCCGCCATCGCCCCGCTGTCCGGTGGTGAGAAGCGTCGGGTCGCGCTGGCGAAGCTCCTGCTGCAGAAGCCCGACCTGCTGCTCCTCGACGAGCCCACCAACCACCTCGACGCGGAGAGCGTGCTCTGGCTCGAGCAGCACCTCCAGTCCTACAAGGGCGCGGTGATCGCGATCACCCACGACCGGTACTTCCTGGACCACGTCGCCGAGTGGATCGCCGAGGTCGACCGCGGACGTCTCATCGGCTACGAGGGCAACTACTCCACGTACCTGGAGAAGAAGGCCGAGCGCCTCGACATCCAGGGCAAGAAGGACGCCAAGCTCGCCAAGCGCCTGAAGGACGAGCTGGACTGGGTCCGCTCCAGCGCGAAGGGCCGTCAGACGAAGTCGAAGGCGCGTCTGGCCCGGTACGAGGAGATGGCGGCCGAGGCGGAGCGGACCAGGAAGCTGGACTTCGAGGAGATCCAGATCCCCGCCGGCCCCCGTCTGGGCAATGTGGTCATCGAAGCCAAGAACCTCAAGAAGGGCTTCGACGGGCGCTCGCTCATCGACGGTCTGAGCTTCAGCCTCCCGCCGAACGGCATCGTCGGCGTCATCGGTCCGAACGGCGTCGGAAAGACGACCCTGTTCAAGACAATCGTCGGTCTCGAGCCGCTCGACGGCGGTGACCTGAAGATCGGCGAGACCGTCAAGATCAGCTACGTCGACCAGTCGCGTTCGTCGATCGACCCGAACAAGACGCTGTGGGAGGTCGTCTCCGACGGCCTCGACTTCATCACGGTCGGGAAGACCGAGATCCCGTCCCGCGCCTACGTGTCGAAGTTCGGCTTCAAGGGTCCGGACCAGCAGAAGAAGGCCGGGGTGCTCTCCGGCGGTGAGCGCAACCGCCTGAACCTCGCGCTCACCCTCAAAGAGGGCGGCAACCTGCTTCTTCTCGACGAGCCCACGAACGACCTCGATGTCGAGACGCTGAGCTCGCTGGAGAACGCACTGCTCGAGTTCCCCGGCTGCGCCGTGGTCATCACGCACGATCGCTGGTTCCTCGACCGCATCGCGACCCACATCCTCGCCTATGAGGGCACCGACGAGAAGCCCGACCAGTGGTACTGGTTCGAAGGCAACTTCGAGGCCTACGAGCAGAACAAGATCGAGCGTCTCGGCCCAGATGCGGCCAAGCCGCACCGTTCGACGCACCGCAAGCTCACGCGCGACTGAGCACACGATGAGCACCGACTCGCCGGGTTCCCGCCTGCACATCCCGATCCACCTCCGCTGGGGGGATCTGGATGCCTTCAACCACGTCAACAACACCTCGATGCTCAAGCTGCTCGAGGAGGCGCGCGTCCGCGCGTTCTGGCGTGCGGGACCCGGCGAGGAGGCGCCGTCCACGGCCGTCCTCGACTCCGGGATCGAGGAGGGCATCCTGACGCTCATCGCGCGGCAGGAGATCGAGTACCTCGCTCCCGTGCCGTATCAGCGGCGCCCGCTGGAGGTCCAGATGTGGTTCGGCAAGCTCGGCGGTTCCAGCGTCGAGGTCTGCTACGAGGTGCACAACGATCCAGCGGCCGAGCCGCGGGAGTTGTACGCGCGGTCGACGGCCATCATCGTCCTCGTCGATGCCGGCACCGGGAGGCCGACCCGCCTGACCGCGGAGATGCGCGAGGCCTGGGAGCCGTACGTCGGTCCGTCCATCGAGTACGCCCACCGCTGATTTCGGGGTCGCTCACCGCTCGGGCGACGGACGGAGCGCTCAGCGATCGTCGGGCACGCGGATCATGATCTCCTGGGCGACGCTGGCCACGAGCACGCCCTCCCGCGTGTACACGCGGCCCGTCGCAAGACCGCGACCGCCACGGGCGCTCGGGGACTCCTGCACGTAGAGCAGCCACTCGTCCACCCGCGCGGGGCGGTGCCACCACATGGCATGGTCCAGGCTCGCGACTTTGAGGCCGGGGAGCGACCACGAGACGCCGTGGGCCCGCAGGATCGACTCCTGGATCGTCATGTCGCTGAGGTACGCGAGGGCCGCGCGATGGAGTCGCTGATCGTCCGGCAGCGGCGCGCGCAAGCGCATCCACACCGCCTGACGAGGGACGCGCTCGTCGTCGTTCGGGAGGTAGAGCGGGGAGTCGACGTGGCGGATGTCGGCGGCGCGTTCGCTCAGCATGCGCCGTGCACCTCCCGCGAGCCCGGGGACGCGGTCCTCATCGGGCACGAGGTCCTCCGGCACCGGCACGTTCTCCGGCATCGGCGCGGCGTGCTCGACCCCGGGGTCGGCGTCCTGGAAAGACGCGATCATCGAGAAGATCGGGACGCCGTTCTGGTACGCCTGAGTACGCCGTGTGGAGAAAGACCGGCCGTCGTGGATGCGGTCGACGGCGATCGTGATTCCCTGGCTCGCATCACCGGGGCGCAGGAAATATCCGTGCATCGAGTGGACGGCGCGGTCCTCCGGGAGCGTGCGCTCCGCAGCCACGAGCGTCTGCGCGAGGACCTGGCCACCGTAGATCCGTCCGCTCGGCATCGGGTGAGACGAGCCCGTGAAGATGTCCTCCGTCGTCCGCGCCTGGGTAGCGTCGAGATCGAGGACGTCGAGAAGACGCTCCACAGTCCGGATGGCGTGCTCGTCGGCGCTCATGTCTTCCCCTCCGCGGCCCGGGTCGCCGCTCGTTGGTAGTTTAGAACGCGTGACCCCTCAGCTCCTCCTCGCCGATCCGGACACGGCGAAGGATGTCCTCACCTTCGCCGGACGCGCCGCCCGGGTCTCCGACGAGGGTGTGCGATTACAGGCGCGCGAGGGGATCCTGGCGCTCACCACGGCGGTTCTCGCGCCGCAAGGCCTGTTCGACCAGACGCCGACGATCCTCGGGATGCGCATCGTCCGCGCCGACCCCGAACTCGAGTGCGACCTTGTCATTGACGCCCTCGCGCCGACGGACGATCCGGTTCGCCTCGCTCTGCCGGACACGGGTCTCTCGCCCGCGTGGGCCGGCGTCGCGCCGCCCCGCCAAGGCTGGGCGACGGAGGCCGTGCTTCCGGCGTCCGTCATCGCACAACGTGCGCAGTGGGGCATCTCGGCGGTGGCGCGGGGAGCCGGAGCAGGCTCGGGCGAGGAAGCGGTGCGAGCGCTGCGCGCGGCCGTCTGGGGCGAACCGGACGACGACCTCGGCGGCCTGCCGCGCGGCGTGGCGTTCGCTGCGGACGCGCTGGGCTTCATCTCCGGCGAGGAGGACGTCCCCGTGACGCGTTCCGGCCGCTGGACCCGCCTCGCGTTCCGGCGAGGTCATGTGCTTTGTCGCGGACCGGTGGCGTCCGGACTCACCAGCGTGCGCACCACCGGCACCTGACGCGATCCCGCGTGGTGTCATCATGACGTGCGTGCGCGCCCGTCTCGGCGCCGGGTTTCAGCCGAGAGCCGCCGCCGCGCGCCCCACCTGACGCCCGGAGAAAAGACAGCCCCCGAGGAACGTCCCCTCCAGGGCCCGGTAGCCGTGCGCGCCCCCGCCGCCGAACCCGCTCGCCTCCCCGGCCGCGAAGAGTCCGGGTATCGGCGCGCCGCTCTCGTTCAGCGCGCGTCCGTCGAGGTCCGTGTTGATGCCGCCGAGGGATTTCCGAGTCAGGACGTGGAGCTTGACAGCGATCAGCGGCCCCGCAGCGGCATCCTGCAACCGATGCGGCGCCGCGGTGCGGATGAGCTTGTCCCCGCGATACGCCCGCATTGAGCGCAGCATGCCGATCTGGGGATCCTTGCTGAAGTCGTTGATCATCTCGCGGTCGCGGGCGGTCACCTCACGGCGCACCGCGTCGAGATCCAGGAGCTCACCTCCGGGATGCACCGCCATCTGCGCCAGCAGCGACTCCAGGTCGTTCTCGACGATGAAGTCTTCGCCCTCGTCGAGGAACGACTGCACGGGGCCCGTGGGCCCCTTCGCCAGCCGGGATCTGAGGAGCAGGGCCACGTCCTTCCCCGTGAGGTCCGGGTTCTGCTCGCTGCCGGAGAGAGCGAACTCCTTCTCCACGATCTGACGCGAGGTGACGAACCAGGAGTGGTCGTGTCCCGTCCGCCGGAGGTGTTCGAGAGTGCCCAGGGTGTCGAAGCCGGGGAACAGCGGCACGGGGAGGCGGCGTCCCGTGGCGTCGAGCCACAGCGACGACGGCCCGGGCAGGATGCGGATGCCGTGCTGCGGCCAGACCGGATCCCAGTTCGTGATCCCCTCCACGTAGTGCCACATGCGGTCCCCGTTGATGAGGCGAGCCCCGGCGGCGGCACTCACGGTCTGCATGGAGCCGTCGACGTAGGCCGGGACACCGGAGAGCATGTGGGCCGGGGGAGTGCCGAGGCGTGAAGGCCAGGCCGCGCGGACGAGGTCATGATTCCCGCCGATGCCCCCGGACGCCACGATCGTCGCCGTCGCGTCGATCTCGAACGCGCCGATCACGTCTCGGGATGAGGGGACGCCGCGGGCGGCACCGTCCGACGCCAGCACGCTCCCTCGCGCGCCGGTCACGCGTCCGTCCGTGAGGACGAGCTCCTCGACGCGGTGTCGGGCGAGGACGGTGAGCCGCCCCTCGCGCTCTCCCTGCTCGACGGCGGCCGCGAACGGGGCGACGATCCCCGGCCCGGTGCCCCAGGTGATGTGGAAGCGGGGGACCGAGTTCCCCGGCCCGAGTGCCCCGTACCCGCCACGTTCGGCCCAGCCGACGATCGGGAAGAAGCCGACGCCGCGAGCGCGCAGCCAGGAGCGCTTCTCGCCGGCGGCGAACTGCAGATACGCCTCCGCCCAGCGCCGAGGCCACTCGTCCTCGGGCCTGTCGAAACCAGCGGTGCCGAACCAATCCTGAGTGGCGAGCTCGAGCGAGTCTTTGATGCCCAGGCGGCGCTGCTCGGGCGAGTCCACGAGGAAGAGCCCGCCGAAGGACCACCAGGCTTGTCCGCCCAGGTTCGTGCGTGGCTCCTGGTCGACGATCACGACGCGGCGTCCGGAGTCGAGCGCCTCTGCCGCGGCGACGAGCCCGGCCAACCCCCAACCGATCACGAGGACGTCTGTGGTCGGGGGTGTGGTCGTCATGGGTTCTCCGTTGATTCCTGACGGGTGCGGGTCTCCAGGGTCGTGCGGCCCTGGGGGGCCGTGCCGATGCCGGACGGCTCGAATGTGTTCACCATGGCATAGGCGGCGCGCTCCAGGTAGTCCCAGAGAGTGGTTTCGTGCAACGGGGACAACTGTGCCTCGTCGACGGCCGTGCGCATGTGACGAAGCCAACGATCGCGGGCGTCGGGGTCGACCCGGAACGGCATGTGGCGCATCCGCAGGCGGGGATGGCCGCGGGTCTCGCCGTAGGTGGTCGGTCCGCCCCAGTACTGCTCGAGGAACAGGAGCAGGCGCTCCTCGGCGGGACCGAGGTCCTCCTCGGGGTACATCGGCTTGAGCACGGGGTCGAGGGCGACCTCGCGGTAGAAGACCGACACGATCCGCGCGAAGGTCTCGCGGCCGCCGACCTCGTCGTAGAACGTCACTTGTCTGCACTCCCGTCGCCGGTGTTCTTCTTGCGTCGCCAGATCCCGCGATCGGGGATGACGGGGACGCCGGTGACCGCGTTGGGGCGGGTCTTCGGCGGGTTGGCGCCTCGCACACGGCGCGCACCCTCCAGCCCGGTGGGGACGACGTCGACGAGCCGAGGAACCTCGATCTCCTTCTCCAGGAGCGCTGCCCGCAGGCGGCGCCGGAGTTCCTGCGCCACGTCGTCTCGCGCGTTCGCCCTCGTCTTGATGACGGCCCGGACCACGAGGGCGTCGCCGTCCACCGACTCCAGGCCCCACAGCTCCGGCTTCTCGACGATACGAGTGCGCCACTTCGGGTCTTTCGCCAGTCCCTGCGCCGTCTCCAGCAGGATGTGCTCGACCTGCTCGAGGTCGGAATCCGGTGCCACACCGATGTCGACGATCGCGCGCGCCCAGCCCTGCGACATGTTCCCGATCCGGGTGACCTCGCCGTTACGGACGTACCAGAGGGTCCCGTTCACATCCCGCACCTGGGTGACGCGCACGCTGACGTACTCGACCACGCCACTCGCCAGCCCGAGGTCGACGACGTCTCCGATGCCGATCTGGTCCTCGGCGACGAGGAAGATGCCGTTGAGGACGTCCTTCACGATGTTCTGCGCACCGAAACCGAGGCCGGCGCCCACCGCAGCGGTGAGCAAGGTGAGCGATCCGAGGAGCGCGTTGTCGATGGTGTTCACGACGAGGATGATCGCGATGATCACGAGCATCACGTTGACGATGTTCTGGAGGATCGTGCCGAGAGTGCGCGTGCGCTGGACGAGACGCATGTCGGCCAGGGGTGAGCGCTCGAGCGCCTGCGTGTCGTCGACGGCGGCTTTGTTCTTGGCGGTGTCGACGATGCGGTGCACGACGCGGGTGATCACACGCCGCAGAATCAGCGCGATGAGGACGCACGCGCCGATGATGATCGCGATCGTCAGCAGCTTCCCGCCCACCGTGGTCAGCAGCGCAACCATCTCGGTCGCCCAGGGCGGGAGCTCGGTCGGTGTCGGAGCGGGGGTCGTGTCGGCAGAGATCAGCATCATTTCGATGGTAGCGAGCGGGCCTCTGCGCCGGCTGGAAGAGCGGCGGCAGAGGCCCGGCGGGGTGCGTGGGGAAAGGTCAGTCCTCGGCGTCGCGGGACTGAGCGGCCAGCGCGCGCTCCACGTCCGCGAGGTTCTCGAGCACGAGACGTCGCAGCGCGGGCGGGGCGTCCTGGTGTGCGGAGAGCCAGCCGCGCGTCGCGTCGCGCAGCGCGACGTCCGCGAGAGCGGTGGGGAAGAGCCCCACGACCAGGTACTGGGCGATCTGATACGTCCGCGATTCCCAGACCGGCAGGAGCATGTCGAAGTACTGGGGGACGAAGTCGCCGAGCACAGCGGCACCGGCCGGATGGACGAAGCCGAGGGCTGCGGAGCGGACGATCGTGTTCGGTGCGTCGTCACGCTGGATCAGCGCGTCCCAGGCCTGCTGCTTCGCCTGCGCGTCCGGAAGGGCGGCTCGTGCCTGCGCGGCGAACTCCGCACCCTTGGCGGTGTTGTCGGCGGCCAGCGCAGCGTCGATGGCACCGGCGTCGGTCGCACCGATCGTCGCAAGGCCGACGAGGAGCTGCCAACTCAGGTCGGCATCGATCTCCAGGCCGGGGAGTGTCTCCTCGCCCGAGCGCAGACGCCCGACGATGCCCGCGTGCTCCGGCGTCACCAGGTTGTTCGCGAACGCCGTCACGAACTGCAGCTGGCTGTCGCTGCCGGGCTCCGCTGCTTCGGCCAGCGCCCACAGGCCGTCGGCCACCTTCTGCCGCGCGGCCTCGCGCTCGGCCGGAGCCACGTAGAGTGTGGCCGCCGTGCGCAGCTGCGCGAGAGTAGTGCGGACGGTCGTGGACTCGGTCTCCCGCCCGATGTTGCCGAGCACGAGGTCGATGTAGTCGGAGGCCGCCGTCTCCGCGTCGCGGGTCTGGTCCCAGGCCGCGCCCCACACGAGCGACCGCGCGAGCGGGTCGTGGATGTCGGCGAGGTGGGCGATCGCCGTCCCGAGCGACTTCTCATCGAGACGGATCTTCGCGTAGGCGAGGTCGTCGTCGTTGAGGAGGATGAGGTCGGGGCGGGGCAGGCCCTGCAGCTCGGGGACCTCGGTGCGGTCGCCGTCCACGTCGACCTCGATGTGGTGGGTACGCGTCAGCGCGCCGTCCTGCAGTGAGTAGAAGCCGATGCCGAGTCGGTGCGGTCGGATCGTCGGGTAGTCCGCGGGCGCGGTCTGCGTGATGGCGAAGCGCGAGATCGCGCCGTCGTCACCCTCGACCACCACCGGCTCGAGGGTGTTGACGCCTGCGGTCTCCAGCCACTTCTTCGACCAGGTGCTGAGATCGCGGCCGCTCGTGGCCTCGAGCTCCGACAGCAGGTCGCTGAGCTCGGTGTTGCCCCACGAGTGCTTCTGGAAGTACTGCGAGACTCCCGCGAAGAAGGCCTCGATGCCGACCCAGGCGGCGAGCTGCTTCAAGACGGAGCCGCCCTTGGCGTAGGTGATCCCGTCGAAGTTGACCTGCACGTCCTCGAGGTCGTTGATCTCGGCGACGATGGGGTGCGTGGAGGGAAGTTGATCCTGTCGGTATGCCCAGGTCTTCTCCATGGCGTTGAAGGTGGTCCAGGCCTCGGTCCACTCCGTCGCCTCCGCCGTGGCGATGGTGGATGCCCATTCCGCGAACGACTCGTTGAGCCACAGGTCGTTCCACCACTTCATGGTGACGAGGTCGCCGAACCACATGTGAGCGAGCTCATGCAGGATCGTGACGACGCGACGCTCCTTCACGGCGTCCGTGACCTTGCTGCGGAAGACGTACGTCTCGGTGAAGGTGACCGCGCCCGCGTTCTCCATGGCGCCGGCATTGAACTCGGGCACGAAGAGCTGGTCGTACTTCGCGAACGGGTACGGCACGCCGAACCTGGACTCGAAGTAGGCGAAGCCTTCACGGGTCTTCTCGAAGATGTAGTCGGCGTCGAGGTGCTGCCACAGGCTCTTGCGGCCGTAGACGCCGAGCGGGATGACGCGGCCGGACGCGCTGGTGAGCTCGGAGAAGGTGGCCTCGTACGGACCGGCGACGAGGGCCGTGATGTAGGACGAGATGCGGGGCGTCGGCTCGAAGCCCCAGGTGGCCGTGACGCCGTCGTCGTGGACGATGGGCTCGGGCGTGGGGGAGTTGGAGACGACCTTCCACTCCGCGGGGGCGGTCACCGTGAACTGGAAGGTCGCCTTGAGATCGGGCTGCTCGAACACCGCGAAGACACGGCGGGAGTCCGGCACCTCGAACTGGGAGTAGAGGTACACCTCGCCGTCCACCGGGTCCACGAAGCGATGCAGGCCCTCACCGGTGTTGGTGTAGAGGCAGTCGGCGTCGACGACGAGGACATTCTCCTCCTGGAGCCCGGTGAGAGCGATCCGGGAGTCAGCGAAGACCTCACGGGGGTCGAGCTGCTCTCCGTTGAGCGAGATCTCGCGCACGTCGCGGGCGATGAGGTCGATGAAGGTGAAGCTGTCGGGGGACGCGGAGAAGCGCACGACGCTCCGGGAGCCGAAGACCTCGGCGCCCTTGGTCAGATCGAGGGCGACCTCATAGGAGTGCGTGTCGACGACGTCGCGGCGCTCCTGCGCTTCGATTCGGGTGAGGTTCTCTCCAGGCAAAGCTGTACTCCCAGGGGTGAGGGGACGTAACCGGGGTCGGCGCAGTTGGCACCGACGGCAACCATGACAGCCTACGCCAGTGCGGAGGGCGCGCCGGCGACCCTCCGCATCAGGGATAGTCACGGCCGTGCGGACGCTCGCGCTCGACGGAGGTGGGAAGATGGAGGGGTGACTGCGATCGATCCGAATGTCGTTCCCTTTGCCTCGCCCGCCGCTGCAGGCGGCGATCCCTACGTGACCACGCCCGTCGCCTACGACGCCATCCTGTTGGCGAGCTTCGGCGGCCCGGAGGGACAGGAGGACGTGATCCCCTTCCTCCGGAACGTCACACGCGGCCGCGGCATCCCCGACGAGCGCCTCGAGGAGGTGGCGCACCACTACCGCCACTTCGGCGGTGTGAGTCCGATCAACGGACAGAACCGCGTGCTCAAGGAAGCCCTGGAGAAGGCGCTGGTGGCGCGGGGGATCGCCCTCCCCGTGTACTGGGGCAACCGCAACTGGGGCCCGTACCTCGAAGACGTGCTGCCCGAGGCGTCGGCCAACGGTCACACGACGCTTCTCGCCTTCGCGACGAGTGCGTACAGCTCGTTCTCCAGCTGCCGGCAGTATCGCGAGGACTTCGCGCGTGTCCTGACGGACACCGGTCTCGGCGACACGGTCACGATCGACAAGATCCGCCCCTTCTACGACCACCCCGGCTTCGTCGAGGCTTTCGAGGCGGGCGTGCAGGAGTCCGTTCAGAGCTATCTGGACCAGGGCTTCGCGCCGGCGGAGATCCAGGTCCTCTTCTCCACGCACAGCATCCCGACGGCCGACGCCGAGCGCTCCGGCGCCCGAGACATCGACTGGGGTGAGGGAGGCGCTTATGCCGCACAGCACCTCGCGGTGTCCGAATGGACGATGGAGCAGGTGCGAGCTGCCATCCCGGCCGCCGCTGACGTGCCGTGGGAACTCGTCTATCAGTCCCGGTCCGGCCCTGCGTCGCAGCCGTGGCTGGAGCCCGACGTCTGCGATGTCATCGCCGAGCTCCCGGCCCGCGGCCGAAAGGCGGTCATCGTGGTGCCCGTCGGCTTCATGAGCGACCACATGGAAGTGCTGTGGGATCTCGACACCGAAGCCGCGGAAGCGGCGGACGAGGCGGGTCTCGCGTTCGTCCGCACTCCCACTCCGGGCGTCCGCGACGCGTTCGTCGAGGGCATCGTCGACCTCATCGAGGAGCGGCTGCAGGGGCGCCCGAACTCCGAGCGCCCGCACGTCACCGACCTGCCCGGGGCTTTCGACGTCTGCCGGCCGGGCTGCTGTGAGAACGTGCGCGCGGGGTTCAAGCCCGCGGCCGCCGGCATCGCCCCCTGACCCGCGGACCGCGGATCCTAGGATGGAGACCATGCGCATCCACATCGCCACCGACCACGCCGGCCTCGATTTCTCGACGCGGCTGCAGGAGCACCTCCGCGACGCAGGGCACGACGTGATCGATCACGGTCCGGTGGAGTATGACGCGCTCGACGACTACCCCGCCTTCTGCATCCGCGCGGCACGGGCTGTCGTCGAGGATCAGGGAGCCGGCGTGCCCGCCCTCGGCGTCGTCTTCGGCGGCTCCGGCAACGGCGAGCAGATCGCCGCGAACAAGGTGGCAGGGGTCCGCGCGGCGCTCGTCTGGAACCTGTCCACCGCGGAGCTCGCCCGTGAGCACAACGATGCGAACGTCATCTCGATCGGAGCACGCCAGCACACGTACGACGAGGTGACGGCCTTCATCGACCGTTTCATCGCCACTCCGTTCTCCGGGGAGGAGCGCCACGTGCGCCGCATCGGCCAGATCGCCGACTACGAACGCGACGGCTCGCTCCTGCCGGACCCTCGGGCCTGACATGCCCGAAGGACATTCCGTCCACCGCATCGCGCGGCAGTTCGATCGCAACTTCGTCGGGAAGACGATGAGCGCGTCCAGCCCGCAGGGACGCTTCGCCGAGGGTGCCGCCGTGCTCGACGGTCGCCGAGCCGTGAGCGTGCAGGCCGTGGGCAAGCAGATGTTCCTGGAAGCGGAGGGCGATCTGTGGCTGCGCGTTCACCTCGGCCTCTACGGCGCCTGGGACTTCGCCGGCGAGATCCTCGTCGACCCCACCATCGCGTCGGCGAACGGGCGGATGGGTCAGACGAATCAGCGCGGGACGACGCTGGACGAGGCGATCCTCGACGATGCGGGGGAGAACTCCCTCTCGTCGATCGGAGCGCCGCGACGCGCGAGGGTCCATGTGCGGATGTCCGAGCAGACCAAGGGATTGACCGAGGACGTCGACGAGTGGCCGCCTCCGGTGGTGGGTCAGGTGCGCCTCCGCCTCATGACCGACATCACGGTGGCGGACCTGCGCGGCCCGACGGCGTGCGTGCTGCAGACCCCCGAAGAGATGCTCGCCACCGTCGCGAAGCTGGGGCCCGATCCGCTCGTCGGCGACCCGGCCGAGAACGAGGAACGGTTCGTCCGTGCGGTCAGGAAGAAGCCGACGCCGATCGCTCTGCTCCTGATGGACCAGGCAGTCGTCAGCGGCATCGGCAATGTGTACCGCGCCGAGATGCTCTACCGGCAGCGGCTGAACCCGCACACGCCCGGCCGCGACGTCCCGGAGGATGTCGTCAGGGCGCTCTGGCACGACTGGGTGCGACTGCTGGCCATCGGCGTGGAGACCGGTCAGATGATGACGATGGACGGGTTGTCACCGGACGAGTACCGCGCCGCGATGGCCAGCAGGGACGACCGGCATTGGGTCTATCATCGCGCCGGTCTGCCGTGCCGTGTCTGCGGGACCGAGATCGCCCTGGAGGAGATCGGCGCCCGCAAGCTGTACTGGTGCCCGCGCTGCCAGGCGTGAGCGCTCTGCGGGGGACGGCAGCTCTAGGCTGGGATCCATGCGACAGAATCCGAGCTTCACGCTCGCCGATGAGGCCGAGATCCGCCGCGTCATCGACGCCCATCCCTGGGCGACCGTGGTCAGCGCGCCGGAGGGCGGACTGGTCGCCTCGCACTACGCGGTGCTGCTCGACGATGACCGCGACGACCTGACGATCGTCGGTCATGTCGGGCGTCCGGATGACGCGATCCATGGTCTGGGTCAGCGGGAGATCCTCGTCGCCTTTCAGGGGCCGCACGGCTACGTCTCCCCGGGATGGTACGGCGACGGCCCTGCGGTGCCCACCTGGAACTACACGGCCGTCCATCTGTCGGGCGTGCCTGAGCTCCTCTCCGCCGAAGAGAACCTCCGTGTGCTGCACGCCCTGGTCGCGCGCTTCGAGTCGCGCCTGCCCGAACCGCGGCTCATGTGGGAGCGTCCGAACGACGCCGCTTTCATCGAGCGTCTCGAAGCAGGCACGGTCGGTTTCCGCCTCACACCGACACGAGTCGTCGCCAAACGGAAGCTGAGTCAGAACAAGCCCGCCGAGACGGTCGAGGCCGTGATCGCCGCGCTGAACGCCGAGGGACCGTACGAGAACGCCGCCCTCGCCGCGGAGATGCGTCGTGCCCAGGACGCACGCACCGGAGGCGCGGCATGATCGCCCGCGGCGACCAGGTCGGGACGGTCCGCGCCGTGCGCCCGGTGGGACCGGGCCGGGAGTTCCTCCTGGACGACGAACCGGTCGACCTGCACCTCGTGGACGGTCGCATCGTCGACATCGCACCCACCGGAGCTCTGCCTTCCCGTGGCGAGGTCCTCGAGGCGGACGGGGCGTGGGCGGTGCCCGGACTCTGGGACAACCACGTCCATACAGTGCAATGGGCTCTCGCAGCCGAGCGAGTGCCGTTGGGCCCAGCGGACTCGGCGGCTGAGGCCGCGCACTCGATGCGCGACGCACCCGTGCTTCCCGACGGGAGGAAGGTCGGCACAGGGTTCCGGGATGCGCTGTGGCCGGATCGCCCGACCGTCGCCGCGCTCGATGCGGCGACGGGTATCGTGCCGACCTACCTGATCAACGCGGACGTCCACAGCGTCTGGCTGAACTCGGCCGCCCTCGCGCGCGAGGGCTTCCGCGGGGATGACGGTGTCCTGCGCGAAGAGGACGCGTTCGAGATCTCCCGACGGCTCAACGCCGTCGATCCCGCCCACAGTGACGAGGCCGTCATCCGGGCCGGTTCGGCCGCGGCAGCGCGTGGAGTAACCGGGCTGGTCGATTTCGACATGGCATGGAACGCCGACGCCTGGCCGCGGCGGATCCTCGCCGGCTTCGACGCGCACCGCGTCGAGTTCGCCTTCTATCCGGCCGACCTCGATCGGGCGATCGCGGCCGGTCTGCGCACCGGAGAGCGCCTCTCGACGCCCGACCCGACCGGTCGGGCCGGTGCCCTCGTGCGGGTGGGCGTGTTGAAGGTCATCAGCGACGGCTCGCTCGGGACCCGCACCGCAGCGTGCTCGCACTCCTACCCGGGTGACCCGGAGAACTTCGGGGTGCTGACGGTGCCGCCGGACCAGCTCACGGCGCTGCTCACGACGGCCACGGGAGCCGGGCTCGAAGTGTCCGTGCACGCGATCGGCGATCGCGCCGTGACGGCTGCCCTGGATGCGTTCGGCTTCGCCGGGGCGACGGGATCGATCGAGCACGCGCAGCTGGTGCGCCACGCAGACCTCGCCCGATTCGGTCGGCTCGGAGTGCGCGCGAGTGTCCAGCCGCAGCATGCGGTGGACGATCGTGAGCTGGTGGAACGCCACTGGACCGATCAGACGGCGATCGGCTATCCGCTCGCGTCGCTCCTCGCCGCGGGAGCGGAGCTGCGTTTCGGCTCCGATGCGCCAGTTGCGCCGCTCGACCCGTGGCAGGCGATCTCCGCCGCGGTCTGGCGGACCGACGACCGTCGTCCCGCATGGCACGCAGAGGAGCAGCTGTCGCTGGATCAGGCCCTCGAGGCGAGCGTCCGCACGTCTCTCCGCCCTGGCGAGGCCGCCGACATCGCCATCATCGGAAGGGATCCGCGTCTGGCGGACGCCCCGACGCTTCGGGCGATGCCGGTCGCGGCGACGCTGCTCGGCGGCCGTATCACCCACCTCGACTGAAGCCGCACCGACGGCGAAGGGCGGCCCCGGAATCCGGGACCGCCCTTGGCAAGGGGAGAGCTCAGGCCGCGATGTGCGACACGAGGAACCAGCGGTCCTTCTCGAGGCCGCGCTGGATTTCGATCGCCACGTCCTGGCTCGTGAGGTCGACCTCGTCGAGGCCCTCGACAGCGGCCTTGACGTCCACGAGGATCGCATCGATGTCGGCGATCACGGCGCGGATCAGCTCGTCCGACTGGGCGAAACCGGCGGGCACACCGGTAGCGCCTGCCTTCTCGGCGACGGCGTTCACGCGCGCGTCGATCGGGAGGCCCAGAGCGACGATGCGCTCGGCGGCGGTGTCGGCGAAGTCGCCGGCGTGCGCGACGATCGTGTCGAGCAGCTCATGAACGCCGACGAAGTTCGCGCCGCGGACGTGCCAGTGCGCCTGCTTTCCGTTGACGGTCAGCGCCTGGAGGCCGAGGACGACGGGGGAGAGGAACTGTGCCGCGCCGGCGGCCACTGTCGGGTCGATGGCGGTGGTGGAAACGGTCTGGGCCTTGCTCATCTTGTGCTCCTCCGAACGAAGTTCTCTGACTGACGAGTACAACGCTACTCAGCCTCAGACATTCCGCAAGGAAGCTGAGGCTGCACTCACTTCCGCGTGATTCCGCGGAAGTGAGGGTAGTCTCGCCTCATGAGCATCGCTTCCGGAGCCTCCATCCTCGCCCTGTCGGATCGCGTACCGGAGCTCGACGAAACGGCCTTCGTCGCCGACGGCGCCCGTATCGTGGGCGCCGTCTCCCTGGGCGCCCGTGCCAGCGTCTGGTACAACGCGGTTCTCCGTGGGGACTCCTCGTCGATCGTCATCGGCGAGAGGAGCAACGTCCAGGACAACGTCTCGATTCATGTCGATGCCGGGCATCCCGTCGTGGTCGGCTCGCAGGTGTCCATCGGACACAATGCCGTCGTGCACGGCTGCACCATCGGTGACGGATCTCTCGTCGGGATGGGTGCCGTCGTCCTGAGCGGCGCGGTCATCGGAGAGGGGTGCCTCATCGCCGGAGGGGCCGTGGTGCTCGGCGGGACCGAGGTGCCGCCCGGATCTCTGGTCGCCGGTGTGCCCGCGAAGGTGCGGAGAGCCTTGTCGGACGACGAGCGCGCCTCCCTGGTGGCGAACGCGGCGATCTACCTCGAGCACGCCGCGACGCACGCCGGAGCGACGGAGACGTGACATCGAGCCCCGCTAGGCTGGGGCGGTACGGGGCGGTGGCCAAGCTGGTTAAGGCAGTGGGCTCATAACCCAACGATCGTCGGTTCAAGTCCGACCCGCCCTACCGAACGACACGCTCTGGATCGGGGGTACTCCCTGTCCCGACGGTGACCGGGCCACCTCGTCCTCCGGAAGTCCGGCGGCGATCCGCGAGGCGAGAACGAGGTGAAGACTCTCACCGCAGGGGCATCGCGCGGGGGAACTCCCATTCGCCGGTGAGAACTTCGGGCCTGGGGCGGTAGAGGCGTACCCAGTAGTTCCATCCGGGCGTGATCGGGAGCACGTTCGGTGCATCAGCGGGCGATCCACCGAACTGGATGATGGTGCTGCCGTCGGGTTCCTTCGTCGCCGTCACGCTGTTCAACGAGTATGCGTTCAGCGCATTGGGCTCGAAGTAGCCCCGTGCGTTGTAGACGGCGATGGACCAGAAACCGTCGACGGGCACGTCCCCCACGACGAGTCGGTAGTTCGTGGTGCCGTCGTTGTCTTCAGGGGTGACCGGGAAGTATGTCGCATCCCTGCGGGGGTTGCCGCCCCAAGCGCTGGCAGAGCCGATGAGGTGACGCACAGGATCGACCTCGCCTCGCGCACCGAACATCGCATCGGTGTCAGACAGCGAGTTCGACAGGACCAGCAGGGCATCACGGATCTTTGAGCGTGACTCCTCGTCCCAATCGGGAACTTCGAACGACCCTGAGCGTTCCTGTTCGATGCGGATCTCGTCCTGCAACGCGTGCACGGTAGCGATGTCGTCCGGGTCCGCCGGATCGACCAGGATCCGGACGCCGAGCATCGCATATCGGGTCGGCACCAGATCCGTATCGACGACGTGATCGCCCGGGTCGTAGAAGACAGCAGGCACGTAGTGGTCCTCGTCGATGACCATCAGCGAGAGGAATCGACCATGGGCATCGGGCAAGGTCACTGTGGCGGGGCCCGCTTCGAGGTCGATCAGCGCTGCCGAATACAGCGTGTCGCGGTTGGCGCGGATCACCGTCTGGTCGTCGATGGGCATGGGCTGCCGGTAGTGGAAGAAGCGTCCCAATCCACCGGCCTGGTTCACGGGTGTCGCGAAGTACTTGTCCGTTTCCGCTCGTACGAACGTGTCCACGGTCACCGGTGTGCTCGACATGCCCACATCCTGCCTGACGCCCCTCCGACCGGCAAGAGCCACGGCCAGTGCGATCGCCCAGAACGCATTCGTCGCAAAGACAGCGGGGAACGCCACCCCCGGTGTCTCGGAGCGGCCCGCATCATCAGGGAATCGACCGACGCGTCACCTCAGTGCGCCGTACCGCCGCGAGGAGTGCGGTGGCGGCGGCGAGGATCACGGCCAATCCAGCCGCGACGAGGGCGGGCACGGGGGCGTCTCGGGTGGTGGCGCCGACCGCGGCGAATGCCAGGGCGTAGACGGTTGTCACCCCGAAGACGGCGGTGAGCGGCGTAGAGATCCGAGAGACGAAAAGCAACACGAGCACAGCGGTTCCGGTGGCTGCAGCCGCCAGCGACAACTGCCAGGCGGTTCCCCATTCGCCGCGCACGGGGGCACCGGCGTCGGCCAGCACGGTCGAAGCGTTCAGCCACACGGCGATCGCCGTCCAACCGAGGTACGTGCCGAGGGCGGCCCACAGCACCCCGCGGACCCATCGCGGCCAGGATGCCAGTGACGCACGACGGGTCGCTTTGGCCGCCAGGAGGAGACCGGCGCCCATGACGAGGAAGACGAGAACCGTGAGCACCGTCAGTGCCGGGATGGATGCGAACGCGATCCACGCGCAGAAGCAGGCCGCCGTAACCGCGAGTGGCCCCGCGACGGCTCCGCGCCCCTCGGCATCCACTCTCGCCACGGCTTGCCAGACGGCATAGACGCCGGTGAGCGTGACGATGAGCCCCCAGATCGCGAACGCGGGCCCCGGGGGCACGAGTACCGGGCCGTCCGGGGCGTCCCGACTGAACTCCGAGCCGATGATGGCCGACACGGCGATCGTCACCGGCTGCCCTGCGGCGAAGAACAGCAACGTCCATCGCCGCCCTGCGGCCTTGTCGAACGTTCCCATGTCGCGCCCTCTCGTCGGTGGGACCACAGGTTACTTCCAATATCGAACTATTTCAAGGTGTACCGTTTGTCTGGTGGATGAGGACGGGACCCAGGAGGAGCGGCGACGCCTCGTCGCGGCGTTGACCATGGACCAACAGCTTCTGTTCGCAGAGAGTCAGCGCGTGATTCACTCCTTCGCACGTCAACACTCGCTCAGTGAAAGGGAGTTCGACGCACTGCTGGTGGTCATGACGGCGGAGAATCGGGGAGAACCGATCACGCCGACTGCTCTGGCGCGACGGATTCGGCTGAGCCGCCCTGCAACGACGAGCGTGATCAACAAACTCGTCGCCGCCGGGCACGTCGTTCGCGAGCGCGAGGGGGATGACCTTCGCCGTGTCACGCTTCGGTACGGAGCCACGGCGCGGGCGGTGGGAAGAGAGTTCTTCGGCCCCCTGGCGGACCTTGCGGACGCGCACGCGACGTCCTTCTCCTTGGAGGAGCTGCGAACCGTCCATCGGTACCTCCGTGGGATGGCCGCGGTGATGGGGACGCACGCCGAACGTCTGGAAGCGTGACCCGATCCGGGCCCCGTCGGCGGTGATGCCGAGACGACGGATGGCGGTGCCGGGAGCGGGGAGAGACAACGATGCCCCCGGCACCGGGTAGACGGCGAATGCCTCTACAGACGGACGGACGCGTCGGAAGGGGAAGCGATCCGTCACAGGAGAGATGACGTGCCGCGGATTTCATGACGCTGTTTGCTGCAGGATCACGGAATACTGCGTCGGCCGAGGGAGAACCGCCTCGGGCAATCGCGTAACAAGACCGGCGGCACTGCGTCTCTCTTTGGGGACATCACCCGTGCGGGCGCAAGCACACCGCGCGGGGCCATCGAATCTGGGGAGATCGAAAGTGCCATCACATCACCATGCCTTCACATCGAGTGCGCGCGGAACGCGCCTCACGACCTTCATGGGCGCGCTGCTCGCGCTGTGCCTGACGGTCATCGCTGCCGTCCTCGCCGTGCCGACCGCAGCTCATGCCGCCGAGGTGGACGGGATCACGTCGCTGACCATCACGGAGCCTGCGGACGGGATCGAGGTCTGGGACCGGATCGCCTTCGCCGCGACGTGGTCCGTCCCGGACTCGGCGACAGCGGGAGACACCTTCCGGTTGTCATTCCCGACGAGTCCGAGCCTGACGGGGGTACGCGATGCGTTCGCGCTGACCGCGCCGGACGGGCAGGCGATCGCGGCCTGCACGGTGTCGGCGGGAGAGCTCGTCTGCACGCTCACGGACTATGTCGACAGCCACACCGACGTCAGCGGCACACTGCACTTTCAGGCCCGTGCCGATGAAGAGACGACGCTGACGGAGATCCCGTTCACGACGGGAGGCGGAACCGTGGTTCCCGTGAAGGTCCCGGGGGGAATCGGTCCGGTCCCGTCGTTCCCTGCGCCGAAGACTCCGAGCAAATGGGGTGACGTCACGCTCGACGGCCGCAACATCTCCTGGGGCGTGCACATCCCGTCCGCGGTCCTTGACGGCCGGTCGCCGTCCTTCACCGACACCTTCTCCACGGGGCTCGTCCTCGACCCCGCCTCCGTCACACTGGCCTCCGTGCTCGCGAAGGACTGGTCCGGAGGCAGGTATACGGTCTCGACGCCGCTCCAGGCGGGGTCCGACTACACGGTGACACAGCGCAGCCCGGACTCGTTCACCGTCGCGATCGAGGCTCCGATCGTTCCCGATGCCGTCTACGTCCTGCGGTACCGCACGGCCCTTCCCGCCGACGTCCGCCCGGGGGACACGTTCCACAACACGGTGTCCGGCTCGCGGTGGGAGGCCGAGAGCGCCCCGGTCGTCTACTCCCAGGGAGGCGGTGACGGTGACGGCACGCTTCCTGTCGGTGGCTTCACGGTGACGAAGCAGCTCGCCGGCGGAGGTGCGCCCTTGGTTCCCGACGACCGGCGGTTCACCGTGACGTACTCGTATTAGCGCGCCGGGGAGACCGTGACAGGAGAGATCGCGCTCCTCGCGGGGCAGACCGAGGGTGTGAAGGATCTGCCGGTGGGCACTGTCGTCACCCTCCGCGAGAAAGCGCCGGAGCCGGTCGGGGGCCTGCGTTGGGAAGCGCCCGTCTTCTCCGGTCCAGGAGTGCAGGCCGCTGACGGGGCGGCAACCCTGACGATCACGCGGGGGACCACTGCCGAAGTGATGCTCGTCAACCCGATCGCGGTCGTCCGGCCTCCGGTCGGCGGATTCACGGTCACGAAGGAGTCACCGGAACGGGGGCGTCGCTGGTCCCGGCAGACCGGGAGTTCACCGTGGCGTACTCCTACCTGCACGCGGGGAGAACCGTGAGCGGGGAGCTGAAGCTTCGGGCGGGCGAGACCGTGGGCCTCGACGACATTCCGGACGGAACCGTGGTCACTCTGTCCGAGCAGTCCCCGGCGGCGGTGGAAGGAATGAGCTGGCGGGCGCCCCGATTCACCGGGACCGGCGTCGAGAGCGCTGCCGGAGGAGCCACACTGACGGTCTCCAGCGGCGCCAGCGTCGAGGTGACTCTCACGAACCCGACCGTCGATACGCCGCCCGCCGGGTCCGGTGGATCGCTGGCCCAGACCGGAGCGGAAACACCTGCGGGGCCGGTGGCCTTCGCCGCACTCCTGCTGCTCGCGGGGTACGCAGCGCTCCGGGCGCGTCGTCCCTCGGATTCCCGGAGAGACGCCTGACCGGGGCGGAGGGACGCCGCACATTTCCACGGCATACGCGGGGGCAGGGCCGTGTCGCGGTCGGGAAGCTGAGGAGACACCGAGCGAAAGGAAGCCATGCAGCTTTCCACGGAATCCGAAGCCATCGTCCGCGCCACGGCCCCTGTCGTCGCCGCGCATGCCGACGAGATCACGACGCTGTTCTATCGGCGCCTGTTCGAGGCGCATCCGGCCCTGCTGAACGTCTTCAACCGCGCTCATCAGGTGCAGGGGGACCAGCCGAAGGCACTCGCCGCTTCCGTCGTGGCGTTCGCCCTCCACCTGATCGACCCCGCGGCGCCCGACTTCTCTCCGGTGATGCGGCGGATCGCTCACAAGCACGTTTCCCTGGGGATCGCACCGCGGCAGTACACGACAGTGGGACGCTATCTGCTCGGCGCGGTGGACGAGGTCCTCGGCGAGGCCGTGACCCCGCCCGTCCATGCCGCATGGGACGAGGTGTACTGGTTGTTCGCCTGCTCTCTCATCGCGGAGGAGGCGCGCCTGTACGCCCAGGGTGGCACGGATCCCGCGCGCCCCTGGCGGGCGCACCGGGTCGTCGATCGTGTCGAAGAGGCGCGGGACGTCATCTCCCTGATCCTGGAACCCGTGGAGGGCCGGCGTGCGGCCTATCGCACTGGGCAGTATGTCGCCGTCTCCGTCGAGCTTCCGGATGGCGTGCGTCAGCCGCGGCAGTACACGATCTCGTCCGCACCTCAGACCGACGGCGGCCTGCGGATCACGGTGAAGCGGGTCCGTGGCATCGACGGTGCCCCAGACGGTCAGGTGTCCACGTGGCTCCATGAGAACGCGTTTCCCGGCACGGTGATCGACGTCTCTCAGCCAGCCGGCGACCTCGTGCTCGATGACTCGGCCGAGCCGATCGTCCTGGTCTCCGCCGGGATCGGTATCACCCCCGTCGCCGCAATGGTCGACGACGTGTCGCGGCGCCGACCGTCCCGCCCGGTGCTGCTGCTCCACGTCGACCGGGGCCCGGACACGCACGCGTTGGCCTCCGCCATCCGCGAGCGCTCCGCCCACCTCACCGATCTCCACAGTGTGACGTGGTACACCGAGGAGGACGCGGCCGCTGCCCGTCCAGGACGGATGGACCTCGCGGATGTCGAGCTTCCTGAGAACGCCCGGGTGTTCCTCTGCGGGCCGCTGCCGTTCATGCAGTCGGTCCGGCGTACTCTCACGGCCCGGGGCATACCGGCCGAGCGCATCGACGCCGAGGTCTTCGGTCCCGACCTGTGGACCGGGCGTGCCGACGCCGGCGCGGCATGAGGCGCGCGGGACGCGGGCGGCGGAAAGGCGCGAGCGGCTGTGTCAAGCCCCTCGCCGGCGGTGCGCGGAGACGGCAGACTGCGGTCGTGCGGCATCCCGCCGCGGAACGGGAGTGATTATGAGCATCGGCAGCGGTATCGCGCTCTTCGTCATCGGAGCGATCCTGGTCTTCGCCGTCAACGTCGACGTGCAGTGGGTCGATCTGGATATGGTCGGCTACATCCTCATGGGTGCCGGCGTGATCATCTTCCTCATCGGCATCGTTCTGTTGGCACGGCGGCGTCGCACGGAGACCGTTTCTCGCACGTACGTGGACCCCGCTACGGGAGAACCCACGACGCGCCGATCCGTCAGCTCGAGTTCCGACGAGGGGCTCTGAGCCCAGGAGTCGGAGAAGGAGGAAGGGCCGCGGGGGCTCCCGCGGCCCTTTTCCGTCAGACGGTGTCGGCGCCTTCCAGATGCTCCTCGACGAGAGTGATGCCCCCGCTCGAGTTGGCCGAGTGCGCGAGCTCCTCGATCCAGCGTCTGCTCAGCTCGGGAGTCTCCGACTCCTCGAACACGAATCGGAGCGGGATCGAGGGGTGGAGCCACAGCGTCGAACGACCGGGAGCGTCCCCCTCGGGGTGGCGCCAGGAGAGCGTGAAGCTCTCGTTGCGGCGCAGCTTCGTCGCGATGACGACTTTCAAGTGCGCCAGTGCGCGATCCTCGATCTGGATCGGGGTCTGGGTGTCGCCGTAGAAGAGACTGCCCATCGTCAGCCAGCCTTCGCAGTGCGAGCGTCGAGGATGTTCATACCGCTCCTTCGGAACGTTTCGGGAGGGAGCTGGCACGGCGCTCCCAGGGATACTTGGACTCTAGCCAGCATGCGCACGAGATGGTGCGCTTATCAGCGACTCGCCGTCCTGCCCGAACAGACTGTGCGCCTGCTGTCAGCCGCGGCTACCGCGGCGTCACCGTCGGCGCATCTCCGTAGGTCTTCCGGTACGCCGCAGCGAACCGGGAGACGTTGCCGAAACCCCACCGTCGGGCCACGGCGCTCACGGAGTCTCCCTTGCCGTGCTGGAGGTCTCGACGTGCGCCGTCCAGACGCGCGCGCCGCAGTGCCTCGGTCGGAGTCGTGTCGAGTGCTCGTCGGAATGCATACTGCAGACCACGGGTGGACATGAATGCGGCGGCCGCCACATCGTCCACCGTGATGGGGAGGTGCGCATTGTCCTCGATGTAGGCGAGGGCGCGGCGGACGGAGAGTGGCGCTGCCGAGCGCTGCGTGGGGCTCTGCAGTGCCTCGCTGAAGGTGGTGGGGAAGGACGACATCGTCAGGAGCAAGGCGTGTCGCTCGAGTTCAGCGGCGATGAGCGGATCCGCACCGTCCTGACCGAAGGCGCCGTCGATGTACGAGAACATCCGCTCCCACCGAGCCCCGTGCTGAGGGGTATGCGGCGCGAGCCCGGTGGCGCGGAGTTCGAGACGGTCGTCCCCGGTGGCCTGCCGCAGCGCTTCACGGGCAGCCGCCCGATCGAACACGAGCGCACGGACGCGGGCGCCCCGGTTCCACTTCGCCTCCACCCGGGCCCCGTCGGTGAGCCAGGGCTGCCCGGCGTCGAGCTCCTGACGTCCCGACCAGACGCGTGCGTCGACACCGTCGACGCGGCACACGAGCAACTGATCATCCGGTTCGGCCCGCGAGTGCACCTGCGCGGCGAGCTCGTAGCGGACGAGCGACATGCGCCCGGCCTCCACGGAGCGCCAGTCGAAGCGGAATCGACGCGGGTCCACATCCTGCAACGTCGCCGACGGGACGAACTGCTGCCAGGTGGCCTCCACCTGCTCGACGTCCCTGGATGTGAACTGCACCGACACTCCTTGCTGCGCTGCGCCCGGTCGCTGACGGTGCGCTTCTTCGGACACTAGCCGATGCCGCTGACAAGACGGTGCAGCGCGGCCCCGTCCTGTCTTGCGCTCGGACCGCGGCTCGTAGACTCGACAGCATGAGTGTGCCTTCCCCGTATGCGGAGCGGCTGCGCCGACTTCCCGTGCAGCGCCATGAGGTCGACGTCCGTGGTGGGTCGACCGCGTACTGGGCCTACGGACCCTCCGACGCGGAGACCACCGTGATCGCGGTGCACGGCTTCCGTGGAGAACATCACGGCCTCGAACCCGTCTTGGCGTTCCTCCCCGAGCTTCGGGTGCTCGTTCCCGACCTTCCCGGATTCGGCGAGTCCGCCCCGCTGCCCGGTCGACGACACGACCTGCGCGAGTATGTCGGCTGGTTGATCGACTTCGCCGCGGCCACGGCCCCCGGTGCCGTCATCCTGGGGCACTCGTTCGGATCGATCGTGACCGCCGCCGCCGTGGCGGGAGGGCTGCAGACGCCGCGACTGATCCTCATGAACCCCATCGGCGCGCCGGCGCTGGAAGGGCCGAAGGGGCTCATGACCCGCCTCGCGGTCCTGTACTACGCGCTCGGCGCCAAGCTCCCGCCCCGGATCGGTACCGCCGTGCTGCGGAATCGAGTGATCGTCCGCGTCATGAGCATCAGCATGGCGAAGACCCGGGATCCGGAGCTCAGGCGGTTCATCCATGATCAGCACGACACGTACTTCTCCCGGTTCTCCGACCGGGAGGTGCTGCACGACGCGTTCGTGGCGAGCGTGTCCCACGACGTCCGGGAGTTCGCGCCATCGATCGAGGTGCCCACGCTTCTCATCGCCGCCGAACGCGACGACATCACGCCGATCGAGGCGGAGCGGCAGCTCGCGACCCTCTTCCCCGACGCGACCCTCGTCGAGATCGCGCGGGTGGGTCACCTGATCCATTACGAGACGCCGGCCGAGGCCGCCGGTGCGATCCGTCGCTTCCTCAGGATTCCCGTCGCGCGAGGCCGATGAGCCCGGCCACCCGGAACGGGATCACCTCGCCCATGGCGAGCGAGGTCTCCGTCCGTTCCACGCCCTCGATGGAGAGGATCCGGGCGTCCGTGTCGAACAGATGACGGGCGTCGCGGCACGCCACGCGCGCCAGCAGGTCGATGGAGCCGCTGAGTCCGTGCGCCTGGACGACCTCAGGGATGCGCGCGAGCTCGTTGATGATGCGCGGGAGCTCTGTCTGCCGGACGCCGATGCTGACGAACGCCTGCAAGGGAAAACCCAGCACGTCCGTGGAGAAGGCGCGCTCATAGGAGAGGAACACGCCGCTCTGCTCCAGCCGCGCCATCCGCGCTTGGATGGTGTTGCGCGACAGGCTCATCCGCTCGGCCAGCGCGACGATCGTGACGCGCGGATCGTCGGCGAGGGCCGTGAGGAGTTCGAGGTCGATCCGGTCCAGTCCTGGCATAGTGCCAAACCTTAGCACCTGGTCACCGTGCCAAAATGAGCAACATGCTCAGGAGCCGCCGAGTTGCTTGAGCGAGGTGTTGAGCGGACGTACCCTCAGACCATGCCGGTGACGACGCCGGCGCCGTTGCGCGAAGCCTCACGAGGGCCGCCAGGGACGAGGAGGACGATGATGTCGCCGCAGACCACCCCGATCGCAGATGCCGCCCAGGATCTCGAGCTTTCAGAGCGGATCCTCGCTCCGGACGGGTCGCGGACTCCGAATGCCCGGCTGGACTCCTACGTCGCCGACGTCGACGCCCCGCGCCTGCGGGCGCTCCACCGGGACATGGTGATCCTCCGCCGTATCGACGCCGAGGGTGTCGCTCTGCAGCGGCAAGGTCAGCTCGGCCTGTGGGCTCCCTGTCAGGGCCAGGAGGCGACGCAGATCGGCACCGCACGCGCCCTCGACCCGCAGGACTACGTCTTTCCCAGCTATCGCGAGACCGGGGTGATCTACGCGCGTGGAGCGCAGCCGGGGGACTACGTGCGCATGTGGCGGGGTGAGGAGGGAGCGGCCTATGATCCCGCTGCTCTGCGTGTCGCTCCGCTGCAGATCATCATCGGTGCGCAGACCCTCCATGCCGTCGGATATGCGCTGGGCATCAGGCACGAGAACGCGCCGGAGGTCGCCGTGACGTACTTCGGCGACGGGGCGACGAGTCAGGGGGACGTGAACGAAGCGATGATCTTCGCCGCGTCCTACCAGGCCCCGGTCGTCTTCGTCTGTCAGAACAACCATTGGGCCATCTCCGAGCCGGTCGCCGTGCAGTCGCAGTATCCCATCGCGGGTCGCGCGCCGGGCTTCGGGATCCCGAGCCTGCGCGTGGACGGCAACGACGTCCTGGCCTGCATGGCAGCGATGCGATGGGCGCTGGAGCACGCTCGTTCCGGGAAGGGACCGGCCTACATCGAGGCGGTGACCTACCGCATGGGCCCGCACACCACGGCGGACGACCCGACCCGCTACCGTGACGAGGCCGAACTCGAGGCGTGGCGTCGGCGCGACCCGATCGCGCGTGTGGAGGCGTACCTTCGCGCATCGGGCGAACTGTCCGAGGAACACGTCGCCGAGACGCAGGCGGCGGCGGACGCCGTCGCCAAAGAGATGCGTGCCGCCTGCCTCGGCATGGTCACCCGTCCGCCCCTCGCGGTGTTCGACGGGGTCTACGCCGAACCCCACACCGGGTTGCAGCGTCAGCGGGACGAGTACGCCGCATACCTCGCGTCGTTCGAAGGCGAGGCGTGACCATGACCGAACTCACGCTCGGCAAGGCGCTCGGCGCTGGCCTCCGGCAGGCGATGCTCGACGACGAGAAGGTCGTGCTCCTCGGGGAGGACATCGGCAAACTCGGCGGCGTCTTCCGGATCACCGACGGGCTGCTCGCCGAGTTCGGTGCGGCGAGGGTCATCGACACGCCGCTCGCGGAGTCCGGGATCGTCGGCATGGCCGTCGGCCTCGCGTTTCGGGGGTACCGCCCGGTCGTCGAGATCCAGTTCGACGGATTCGTGTATCCCGCGTTCGATCAGATCGTGTCCCAGGTCGCGAAGCTGCACTACCGCACCCAAGGTCGGGTGAAGATGCCGATCACGATCCGCATCCCGTGGGCCGGGGGGATCGGGGCCGCGGAGCATCACTCCGAGTCGCCGGAGGCGTACTTCGCCCACACCGCGGGGCTGCGGGTGATCGCCGTGTCGAATCCGGAGGACGCCTACCGCAGCCTCCGGCAGGCCATCGCGTCCGATGATCCTGTTGTCTTCTTCGAACCGAAGCGGTTGTACCACCACAAGGGGGAGGTCGACCTGGAGGCCCCGCTCGCGGATGCACCGCCGATGGGTCTCGCGCGTATCGTGCGTCCGGGGACGGATGCCACCGTCCTGACCTACGGCGCCATGGTCAGCACGGCGCTGCAGGCCGCTGAGGCAGCGGAGGACGAGGGCATCGCGCTGGAGGTGATCGACCTCCGCTCGCTGTCCCCGGTGGACTACGACTCGGTTGCCGCGTCCGTGCGGAAGACCGGACGCGTGGTCGTCGTGCACGAGGCTTCCCGGGAGGCCGGTCTGGCCGCGGAGGTCATCGCTAGCGTGACCGAGCGCTGCTTCGAATACCTCGAATCGGCTCCGCTGCGGGTCACCGGTCACGATGTTCCGTATCCCCCGGCCAAGCTCGAGAAGTACCATCTCCCGGACCTCGACCGGATCCTCGACGCGGTCGATCGCGTGCTCGATCGCCCGCACAGCCTGACGGGAGCAGACGTATGATCGCCGAATTCCATTTGCCCGATCTCGGGGAAGGGCTGACCGAGGCCGAGGTCGTACAGTGGCTGGTCGCTCCGGGGGACGCCGTCACCTTGAATCAGACGCTTGCCGAGGTCGAGACCGCGAAGGCCGTCGTCGAGTTGCCGTCCCCCTACGAGGGGATGGTCTCGGCCCTCCACGCAGAGGCGGGGGAGACCGTCGCGGTCGGTGCTCCGCTGATCGACTTCGACGTCGAGGGCGGGGAAGCGCCGGTCGCATCGTCGGGTACCGGGCAGGAGGCCGCGGCGGAGAAGGCGCAGCCGAACCTCGTGGGGTACGGGGCAGCTCCGACGACCAGCGGCCGTCCCGCACGACGTGCGCGTCGCCGGGGGTCCTCGGAAGGAGCGGCCGGTCCTGACACGGCGGTCTTGGAAGCGGCCCCGCACGATGCGATGCCGTCGACCGCGGTGGAGCCCGCACTGGAGCGACCGCGATCGACGCCTCCGGTTCGGGCGTACGCCAAGCGCCTCGGCGTCGACCTCGTGCTCGTTGCCGCCGAGGTGGGAGACCGTGTGATCACCCGGGCGGACATCGATGCGTACGCCGAGCGCGTCGGCCTGATCGCGTCGGGGGCGACATCGACGCCCGGGGACAGTGTCACCTCGACTCAGCCTGGTCCCGGGTGGGAGGGTCGTCCGCGCGAGACGCGGGTCCCGATCCGGGGAGTGCGCAAGCACACGGCGGCGGCGATGGTGCGGAGCGCCTTCACGGCCCCGCACGTGACGGTCTTCCACACCGTGGATGTCACATCGACCATGGAGATGCTGGGCCGCCTCCGCGAGGACAAGACCCTCGCCGGGCACCGGATCGGTCCGCTCGGGGTCGTCGCGAAGGCGGTCTGCCTCGCTTTGCGCCGGGCACCCGGCTTGAACGCGCGCTGGGACGAGGAGGCCGGCGAGATCGTCCACTACGGCTACGTCGACCTCGGAATCGCCGCCGCGACGGACCGAGGACTCATCGTCCCGATGATCCGCGACGCCGACCGGATGAACCTCGTCGAGCTGTCGGCAGCGGTCCGGGATCTCGCAGAGACGGCACGGGCCGGCAAGACCTCGCCGGCGGAGCTCGCCGGTGGGACGTTCTCCCTGTCGAACATCGGCGTGTTCGGCGTCGACGCGGGGACGCCGATCCTCCCGCCGGGCCAGTCCGGAATCCTCGCCATCGGGACCGTTCGGAAGCAGCCGTGGGAGTACCGCGGAGAGATCGCGCTCCGTCAGGTCATGACGCTGAGCCTGTCGTTCGACCACCGTCTCGTCGACGGCGCGGAGGGAGCGACCTTCCTCAAGGACGTCGCCGACATTCTGGAGGATCCCGGTCGGGCGATGCTGCTCAGCTAGCGGCGCGCAGAGCGGCCTCGGCCATCGCGACGAGCACGGTCGCGGTGGCCGAATGCCCTCGCGTCGCCGCCCGGGTGCTATGAGGGGTGGAGTTGATGAGACCGAAGCACGCCTGCACACGGAGCCGGAGCTCGTCGCGGTCGAGCGGCTTCGCCGTCTCCAGCGCCCCCAGCGCGTCCATCCAGAGCTCGATGTACGCGCGCTGAAGGCGACGCACCTCGGCCCGGTCGGCCTCGTCGAGGAAGGCGAGGTCGCGGTCCTGGACCTGGATCACCTCGGCGTTGCCGAGCGCGAACTCCACATGGAACCGGATGAGTCCGCGCATGCGCTCGTCGGGTGTGGTCTGCTCGTCGGAGACGCGCCGCCCTCCGGCCACGAGATCCTGGCTGACCTTGACGAGAACCGCCCCGAGGAGGGCCTGTTTTCCCGCGAAGTGACGATACACCGCGGGCCCGGACACGCCGACGGCGGCGCCGATGTCCTCCAGGCTCACACCGCTGTACCCGCGCGCGGCGAACAACCGGGCGGCGGCATGCAGGAGGGCGTCGGAGCGTTCCGCCTTGGCGCGGTCGCGAGCGGTGGAGGGGCTTGTCATCTCAGTTAATCCTCGCTAACCTGGACCGACGGGTTAGTGAACACTAACCGAGAATGCATGCAGCGCGCCAGGTCCATCGCCGGCGCGACGTGGGTCGAGGAGGACATCACGATGCCGGCAACCCAGGAAGCGCTCGCCCAGCAGCTCCGCGAGCGCCTCGCGAAGGCCGCGGAAGGCGGGCCCCAGGCCTCCCGCGAGCGCCACGTGGCCAGGGGGAAGCTCCTGCCGCGCGACCGAGTCTCACGGCTCCTCGACGAGGACAGCCCCTTCCTCGAGATCGCTCCGCTCGCCGCGGAGGGGCTGTACGGCGGCGAGGCCCCGGGAGCCGGGGTCATCGCGGGCATCGGGCTGGTCCACGGTCGACAGGTCATGGTCGTCTGCAACGACGCCACCGTGAAGGGCGGCACGTACTACCCCCTCACCGTGAAGAAGCATCTCCGAGCGCAGGAGATCGCGCTGGAGAACCGCCTGCCGTGCCTGTACCTCGTCGACTCTGGCGGCGCCTTCCTCCCCAAGCAGGACGAGGTCTTCCCGGACCGGGAGCACTTCGGCCGCATCTTCTTCAATCAGGCGCGCCTGTCAGCCCAGGGCATCCCGCAGCTCGCCGCGGTCCTGGGCTCGTGCACGGCGGGAGGCGCCTACGTGCCGGCTATGAGTGATGAGACCGTCATCGTCCGCGGGCAGGGCACGATCTTCCTGGGCGGCCCGCCACTCGTCAAAGCGGCGATCGGCGAGGTCGTCACGGCCGAGGAGCTCGGCGGCGGAGAATTGCACGCGCGTCGCAGCGGTGTCGTCGACCATCTCGCGGACGACGACGAGCATGCCCTGGAGATCCTCCGGGACATCGTCGCCACCCTGCCCCCGCCGCTCGCCCCGGCCTGGGACGTGCAGGAAAGCCGTCCGCCCGCAGAGACGGGGTCGCTCTACGACGTCGTGCCGGTCGACGTCAACGCCGCCTACGACGTCCGTGAGGTCATCGCGCGACTCGTCGACGGCGACTCCTTTCACGAATTCAAGGCGGAGTACGGCACGACTCTCGTGACGGGATTCGCACGCCTGCACGGTCACCCCGTCGGCTTCGTCGCGAACAACGGTGTCTTGTTCAGTGAATCTGCGCTCAAAGGTGCGCACTTCATCGAGCTCTGCGACCAGCGCGGCATCCCGCTGCTCTTTCTGCAGAACATCACCGGCTTCATGGTCGGCTCGGACGCGGAAGCCGGCGGCATCGCGAAGGACGGGGCAAAGATGGTCACGGCCGTCGCGACGACCCGGGTTCCGAAGCTCACCGTCATCATCGGGGGGTCCTTCGGGGCGGGCAACTACTCCATGTGCGGACGCGCCTACTCCCCGAGGTTCCTCTGGACGTGGCCGGCCAGCCGGATCTCGGTCATGGGCGGGCCTCAGGCCGCTTCCGTCCTCGCAACGGTGAAAGAGGATCAGCTCTCTGCCCGAGGGGAATCGTGGAGCCCCGAGGAGCGCGCTGCGTTCGAGGCGCCGATCCGGGCGCAGTACGAGGACCAGGGCGAGCCGTACTACGCCACCGCGCGGCTCTGGGACGACGGCATCGTCGACCCGGAGCAGACCCGCGACCTGCTGGGTCTCGCCCTCGATGTCGTCGCCCGCAGCCCCTTGCCCGAGCCGCGCTTCGGCGTCTTCCGGATGTGAGCCCCATGTCGCCCTCAGTCTCCTTCTCGTCCGTCCTCGTCGCGAACCGCGGCGAGATCGCCCGCCGCGTCATCCGCACCCTCCGCGGCCTCGGCATCCGCAGTATCGCCGTCTACAGTGACGCGGATGCGGACGCGCCTCATGTACACGAGGCGGATGACTCCGTGCGGATCGGGGCGGCGCCGGCACCGGAGTCGTATCTGGATATCGACGCTGTCATCGCCGCGGCTCGGGCGACCGGCGCGGAGGCGGTCCATCCCGGCTACGGCTTCCTCTCCGAGAGCGTCGGTCTGGCGGAGGCCTGCGCGGAGAGCGGCATCGTCTTCATCGGTCCCTCCGTCGAGGCCCTGCAGGTCATGGGGGACAAGGCACGGGCCCGCGAGCGTGTGAGTCGTAGCGGTGTGCCCGTGGTGCCCGGATTCGACGCCCGCGGGCTGTCGGACGCGGAGATCCTCGAGGAGGCGGAGTCGGTCGGCTTCCCGCTTCTCGTGAAGCCGAGCGCCGGTGGGGGCGGCAAGGGGATGGAAGTCGTGACGAGCGCCGACGGCCTCCCTGGCGCACTCGCCTCTGCTCGGAGGGTCGCCGCATCGGCCTTCGGCGACGACGCCCTCGTCCTGGAGCGGCTCATCCGGCGGCCACGGCACATCGAGGTACAGGTCTTCGGTGACGCGCACGGTACGGTCGTCGCCCTCGGTGAGCGGGAATGCACCCTGCAGCGCCGTCACCAGAAGGTGATCGAGGAGGCGCCGTCGGCCGGCATCCCGACCGTGACCCGCGACCGGCTGCTCACGGCAGCGGTGCGGGCGGCGGAGAGCGTGGCGTACGTCGGCGCGGGTACGGTCGAGTTCCTCGTCGATGCCGACGCCCCCGAAGACGTCTTCTTCATCGAGATGAACACCCGTCTGCAGGTGGAGCATCCCGTGACCGAAGAGGTCACCGGCCTCGATCTCGTCGCGCTCCAGCTCCGCGTCGCTGATGGGCAGCCGCTCGACGTCGAGCCTCGCACGACCGGTCACGCCGTGGAGGCGCGTGTGTACGCAGAGTCTCAAGAACGCGGGTTCCTGCCGTCGACGGGGACGGTGCTGCTCTTCGAGGCGCCGACGGGAGTCCGCGTGGACGCGGCGGTCGAGACCGGGACGGTCGTCAGCGGGTTCTATGATCCGATGATCGCGAAGGTCATCGCGTGGGGTGAGGACAGGGCGACCGCGCTGCGTCGCCTCGACGACGCGCTCGCCCGCACGGTCGTGCTGGGAGTCGAGACCAACATCGCCTTCCTCCGTCGACTCCTCCAGGACCGCAGAGTCATCGAGGGGGACCTCGACACCGGCCTCATCGAGACGCTTCTCCCGGTCGAGGCGATGGCCCCGTCGCCCGCGCAACTCGCGGCGGCCGCCGGACTGGCGGCGGGGAGCCCCGAGCAGGCGCGACGACGAGGGAGCGTCGGCCCCCTCTGGCGCGAGCTCGCCGGCTGGCGCCTGGGTGCTCCGGCGCGCAGGCCCGAGCCCATCGCCGTGCTCACCGACGACGAGCAGGTCTTCTCGGCTACACCGTCGGCCGGGAGCGGCACTGTTCGCGCGGCACGGGACGACGACAACGCTGTGTGGGTCTGGGAGGAGGGGACCACGCTCCGCCTCCGCCCCCTCGACCGCCGTGGACGGATGCGGCGACGCCTCGCCGCCGCGGAGAGCGAGGCCCGCGCCACCGAGCCGGAGGCGCGGGCTCCGATGCCGGGAAGCATCGTGGCGATTCATGTGGCAGATGGTGAGACCGTCACCGCGGGAACGCCCCTCGTGTCGATCGAGGCGATGAAGATGGAGCACCCCGTGCTTGCGCCGCACGACGGCGTGGTGCGGTTGCTGGTCGCGCTCGGTGACCAGGTGCGGCGCGATCAACCGGTCGCGCGCGTGACGACGACGGAGGAGGATCGATGATGCACGAACTCAGCGAAGAGGAGCGCGAGCTGGCGGCGATGGTCCGCGACTTCGCCGACACGGTGGTCGCCCCGCAGTCCTACGAGGCCGACCGCACGCACACTCTCTCGATGGAGGTCGTGCGGCAGATGGGGGAACTCGGCCTCTTCGGACTGCCCTTCCCGGAGGAGCACGGCGGGCAGGGCGGTGACTACATGGCACTCGGCCTCGCCATCGAGGCCCTGGGCCGGGTAGACCAGTCGATCGCGATCACTCTGGAGGCGGGGGTCAGCCTGGGCGCGATGCCCGTGTTCCGTTTCGGCACCGAGGAGCAGAAGCGCGAGCTGCTCCCGGATCTCCTCGCGGGCCGGGCCCTCGCCGGATTCGGCCTCACGGAGCCCGAGGCGGGAAGCGACGCGGGGGCGACCCGCACGACGGCGCGGCTCGACGGGGACGAATGGGTGATCGACGGGTCGAAGCAGTTCATCACCAATTCGGGCACCCCGATCACGCGGTTCGTGACGGTCACCGCGGTCACGGGCCAGAACGAGGGACGGAAGGAGATCTCCACGATCATCGTCCCGAACGGAACGCCGGGGTTCACGGTCGAGCCCGCGTACGACAAGGTGGGGTGGAACGCGTCGGACACCCATCCGCTGACGTTCGACGGAGCGCGGGTGCCGGTGGGGAACCTCCTCGGCGAACGGGGCAGCGGCTTCCGTAACTTCCTCAGCATCCTGGACGAGGGCCGTATCGCGATCGCGGCCCTGTCGACGGGTGCCGCCGAGGGGTGCCTGGAAGCGGCGGTGGACTACGCGAAGAGCCGGACGATCTTCGGCAGCGCGTTGAGCACGCGGCAGAACGCCCAGTTCACGCTCGCTCGCATGCGCGCCAGGGTGCATACCGCCCGGCTCGCCTGGTACCACGCGGCTCGTCTTCGCGACGCCGGGGAGCCGTTCGCCGAGCAGGCGGCGATCGCGAAGCTCGTGGCCGGCGAGGCCGCGATGGACAATGCCCGCGACGCGACGCAGATCTTCGGCGGCAACGGGTTCATGAACGAGTTCCCCGTGGCGCGGCACTACCGCGACTCGAAGATCCTGGAGATCGGGGAGGGGACCACGGAGGTCCAGCTCCTCGTGATCGCCAGGGCCCTCGGACTCGCCCGGTAGCGTGGAGGGCATGACCATGCGCGAGATCGTGCAACGCGGCCTCTACTACGAGGAATTCGAGACCGACGTCCGGTACGCGCACCGCCCCGGGCGCACCGCCACGGAGGCGGACAACGTGCTGTTCACCACGCTGACCATGAACACCCAGGCACTGCACCTGGATGCCGCGTTCGCCGAGAGCCAGGAGCCCTTCCACGCGCGGCTCATGAACTCGATGTGGACGCTGTCGACCATGGTCGGCGCCTCGGTCGCCCAGCTCACTCAGGGCACTCTGGTGGCGCAGCTCGGTCTCGGCGACATCGCCTTCCCGCATCCGCTGTTCGCGGGGGACACGCTCACCACGGAGAGCGTCGTGGTCGACAAGCGCCTCTCGTCCTCCCGCCCTGGACAGGGCGTCGTGCAGATCGCGCACACCGGACGTAATCAGGACGGCACGGTCGTCGCGACGGCGACACGCACGGTGCTCGTGCGCTGCCGTCCGGACGGAGACCCGGTATGACCCTCGATCTCGGTCCTGCGCTGTTGTTCTGCCCCGCTGACCGGCCCGACCGCTTCGCGAAGGCGCAGGAGCGGGCGGATGCCGTCATCCTGGATCTGGAGGACGCCGTGCTGCCGGAGGCGAAAGCCGAGGCACGGAAGAACGTCGCGACCGCTCAGCTCGACCCCGCCCGCGTCATCGTTCGAGTGAACGCACCGGACTCCGCGGCCTTCGCGGACGACCTCGAGGCCCTGACAGCGTCACCGTTCCGCACCGTGATGGTCGCGAAGACGGAGAGCGCGCAGAGTCTTGACGTCTTCGGCGCGGGCTTCTCGCTCCTCGCCCTGTGCGAGACCGCACGCGGAATCCACGCAGCGCCGGAGATCGCGGCGCATCCGTCCGTCGTCGGGCTCATGTGGGGAGCGGAAGACCTCGTGGCGTCTCTCGGCGGAACCTCCTCCCGCCAGGCCGCGGGCGCGTATCGCGATATCGCCCGGTACGCCCGCTCTCGGGTGCTGCTGGAGGCGGGAGCTCACGGCAAGGCGGCGATCGACGCCGTACATGTCGACATCGGCGACACCGCGGGGCTGGAGCGCGAGGCACGGGATGCGGCAGCCTCGGGATTCCGCGCGACGGCATGCATCCATCCGAGCCAGGTAGAGGTCATCCGCGCGGCCTACGCGCCGGACCCCGAGACCGTGGCCTGGGCGCGCGAGGTTCTCGCGGCCGCGGCGCAGGAGCGGGGCGTGTTCCGCTTCCAGGGCCGCATGGTGGACGAGCCCGTTCTCCGCCACGCGAGGGCCGTCGTCTCCCGCGCGGGCTGAGGCAGACCGTCAGAGGACGGGAGACTCCTCGAGCAGCCGAAGGTAGCCGGGCGCGGCGACGAACCGGTGCGCGGAGCCGTTGCGCAGCACCTCGCCCTCCCGGGGGAGCGTGCCGCCGGAGACGTGGTCGATGACGGCGCGGATGACGCCGCCGTGTGTGACGACGAGCACGGACTCCGCCTGCGGGGCCGACCGACGGCGGGCATCGCGCGCGATCCGGTGCAAAGCGGCGATGGCGCGTGCTCCGACGTCATGCAGCGACTCCGCCCCCGGCACTTCGGCATGCCAGTCCCCGTACGTCGCGATGTAGTCGGGCACCAGCATGCCCTCGCCGTCGCCGAACTCACGCTCCCGGATGTCGGGGACGACCCCGGCGATCTCCAGACCGAGCCGATCGGCGATGATGCCGGCGGTCTCGCTCGCGCGTGCCAGCGGGCTCGTGTAGACGGCATGGTGCGTCGTGCCGGCGAGCTTCTCCGCGGCCCATCGTGCGTCCTCGCGGCCCGTGTCGTTGAGGGGGATGTCCGTCGATCCCTGGATGCGACGGGCGAGGTTCCAGTCGGTCTGACCGTGGCGGATGAGGGTGAGATAGGTCACGAGAGCATCTCCTGGAGGGCGGGGAGCACGTCGCTGGTGCCCGCGGCGATGGTGACATCGGCCCAGGCGTCCGCGCGGGTCGGCTCGCGATTGACGATGATCAGGGGGATGCCACGTCGACGGGCACGGTTCACGAGGCGGACCCCGGAGTTCACGACGAGGGAGGAACCGGCCACGATGAGCGCATCGCTGGAACGGAGAAGTGACTCCGCGGCGCGGAAGCGGTCCTGGGGCACGTACTCGCCGAAGAAGACCACGTCAGGCTTGAGCATGCCGTCGCAGACGGTGCAGGTCGGGACGATGAAGCCCTCGGTGCTCTCCGGAAGCACGTCACCGTCCGGGGCCAACGCCACGTTCTCCGGCACCCTGATCCAGGGGTTGCGCTCCTCGATCTGCACCGCGATGTCACGACGGTCGAACACCTGTCCGCAGTGCAGGCAGAGCACGCGACGCATGGTGCCGTGCACCTCGATGACATGCGAGCTTCCCGCGCGAAGGTGCAGGCCGTCGACGTTCTGGGTGATGACCCCGGAGACGGTGCCTCCGGACTCCATCTGCGCCAGCGCCCGGTGGCCGGGATTGGGCGCCGCCTGTGCGAAGGCCCGCCAGCCGAGGTGGCCGCCGACCCAGTAGCGACGGCGGGCGGCCTCGTCACCGAGGTAGGTCTGGATCGTCATGGGGTTGCTGCGCGTGCGCGCGCCCTCGCCGCGGTATGCGGGAATTCCCGAGTCGGTCGAGATGCCGGCTCCGGTGAGAAGGGCGATCCGCTTCCCCCGGAGGAGGGCGGCGGCGCGGGTGAGCTCGGCCGACGGCTCGGCGGTGTTCGTCACGCTCACAGGACCTCCTCGATCGAGTCTAGGGGGCCCGTGCCGGGCGAAGCGCGGGTGGCAGAGTGGAGCCGTGGACCTTCAGCACGTGACCGACATCGACGACCCGCGGCTGGATGACTACCGTCGCCTCACCGACACGGCGCTCCGCGCGGCGCGGGAACCCGCGGAGGGGCTGTACATCGCCGAGACCGCCACGGTGATCGAGCGTGCGCTGGCCGCCGGGCATGAGGCGCGGTCGGTGCTGGTCTCCGCCCGTCGCGTCGAGGAGCTGCGGCGGATCGTGGGGGAGCGGGCCGTTCCGCTGCTCGTGGTCCCGGACGATGTCGCGGAGCAGGTCACCGGGTACCAGGTTCACCGTGGAGCCCTCGCCGCCATGCATCGTCCCGCTCTGGCGCCGGTCGCGGACGTGCTGCGCGGAGCGCGTCTCGTCCTGGTGCTGGAGGACCTCGGGGATCACACCAATGTCGGCGCGGCGTTCCGCGCTGCCGCTGGGCTGGGAGCCGACGCGGTCCTGGTGTCGCCGCGCTGTGCCGATCCGCTGTACCGACGTAGCGTGCGGGTCAGCATGGGCACGGTGTTCCAGGTGCCCTGGACACGGATCGACGACTGGCAGACGGCCGTCACCTCCCTGCATGAGGAAGACTTCGATGTCGCCGCCCTCGCACTCAGCGAGGGGGCGGTCGATCTCCGGGACTACGCGGCGCGACGGCCGGGGAAGGTTGCCCTGCTCTTGGGGGCCGAAGGGGACGGGCTCACGCGCACCGCTCTGGACAGCGCGGACACCGTGGTCACGATTCCGATGGCAGGCGGGGTGGATTCGCTCAACGTCGCGTCGGCCGCCGCCGTGGCCCTGTGGGCCCTCGCTCCCGCGGAATGAGTGCGCGTCACTCCTTGCCCGGGAAGATGACGGGGGAGGGCTCCGGGCGCTTGGCCGCGATGTGGTCGCCGGAGGACTGGTGCCGCAGGCGGCGGAGCACCCAGGGCACGAGGTGCTCCCTGGCCCAGCCGAGATCCTCGCTGCGGGCGGCACGCCAGGTCCGCAACGGCAGAGGTTCGGGCTGCATGGCCTCGAGGTCGTTGGGCACGTTGAGGGCGCGCAGGACCATCCGTGCGACCTCGTGGTGTCCGAGCGCGTTGTAGTGCAGGCGGTCGTCGTCGAAGAAGCGGGGATCCTGCACGACCTTCAGCGCCCACTGGTCCGCGACGATGCAGTCGTGCCGCTCCGCGATCGCGCGGACGTTCTCGTTGTAGATCGCGACCTTGCCGCGGAAGGGCCGGAACACGGGGGTGAATCCGGTGTCGATACCGGTGAACAGGATGACCGCGGCGCCGGTGGAGGACAGCCGTGCCACCGCGTCCTCGAGCTGTGCGGCGATGGCGTCGGGATCGGTGCCGGGACGGATGACATCGTTGCCCCCGGCGCAGATCGAGATGAGGTCGGGATGCAGCGCCACCGCGGGTTCCACCTGGTCGGCGACGATCTGCGCGATGAGTTTGCCGCGTACCGCGAGGTTGGCGTACGCGAAGTCGTCGACCTGCTGGGCGAGCACCTCCGCGACCCGGTCGGCCCAGCCGCGGTGACCCCCGGGAGCGTCGGGATCGGGGTCGCCGATCCCCTCCGTGAACGAGTCGCCGATCGCGACGAATCGGCGCCACGGATGCGGGGTCTCGTTCGCGACGTACGGGGTCCTTGTCGATTCCTGATCGCTCATCCGGCTCTCCTTCGCGAAGGCGTGCGCGCGCGATGGTGACCGTCGCGCAGTGACCGAGCCTACCCGGACGGGTGCGTCCGGCGGAGGACGCGCGCGGAGCTGCGCCGGATGCCGCCGTGTCGGTGGGAGCGATTATCGTGGAGTCGATGCTCTCTCCGTCCTTCCCCCAGCGCGCCCCGTGGGGAACGGCGAACAAGCTGCGGGCATGGCAGCAGGAGGCTCTGGATGCGTACTTCCAGGCCGACCAGCGTGACTTCCTCGTGGCCGCCACCCCGGGCGCCGGCAAGACCACCTTCGCCCTCACGCTCGCCGTCGAGCTGATGCGGATGGGGGAGGTGAACCGCGTCATCGTCGTGGCCCCGACGGAGCATCTGAAGACCCAGTGGGCTGATGCCGCCGCCCGCGTGCACATCCGTCTCGACCCCCGCTTCCGCAACAGCGACTGGGCACCGGCGCGGCACTATCACGGTGTCGTCGTCACCTACGCGCAGGTCGCTGCGAAGTCCTCGGTGCACCGCCATCTCACGGAGGACGCGAAGACCCTGGTCATCCTCGACGAGGTTCACCACGGCGGCGACGCGCTGAGCTGGGGCGACGCCATCCGCGACGCGTACGGACCGGCGAAGCGTCGGCTGCTGCTCTCCGGAACCCCGTTCCGCAGCGATACGGCTCCCATCCCGTTCGTGGAGTACCTCCCGGACGAGACCGGGGCGCGGGTGTCCAGCACCGACTATGCCTACGGCTACGGTCGTGCCCTCGCCGACGGCGTCGTCCGCCCCGTGCTCTTCCACATGTACGCGGGCAAGATGCGGTGGCGGACGAGCGCCGGAGACGAGCTCGAGACCCATCTGGGACAGGACAACACGAAGGATGTCACGTCGCAGGCCTGGCGCACGGCACTCGATCCGGAGGGTGATTGGATGCCGGCGGTGCTGTCGGCAGCCGACCGTCGTCTGACCGAGATCCGGCATCACATCCCCGACGCCGGTGGCCTCGTGCTGGCGACGGATCAGACCGTCGCCAGGGCGTACGCCAAGATCCTGCACAGCATCACGCGGGAGCAGCCGACGATCGTGCTGTCCGACGACGCCACCGCCTCCGAGCGGATCGAGAAGTTCTCGGAGGGCACCGCCCGATGGATGGTGGCGGTGCGGATGGTCTCGGAGGGTGTGGACGTGCCGCGGCTCGCGGTGGGCGTCTACGCGACGTCGTCCTCCACCCCGCTGTTCTTCGCGCAGGCCATCGGCCGCTTCGTGCGCGCTCGTCGTCGCGGTGAGGCGGCGAGCGTCTTCCTTCCGCACGTCCCCGTGCTGATGAAGCTGGCGAACGAGATGGAGAAGCAGCGCGACCACGCCCTGGACCGCCAGTCCAAGGACGACGACGGCCTCGAGGATTCTCTGCTGGAGAGCGCGAACCGCGAGGACGAGGCGTCCGACGCACTGACCCAGGAGTTCAGCTACCAGGCGATCTCCTCCGTCGCCCACTTCGACCGCATGGTCTTCGACGGCAAGGAGTTCGGCCAGCTCGCCGAACCGAACACGCCGGAGGAGGAGGAGTTCATCGGCTTCCCCGGCCTGCTCGAACCCGAGCATGTGCACGAGCTCCTGATGCAGCGGCAGGCGCGGCAGTCCCGGCACCGCGAGGCACGCGAGGCCCAGGCCGAGCCGACGCAGACGACGACGCTGCCCGCTCCGCTGCATCGCACCCTGCGCGAGCAGCGCCAGCTCCTGAACAGCCTGGTGGGCCTCTACGCGCGGCAGTCGGGTCAGCCGCATGGTGCCGTCCATGCCGAGCTGCGGCGCATCTGCGGTGGTCCCGCGGTGGCCCAGGCCACCGTGACGCAGCTGCAGTCCCGGATCGAAGTGCTTCGTAAGCGCGTCCGCTCCTGAGGGCCGTCCCGCCACCGCTTCGGATCCCCGAAATGCTGGCAATCCGTGCCAGGACGCGGCTGGCGCGAGACGGCGCGGATAGCGTGGAACGGTTGCCCGGACGCCGGGTGACGGTGACACCTGGAGGTTCCATGACTGCCCCTGCCGCAGCCGAGTCGACGGCTGCCGACCGACGACGCTGGGCCCGCTATCTCGTCGAGGAACGGGCGGAAGGCGCCGTTTACCAGCGCCTCGCCGCGCGCCGATCGGGGGAGGAGCGCGCGATCCTGCTCGGGCTCGCCGAGGCCGAACGTCGGCACGAGAAGCACTGGCTCGATCTGCTCGGCGGCGAACCGGCCCGGCTGCCGCGGGCGGGGATCCGCTCTCGCCTCCTCGGGTGGATGGCCGGACGGTTCGGCTCGATCTTCGTCCTCGCCCTCGCGCAGAGCGCCGAGGCGCGCTCCCCGTACGACGCCGAGCAGTGGGCGACCCCGGCCATGCGCGCTGACGAGAAGGTCCATCATGAGGTCGTCCGCGGTCTCGCTGCGCGAGGGCGCCGGCGCCTGTCGGGTTCCTTCCGGGCCGCCGTCTTCGGCGCGAACGACGGCCTCGTCAGCAACCTCGCCCTCGTCCTGGGCATCGGCGCCACCGGTGTGAGCTCGGGCTTCGTGCTGTTCAGCGGCATCGCGGGCCTGCTCGCCGGCGCGCTGTCCATGGGAGCGGGGGAGTTCGTGTCGGTGCGGTCGCAGCGGGAACTCCTCACCGCGACCGAAGCGAACGAGGACGCCGCGGCGGCCGCCGCCGACCTCGACATCGACGAGAACGAGCTCGCGCTCGTGTACCGTGCCCGCGGCATGGACCAGAACGAGTCCCTGGCTCGTGCCCGCCGTATCGTCCAGGCTGCTCAGGAGGGCGTCCGACGGGCGGCCACAGGCCCGGTGACCGTGCAGGGCGCAGACGCCCACGAGGTCGTCGGAAGCGACTGGACGGCCGCGATCTCCAGTTTCCTCCTCTTCGCCTCCGGCGCGATCGTCCCCGTACTCCCCTGGATCTTCGGGATGGCGGGCACAGCGGCGATCGTGCTCGCGCTGGTGCTCGTCGGCATCGCGCTGCTCAGCACCGGGGCGATGGTGGGGGTGCTCTCCGGGGGTCCGCCGCTGCGTCGCGCCCTGCGCCAGCTCGCGATCGGATTCGGCGCGGCGGCGGTGACCTACGCGCTGGGCCTGCTCTTCGGCGTCGGCGCGGTGTGACGGTGGTGCGGTCCCGCCCGGCGCGGGACCGCCCCCGGCGGGAGGCTGGCTCGCGAGACGACGAAGGCCCCGGATCCGGGGATCCGGGGCCTTCGCTCCCTGTGCGCGGAGGGGGACTTGAACCCCCACGCCCTATCGGGCACTAGCACCTCAAGCTAGCGCGTCTACCATTCCGCCACCCGCGCAGGTGTTGGATTTGATCGTTGCCGACCGAAGAATGAGATTAGCACGTTCTCGGAGGCGTCTCGAACCGAGCGTGACGCCCGGGCGTGGCACGCGCTTTCGATAGCCTGAGTCCATGACCGATTCCTCCCTTCCCGAGGTCGCGCGCGTCGCGAGCGACCTCATCCGCTTCGACACCTCCAACTACGGCGGCGGTAATGCGAAGGGCGAGCGGGAGGCGGCCGAGTACGTCGGCGCATACCTATCGGAGCTCGGACTCGAGGTCGAGTACTACGAGCCCATCCCGCGGCGCACGAACGTCATGGCGCGTGTGCCCGGCCGCGATCGCAGCAAACCGGCTCTCGTCGTGCACGGACACCTGGACGTCGTGCCGGCGGTCGCCGAGGACTGGACGGTGGATCCGTTCGCCGGAACCGTGCAGGACGGAATGCTGTGGGGTCGTGGCGCGGTCGACATGAAGAACATGGACGCGATGATCTTGACCGCTGTGGCGGATATCCTCCGCGCGGGGGAGCAGCCGGAGCGTGACCTGGTCCTGGCTTTCTTCGCCGACGAGGAGAACGGTGGGGTAGAGGGCTCGGCGCTCGTGGTGAAGGACCGCCCGGAGTGGTTCGCCGGTGCGACGACGGCGATCAGCGAGGTCGGCGGGTACTCCATCTCCGTCGACGACCGCCGTGCGTACCTGCTCCAGGTCGGGGAGAAGGCTCTGATCTGGATCCGACTGGTCGCGACCGGACGCGCGGGTCACGGCAGCCGGCTCCATGATGACAACGCCGTGACGAAGCTCGCCGAGGCGGTCGCCGCCATCGGCCGCACGCGGTGGCCTATCCGGCTGACCCCCACCACGGAAGCGCTGCTCGCAGGGCTGAGCGCGCTGAGCGGACGCAGCATCGATGACCCGGACGCGCTGGCCGCCGCGGCGGGCCCCGCCGAGGCGTTCCTGCGGTCCACGTTCCGCACGACCACGAACCCCACCGCTCTCTCCGCCGGGTACAAGCACAACGTCATCCCCGAACGCGCCGAAGCCCTGATCGACGTTCGGGTGATCCCCGGAACGGAGGACGACGTGCTCGCCGAACTCCAGCGCATCGTAGGCGACGACATCCGGATCGAGACGGTCGTGCGCGACATCGGCATGGAGACGCCATTCCAGGGGGAGCTGGTCGACGCGATGGTCGCGGCGCTGGGCCGTCATGACCCGGGGGTGCCGGTCATCCCGTATCTGCTCGGCGCCGCGACGGACAACAAGGCGCTGGCCACGCTGGGGATCACGGGGTACGGCTTCGCTCCGCTCCAGCTCCCCGCTGATCTCGACTTCACCGGGATGTTCCACGGAGTCGACGAGCGAGTGCCCGTAGACTCACTTGTCTTCGGTCAGCGGGTGCTGGCCGATCTGCTGCGCACGTACTGAGCGGCGTTCTCGCGCTCCGTGCCGTCCCGAAAGACGAAGGCCTCTCCATGCACCTGCTCGAAGCACTGATCCTGGGAATCGTCCAGGGCCTCACCGAGTTCCTGCCGATCTCCTCCAGCGCGCATCTGCGCATCCTCGGGACGTTCCTCCCGTCGGGCGAGGACCCGGGCGCGGCATTCACCGCCATCACCCAGATCGGCACGGAGGCGGCGGTCGTCGTGTTCTTCTGGCGGGACATCGTCCGGATCATCTCCCGATGGTTCCAGTCGATCGCCGGCAAGGTACCTCGGAACGATCCTGACGCACGAATGGGCTGGCTCATCATCATCGGGAGCATCCCGATCGTCCTCCTCGGACTGCTGTTCCAGGACCAGATCGAGACCGTTTTCCGCTCGTTGTGGATCGTGGCGATCATGCTCATCGTGTTCGGTGTCCTCCTCGGCGTTGCCGACTACGTCGGAGCCAAGCGCCGCAAGCTCGACGATCTGACCTACCCGCACGGCATCGCGTTCGGACTGGCTCAGGCCCTCGCCCTCGTCCCCGGCGTCTCTCGGTCGGGCGGGACCATCACGATGGGACTCTTCCTCGGCTACGAGCGCGCTGCCGCCGCCCGGTATGCCTTCCTGCTGGCGATCCCCGCCGTGTTCGGCAGCGGTTTCTACCAGCTCTTCAAGAGCTGGGGCGAGCCCTCCTTCTTCTCGCTGGGGGACACCATCGCGGCGACGGGCGTCGCCTTCGTGGTGGCGCTCGGCGTGATCGCCTTCTTCATGAGCTGGATCTCGAAGCGCAGCTTCCTGCCGTTCGTGATCTACCGCATCCTGCTCGGCGGGGCGCTGCTCGTCCTGCTGGCCATGGGGGTCATCCCGGCCTCGGCCTGATCCCGGCGCCTGTCAGCGCTTGCGGTCGCCGCGACCGTCGTCGCGGCGACGCAGGTACCGCTCGAAGGCCTGCGCGATCGCGTCGCCCGAGGCATCGGGGGAGTCCCAGGTGTCCCGCGTCCGCTCGAGCTGACGGATGTACTCCGCCATGTCCTCGTCCTCGGACGCGGCCGCGTCGATCGATGCCTCCCATGCCGCCGCCTCGGTACGCAGATGCCGGCGGTCGACATCCACGCCGGTCAGCTCCTCGAGGCGGTCGAGGAGGGCGAGGGTGACCTTCGGCGAGGGGGCCGCCGAGGCCACGTAGTGCGGGACGCTCGCCCAGAGGCTGACGGACGGGATTCCGGCGTTCTCGGCGAAGTGCTCGAGCACGGTGAGGATGCCGACGGGCCCCTCGTACACGGAACGCTCCAGAGCGTGCGCTTCCCGGACCTGCTCGTTCTGGCTGGACGCGAAGATGGAGATCGGGCGGGTGTGCGGGACATCGGAGAGCATGGCTCCCAAGGTCACGAATCCGGTGATGTCGTCGCGCAGGGCGACGTCGATGAACTCCGATGCGAAAGCCTGCCAGGTGCGCGCCGGTTCCGCGCCGGTGAGGAGCCAGAACTCGGGGCCGGGACCAGGGTCGCGGGGGCGCCACAGCGCCGCCTCCGGCCACGTCATCTGACGGCGGCCCTCGCCGTCGAGCCGGGTCGCCGGGCGGGTGTACTGGTAGTCGAAGTAGAGCTCAGGGTCCACGGAGTGGACGAGATCGTAGCCGCCGGCAGACTGCAGGGCGCCCACCGCTCCGGTCGCGGCCTCGCCGGCATCGTTCCAGCCGTCGAAGGCGGCGATAATGATGCGCGAACCGAGAACGTCCATGCCGTGCTCCCTTCGAGGCCGTAGTGCCGATCCCCCCAGGCTAGCCCGCGTCCAGGGGATGTGGGCGGCCCCGGCTAGCATGGGTTCGGTGAGCAACAAGCCCCGCGCGGTCCTCTGGGACATGGATGGAACACTCGTCGACACCGAGCCCTACTGGATGGCGGCCGAGACCGCACTGGTCGAGTCCTTCGGGGGCACCTGGTCTCATGAGGATGCTCTGCAACTCGTCGGAAGTGGCCTCATCGACAGCGCGATCATCCTCCAGGGGGCCGGCGTCGAGATGGACCCCGAGGCGATCGTCTCCCACCTGACCAGCGCCGTCCAGGAGTCGCTGCGCGCTCAGGGCGTGCCGTTCCGGCCCGGCGCACAGGAGCTGCTCCGTGACCTCCGCGCCGCCGGGATCCCGACCGGCCTCGTGACCATGTCGCTGCGTCGGATGGCGCTCGACGTGGTGGGCTTGATCGATTTCGAGGCGTTCGACGTCGTCGTGGCCGGAGACGACGTCGAGAACCCGAAGCCGCATCCGGAGCCCTACCTCCAGGCCGCCGCACTGCTCGACGTGGACATCGCCGAGGTGGTGGTCATCGAGGATTCCCCCACGGGACTTCGGGCCGGCCTCGCCTCCGGTGCGCTCACGCTCGGGGTGCCGCACATCGTCCCGCTCGACGGCCTCGGCGCGCATGAGCTGTGGCCCACCCTCGACGGCCGCGGGGCGGCCGACCTCGTGGACCTGTTCGGGGCCCGCGCCGCGACCACGGAGGCCAGCCGATGACGACCACTTCCGCACCTCGCCCTAGCGGTCCCTTCCGCGAGGGCGATCGCGTCCAGCTCACCGGTCCGAAGGGTCGTCTGCACACCGTCACTCTCCGTGAGGACGGCGAGCTGCACACCCATCACGGCGTGCTGCGGCACCGTGATCTCATCGGGCTGCCGGATGGATCCGTGGTCGCGAACAGCTCAGGGCACGAGTACCTCGCGCTGCGGCCGCTGCTGCGCGACTTCGCCATGTCTATGCCCCGCGGCGCCGCCATCGTCTACCCCAAGGACGCGGCGCAAATCGTCATGCAGGCGGACATCTTCCCCGGCGCGACTGTTGTCGAGGCCGGAGTCGGGTCGGGGGCGCTGTCGCTGTCGCTCTTGCGGGCCGTCGGGCCTGCCGGCCGGCTCCTCTCCTTCGAACGCCGCGAGGACTTCGCCGAGGTCGCCCGGGCCAACGTCGAGACCTTCTTCGGGGAGCTCCCTGACACGTGGCGCGTTGTGGTGGGAGACCTCGTCGCCTCGCTGCCCGCCGAGGTTGAGCCCGGCACGGTCGACCGCGTCGTGCTGGACATGCTGGCTCCGTGGGAGTGCATCGAGGCGGTGGCGGACGCGCTGACGCCGGGCGGCGTGGTGCTCTGCTACATCGCCACGGCCACCCAGCTCTCCCGCGTCGCGGAGTTCATCCGCGGTACCGGGCTGTTCACCGACCCGGAGGCGTCGGAGACGATGGTGCGCGGCTGGCACGTCGAAGGGCTTGCCGTCCGACCGGATCACCGGATGGTCGCGCACACCGGATTCCTCCTCACGGCCCGCCGGCTGGCTCCGGGGGCGGTGGCTCCGTCGGTGAAGCGTCGCGCGTCGAAGAGCAGCTACAGCGACGAGGACGTCGAGCTCTGGACGCCGGGCGCGGTGGGTGACAGGGAGATCACGGACAAGAACCTCCGCAAGCGTGCTCGTGAAGCCGGCAGAGCCGCCGAGGGGGCTCGGTTGGCGGCGGCGTCGCGCGAATCCGGGCACGCGACGGAATAGACTGGAGCGCGTGCGTAAGACGTCCGCCGTTCTGGCCTCTCTCAGCCTCGCCGCCCTCGCTCTGACGGGGTGCAGCGTGACCGCATCGTCCGCCGACGCCTCGTGTGATCGCGATGGGCGCGCCAACGGTATCGACAGTGCCGTCACGGTCACCGGCGACGTCGGCTCGGAGCCCGACGTCGAGATTTTCGCGCCCGTTCGCGTCACCAAGACCTCCTTCGCTGACGTCGTGGTCGGTGACGGCCGCGCGGTGGTCAACGAGACCCAGCCGCTGGTCGCGCAGATCTCCATCTACAACGGCGCCACCGGCGAGCAGGTCTTCGAGACCTCGTACGATGCGGACTCGACGCGCGCGTCCAGCATCGCGTACTGGGCCACGCAGTCTCCCGGTCTCGCCGACGTCATGGAATGCGCTACGGCCGGGACCCGGATCGTGGCCGGCCTCACCCCCGAGGACTTCGGGGAGGCGAACCTCGGTGGGCTCGGCATGGATGAGGACGACGTCGCGGTGTTCGTGATCGACGTGGTGGACGCCTTCCTCCCGCGGGCCGAGGGCACGCTGCAGTTCAACGACGCCAAGGGCATGCCGACCGTCGTCCGCGCCGACGATGGCACTCCCGGCGTGATCATCCCGGACAGCGCGGCACCCGAGGAGCAGGTCGTCCAGACTCTGATCCGTGGGAACGGCGACGAGCTGACCGAGGAAGACACCCCCCTCGTCCACTTCACCGCGGTCGACTGGGACAAGAAGTCCGTCCTCCAGAGCACCTGGGGCCAGAGCCCCGCGGAGAACCTCCGTGAGATCGCCGCGCCGGTCGCCGACGCGCTCATCGGTCAGCCCGTGGGCTCCCAGGTACTCGTGGTGCTGCCGAAGACCGAGACCTCCTCCGCGATGGCCGTCGTGGTCGACGTCCTCGGCGTGTCCCCGGTCTCCGCGCCCTGATGGCCGCCCGGATCCCTGCCGAAGAGCGCCTCACGAATCTCGTCGTGGCGCTGATGGCCACGGAGATCGGGCTCACGAAGCAGCAGATCCTCGACAACGTCTCCGGCTACCGCCAGCGTGCCGAAGCCGGCACGCGGTCGGACGCGCTGGAGAAGATGTTCGAGCGGGACAAGGACGAACTCCGCTCTCTCGGAGTCCCCATCGAGACGATCGGCGACGCCGCCGACCCGAACGATCTCCGGGAGGCGCGGTACCGCATCCCGCAAGCCGAGTACGATCTGCCCGAAGACATCGAATTCTCGCCGGCGGAACTCGCCGTGCTCCGACTCGCCGGCAGCGTTTGGAGCGCGGAGTCGGTCTCCGGTGACGCGCAGTCCGGCGTCCGCAAGATCCGAGCGCTGGGCATCGACGGTGACGAGCCCATCATCGGCTTCGCCCCACGCATCACAGCGCGCGACCCCGCCTTCGCTCCGCTCCAGGATGCGATCGAACGGAGCAGGGTCGTCTCCTTCGACTACCTGAAGCCCGGTGAGGACGCCCCCCGGCGGCGTCGCATGCGTCCGCTCGCCCTCGTGGACTACGAGGCGCGGTGGCACGTGTACGGCATCGACGTGGACATCGAGGAGGAGCGGACGTTCCTTCTGAGCCGCATCGTGGGCGACGTCGTGGTCAGTGCGAGCACATTCGATCCGGCGTTGCGCGAAGGTGCGGGGGAGCGAGCGCTGGGCGGTCTCGAGCGCGTTGCGGCCGAGAACTCGGCGTTGCTGGAGGTCACGCCCGGCACCGAGGCCGCGCTGCGCCTCGGGCGGCGGGCCACCCCCGCTCCGCAGGGCATCCGGGTCCCCTTCGTCGATCTGCACATCCTCGCGGACGAGCTCGCGTCGTACGGCCCTGAGGTTCGGGTCGTCGAGCCCGCTCCGCTCCGGGAGGCTGTCATCGCACGCCTTCGGGCTGTCGTCGCCGCCCACACGGACGCTGAGGCCGCCTCATGAGTGCCGCGCCCAAGCCGCTCCTCGCCGCCGACCGGGTGCGTCTCTACCTCACCCTGGTGCCTTACCTGCTCGAGCACGGGCAGGTGTCGCTCGCCGAGGCGGCGGAGGAGTTCGGTGTGACCCCGCGGGAGATGCGGGCGATGGTCGAGAAGCTCACGGTGATCGGGCTACCCGGCGAAGCGGGCTACTGGCAGCAGCCCCAGGAGATGTTCGACATCAACTGGGACCTCCTCGATCTGGAGGACGTCATCGAGATCACGAACGACGTCGCTCTCCGTCGGGTCCCGAGGCTCACCGCGCGCGAGGCCGCGGCGCTGCTGGCCGGACTCCAGATGGTCGCGGCGGTGCCGGCGGTCTCGGACTCGGGGCTCGTCGCCGGCCTCATCTCCAAGCTCTCGCGGGGCGCGGCGGATGCGCCCGCCGATGTCGTGATCGCGCCCACCGCCGTCGACGAGGTACGCGAGGTCGTCGCCCGCGGCCTGCAGAAGGGCGTGGCGGTCGCCTTCACGTATCAGGCTCCCGACGCGGCCCCGACGACGCGGACCGTGGATCCCGTGCAGATCCTGATCACCAACGGGCAGTGGTATCTGCAGGGCTGGTGCCACATGCGAGAGGCGATGCGCACGTTCCACCTCGACAGAGTCAGCGCGCCGACCCTCACGGACATTCCCAGCACGCATGGCGGGGACCGGGTACCTGAGGCGTTCGCCGGCCTGGAGGAGGAGCGTGAGGTGACCGTCCGCGTGCCGGAGCGCCTGGCCCCGCTGCTCAGCGGTTTCGTGCCGACCGAGGCGCTCCGCGCCGGCGATGGTTCGGTGACGACACGGCTGCACCTGGCGGATCCGCGGGGCATCAAGCGTCTCGCCGCCCGGTTCGGCGGGGCGATGGAGGTCTGCGACCCCGCGATCGCGCGTGGCGCCACCCGGGACTGGGCCGCCGCGGGACTCGCGCTCTACCATCGGCCTGATGCCGAGGATTGATCTGTAGACTGGGGCGGAAAGCCCCCCTACGACGGGAATGTCGATATGTTCGCTGGAATGCAAGGCTGGCACCTCCTCATCGTGCTGGCCGTTATCCTTCTCCTGTTCGGTGCTGCCAAGTTGCCGGCGCTCGCGAAGAGCATGGGTCAGTCCGCTCGCGTGTTCAAGGGCGAGATGAAGGCCATGAAGGAAGAGGACGCGGTTCGTGCCGAGTCGGCGCCCGCGGAGCCGACGACGGTGAAGGACTCGGGCACCGACCCTGAGACTCCGCCTCGCGCCTGACCGGCCGTGGCAGCCATCGAACCGACCGTGACGCCGACGGCGGATCGGGATCGGCGGATGTCGCTCGGCGCGCATCTCGTCGAACTGCGCAAGCGTCTCATGTACGCGGCGATCGCTCTCGTCGCAGGCATGGTCGTGGCGTTCCTCATCGCGGATCCGGTGATCCACTTCATCACCGAGCCGATCCGTATCATCTCGGACCGGCGGGGCGATGACTTCAGCGCTCTGAACTTCGGGACAGTGACGTCCGCGTTCGACATGCGCATGCGCATCGCACTCACGATCGGATTGTTCCTCTCCGCGCCCGTCTGGCTGTGGCAGATCTGGGCTTTCATCATGCCCGGACTCACGCGCAAGGAGATCCGATACACGGTCGGCTTCGTCGTCGCCGCGGTGCCCCTGTTCTTCGCGGGCTGCTACCTCGGGGTGCAGATCATGCCGCACGTGATCGAGCTCATGTGGGGCTTCACGCCCGAAGGGGGCACCAACTTCTACTCCGCCCAGGAGTACTACGACTTCGTGTTCAAGCTGATGATCGTCATCGGCATCTCGTTCGTCCTCCCCGTCTTCCTCGTGGCACTCAACCTCGCCGGGGTGATGTCGGGACGGGCGATCCTCAAGGGCTGGCGGGTGGCCATCCTCATCGCGACGATCTTCGCCGCCCTGGCGACCCCGGCGGCGGACGTGGTGAGCATGTTGATGCTCGCGGGCATCCTCATCGTCCTGTTCTTCGCAGCGGCCGGGCTGTCGCTCCTCTTCGACCGGCGCAAGCGCAAGCGCGACATTGCCGCTGGTCTCGTCCCGGACGCCACATGAGTTCGCCGTCCGAGCGATACGCGCAGGCGCAGGAGAGCGCGGCGCACCCGGAGACCGCAGCGTTCGCGGCACGCCAGCGCTTCCAGCTCGACCCGTTCCAGGTCGCCGGGTGCCACGCCCTGGAGAACGGGCGCAGCGTCCTCGTGGCGGCACCGACCGGCGCGGGGAAGACCATCGTGGGGGAGTTCGCCATCCACCTCGCGATGCAGACCGCGACGGACAAGGCGTTCTACACGACGCCGATGAAGGCCCTCTCGAACCAGAAGTTCCGCGAACTCGTCGATGTCTACGGTGCGGACGATGTGGGACTGCTGACCGGCGACACGAACATCAACGGCAACGCCCGCATCGTGGTGATGACCACCGAGGTGCTGCGGAACATGATCTATGCCGACTCTGCGGCGCTGCGGGATCTCCGGTATGTCGTCATGGACGAGGTGCACTACCTGGCGGACCGTTTTCGCGGCGCGGTGTGGGAAGAGGTCATCATCCACCTCCCGCCTCGCGTGCGGCTGGTGTCGCTGAGTGCGACGGTCTCGAACGCCGAGGAGTTCGGCGACTGGCTCGACACGGTCCGCGGGGACACCGAGGTGATCGTCTCCGAGATCCGTCCCGTGCCGCTCGAGCAGCACGTGTTGGTCCGCGATGACCTCCTGCCGCTGTTCGACGACCGCGCGGGCATCGCCACCGCCCAGGTGAACCAGGAGCTCATGCGCATCCGCTCCTTCACCGGGTCGACCTACGAGAGCAACCGGCAGGCTCAGTCGTACCGCAGCAACCGGCACGCGGGTCGCCAGGCCGCCCGTCCTCCGCGCGGGGGTCGCCGCCCGGTGCGCGCCGCGAACGCCCGCCGGATCGAGCGTATGGACCGTCCGGAGGTCGTCGAGCTGCTGGAGCGCTCGAACCTCCTGCCGGCGATCTTCTTCATCTTCAGCCGGGTCGGGTGCGATGCGGCGGTACAGCAGGTGCGCCGCTCCGGTCTGCGGCTGACTTCATCGGAGGAGCGGGCCGAGATCCGCGCGATCGTGGAGGAGCGCACGCGCACACTGCAGGACGAGGATCTCGGCGTGCTGGGCTACTGGGAGTGGCTGGACAACCTGGAACGAGGTGTCGCCGCCCATCACGCCGGCCTCCTCCCGGCCTTCAAAGAGGTCGTCGAGGAGCTGTTCCAGCGCAAGCTGCTCAAGGTCGTCTTCGCCACCGAGACCCTGGCCCTCGGCATCAACATGCCGGCGCGCACGGTGGTGCTCGAGAAGATGGAGAAGTTCAACGGCGAGGCGCGCGTCGCCATCACCTCCGGCGAGTACACACAGCTCACGGGTCGCGCCGGCCGGCGCGGGATCGACGTCGAGGGTCACGCGGTCGTGCAATGGAGCGAGGGCATGGACCCCCAGGCGGTCGCGGCGCTCGCGTCGCGTCGGACCTATCCGCTCAACTCGAGCTTCCGGCCGACGTACAACATGGCGGTCAACCTGATCGACCTGTTCGGGCAGGCCAGGGCGCGGCAGATCCTGGAGTCGTCATTCGCCCAGTTCCAGGCGGACCGCGCGGTGGTCGGGCTCGCCCGCCAGGTGCGGGAGGCGGAGGAGTCGCTGGCCGGCTACCAGTCGGCGATGGCGTGCGAGCACGGGGACTTCCCGGAGTACGCCGCCATCCGCCGCGAGCTGAGCGACCTCGAGAAGAAGAACAGACAGGACACCCAGGCACCGCGGGCGGCGCGCGACAAGCGGATGAAGCGGATCCAGACGCTCCGCACGCGGATGCAGCGCCATCCCTGTCACCGCTGCCCTGACCGCGAGAAGCACGCCCGCTGGGCCGAGCGCTACTGGAAGCTCAAGCGCCAGACGGATCGCACGCGGCGGCAGATCGAGACGCGGACCGGCACGGTCGCGCGCGTCTTCGACCGTGTAGTGGAGGTGCTGGAGACACTCGACTACGTCCGTCGCGACGAAGAGGGGATGCAGCTGACCGACGCGGGGCGCACGATGCGCCGCATCTACGGTGAGCGTGACCTCCTCGTGGCCGAGTCCCTGCGTCAGGGTCTCTGGACGGGGCTCGATGCGCCGTCGCTCGCCGCGATGGCTTGCTGTCTCGTTTACGAGCCGCGCCGAGACGAGACCAACGCGGGGGAGCGGGGGCTGCCACGCGGAGCCTTCCGTGCCGCCTACGACAAGACCACCGCGCTGTGGGCCGAGCTCGACGATCTCGAGCAGGACCACCAGTTGCCCGGGAGCGAACCCCTCGCGGCCGGGCTCGCCGGCGCGATGCACACCTGGGCACGAGGCGGGATGCTCGACCGCGTCCTCATCGACGCGGATATGGCCGCCGGAGACTTCGTGCGGTGGGCGAAGCAGACCATCGACCTCCTCGACCAGCTGTCCATCGTCGCCGAGGACGCAGCGCTCGCCCGCACCGCCCGGGCCGCGCTCGACGGCGTGCGTCGCGGCATCGTCGCGTACTCCTCGATGTGAGATCCGCCCGTATGACCGAAGCCCCTCTTCGCCGGCGCGCCCTGCTGCCCCTGTGGGCTGCCGTGCCTGCTGCCGCCCTCGCCGCTCTCCTCATGGATCTCGCGTTTCCCGAGGCCGCGGTCTGGATCTTGGCGTTCCCGGCCACCGCGCTGCTGCTGCTTTCCTTGATCGGGCGGCGGGCCGGGGGAGCGCTGCTGGTCGGGCTCGTCTACGGCATCGTGTTCTTCGCGCTGCTCGTCTCCTGGACGTCGCGGTACCTCGGGCCCCTGCCCTGGGCGGCGCTGAGCGTGGTCGAGGGTGTCCTCACGGCCGTGGCGCTGATCCCGCTCACCCTGGCGTACCGATGGGTCCCGCGGGCGTGGCCGAGCGCCGCAGGGCGCCTGCTCACCCTCCCGGCCGTCGTCGCAGCGCTCTGGGTCGGCCGGGAGCTGTTCCTCGGCTGGTGGCCGTACGGCGGTTTTCCGTGGGCCCGGCTCGGGATGAGTCAGGCGGAGAGTCCGCTGGCGTCGCTGTCCTCCTGGGTCGGGGTGAGCGGGCTGAGCTTCCTGATGGTGTTCCTCACCGCCATGGTGATCGAGATCGTGCGCACCGGGCTCTGGCGCCGGCCGGTCACGCTGCTCGCGCCCGCCGTGCTCGTTCTCGTCCTCGTCTTCATGCCGCTCTTCCCGACCACACCGTCCGGGTCGATGCGCATCGCCGCGGTGCAGGGGAACGGGCCGACCGGCTACTTCGACGACCGTGAACCCTTCGCCGTGATCCAGGCGCAGACGGAGGCGACGGAACCGCTCTACGGCGAAGACGTCGACCTCCTCGTCTGGCCGGAGGGGGGCCTCGACACCGACCCCTACGCCAACTCGTCCATCGCACGGCGGATGACCCTCGTCTCGAACCGCATCGACGCGCCGCTGCTCGCCAACGCGGCCACCGGCCGCGGTGACCGCTACTACAACACGTCCATGCTGTGGCTGCCGGACGGCACAGCGCCGCAGAAGCACGACAAGCGTCACCCGGTCCCGTTCGGCGAGTACGTGCCGGACCGCCCCTTCTTCAACGCGCTCGTCCCCGACCTCATCGGCCTGATCCAGCGCGAATACACGCCGGGGACGAACCCGCCGATCATCGAGGTCGATGACGTCCGGGTCGGCCTCGCGATCTGCTTCGACGTGATCTACGACGACGTCATCACCGAAGGGCTCGCGGATGGGGCCGAGGTGCTCGTGTTCCAGACGAACAACGCCGACTTCCGCGGCACGGACGAGAACCTGCAGCAGCTCGCTTTCGCACGGATGCGGGCGATCGAAACCGGCCGGAGCGTCGTGAACATCTCGACCGTCGGCACAAGCCAGGTCATCCTCCCGGACGGGCGCACGGTGACGAGCCTGGACGCCGATGAGGCCGGAGCGATGCTCGAGGATGTCGAGCTCCGCTCCGGCCTCACGGCGGGAATCGTCCTGGGCCCCTGGCTGCAGCAGGCGCTGCTGTGGGGCGGTCTGGGCGCACTCGGTGTCGGGTGGTGGCGCGCCCGTCGGCGTTAGGCGCCGATCTTCTCGCGGGTGGGGTCCTCGCCGGCACCGCGACGGGCTCGGATGTACGCGAGGCGCTCTTCGAGAAGCTCCTCCAGCTCCGCACGGGTGCGACGCTCCATGAGCATGTCCCAGTGCGTGCGGGCGGCCTTCTCATCGGTGGCCTCGAGGGTGACGGCCTCGCCGTCGACCTTCAGGCGGGCTTCCGCTCCACAGGAGCGGCACTCCCACGTCTGAGGCGGTTCGGCATCGGCCGCGAACATGAGCGTGGTGTCATGTCCGCAGGTGTCACAGGTGTAGGTGGTCTCACGGCGCTCCATGAAAACGACGCCCTCTTCGCTCTGTAGGCTCTGGGCGCCGAGTCGGATGCCGCGCAGGCTGCGATCTGCCATTGTGTGGTCCTCTCGTCGCTGTCAGGTATAACGTTCGAGCCTGTGCGCTTCATCCATGCGACAGCGTTCTCCGCGGTATTCACAGCGGAATCCCAGCGCCGGGGGATATGAGGCGCTCAGGGCGTGCGGAGCGTCGCCACGGCGAGGTCGCCACGATCGGTCACGATGCCGTCCACACCCAGGGCGACGAGACGGCGCATGTCCTCGGCGTCGTTCACGGTCCACACGTGGAGCTCGGTGCCTGCGCGATGGGCAGCGCGGAGGAGTGCAGGCGTGAGCACCTTGACGGCCCCACGACGCTCCGGGATCTGGAGGGCGTCGATCTCCCGCAGCAGAGCGCCGGGGGAGAGGCGCACCGCGGAGAGTAAGCGAAGCGCCGCGATCGTCCGGCTGCCTCCCGATGTCGCCGGGCGGAGCGCGGCCCCGGTCTGTCGCACCGCCTCGACGGTCGCTCGACGGTTGGCGTCCGAGAAGCTCGTCACGAGGACTCGATGCGTATGTGCGGAGAGGATCGGCCCCAAGGGTGCCGCCGCAGCACGCGTCTTCACATCGATGTTGAAGCGGAGTTCGGGGAACGAGCTGAGCGCCTCGGCAACGGTCAGCAGACCGCCATGCTCGGCGAACAGCGTGCTGAGCTCTCTGGTCCGCACCTCACGCACCGCTCGGGGGTCGTCGAGCAGCCGCCGCAGATCGGGATCATGGAGGAGCACGACGTCGCCGTCTGCGGTGACCTGGCAGTCCGTCTCGACGTACTCGACACCGGCGGCATGGGCAGCGGCGAACGCCGCAGCGGTGTTCTCCCAGACCCCGGATTCCCGACCCTCCGCGGTGATGAGACCGCGATGCGCCAGGATCCGAGGATGCTCCGTCTTGGTGAAGTACGGGTGGGTCACGCGCCCGCGGAAGGGGTGGTCGGACCGGAACCCGTCTTCGGGGTGAACGCCGTGCCGATGCCCTTGAGTGCTTCGGTCAGCTCGCTCGGGATGATCCACAGCTTGCTGGACGGACTCTCGCTGATCTTCGGAAGCATCTGCAGGTACTGGTAGGCGAGGAGCTTGTCGTCCGGCGCCCCCTGGTGGATCGCGGTGAAGACGCTCTGGATGGCCTCGGCCTCACCCTGCGCGCGCAGCACGGCGGCCTGCTTGTCACCTTCGGCTCGAAGGATCTCCGCCTGCCGGAGTCCCTCGGCTTCGAGGATCGCGGACTGCTTGGTCCCCTCCGCGGTGAGGATCGCGGCACGGCGATCCCGCTCGGCGCGCATCTGCTTCTCCATCGAATCCTGGATGGAGACGGGCGGGTCGATCGCCTTGAGCTCGACGCGACCGACGCGGATGCCCCACTTGCCCGTCGCCTCGTCGAGCACGACGCGGAGCTGGCCGTTGATGTTGTCGCGGCTTGTCAGCGCCTCTTCGAGGTTCAGGCCGCCGACGACGTTGCGAAGCGTCGTGGTGGTGAGCTGCTCGACGGCGCCGAGGTAGTTGGCGATCTCATACGTGGCGGCGCGGGCATCCGTCACCTGGAAGTAGACCACCGTATCGATGGAGACGACGAGGTTGTCCTCGGTGATCACCGGCTGCGGCGGGAAGGAGACCACCTGCTCGCGCATATCGATCAGCGGCCGCAGGCGGTCGATGAACGGCACGAGGATGTTGAGGCCGGGAGTGAGCGTCTTGTGATACCGACCGAGCCGCTCCACCACACCCGCCGTGGCCTGGGGGATGATGCGGATCGCCCGCGCGATCGTGACGATCACGAAGATGATGACGGCGATGACCAGAATCCAGATGATCACGGTCGGGATGATCGATGCGTCGTCCACGCGAGCTCCTAATCGTTGAGGGGTCGGACGATGGCGGTGGCACCGTTGATGGCGCTGACCGCGACGGGCGCCCCCGAAGGGATGGCCATGGGTGCAGCCGTCCGCGCCGTCCAGGTATCGCCGTTGGCGAGTTTGGCCTGACCGGAGATCTGCGTGATCTCGCTCAGCGCGATGCCGCGGAGGTCGACGAGCGCCTCGACGTTGGAGCGCGCCGGGTCGGAGCCGCGGTGTAGTCGGCGCAGCAGCGGAGGTCGGAGGAAGAGGATGAAGAGAGCGGCTGCGGCCGCGGCGATGAGGATCTGGATCCACACCGGAAGCCCGAGGAAGTCGGTCACGAGTCCGATGACACTTCCGAAACTCAGCATGAGGAAGGTGAAGTCGAGAGACAACATCTCGATGACGAGGAAGACGGCGATGAGGACGAGCCAGCCGATCCATGCCCAGTGGTCGATGAACGTGACGAACGTCGAGAAGTTGTCCATGCGGCCTCCTTTGCCGTCAACGTACCACGCGCGCCGCCACCCGTCCGGCCGCCACCGCGGGCCCCTTGGTAATCTGTGAGAGCCGTGCGCTCACGGCGTTCCACCCACCATGAGGAGTCACCCGTGACCGACGTTCTTCCCGCAGGATCCCTCGACGGCAAGGTGGCCCTCGTCACCGGCTCATCGCGGGGGATCGGCGCCGACACCGTGCGGTACCTCGCCGAGGCCGGCGCCGACGTCGTCATCAACTACCGGAACAAGGCGCCGCGCGCGGAGAAGCTCGCGACGCAGCTGCGCGAACTCGGCCGCCGGGCACTGGTCGTCGGCGCGGACCTCACTGATCCGGCGTCGGTCGCCGAGATGTTCGACGCTGTCCGCACCGAGTACGGGCGCCTCGATGTGCTGGTCCTCAACGCGTCGGGCGGCATGGAGTCGGGTATGGCTGAGGACTACGCCCTGAAGCTCAACCGCGACGCGCAGCTCAACGTCCTCGACGCCGCGAGGCCGCTGCTGTCGGACGGCGCACGAGTCGTGTTCGTGACCAGCCACCAGGCGCACTTCATCCGCACGACGCCCACGATGCCCGAGTACGAGCCCGTCGCGCTGTCCAAGCGGGCCGGTGAGGATGCGCTGCGAGAGCTCATCCCCGGTCTCGCAGAGAAGGGGATCGGCTTCACCGTGGTCTCGGGAGACATGATCGAGGGCACGATCACCGCGACGCTGCTCGAGCGCGCGAACCCCGGCGCCATCGCCGAGCGTCGCGAGTCCGCCGGCCGTCTCTACAACGTGTCGGAGTTCGCGGCAGAGGTGGCCAAGGCGGTCGTCGACCCCGTGCCCGCCGACAACACCCGCCTCGTCGGCGACGTGAGCGCCTTCGCCGCGGAATAGTCGTCGGACGCGAGACGCCCCGGACCGCTGCCGCAGGTCCGGGGCGTCTCGCATCTGCGGATCAGACGGTCGAAGCGGCCGTGGTGAACGCCTTCTCGTCCTTCCCGAGCGTGATCGCGCGGATGATCTGCACGATACCGAGCACGACAAGCGAGATGCCCAGGAGCAGCCAGAGCGCGAAGCCGGCGATGACCGGCGAGAAGAGGACGATGATCCCGGCGATGATGCTCAGGATGGCGTAGATCAGCGTCCAGACCCGCGATCCGTCGCTGCCGAGCAGCGAGAGCGCCACGACGCCGTCGACGATCCAGCTCACGCCGATGAAGATCACGACGACCAGCGCCAGGGTGGCGGCGGCGACGTTCAGGTTGAAGAACGCGATGACGCCGGCGACGATGTAGAGCAGGCCGAGCACGATGTGTCCGACGCGGGACCAGCCGCCCTTCGCCCGGGAGAAGATGCCGAGGCCGATGTAGACGACACCGGCGACGATCAGGTAGGACGCGAAGATCGCCGTCACGATGACGGCCGATTTCACCGGCCAGACGAGCAGCGCGATGCCGGCGAGCAGCGCGAGCACGCCGGAGACCGCGAGAGCGACACGGATCGATTTGAAGAACGACTTCGTTTCTGCGAGTGCTTCAGACATGGCGGGGAACCCCTTCTGAGAGAATCCTGTGAGGATGCCCCCAGGGTAGCGCCGGAACTCCGTGAGTGGGGGAGGACCTCACCCGCGCGTCGCGGACGGTCATTCCCTGACTTCCGGCGTCATGGCAGGATCGTCTCGTGACACCGGTGGAGGAGGCTCGCCTGCGCGAGCTGGTCGTGATGCGGAAGGTCCGTGACCGCATCGATCGGGAGTACGCGAAGCCCCTGGACGTCGAGGCTCTGGCGCGCGGCGTGCATCTGTCCGCGGGGCATCTCAGCCGTCGCTTCCGGGAGACCTACGGCGAGTCCCCGTACTCCTATCTGATGACACGGCGGATCGAGCGCGCCATGGCCCTGCTCCGGCGCGGCGATCTCAGCGTGACGGAGGTGTGCTTCCAGGTGGGGTGCTCGTCGCTCGGGACCTTCAGCACGCGGTTCTCGGAGCTGGTCGGTGTCTCACCGCGCGTGTACCGTGAACGCGCCGCCAACGTCGAGGGCATCCCGTCGTTCCAGGCCAAACAGGTCACCCGACCGATCAGGAATCGAGAAGCGCCGCGCCGCGAGGCGCACCTAACGTGAGCATCATGAAAATCAGCATCCACTACGCCTTCCTCCCGCACACCGACGCCGACGCGGCGCTCGGCTTCTACCGCGACGCCCTGGGGTTCGAGGTCCGCAACGACGTCGGCTACGACGGCTTGCGCTGGTTGACAGTCGGCCCGGCCGGCCAGCCGGAGACCTCCATCGTGCTGCATCCGCCGGCGACTGACCCCGGAATCACCGACACCGAGCGGCAGACCATCCTGGAGCTCATCGCGAAAGGCAGCTACGGCGCGCTGACACTCGCGACCGACGACCTGGACGACCTCTTCGACCGTCTGGTCGCTGTCGGCGCCGATGTCGTCCAGGAGCCCATGGACCAGCCGTACGGCGTACGCGACTGCGCGTTCCGCGACCCCGCGGGCAACCTGCTCCGTATCAACCAGGCCGCCTGACGGCCCCTCCACCACGAAGGACGCCGCATGACCGCTGCCGAGCACCCCGCGGACACCCACGATCTCATCCGCGTGCAGGGCGCGCGCGAGAACAACCTCAAAGACGTGAGCGTCGACATCCCGAAGCGACGCCTCACAGTGTTCACCGGTGTCTCGGGGTCGGGGAAGAGCTCCCTCGTCTTCGACACGATCGCCGCCGAATCGCGCCGGATGATCGACGAGACGTACAGCGCGTTCGTGCAGGGCTTCATGCCTTCCGTTCCGAGACCCGACGTCGACGTGCTCGAGGGCCTCACCACGGCGATCATCGTCGATCAGGAGCGGCTCGGCGCCAACCCTCGTTCGACCGTCGGCACGGTCACCGACGCCAATGCGATGCTGCGCATCCTGTTCAGCAAGCTCGGCAAGCCCTACATCGGCGGGCCGACCGCGTTCTCGTTCAACATCCCGACGCAGAAGGCGAGTGGCGTGATGACCGGGCCGGGCGGCGAGAAGAAGATCGTGAAGGACGCGATCTACCTCGGCGGCATGTGCCCACGATGTGAGGGCAGGGGAGTGGTGTCGGACCTCGACCTGTCTCAGATCGTCGATGAGTCGAAGTCCCTCGAGGAGGGCGCGATCATGGTGCCCGGGTACACGGCCGACGGATGGATGGTGAAGGGATTCTCGCAGTCGGGGTTCTATCCGGGCGACAAGCCCATCTCGTCGTTCACCGACAAGCAGCGCCACCTCTTCCTCTACGGAGAGGTCACGAAGGTCAAGATCTCTGGCATCAACATGACCTATGAAGGCCTGATCCCGAAGATCACGAAGTCGATGCTCTCGAAGGATCTGGACGCCCTGCAGCCGCACATCCGTGCCTTCGTCGAGCGGGTGGCCACCTTCGCGGTGTGCCCGGAGTGCGACGGCACGCGTCTCACCGAGGGAGCACGGTCGTCGAAGATCGACGGCGTGAGCATCGCCGACGCCTGCCGCATGCAGGTGACGGATCTCGCCGCCTGGGTCCGGGGCCTCGACCTGCAGGGTGCGGGGCCGCTGCTGGAGACCCTGAGTGCCAACCTCGATGCTTTCGTCACGCTGGGGCTGGGTTATCTGAGCCTGGAGCGGCCGTCCGGCACGCTGTCCGGGGGAGAGGCGCAGCGCATCAAGATGCTGCGTCACCTCGGCTCCTCGCTGACCGACGTCACGTACGTGTTCGACGAACCCACCATCGGACTGCACCCGCACGACATCCAGCGCATGAACGGGCTGTTGCTCCGCCTTCGCGACAAGGGGAACACGGTACTCGTCGTCGAGCACAAGCCGGAGACGATCGCGATCGGCGACCATGTGGTCGACCTGGGGCCCGGTGCCGGAAGCGCCGGGGGAGAGATCTGCTACCAGGGGAGCATCGAGGGACTTACGGCCAGTGGAACGCTGACAGGGCAGCACCTCGACGACCGCGCGCAGCTCAAGGACGCCGTGCGCGACCGCACCGGCGCGATCGAGGTGCGCGGCGCCTCGACGAACAACCTCCAGGATGTGGACGTCGACATCCCGACCGGCGTCCTGACCGTGGTCACGGGCGTCGCGGGCTCCGGTAAGAGCTCGCTCATCCACGGTTCGGTGACCGGACGCGAAGGCGTGGTGGCGATCGATCAATCCGCCATCAAGGGCTCGCGTCGCAGCAATCCCGCCACGTACACGGGGCTGCTCGAACCCATCCGTAAAGCCTTCGCGAAGGCGAACGGGGTGAAGCCCGCCCTGTTCAGCGCGAACTCCGAGGGCGCGTGTCCCACGTGCAAGGGCGCCGGTGTCATCATCACCGAGCTCGGATTCATGGACACCATCGAGACCCCCTGTGAGGACTGCGGCGGTAAGCGCTTCCAGGCGGCGGTGCTGGAGTACAAGCTCGGCGGCAAGGACATCACCGAGGTGCTCGACCTTCCGGTGTCCGAGGCCCGCGTCTTCTTCAGCGAGGGCGAGGCGAAGCTCCCCGCCGCGGCTGCCATCCTCGGACGCCTGGAAGACGTGGGACTCGGGTACCTGTCGCTCGGCCAGCCGTTGTCGACGCTGTCGGGCGGTGAACGACAGCGCATCAAGCTCGCGATCCAGATGGGTGAGAAGGGCGACGTGTACGTCCTGGACGAGCCGACGACGGGCCTGCATCTCGCTGACGTCGACACGATCCTCGGCCTGTTGGATCGGCTTGTCGACGCCGGCAAGACGGTGATCGTGATCGAGCATCATCAGGCGGTCATGGCGCACGCAGACTGGATCATCGACGTCGGACCGGGAGCCGGCCATGACGGTGGCCGCATCGTGTTCGAGGGAACGCCCGCCGAGCTCGTGGCGGACGGGTCGACGTTGACGGGCGAACATCTCGCGGCGTACGTCAACGCATGATCGAGGGCCGCAGTGGCGGCTTTCCCACCCTCTCTCGTCCCGCCAGATCCCGGATTTGGATTATCCGATAATTGATACCATGTCAACTATCGTTGACCACGATCAGTCTCAACCTCGCCCAGATACCTATCTCCTGTTGTGGACGCGGAGGGATCGAGCGCATCGAGCACGCGCTCGTCAAGACCAAGCAGTGTGATGGCACGCATGAGAGTGCTCAACTTCGGCTCGGACAACGCAGCAGAATACCCAACGGCTTGCTCGCTGCGGGGTCGGACGAAGTCAGTGTGCCGAGTGCATCAGGCTGGCTTCGATCGATGGACGGAGCAGCCAAGAGATCTTAGTCGGTTGGCAGGGCTTTGTCTGTCGGCCGAACGTCCTACAGACACGGAGCTTGCGGGTCGGCGATGCTAAAGCTTCGAGTCACTCAGGGAGATAGCTCGTGACGAAGAAGTTCTCGACAGTATCGTCACGCGGGGCGAAGGCGCTGATAGCCGGGGATCGCCACCAGGTCGAAAGTGATACATTTCATTTATGACGGTGTGGATCGTGTACTTGGAAGAAACTCCTGGTTTCATCGGCGTTTTTGACGTCGAGAGCGACGCGTACGAATTCCAGGAAAAGTATGCCGCTGATAGCGGACTCTCAGTTCTGCTTACCCCCGTCTCTGTGCCTTATCGGGTCGCAGGAACAGATGGGCCTCTTTATTCGCAGTAGACGCTACGACTCTCCTACGGCGCGTCAAGCGGCTCGAGTGTCTAGCGAAGTTTTAGTTGACGAGAAAGATATTCAAAGATGAGACACCGTCACCACCGTAAGTTCGGTTTCATTATCGCTGGATCTTTGATCCTCGGGATCGTCGCAGCCGGCGGCAGCCCGGCTTACGCGGAATCATCAGGGAGCGACGCGCCCAACCTCCCGCCACTCACAGCGGTGAGCTCGGCGGACGTTCCCGACGAGTACCTCGTCTACCCGGATGGAACACCACTTCCTGTTGATGCGGTGGTGATGACGAACGCGGAGATGGATGCACTTGGGTCGGACACGAGCATCGGCGCTCCTGAATCGACGCCAGGTGCGACCACGAGAGCGACGGTAGTAGGAAATTGTCATTTTGCGGTGGGACAAATGTGGAAGAGATCATCCGGACAGGGGTTCCCCTCCGGTTCTGTGGGCGCGAAGCCAGCAATCTCTAATTGTTGGGGAGCCGTCACCAAGACGTACATCAAGTCCATCGTTTTCATGCATAACGGGTGGCTCTGGGTTCCCGTTACTAAAGCCTTCGAGAGTTTTGGCACGTGGAACATGGTGCAAAAAAGTGTCCAGTACAAATGCAATGGGACCGGGCAGCACACGTTCCGCGTTGTCTCGTATTTCAAAGCCTCTGGGGCCAAGGATGTCACCGCTGCGTCAGCTCAGCTCAGCTCCGGCGATTACAAGCTCCAGTGCGGCTAAAGAACTGTCTGATCTCATGACGCGGTGAGCAATCGCTGCACTGAACCCGAGCTGGCCCGTCACCCTCGAACCCGTTACCGTCATCTCGGACTACGAATGACGACTGCTCTCGAACAAGACGCTCGTCCACGCACTCGAGTCCGCATCAGCGGAAGTCGAGCGAGGCAAGATCGTCCCGGCTCAACGTCGACACGTCGCCGCTGACCAGCAATACGAAGAAGGCCCACGTCCGGACGTGGGCCTTCTTCGTATTGCAGCGCGATCCAACGCTACGAACGAGCGAGATCGGCCAAATCTTAGTGAATGACATTAACCGATAATGTACATTATGTCAGGTAGTTGAGGAAGCCCCTCTCCTCAGCCCGTCTCGTCATGACGAAGCGAGTATCTCCCGCGCCCGCGTCACGATGTCATCCACTCGCGATTGGAGGAATGGACCGGGACACTCCGTTCCCGACCACGTCTCCTGGTGGGTGATGACGTGCTCTCGGTCGATCTGGAAGCGCACCGGAACGCCGTCCAGCGTGCGCCCGTCGAAGCCTGCGAGCCACGCGATCATCTGCGCGATCTCCTCCACCTGCGCGGTGGTCACCGTGTACTCCGGTGCTCCGGTGAAATCCAGCGTCTCGACCGCCACGGACCGCCAGTTCCAGTCCGCGCCGGTGGACGACGGCTTCGCTCCCGGGCGGATGGTCTCGATGACCGAGCCGTCGTGTCGCAGATAGAAGGTGGGCGCCGACGATCTCCGGTTGCAACGGGAGAAGAAGTCCAGCTGGTCGGATGTCGTGCCGGTGTGGTGGATGATGAAGCGGTCGATGACCGGGCTCACGGTTCGACGTTCGCTGCCCGCGATGCTCCGGTCAGCGCGCACCGTGGGGTGGGCGCAGTCCTCGAAGCCGAGCGGGACCTCGAGACCCACGACCGCGCGGGGGTAGACCGGCTCGTACTCTGGGAGCCCTCGGGGGTTGTCCGGGCTGCGTCCGGTGTCGCCTGCCTCTCCCCCGGAGTTCGCGGAGAGCCAGATGCCGACGCCGGTCACCGCGACGCCGGTTCCGGCAGCGATGAGCAATCCCCGCCGCGTGTGCGTCGGGACGTGCTCATCGGCGTCCCGTGCTCCCGGGTCCTCCGGATGCTGAGCCTCCCTGCGCGTGCTCACGCGGCCTGCTCGTCGTCTCGCGGTGCTAGGAACTCACGCCGCGGGCGTCGTCCTGGCCAGACGAAATGCGCGACCGAGAAGGCGAGGACCGACCACGAGACGACGAACGCCCACCACGGCAACGCCGCTCCCCCGCTTCCGCCCGCCAGCACGACCGACACGATGCAGGCGCCGAGTCCGACGACGACGCCGAGGACCGTGATCTCGCCGTGGGCGAGCCACCGCGCGCGCAGCGCCGAGACGAGGCGAAGGGGCAGGCCGATCACGAGGGCGGCGATGATCGACACGACGGACAGGACGACGGCGATGATGCTCGCCCCGATGAAAGACGTCACACCGTCGTACTCCTCCGCGGCACCGAGCGCCAGGAAGAATGCCACGATGAACAGGAAAAAGCCACCGACGAAGAACTGGCCGAGGATGAGCGAGGCCGTCGAGTCGTCGGCTCCCCGAAAACCCCCGCGTTTTCGCAGGTCTGCGGGGACACGGCGAGGCGAGGTCATATCGCGATCCTACGAGGTGCGGCTTCCCGAGGGCGGGTACTCCCTGCGGGCTCCCGGTAGGTCTCGCGACGACTAGGGTGATTGCGTGAGCGATGGGGCCGAGAACGCAACTGCTGACAGTCGAGCGCGTCGGCTCACATGGGTCACCGGCGGAATCCTCCTCCTCCTCTCGGTCGTCATCTGGTTCACAGCCCGCGGGGCGCTCGCCGGCTTCGCGTTCGTGAAGGATGCCGTGTTCGCAGCGGCGGCCGTTCTGTTCGTGATCGGTGTCGGGCGTGCGGGTAGCGTCACCGATCGGCGGCCAGTGAGCACCGTCGCGACCCTCGCGCTGGCTGTCGTTCCGTTCGCGCAGTCCCTCTGGTTCGGCCTCGTCCCGGCGTCGCCCGGCGACCCCAACGCGCGCGAAGACGCCTGGGTGCTTGCAGCCGTGCTGTATTACGGCAGCCTGGCCACGCTCGCGATCATCGCCTCTGTCGGAATCGGACGCGCGAGGGTCCTCCCGTCGCCCTGGCGCTGGGCCCCGCTGTGGGTCGTCTTCTGGACGCCACTCGCTTTCGTCGTCGGGATCACCGTTTCCTCGTCGGTGCCCTTCGACACCGCGACATCGAGGATCGCCGGTCATCTCGTTGTCGACGGGCCCGCGATCGGCACCGCCTTCCTCGGCATCGTCGCCCTCGTCCTCGGCATCCGCGAGCAACGCCCGCGCATCGCGCCGGTCACCAGCACCTGGCTGTCCCCACTAGCCGACGATCCCCCGTTCCTCAGCGACTCATCCTCGTAGTCCGGAACTCCTCCGCCCGCCGCGCTGTGATCTGCGGCGCTAGTGGGAGGACCAGACGCCGAGCTCGCTGCCGCTCGGGTCGGCGAAGTGAAGGCGCCGGCCACCGGGGAACGCATACGGCTCCTGCAGGATCCGGCCGCCCGCGTCTTGGATCGCCTCCCTCGTCGCATCGAGGTCGTCGGAGTAGAGCAGCACGAGCGGACCGCCGACGGGTCGCGGCGCGTCCGCGAGCAGCAGTCCGCCGACCTCGCTCCCGTCTCCGCGGGGCGAGAGGATGCCCGCATAGCCAGGGCCGTAGTCCTGGAAGCTCCATCCGAAGGCGGTGGTGAAGAAGCGCTTCGCCACGCAGGAGTAGCGTGGAAGGGTGCCTCAGGTCTCCCACTCCCCCGTCTCCACGCCGGGGTGGCGGGCCTGGGCGATCTGGTCCGTCGGCGTCGCGGCCTACGTGCTCGCCATCACCAACCGGACGTCTCTGGGCGCCGTCGGTGTCGAGGCCGCCGACCGGTTCCAGGCGGACGCCTCCACGCTCGCGCTGTTCGCGGTGGTGCAGCTCGCCGTCTACGGGGGGATGCAGATCCCGGTGGGGGTCCTCCTCGACCGCTACGGCTCCCGTCCGATCATCACCGCGGGGATGCTGCTCATGGCGGCCGGACAGCTCACGATGGCCCTCTCCCCCAGCATCGCCATCGCGATCATCGCGCGCGTCCTCCTCGGAGCCGGCGACGCCGCCGTCTTCCCCGCCGTGCTGCGACTGGTGGCGACATGGTTCCCCGCGCAGCGAGGCCCCGTCATGGTCCAGTTCACCGGGATCATCGGGCAGGCCGGGCAGCTGATCGCACTGGTACCCGTTGCCGCCCTGCTGCACGCGACGACCTGGACGATCACGTTCGGCAGCATCGCCGGCCTCGGCCTGCTCTTCACGATCCTCGTGTGGCTCATCGTGCGCAACAATCCCGCCGAGAGCGGTCCCGATGTCTCGGTGAACACGGACACCGGAGTCGTGCGTGTCGTGACGTCGGCGATCGACACGGGCGTCGGCATCCGGGCGGCGTGGGCGCATCCCGGCACGCGGCTCGCGTTCTGGTCGCACTTCACCACCCCGTTCGCCGGCACGGTGTTCGTCCTGCTGTGGGGCATGCCGTTCCTCACGGCCGGCGAGGGGCTGACCACCGCCCACGCGGCGGGGATCATCTCGATCTACGTCGTCGCGGGCATGGTCCTCGGCCCGATCATCGGCGACCTCTCCCGGCGTCTGCCGAATCACCGCTCGCTCGCCCTCGTCCTCCCCGCCGTCGCCGTGCAGATGGCCGCCTGGATCGCGGTCATCGCCCTTCCCGGCCCCGCCCCGGACTGGCTGCTCTGGGTCCTGGCGGTCGCCCTCGCGACCGGGGGCCCGGCATCGATGATCGCCTTCGACCACGCCCGCACGCACAACCCCGTGCATCGCCTCAGCACGGCAACCGGCGTGACGAACGCGGGTGGCTTCATCGCGGCCCTGATCGCCGTCTTCGTGATCGGTCTCCTCCTCGACGCCCAAGGCGCCGGCACTCCGGACACGTACACGCTCGACGCGTTCCGTGTCGCGTTCCTCACCCCGATCCCGCTCTGGGTCCTCGGGGTCGTGTTCATACTGATCGAACGCAAGCGGACGCGGATCCGCATGGGGCTGGATCCCGAGCGGCGTCGCTGAGCGCCCATAGGATGAGGCATGGCCTCCGCTCACCCGTCGAACGCCGCCCTCCCGAGCGCCCGAGACACTCGCACGGGGCCCCCGTTGACGGCGGGACTGCTCGCCGGGCTGCTCCTCGGCATGCTGTGGATCGTCTCCGGCGCCATCGCCCGACTGACCGGTTCCGAGATCGTGCTGACGCGTTTGCTGAGCTTCGCGGCGATCGGCCCGCTGCAGAGCCATGCCTGGCTGCTCCCCGGCGCGTGGGGCGTTCTGGTGCTGGTGATGACGGCCGCCGTGCTGTGCAGCGTCGTCGGGATCGTGGCACGCGGCGCGCGGGGGCTCGGTCGGGCACCCGCATTCCTCGTGCTCTGGTTCGGTGCCGTCCTCGCCGCAACGGCCGTCGGGCTGTGCGACGACGTCACTCGGGTGCTGTCTTTCCTCCCTCTCTCAGGCCTGCACGGTCTCACGGCGGCGGTCGTGGAGTCCGCGCCGGACACCGCCTACTGGGGACTCGCCTGGGGATGGATCCCCGCCTGGGCCTTCTCGCGCAGAGCCGGTGAGGAATCTGCGCGGCGGTGGTCCCCGCGCCTTCTCGGTGTCACCCTCGCGAGCGTGGTCGCGCTCGTCGTCGTCGGGAGCCTGGCCGATGCCGCGTGGCAGCGCCAGACCGTCGAGGAGAACGCCGCGCTGCAGGACGCCACCGACGAGGCGGGAGCCTTCGTCGATCCGGCGGCCGTGGGCGATCCGGTGCCGGAGCGGGCCCCGGGGGCTTCGACACCCCAACTCCCCGCAGACGCCTGCACCCCCGACAACGCCACGCTGCTGCTCGGAACCGCCGACGGGGCCACGGGGCATCGCGCCCAGAGCATCCGGCTGATGAACGTCGGTGAGGAGCCCTGCGTGGTCGAGGGGTATCCCGACATCGCGTTCGCGGATCAGAACGGCCATGCGCTTGAGGTCGAGGTGCGCCCCGGTTCCTCATTCCTGGCGACCGACCCCGGCTCCGTGCCCGTCACCGTACCGCCTCAGGGCGAGGCGACCGCGGTGATCGGCTGGGACGCCAATGCCACGGCCGGTGCTCTCGTGGCGCGTGCGCTGCACGCCGCCCTGCTCCCCGGATACGACCGCGGTTCGTGGCCGGTTGAGCTCGACATCGTGTCGGGCTCGCTCGTCGAGATCACGGCCTGGCATCTGGGGGACGCACCGGCCGCGCCGTGACGGCGCTCCCCGCCGTTAGCGCAGCAGGTGCTGAAACGTCTCCACGATCAACTCGACGCTGACGCGCTCCGGCACCTCCGCGTCACCCGCTTCGAACTCGGCGAGCTCCACGCCGCGGACGTCGGCGGCCGGGATGGCGGCGAACAGCGCGGCCACCTGGTGCGGCAGCAGACCGTCGCCGACCCGATAGGCCGCGGGGATGTAGCCCGGCTCCAGGACATCCCAGTCGACATGGATCCACACCGGGCGCCCGGCGATGAGTTCACCCAGCCGCTGCGGGGTGCTCTCCGCGGGGCTGAGGACGGTCACTCCCGCGCCGGCGAGGAGCTCTCCCTCGGCGGGGTCGATGTCGCGGCCGCCGACGACGATGACCTGCCGCGGGTCGAGGCCCGCCCCCTGGCCGCTGTCCCACAGCCCGCAGGCGGCGGCGAGGACCATGCCGCCGAGGTAGCCGGAGTCGGTGGTGTCCGGCGTGTTGAAGTCGCCGTGCGCGTCGATCCACAGCACCACCGCGTCGGGGTGGTGCTCGGCGACACTCGGCAGCGTTCCGAGGCTCGCGGCACAGGTGTTCGTCACGAGGAGCGGCGTCGTCTCCCCCGCGATCGCCTCCTGCACCGCGGCACGCAGGCCCGCGAGTGTGTCCGCGGCCTCCGGCAGCGCGACCGACCAGTCATCGAGCCGAGCCGGCTCCGGAGTGCCGACCACCACCGGCTCCTGACGCAGAAGCGAGGACAGCGCGTCGGCGACGCGGCGCGCCCCGACGAGCGCTCCGTCGGTGCGGTCGGCGACGCGACCCTGGTTGAGGATGAGCGCGAAGGGCCTGGTCATCCGCTCAGTCTCGCACCCGCCGCAGACCGCGACCAAAACCGCTCGGCCGGAGCGCGCTATCGCCGGCGCGGAGTCCATCCCGACGGCAACCCGCCGTCGACGAAGGCGCGGTCCCGATCCGCTGCCGCCGACCAGCCCTGCGCCTCCTCCTCGGTGTCGAAAGCGCCCCGAGCCACGCGGAAGCCGACATCGTCGTGGTGCATGCGCGGCGCTCCCCCACGGCGGACGGAGGCGCGCACGCTCCAGGCGTCGTCCGCGAATCCGCCACCGCGGAACACGCGATAGTCGTCGTACCGCGCGGGGTCGAGGAGATCCCAGCACCACTCCCAGACGTTGCCGAGCGTGTCGAAGAGCCCGTGCAGGTTCGGGAGCTTCCCGCCCACGTCCTGCGGTGTGCCCACGCCGTCGGCCGCCGTCCAGGCGGCCTCAGCCAGCGGCGCGTAATGCGGTCCGGTGGAACCGGCGCGGCAGGCGTACTCCCACTCGGCCTCCGTCGGCAGTCGGAAGCCGTCTGCCGTGGTATCCCAGGCCACGTCCTCACCCTCGAAGTGGTAGACCGGGTCCAGTCCCTCCCACTCGGACGCGGCGTTGCAGAAGTGGATCGCGCGCAGCCAGCTCACGTCGGCGATCGGGCGGCGAGGATGCCGTGACGGTGTGCCCAGGACCTCGGTGACCTGTTCTTCGGTCACCGGGAAGACACCGAGGGCGAAGGCTTCGAGCTCCACGGTACGACGCGTGCGACGCCGGGCATCGTGCAGCGTGACCGTTCCGGGCGGGAGACGAACGAGGTCGATGTCGCTCATGCGCCGCGCACGACGGTCACGCCGGCGTCCGCTCGACCCAGGTCGGGTACTTCGCGGCGCGGCCGTCTCCGGACGAGGTCCTCGTCACGCGACGACGTACCCAGGGGCCGACGAACTGCCGGTAGTACGCCAGCCCCGCGGGGCCGGCGGTCCATCGATCGACCGGCGCCCACCAGGCGGCCGGTGGCTCGAAGCCCAGTCCATGCAGCACGCGCGCAGCCACCCGATGATGTCCGGCGGCGTTCATATGGAGCCGGTCCTCCGACCAGTACGCGGGCTGCGACAACTCGGTGTCCGGCCAGTTGAGAGCGCGGATCACGTCTGGCCGATTTTCGATCCGCCGGAGCACCGCCTCCGAGAGCTGGTCACCGCGGCGCTGCACGAGAGAGCCCATCGGAAGCTGCCCGCTGGGGTTGGCGCCGGAGAGCAGGATCATCGTCACGCCCTCCTCGTCGCACCGCCGCAGCACGCGGCTGAACGCATCGGCGATGTGCTCCACGTCGGTCCGCGGCCGCAACATATCGTTCCCGCCGCCGTTGAACGACAGGTGCGTGGGACGAAGCGCCAGCGCGGGCTCGAGCTGCTCCTCGACGATCGGCCACGCCAGCTTCCCCCGGATCGCCAGGTTCGCATACTGGATGGGGTGTCCCACGGCATCCGCCCATCCCTGCGCGGCGATGTCGGCCCACCCGCGCTCGCGCCCATCGGGGAGCACATCGCCCACGCCCTCGGTGAAGGAGTCGCCTATCGCGACGAAACGTACATCAGCCACGCGCCCAGCCTATTCCCGGCCGAGGACGTCAGCGGTCGTCGAGGGCGGCGCCGCTCCGGTCGACAAGGCCCCAGGCCGCCGCGGCGGCGACGAGGAAGCAGGCTGCGAACACGACGAACAGCAGCGGTGCGCCTCCCGCGACGAGAAGCACCGGAACCGTCAACGGGGCGACGATGGAGGCGATGCGGCCCACCCCCGCGGCCCACCCCGCACCGGTGCCACGCAACGAGGTCGGATAGATCTCCGGCGTCACCGCGTACAGCGCGCCCCACGCACCGAGCGTGAAGAACGACAGGGCCATGCCCGCCCCGATGATCATCGGCACGGTCGTGGCGGTGCCGAAGACGACGGCCGAGGCGGTCGCCCCCAGCAGGAAGACCGACAGCGTGATGCGGCGTCCCCACACCTCGATGAGCCAGGCGGCCACGGCATAGCCCGGAAGCTGCGCGAGCGTGATGATGAGGGTGAAGCCGAAAGAGCGGACGAGGTCGAACCCGGCATCCACGAGAATGCTCGGGATCCAGATGAACGCCCCGTAGTACGCGAAGTTCACGGCCAGCCACACCAGCCACAGACATGCCGTGCGCACGCGGAACTCCGGGTGCCAGAGGGTCGCGAGCCGAGCGCGTGCCGTCATCGCGATCGCCCGTGATGCCGGCTCCTTCCGGATGGGCGGGGTGTGCTCGACGCCGGCGTCGGCCTCGAACGCCGCCACGATCCGATCCGCTTCCGCGATGCGTCCGCGGGACGCCAGCCAGCGCGGCGACTCGGGTAGACCCCACCGTACGACGAGCGCGTAGACGGCGGGGATCGCGCCCAGCGCGAAGGCCCACCGCCAGCCGGACTCGGACGCGGGGATGACGAAGAACCCGATGAGCGCCGAGGCCGTCCAGCCCACGGCCCAGAACGCTTCGAGGATGACGATCAGGCGGCCTCGGATGCGCGCAGGAGCGAACTCGCTCACGTAGGTCGAAGCGACCGGAAGCTCCGCACCGAGCCCGAGACCGACGAAGAAGCGCAGGACGAGGAGCGCGGCCACTCCCCCGACCAGCGCACTGGCTCCCGTCGCCACTCCGTAGACGAGCAGCGTGAGCGCGAACACCTGACGGCGGCCGAAACGATCGGCGAGAAGCCCCCCGAGGGTCGCACCGACGGCCATGCCGACGAAGCCGAGCGACGCGATCCAGCCGGCCTCTCCCTTGGTGAGATCCCACTGCTGGGTCAGCGCGGCGATGATGAAGGAGATGAGCCCGACATCCATCGCGTCGAGCGCCCAGCCGACGCCGGAGCCCGTGAGCAGGCGCAGGTGCCGACGCGTGAACGGGAGGACATCGAGACGCTCGGCGAGCGAGGTGCGGCTCGGCAGGGCGGTATCGGCCATGATTCTCATCGTAGGGCCGCCCGTCCCGCCGAGCTGCGAGATGACGCCCCTCAGTCGCGGTCGGCGAGGAGCTTCCGCACCCGAGGAATGACCTCCGTACCGTAGAGCTCGATGCTTCGCATCATCGACTCGTGCGACAGCGTGCCCGTCGCGTACTTCAGGTCGAAGCGCCCGAGGCCCAGCGTCGTGATCGTGTCGGCGATCTTCGCCGCCACACGCTCGGGCGAGCCGGCGTAGAGCGAGCCCTCCGGCCCGATGTCGTTCTGGAACCGCGCGCGGCTGTACGGCGGCCAGCCCCGCTCCCGACCGATGGTGTTGTTCATCGCCTCGAAGCCCGGGTACGCCTCGTCCCACGCCTCGGCGTCGGTAGGGGCGATGTGACCGGGCGAGTGCACGGCCACGGGATGCGCGGTCGTCCCGAAGGAGGCGACCGAGCGGTGGTAGAGGTCGACGAAGGGCTTGAATCGCCCGGCCGGGCCCCCGATGATCGCCAGCATCAGGCCGAGACCGTGGCGAGCGACACGCACGACCGACTCCGGGCTGCCGCCCACACCGACCCAGGTACGAAGCCCCTTCTCGGTCTTCGGGAACACGTCGGCGTTCTCGAGAGACGGCCGCAGCGACCCGGACCACGTCACGGGTTCCTCCTTGAGAAGCTCCACGAACAGCTCGAGCTTCTCCTCGAAGAGTCGGTCGTAGTCGCGCAGGTCGTAGCCGAACAGCGGGAAGGATTCGATGAACGAACCGCGCCCGAGGACGACCTCCGCCCGGCCTCCGGACAGGGCGTCGAGGGTCGAGAAGCGCTCGAACACGCGCACCGGATCGTCCGAGGAGAGCACGGTCACGGCGGTACCCAGCCGGATCCGCTCGGTGCGTGCGGCGATCGCCGCGAGCACCATCTCCGGGGACGACACCGCGAACTCGCGCCGGTGATGCTCCCCCACCCCGAAGAAGTCCACGCCGACGGTGTCGGCCAGCTCCGCCTGCGCCACGACGTTCCGGATGGTCTGCGCGCCGCTGAGCAGCTCGCCGTCCTGGTCCCGCGTGATGTCGCCGAACGTGTCCAGTCCGAATTCGATGTCCATGTCACACCATCCTATTCAGGTGAATGGAACACAGGGAGGGAGGCGGGCATTCCCGTCACCGAGGGAGCAGCGCGCTCCGCAGCGTGTCCAGTCCGACGCCGCCCAGATCGAGGGCGCGCTTGTGGAAGCCCTTGAAGGAGAAGGTCTCGCCCTCCGCCTGTTGGACGGCGTCGCGGACCTGCTCCCAGATGCGCTGGCCGACCTTGTACGACGGCGCCTGACCCGGCCAGCCGAGGTAGCGGTTGACCTCGAACTGCACGAACTGATCCGACATGTTGACGTTGCGGCGGAGGAAATCGAGCGCGTAGTCGGCGTCCCAGACGCCCTCGCCCTCGAGCCGCGGCTTGCCGAGGTGTACGCCGATGTCGAGCACGACGCGCGCCGCGCGCATCCGCTGCCCATCCAGCATGCCCAGGCGATCCGCCGGGTCGTCCAGGTAGCCGAGCTGCTCCATCAGACGCTCCGCGTACAGGGCCCACCCCTCCGCGTGGCCGGAGGTGCCGGCGAGCAGCCGGCGCCACGAGTTGAGTTCCGCGCGGTTGTAGACGGCCTGGGCGATCTGCAGGTGATGCCCCGGGACACCCTCGTGGTAGACCGTGGTGAGTTCGCGCCACGTGTCGAACTCGGTGACACCTTCGGGGACCGACCACCACATCCGACCGGGACGGGAGAAGTCGTCCGTGGGGCCGGTGTAGTAGATCCCGCCCTCCTGCGTGGGGGCGATCATGCACTCGAGTGTGCGGGTCGCCTCCGGGATGTCGAAGTGCGAGGCGCCGAGCTCGGCGACCGCGCGATCACTGGTCTCCTGCATCCACCGCTGAAGGGCCTCGGTGCCGACGAGCTTGCGGGCGGGGTCGGACTCCAGGTGCGTGACGGCCTCTGCAACGGAGGCACCGGGGAGGATCTCGTTGGCAATCGCCGTCTGCTCGGCCACCATGCGGGCGAGCTCTTCGCGACCCCACTCATACGTCTCGTCGAGGTCGATGGTCGCGCCGAGGAACCGGCGTGAGTTGAGCGCGTAGAGCTCGCGCCCCACGGCATCCGTCTCTCCTGCCTCCGGAGCGAGCTCTTCGGCCAGGAAACGGCGCAGTTCGCCGTACGCGACCCGGGCAGCCGCGGAATTGTCCGCCAGCGTGCGGGCCAGCGAAGCCGGGAGCTGTCCCTCCTGGGGGTCGGCGTGGGCGACGAACGCGGCAAAGAAGCCGTCGTCGGCGATGTAGCGGTCGATCTGCGTTGCGACCTCGGCGACCTGGCGGCGCGCAGGGGTGACGCCCTCGGCGATGCCCAGACGAAGCGTCTCGACGTACCCGCGGAGCGCCGCCGGCACCGTGGCGAGCCGGGTGGAGATGACCTCCCAGTCTTCGACCGTCGCGGTGGGCATCAGGTCGAACGCGGAGCGGACATCCTGTGCCGCGGACGCGATGACGTTCAGATCCCGCAGGTGCCACTTCGCCTCGTGGAGTTCGAGGTCGAGACGCAGCTCGGCGCTGAGATCGGTCTTGGTCACCTCGTCGACCGCATCGACGGGCTCGAGGGCGGAGAGCTTGTCGAGGGTCGCCCGCGTCGCCGCGGCGATCTCCTCATGGCCCTCAGGGCTCAGATCGCCGAACCGGTCATTGACTTCGGAACGGCCGATATACGTGCCGAGCGTCGGTGCCAGGACAGCGATCGTGTCGACCCATTCGTCAGCGACCCTGTCGATGGCGGAGGGGGTGCGGGGTGCAGAAGTCATGCCTTCCAGCCTAATCCCCGCCCCCTCCGGCCACCGGGATCAGTGCGCCGCTTCGTTCCAGTCCCGGCCGCGGCCGACCTGCACGTCGAGCGGAACGGAGAGCTGCGCGGCATCACCCATCCGGGTCCGGACGATCTGCTCCACGGTGTCCCACTCCCCTGCCGAGACCTCGACGACGAGCTCGTCGTGGATCTGCAGCAGCACGCGGGACTTCAACTCCGCCGCGTGGAGATCGTCGTGGATGTGGAACAGGGCGATCTTCATGATGTCGGCCGCACTGCCCTGGATCGGGGCGTTGAGCGCGGCACGCTCGGCGTTCTCGCGCAGCACGCGGTTGGGGCTCGCGAGGTCGGGGAACGGCCGCCGACGCCCGAAGATCGTCTCGGTGTACCCGACCTCCTTGGCCTTCATGACCGACGCCCGCAGGTAGTCTCGCACGGCGCCGAAACGCGCGAAGTACTCGACCATGAGCTGCTTGGCCTCGGACTGTTCGATGCGCAGCTGCTTGGACAGCCCGAACGCCGAGAGCCCGTAGACGAGCCCGTACGACATCGCCTTCACCTTGGTGCGCATGGCCGGCGTCACCTCGGCGGGGTCGACGCCGAACACCCGAGCGCCGACGAAGCGATGCAGGTCCTCGCCGCTGTTGAAGGCCTCGATCAGCCCCTCGTCGCCCGAGAGGTGCGCCATGATCCGCATCTCGATCTGCGAGTAGTCGGCCGTGAGCAGGGTCTCGTACCCCTCCCCGACCTCGAAGGCGCTGCGGATGCGCCGCGACTCCTCGGTACGGACGGGGATGTTCTGGAGGTTCGGGTCGGTGCTGGACAGGCGCCCGGTCTGGCTTCCCGTCTGAACGTACGTGGTGTGGACACGGTGGTCGTCGCCGATCGCGGTGTCGAGGGACTCGATGATCTGGCGTAGCTTCGTGGCCTCGCGGTGCTGCAGCAGCAGGCTGAGGAACGGGTGCGGGTGCGACTCCTGCAGGTCGGCGAGCACCGCGGCATCGGTCGAGTACCCGGTCTTCGTCTTGCGCGTTTTCGGGAGCTGCAGGTCCTCGAACAGGACCTCCTGAAGCTGCTTCGGCGAGCCGAGGTTGAACTCGCGGCCGACGACGGAGAACGCCTCCTGAGCCAGGGAATCAGCGCGGGTCGCGAGTTCGCCGGAGAACGTCGAGAGCACCTCGTGCGATACGGCGACGCCGGCGAGCTCCATGTCGGCGAGCGTGCGCAGCGTGGGGAGCTCGATGTCGCGGAGGACGGCGTCGACCGGCTCGGGCAGGTCGCTCCGCAGCGCCTCGGCCACTCGGAGGACGAACCAGGCTTCCTGCGAGGGCGTGGCACCCTCGATCTCCGGTACGAGCTGCGACGGGTCCGCTTCGGGCAGTTTCTCACCGAGGTAGCGCTGGACCAGATCCGACAGTGTCTTGTCCGGGAAGCTCGGGCGCAGCAGCCAGCCGGCGAGACTCGTGTCGTAGGCGAGCCCGCCGAGGCGGACCCCCTGGCGGAGCAGAGCCTTCACCTGCGGCTTGGCGTCGTGCAGCACCTTCGGGGCATCGGACTCCAGCCATGCGTGCAGCTCCTCGCCGCTGACAGCGGACCAGTCCATCTCACGCAGCTCGGTGACGGTCGCGGCCCCGATGCGGACAGGCACCCCGCCTTGGACGACGATACGGAGGGCGACGTCGCCGTCCTGCGCCGTCGCCCAAGCGGCGAGCTCCGCCGCGGACACCTGTGCAGGAGTCGGCATGTCGACGGTCGCGGCCGGATCGTCTGCCACCTCGCCGGCACCGACGGCCTCGAACACGCGCGGCAGAAGCGTGCGGAACTCGAGGCGGGCGAAGATGTCGCGGACGGCCTCGGCGTCGATCGGAGCGACCGCGAGATCCGCCGGTGCGACCGGCAGCTCCACATCGGTCAGGAGCCGGTTGAGCTTACGGTTGCGGCGGACGTCTTCGATGTGGTCCCGAAGGTTGCCACCGACGACGCCCTTGATCTCCCCGGCCCGGTCGAGCAGCTCGTCGAGGGACCCGAACTGCGTGAGCCACTTGACCGCCGTCTTCTCCCCTACCTTCGGCACGCCCGGGAGGTTGTCGCTGGTCTCGCCGACGAGCGCGGCGATGTCGGGATACTGCTCGGGACGGACACCGTACCGCTCCTGCACGGTCGTCGGGTCGTAGCGCTTGAGCTGGGAGACCCCCTGCACAGACGGATAGAGCAGCGTGATGTCGTCCGTGACGAGCTGGATGGTGTCGCGGTCGCCGGAGACGACGAGCACGTCGTACCCCTGGGCGGCGCCCTGGGTGGAGAGTGTGGCGAGGATGTCGTCGGCCTCGATACCCTCCTGCGTCAGCACCGGGATCGACATGGCCGCGAGGCAGTCCTGCAGCAGCGGGATCTGACCCTTGAATTCCTGCGGCGTCTCGGACCGCGTCGCCTTGTACTCGGGGTACTCGTCGGTGCGGAACGAATGGCGCGAGGTGTCGAACGCGATCGCGAGGTGCGTGGGCTGCTCGGCCTTGATGAGGTTGACCAGCATCGACAGGAAGCCGTAGATCGCGTTCGTGTGCTGGTTGTCCTTGGTGGTGAAGTTGTCGACCGGAAGGGCGAAGAAGGCCCGGTAGGCGAGCGAGTGGCCGTCGACGACCATGAGGGTAGGCTTTGCGGAGTCCGTCACCCTGTCAGCCTAACGAGGAGCACGGACACCCGCAGAGGAGGATGCATGAGCGAGGTCGCCACCAGCGAAGGACTCGAGTGGGCGGCCGCCCGCGGCATGGGAGCCCTGGCGGAAAAGATGGGCATGGAGTTCGTCAAGTTCGGGATCGAGCGCTGCGTGGCGACGATGCCGGTGGCGGGCAACACCCAGCCCGTCGGCCTGATGCACGGCGGAGCGTACGTGGTGCTCGGCGAATCGCTCGGCTCGATGGCGGCCAATCTGCATGCGGGAGCGGGCCGCCTGGCCGTCGGCGTCGACATCAACGCGACTCACACCCGCTCGGCCACCTCGGGCATCGTCACCGGCGTCTGCACGCCCGTGCATCTGGGCCGCAGCATCACCGTGCACGAGATCGTCGTGACCGACGATCAGGGCCGGCGCTGCTCGACGATCCGCATCACGAACATGATCAAGGACGCTCCCGCCGGGCGCTGAGCGGCTCTTCCAGCAGCAGCTGGAACAGGACGTGGTCCTGCCACTCCCCCGCGATCTGCAGATACTTCGGGGCCATGCCGATGCGCTCGAAGCCGGTGGCGGCGAGGACTCGCTGGGAGGCGGTGTTGTGCAGCAGCGTCGCCGCCTGCAGGCGGTGCAGTCGCAACTCGTCCCGCGCGTGCTCCGCGACGAGGGTCACGGCACGCGTCGCGAGACCGCGCCGCACCCGGCTGGAATCGATCCAGTACCCGAGATCGGCGCTCCAGAACGCGCCACGCACGATCGAGTTCAGGTTGACGCGGCCGCGGATCTCCCCGTCATCCGAGAGGATCACGAATCGTGAGCTGCGCCCGAGAGCGGCCTCGGCGACACACTGCTGCGCGTTCTGCTCCTGCCACTCCTCGGTGAAGAACGCCGCAGAGCGCGCGGGCTCCCAGGGGGCGAGGTGCTCCCTGTTCGCGAGGTACGCGCGCGCGAGCGCGGCACCGTCGCCCGTGCGGACCGGCCGCAGAACATGCTCGGCGTCGAGCCGGAGCACGGGGAGGCGCCCTACTTCTTGGGAGCGAGCTGCTCGATGATCGCCTTGGCGACGTCCTGCATCGTCAGGCGGCGATCCATCGACGCCTTCTGGATCCAGCGGAACGCCTCGGGCTCGCTCAGGCCCATCTTCTCGTTGAGCAGGCCCTTGGCCCGGTCGACGAGCTTGCGGGTCTCGAAGCGCTCGACCATGTCGGCGACCTCGGCCTCGAGCGTGATGATCTGCTCGTGGCGGGCAAGCGCGATCTCGATCGCGGGAAGGAGGTCGTTTGGAGTGAAGGGCTTCACCACGTAGGCCAGGGCTCCGGCCTCGCTCGCCCGCTCCACGAGCTCCTTCTGGCTGAACGCGGTCAGCAGCACGACAGGGGCGATGTTGCCCTTGTGGAGCTTCTCGGCCGCGCTGATGCCGTCGAGCTGGGGCATCTTCACGTCCATGATGACGAGGTCGGGACGCAGCTCGGTCGCGAGGGCGACCGCCGTCTCTCCGTCCCCGGCTTCACCGACGACATCGAAGCCGTTGTCGCGAAGGATCTCGACGATGTCGAGACGGATCAGCGATTCGTCTTCGGCGACGACGACGCGTCGGGGTGCGGATGCCGTGGGCTGCTCAGCCTGTTCTTGCTCGGTCACGCTTCCATCCTAACGGAGAGGTCCTCGGCACCGGCTGAAGACCGCGCGTGCGCAGGGAACCCTGTGTCGTCTGCGCTACAGTCGAAGTCGCGATACACGGGCCGGCGTGGCGGAATGGCAGACGCGGAGCACTCAAAATGCTTTGTCCGAGAGGGCGTGTGGGTTCGAGTCCCACCGCCGGCACCAGTTTCGCGAACGCTTCACCCGCTCACTCCGCGAGAGCGGCGACTTCGGCCATCACGCGCGGATGGGCGAGGACACGGAAGTGCCCGCCCGTCTCCAACACGACGTTCTTGGCGCCGGGTAGCTCGCTCCCCTCGGGGATGTGCGGGTCGAACGCGGCGTAGACCGAGACGATCCGCGCGTTCACATCGAGCTCATGGCTCAGCGCGACGATCGACGGGTCGTCGGGTGAGAACGCCCGCAGCACCCGGCCTGGAAGCAGCCGGGCGTAGCGGGAGCCGCCGAACGGCGTCGCGATGGCGAGCATGCCACGGATCCTTCGACCTTCCGGGCCCGTCATCACGAGCTTGCCGGCGAGACCCCCCTTGCTATGGGCGACGAGGACGACCCCGGACAGGTCGTGGGTGCGCAGGTAGTCCGCCACCTGGTGGGCTTCGTCCTGAACCGGGAACTGGTTGCGGCGCAGGGCGTCAACGACGTGCACCGGATGTCCGCGGCGGTGCAGCGCCGCGATGAGCGGCTCCAGGAACCGCCAGGTCTCGTAGACCCCGGCGAGGACGACGATCGGCGCGGCCTGTCCGCTGGCGAAGTCGTCGGCCTGATCGCGGCCGAAGAAGGACCGGACCTGCCAGAACCCCGCGTACGCGTAGTCCGCAGCCCACCAACCCAACTTCCTCAGGACGCCGATGCTGCCCTCCCCCGTCGGTTCGCCGTCGCCGGCACCGTCGTCGGCCAGACACCGGTGGTGTGGGCGAGGATGGCCGAAGCGACCGCTCGTGGCGAGGACTGCTGCGCGACGTGATGGTGACCGGGGATCTCCACGAGGCGGGACACGACCGCCGCGTCACGCAGGCGGCGACACCAGGCCCGCCCGGCGATCGGATCCTCGCTCCCCCGCACGATCAGCACCGGCATCGTGAGGGCGGCGACCTTCTCCTCCAGCGGATACGCGAGCATGTGCCGCACCTGTCGGAGATACCAGCGCACGCCGCAGCGGAGGTAGTCCGTGAAGACGACCGCGTTGATCGCCGGCGTCTCCCCCAGCGTGTCGACGGCCAGTGCCCGGGCTTGTGCCCCCAGCGTGCGGTGGGCGTCGTCCGTGACGGGCCCGATGGCGACGACGGCCCGGATGTACTCGGGATGGTGCAGGGCCGTCTCCACGGCCCACTGCACCCCCATCGAATGCCCGACGAGCACGACCCGGTCATCGTCCAGACTCGCCACCACCTGCGCGAGGCCCGCGGCCATCTGCGGGATCGTCACGTCGAACCGCGGTTTGGGAAGGCCCCCGAAGCCCGGCAGGTCCACGGAGACCACGCGGGTCGTGGCGGCCAGCTCGGCGTGCAGCCGAGACAGATACCGATGAGACATCCCGATCCCGTGCACGAGGACCACGGTCGGCGCGGTGGAGCCGGCCGGCCGAGGAGTCTCCAGGATCCGGAACGTCAGCCCGGACGTGAGGACGTGGCGTCGGAGGACCATGTCAGCACGCTATCCGAGGTGGTCGGCGCGACCGAGAGGCTTGACGCGTCGGCCCGGAGATGACAGAGAGGGGCGCAGCCGAAGCTCCGCCCCTCTCCGAAACGCCCTGCGTCAGACGCCGGCCTTGTAGATCGGAGCCGCACCGCGCAGCGCGTCGCCGACCTTGTGCACGCGCAGGTCGTTCGTGGAACCGATGATCCCGGGAGGGGAACCGGAGATCACGACGACCTTGTCGCCCTCGACGGCCAGACCGTTCCCGAGGAGATACTCGTCGACCTGGTGGTACATGAGGTCGGTGTGCTGCACCATGTCCACGAGCGTGGAGCGCAGGCCCCAGGTGAGCGCCATGCGGCGGCGGATACCCGGCTCCGGCGTGAAGGCCAGCATCGGGATGCGCGAGCGCAGCCGGGACAGCCGGCGGGCCGAGTCTCCGGACTGCGTGAAGACGCAGAGGAACTTCGCGTCGACGAACTCCGCGACCTCGAGGGCGGCGAGCGTGATGGCACCGCCCTGCGTGCGCGGCTTCGTGGTGAGCGGCAGGATCCGCTCCAGGCCGTGCTCCTCGGTCGACTCGATGATCCGGGCCATCGTCTCGACGACGACGACCGGGTAGTCGCCCACGCTGGTCTCGCCCGAGAGCATGACCGCGTCGGCGCCGTCGAGGACGGCGTTGGCGACGTCGGAGGTCTCGGCGCGGGTCGGCACCGGGCTGTTGATCATCGACTCGAGCATCTGCGTGGCCACGATGACGGGCTTCGCGTTGCGACGAGCCAGCTCGACGGCGCGCTTCTGGACGATGGGGACGGCCTCGAGCGGCAGCTCGACCCCGAGATCACCGCGAGCGACCATGATGCCGTCGAACGCGTCGACGATCTCCTCGAGCGCGTCAACAGCCTGCGGCTTCTCGATCTTGGCGATGACGGGGACGCGGACGCCCTCCTCCGCCATGATCTCGTGGACGCGGGTCACGTCGGAGGCGTTGCGGACGAACGAGAGCGCGATGAGGTCGGCACCCGTCCGGAGGCCCCAGCGGAGGTCCTCCTCGTCCTTCTCGCTGAGCGCGGGGACGTTGACGGCGACGCCGGGCAGGTTGATGCCCTTGTTGTTCGAGACGGCGCCGGCGACGACGACACGCGTGGTGACGGTCACGCCGTCGGTCTCAACGACCTCGACGCGCACCTTGCCGTCATCGATCAGCAGGAAGTCGCCGGGCTTGACGTCCTGAGGAAGGCCCTTGAACGTCGTGCCGCAGATCTCCTTGTTGCCGATGATGTCCTCGGTGGTGATCTTGAAGATGTCGCCCTTGGCGAGCTCGTACGGTCCGTCCTCGAAGCGGCCCAGACGGATCTTCGGGCCCTGGAGGTCGACGAGGATGGCGACGGCACGACCGGAGTCCTCCGCCGCACGGCGCACGTTCGCGTAGTTGTTCTCATGCACGGAGTAGTCACCGTGGCTGAGGTTCAGTCGGGCGACGTCCACACCCGCATCGATCAGTGCGCGCACCGTCTCATACGTGGAAGTGGCGGGGCCCAGGGTGGCGACGATTTTCGCGCGTCTCAACATGTCTCCAGGGTAGAAGTGGGGGATTACGAACAGGCGACACTGCCGGCCTCAGCCTACGCGGGCTGGAGGCCGATCGCGACATCGCTCGGGCGCACCGGCTCAGGCAACACGGTGGTGCCCATGAGGAACCGGTCGACGTTCGCCGCCGCCGCACGGCCCTCCGCGATCGCCCACACGATGAGCGACTGTCCGCGCCCTGCATCGCCGGCGACGAAGACGCCGGGGATCGACGACTCGTAGTTCGCGGCACGACGGAAGGCACCGCGCTCGCTCACCTCCGGTCGCGTATCCTCGGTGTAGCCGTCCTGCTCCGGCCCGGTGAAGCCCATCGCGATGAGCACCAGGTCGGCCGGGATCTCCCGCTCGGTCCCGCTCTTGGGTACGCGGCGGCCGTCGATGTACTCGGTCTCGGCCACACGCAGCGCCCGGACCTCGCCGACCTCGTTCGACAGGAACTCGACGGTGGAGGCGAGGAACACCCGCTCCCCACCCTCCTCGTGCGCGGAGGCGACCTCGAAGATCGTGGGCATCATCGGCCAGGGCTGGTGGTCCGGACGCGTCGCGCTCGGCTGCTTGCCGATGGCGAGGTTCGTCACGCTGAGCGCTCCCTGGCGGTGCGCGGTCCCGATGCAGTCGGCGCCGGTGTCGCCGCCGCCGATGACGATGACGTGCTTGCCCTCGGCCGTGATCTGGCCGGGGACGGTGTCTCCGGCGACCGCGTGGTTCGACTCGACGAGGTACTCCATGGCGAAGTGGACGCCGTCGAGGTCTCGGCCGGGGATCGGCAGGTCGCGCGGGACCGTAGCGCCGGTGGCGATCACGACCGCGTCGTACCGGGCGCGCAGGTCGGCCCAGGAGATGTCCTTGCCGATCTCCACGCCCGCGCGGAAGCGCGTGCCTTCCTCCTGCATCTGCCGCAGGCGGGCCTCGAGCTGGCTCTTCTCCATCTTGAAGTCCGGGATGCCGTAGCGCAGGAGCCCCCCGATGCGGTCGTCGCGCTCGAAGACGGCGACGGTGTGACCCGCGCGCGTGAGCTGCTGGGCGGCCGCCAAACCGGCGGGGCCCGAGCCCACGACCGCCACGGTCTTGCCCGTCAGGCGCTCCGGCGGCTCCGGCTCGACCCAGCCCTTCGCGAAGGCCTCATCGATGATGGAGACCTCGATCTGCTTGATGGTCACCGCAGGCTGATTGATGCCGAGGACGCACGAGCTCTCGCACGGCGCCGGGCAGAGACGACCGGTGAACTCCGGGAAGTTGTTCGTCGCGTGCAGCCGCTCGATCGCGGCGCGGCCCTCGCCGCGCCAGGTGAGATCGTTCCACTCGGGGATGAGGTTTCCGAGCGGGCAGCCGGAGTGGCAGAACGGCACACCGCAGTCCATGCACCGACTGGCCTGGCGGCGGAGGACGGCTTTGTCGCCGGGCTCGTACACCTCTTTCCAGTCCATGATGCGCACGGGCACCGGACGGCGAGCGGGAAGTTCCCGCTCGGTCACCTTCAGAAAGCCTTTGGGGTCAGCCACCGGTCACCTCCAGGATGCGGTTCCAGACGATGTCGCCGTCGGGGTCGATCCCCTCGGCCAGTGCCTCCTCGCGCATGCTGCGCACGGCGGCGAAGTCACGCGGGAGCACCTTCACGAACTCCGCCGCGGATGCGTCGAAGTCCTCCAGCAGGGCCGCCGCGCGAGGCGACGCCGTGCGCTCCCGGTGCTCGACGAGCAGACCGCGCAGCACTTCGAGGTCGGCGCGGTCCAGCGGCTCGAGCCGTAGCTCGCCGCTGCTGAGGGACTGCGCGTTCACCTTGCCCGTGTCGAGAGCGTGCACGTAAGCCACTCCCCCGGACATCCCGGCGCCGAAGTTCCGGCCGGTCGACCCGAGGATCACCGCGAGGCCGCCGGTCATGTACTCGAGCGCGTGATCCCCGACACCCTCGACCACCGCGGTGGCTCCTGAGTTCCGGACGAGGAAACGCTCGCCCACCACGCCCGAGATGAACATCGTGCCGGAGGTCGCACCATACCCGATGACGTTCCCGGCGATCACGTTCTCGTGCGGAGCGATCGCGGAACCACGCGGCGGACGGATCGTGATGTCCCCGCCGGAGAGGCCCTTGCCGACGTAGTCGTTCGCGTCGCCCTCCAACCGCAGGATGACGCCCGGCGGCAGGAAAGCGCCGAGCGACTGCCCCGCGGTACCGGTGAGCGTGACGTCGATGGTCTCCTTCGGCAGGCCGGTGGCCCCGTGGCGTGAGGTCACCTGATGCCCGAGCATCGTGCCGACCGCGCGCTCCGTGTTGGCGATCGGCAGCTCCACGACGACGGGCTCGCCGTTGAGCAGAGCCGCCTTCGCGATGTCGATGAGCTGCACGTCGAAGTGCTTGTCGAGCTCGTGGTCCTGAGGACGGCCACTCCGACGCGGCTCCCCGGCGGGGAATGCCGGACCCTCCAGCACCGGGCTGAGATCGAGTCCCTCCGCCTTCCAGTGCTCGATCGCCGCGTTGGTCTCGAGGAGCTCGGTGCGCCCGACGATCTCATCGATCGAACGGTAACCGAGCTCGGCGAGCAGCTCGCGAACCTCTTCCGCGATGAACTCCATGAAGTTCACGACGAACTCGGGCTTGCCGGTGAAGCGATCGCGCAGGACGGGGTTCTGGGTCGCGACGCCGACCGGGCAGGTGTCCAGGTGGCAGACGCGCATCATGATGCAGCCGCTGACGACGAGCGGTGCGGTGGCGAAGCCGAACTCCTCGGCCCCGAGCAGAGCGCCGATGATCACGTCACGGCCCGTCTTGAGCTGGCCGTCGACCTGGACGACGACGCGGTCGCGCATGCCGTTGAGCATGAGCGTCTGCTGCGTCTCGGCGAGTCCGAGCTCCCACGGCGTGCCGGCGTGCTTGAGCGAGTTCAGGGGGCTCGCGCCCGTCCCGCCGTCGTGACCGGACACGAGGATCACGTCGCTGAGCGCCTTGGCGACGCCGGCCGAGACCGCGCCGATGCCGGACTGGCTCACGAGCTTCGTGTGGATCCGCGCCTCGGGATTCGCACGCTTCAGATCGAAGATGAGCTGCTTGAGGTCTTCGATCGAGTAGATGTCGTGATGCGGGGGCGGCGAGATGAGGCCGACGCCCGCCGTGGCGTGCCGCGTACGCGCGACCCAGGGGTACACCTTCGTCGGCGGGAGCTGGCCGCCCTCACCGGGCTTCGCACCCTGGGCGAGCTTGATCTGGATATCGTCGGCCTCGGTGAGGTAAAGGCTCGTGACGCCGAAACGACCCGAGGCCACCTGCTTGATGGCGCTGCGTCGTTCGGGGTCGACGAGGCGATCCGGGTCCTCGCCGCCCTCACCCGTGTTGGACTTGCCGCCGATACGGTTCATCGCGATCGCGAGCGTCTCGTGCGCTTCCTTCGAGATGGACCCGTAGCTCATCGCCCCGGTGGAGAACCGCTTGACGATCGCGGACACGGGCTCGACCTCGTCCAGCGGCACGGGCTTGCGCGTCCCGGTCCGCAGGGTGAACAGGCCGCGCAGGGTCTTCAGCTCCGCGGCCTGATCGTCGACGAGCTTCGTGTACTCGCGGAAGATGTCGTACCGGCGGGTCCGTGTCGAGTGCTGCAGCTTGAACACCGTCTCCGGGTTGAACAGGTGTGGCGACCCGTCGCGACGCCACTGGTACTCACCCCCGGTCCACAGGCGCTCGTGCGCACGGGCCGCGGCATCCTCCGGGTAGGCGTAGTCGTGGCGGGCCTGGTTCTCGGCGAAGATCTGCTCGATCCCGATGCCGCCGAGCTTCGACTCCGTGCGGGTGAAGTAGGCGTCGATGAACTCCTGGCTCAAGCCGACGGCCTCGAACACCTGTGCACCGGCGTAGGACGAGACCGTGGAGATGCCCATCTTGGACATGATCTTCAGCACACCCTTGCCGAGCGCGTAGATGAGGTTCTTGACCGCCTTCTCCGGGGAGATGCCCGTGATGTAGCCGGTGCGGACGAGGTGCTCGACCGTCTCCATGGCCAGATACGGGTTGATGGCGGACGCGCCGTAGCCGATGAGCGTCGCGACGTGGTGCACCTCGCGCACGTCTCCGGCTTCGACGATCAGACCGACCTTCATACGGTTCTCGCGACGGATGAGGTGGTGGTGGATCGCCGACACCATGAGCAGCGACGGGATCGGGACGAGGTCCTTGTTCGAGTCGCGGTCGGACAGGATGATGAACTCCGCGCCGTCCTCGATCGCCTGGTCGACCTCGGCGCACATCTCGGTGAGGCGCTCGGCGAGCGAGTGGGGACCCGCATCGAAGTGGTAGAGACCCCGGATCGTGGCGCTCGATCGTCCCGGCAGCGCCTTGTCGATGTGCCGGATCTTCGCGAGCTCGTCGTTGTCGATGACGGGGAAGTCGAGCGACACCGTACGGGTGTGCTCGGGACCCCAGGTCAGGAGGTTGGACTCCGGCCCGAGCCCGAGCCGGAGGCTGGTGACGACCTCTTCGCGGATCGAGTCCAGCGGCGGGTTCGTCACCTGCGCGAACTGCTGGGTGAAGTAGTCGAACAGCAGACGCGGTCGCTTGCTGAGCACGGCGATCGGCGTGTCCGATCCCATGGCTCCCAGCGGTTCGACGCCGGTCTGCCCCATCGGGGTGAGGAGGATTCGCACCTCCTCCTCCGTGTAGCCGAAGGTCCGCTGCCGACGGGTGATCGAGGCCGGCGGGTGCACGATGTGCTCGCGCTCGGGCAGGTCGGCCAACCGGACGGAACCGGCGTCGAGCCATTCCTGCCACGGATGCATCGTCGCGAGTTCCTGCTTGATCTCGCGATCCTCGACGATTCGGCGCTGGGCGGTGTCGACCAGGAACATCTTGCCGGGCTGGAGCCGGCCCCGACGCTTGATGCGCTCGGGTTCGAAGTGCAGGACACCCGTTTCGGAGCCGATGACGACGAGACCGTCGGTCGTCTCGGTCCAGCGCCCTGGTCGCAGGCCGTTGCGGTCGAGCGTCGCCCCCACGAGAGTGCCGTCGGTGAAGATGAGCGCGGCCGGACCGTCCCACGGCTCCATCTGGTTGGAGTGGTACTCGTAGAACGCACGCAGCTCCGGGGAGATGTCCGCCTGCTTCTCGTACGCCTCCGGCACCATCATCATGATCGCGTGCGGCAGGCTGCGCCCCGTCAGGGTGAGCAGCTCCAGCACCTCGTCGAACGACGCGGAGTCGCTCGCGCCGTCGGTGCAGATGGGCAGCAGGGGCGAGATGTCGCCGAGGAGCTCGGACTCGAGCTGCGACTGGCGGGCGCGCATCCAGTTGCGGTTGCCGCCCACCGTGTTGATCTCGCCATTGTGGGCGAGCATCCGCAGCGGCTGCGCGAGCGGCCACGACGGGAAGGTATTGGTCGAGTACCTCGAGTGCACCACGGCGAGCTCCGACGCGAAGCGCTCGTCCTGCAGGTCCGGGTAGAACGGCTCGAGCTGGAGCGTGGTGACCATTCCCTTGTAGCCGAGCGTGCGGCTGGACAGGGAGACGAAGTAGGCGCCGAGCTCGTGACCGGCACGCTTGCGCAGGCGGTAGGCGACGCGGTCGAGCGCGATGCCCGTGAGCGGCGCATCGGCGAGGGTGGCGCCTCCGGCGCTCACGAAGAGCTGCTCGAAGGCGGGACGAGCCTCGTCGGCGAGCTTGCCGAGGTTCTCGTTGGCCGTGGGGACTTCGCGCCAGCCGAGGACGCGGAGGCCCTCGGCACGGGCGATGTTCTCGATCCCGGCCTTCTGCTGGCGGCGCTGGCTCGAATCCCGGGGAAGGAAGGCCAGTCCGGCCGCGTACTCCCCCACGGGCGGCAGTTCGAAGCCGGTGACCGCGCGGAGGAAGGCGTCCGGCATCTGGGTGAGGATGCCGGCTCCGTCGCCGGTGCCCGCGTCCGACCCGATGGCCCCGCGGTGCTCCAGGTTGCGCAGGGCCTCGAGGGCCAGCGCGATGATGTCGTGCCCGGCCTCGCCGCGCAACGTTGCGACCATGGCCAGGCCGCAGGCGTCCTTCTCGAACGCCGGGTTGTACATGCCCTGCTTCGGGGGGTATGCGCCGGAGGCGCCGTAAGGGGGCTGGAAGTACACCAGTTACCGTCCTCAGATCTTCAGTGAAACCCGGGGACGTCGTCGGCCCGCTCGTTCAGTGCAATGGTTCTCCCGCCGCGAGGCGGCGTTATCGGGAGCCGTCCCCGCTCGAGGGAGCAGCGCTTGTGGCAGTGGCTCCGGCGGCGACTTCTTCGGCCGGAGGCTCGCTCACGTCCACGAAATCAGAGGGATTGTCCTGCGATTGTACATCAGCGTCCACGTCCTTCCGTCCGCGGCCCGGCTGGTACGGCGACGGCTCGAGACCGGGGTGACGGCGGGTCTGCACAACGAGGATGACGAGACCGACGACGACGCCGATGATGGCGGCCCAGACGTTGCTGCGCAGGCCGAGGATGATCTCGCTCGGGTCGATGCGGATCGACTCCCACAGGATGCGCCCGGCGCTGTACCAGATGAGGTAGATCGCGAAGAGGCGACCCCACTGGAAGAACAGCTTCCGGCCGAGCCACAGCAACACGAGGACGCCGAGGCCGTTCCAGATGACCTCGTAGAGGAAGGTGGGGTGGAAGAGCGTGCCCTCGGGCAGTCCCGGAGGGAAGGCCGAGTTCGTGGATTCGATCTCCAGGCCCCACGGAAGGGAGGTCGGCAGACCGAACAGCTCGTGGTTGAACCAGTTGCCGAAGCGGCCCATCGCCTGGGCGAGCAGCAGACCGGGGGCGAGCGCATCCGCGAACGTCCAGAAGCGGATGCCTGTCCAGCGGCACCCGAGGTAGGCGCCCAGCGCGCCGCCGATGAGCGCGCCGAAGATCGCGATGCCGCCCTCCCAGATCGCCCAGACGGAGCCGGGCTCGAAGGGGTTCCAGGTGTTCTTCCCCTCGCCGAAGTAGAAGTTCGGGTGGGTGAGGACGTGGAAGATGCGCGCACCGATGATCGCGAGCGGCACGGCGAGGATCGCGATGTCGATGACCACCCACGGCTCCGCGCCCCGCTTGGTGAGACGGTGGTTCGTCATCAGCACCGCGACGATGATTCCGGCGATGATGCACAGCGCGTAGAAGTGGATCCGGAGCGGACCGAGATCGAAGTACGACACGGGCGGGCTCGGGATGCTGGCGAGCACGCCGGCGGTGGTGCTGTGGAGCGCGAAGGACATGAGTGCGATCCTACTTCTCTGAGACGAAGCGCGCCGACGCGGTGCCGGCGGCCAGGGTACGGGTGATCTCGGCGAGGGCGGGGACGCCGCCGTCACGGAGGGCGCGGACGAGGGCGGTGCCGACGATGGCGCCGTCGGCGTACTCGGAGACCCCGGCGATCTGATCCGGGGTCGAGATGCCGATGCCCACGCAGGCACGGCGGGCACCATGGTCGCGGAGCCGCGACACGAGGGTACGCGCGGCGCGGTCGAGCTCTGCCCGCTCCCCCGTGATCCCCATGGTGGAGACCGTGTAGACGAAGCCCGTCGAGGACCTCACGACGAGGTCGAGGCGCTCGTCGGATGAGGTCGGGGCCGCGAGGAAGACCCGGTCGAGACCGAGGCGCTCGCTGGCCGCGATCCACTCGCCTGCGGCCTCCGGAGTGATGTCCGGCGTGATGAGGCCGGCTCCGCCTGCCGCGAGCAGCTCCTCGGCATAGCGATCGACGCCGAACTGCAGGACGGGGTTCCAGTAGGTCATCACGAGCACCGGAACATCGGTCGCTGCCGTGATCGCCCGGATGGCGGTGAAGAGGTCCCTCATCCGGAAGCCGGCGGCGAGGGCCTTGGTCGTCGCCTCCTGGATGATGGCGCCGTCCATGACGGGATCGCTGTACGGCGGACCGAGCTCGATGATGTCCACGCCGTTCTCGGCGAGGGCGATCGCCGCCTGGATACTCGTCTCCAGGTCGGGGAAGCCGACGGGCAGGTAGCCGACGAACGCGCTGCGGCCCGCATCGTGCGCGCGCTGGATGGCCTGTTCGACGCGGCTCACAGCTGCGGCTCTCCCTTCGATGCCGCCTCTTCCTCGGCGCTCTCCGCGGACGGGTCGTGGGCCAGGGCTTCGTCGTCGTAGAGCTCGAAGTAGCGCGCGGCGGTATCCATATCCTTGTCGCCACGGCCGGACAGGCAGATCGCGATCAGACCGTCAGGGCCCAGCTCGCGGCCGATCCGCAGCGCCCCGGCGAGGGCGTGAGCGGACTCGATGGCGGGGATGATCCCCTCCGTCCGGCTGAGCAGCCGCAGGGCCTGCATCGCCTCGTCATCCGTCGCGGGGATGTACTCCGCGCGACCGATGTCCGCCAGCCAGGAGTGCTCCGGACCGACCCCGGGATAGTCGAGACCGGCGGAGATCGAGTGTGATTCGACGGTCTGGCCGTCCTCGTCCTGCAGCACGTACGTCTTCGCGCCGTGCAGGACCCCGGGGCGCCCCCGCTCGATCGATGCGGCGTGCTTGTCGGTGTCGACGCCGTCGCCGGCCGCCTCCACGCCGTACAGCCGCACGCCCTCGTCGTCCAGGAACGCATCGAACATGCCGATCGCGTTGGATCCACCGCCGACGCAGGCGACGACGGCATCCGGGAGCCGTCCGACCTCGTCGAGGAGCTGGGCGCGGGCCTCTTCGCCGATGATCTTCTGGAAGTCGCGGACCATCGCGGGGAACGGATGCGGTCCCGCGGCGGTGCCGAAGATGTAGTTCGTCGTCTCGACCGAGGCGACCCAGTCGCGGTACGCGTCGTTGATCGCGTCCTTCAGGGTGCGCGACCCCGAGGTCACTGCGACGACCTCGGCGCCGAGCAGCCGCATCCGGGCGACGTTCAGCGCCTGCCGCTCCGTGTCGACCTCGCCCATGTAGATCGTGCAGTCGAGGCCGAACAGGGCCGCAGCGGTCGCCGTCGCGACACCGTGCTGACCGGCACCGGTCTCGGCGATGACGCGCGTCTTGCCGAGGCGCTTGGTCAACAACGCCTGACCCAGCACGTTGTTGATCTTGTGCGACCCGGTGTGGTTGAGGTCCTCGCGCTTGAGGAAGACCCGCGCGCCGCCCGCGTGCTCGGCGAACCGGGGCACCTCGGTGAGGGCGGAGGGCCGGCCGGCATAGGAGGACAAGAGGTGCGACAGCTCGGCCCGGAACGCCGGGTCGGCGATGGCGTCCTCGTATGCGGTCGTCAGCTCGTCGATCGCGGCGACCAGCGACTCGGGCATGTACCGCCCGCCGAAGTCGCCGAAGAACGGACCATGCTGGTCACGCAGACTCACTTCGCCTCCAGGAAGCTCTCGAGAGTGGCGACCGGGTCTCCGGTCACCAGGGCCTCACCGATCAGCACCACGTCGGCACCGGCCGAACGGTAGTGTGCGACGTCGGCGGGCGTGAGCACCGCGGACTCCGCGATCTTGATCGCTGCGTCGGGAATGCGATCGACGAGGCGGCCGAACAGATCACGGTCGAGCTCGAGGGTCTTCAGGTCGCGAGCGTTCACCCCGATGAGGTCGGCGCCGAGGTCGATCGCGGCCTCCAGCTCCTCGGCCGAGTGGGTCTCCACGAGCGGCGTCATGCCGAGTTCGAGAACGAACCCGTACAGATCGCGGAGAACGTCGGGCTCCAGCCCTGCCACGATGAGCAGGACGAGGTCGGCTCCTGCGGCACGCGCCTCGAGCACCTGATAGCGCGTGGCGATGAAGTCCTTGCGCAGCACCGGCAGGGAGACGCGGGCCGTGACGGCCTCCAGGTCGGCGAGACTGCCGCCGAAACGGCGCTCCTCGGTCAGGACGCTGATCGCAGAGGCGCCTCCGGTCTCATACAGCGCCGCTTGGTGAGCGGGATCGGGGATCTCGGCGAGGGCACCTCGCGACGGGCTGGCCCGCTTCACCTCGGCGATGATCTTGACCCGCTCAGCCGGGGCGAGGAACGCCAGTGCGTCCTTCGCCGCAGGGCGCGCCAGAGCCTCACGCTCGACCACGGCGAGTGGACGGGAGAGGGCACGACCCTCGGCGTCTGCGACAGCGCCGGCCGTCAGGTCGGCGAGGACCACTAGTGCGCCTTCGGGGCGTACTTGGGACCCTTCACGCCGTATCCCGCCTTCGCGAGCAGCCAGCCGACGATCGCCCCGATCGGGATCAACGCGGCCGAGATCCACACCAGGGTCGGCTGCTCGAAGCAGAACGCGACCGTCGCGGCGGCGAAGCCGACGAGCATGATCACGACGGCGGTCCAGGCCGCAGGCGAGTGTCCGTGGCCGGGGTCAGCGATCGGGTTGGTCATGTTCTCCTCCGGGGACGACGTGGGATCTGGGTTCAGTCTATCGGGGTCAACGCGTGGGATCGGACCCGCGGGACAGCTCGTCCCACGAATCGACGGCGTCGACGGGACCGTCGTGCGACGCGCCGCTGGGCGCGTCGGTACGGTAGCGGCGACCGCCGACCTTCCAACGCCGCCAGGTGGACAGCACGACGACGGCGGCGACCAGCAGGATCACCCAGCCCCCGAGAGCAAGGAAGGGCCAGGCCGACGGCACGATGCTCGCGGCGACCTCATGCACCGCGCCGCTCCCGGCGAGTCCCGTCGTCTCGGTGACGGTGGCGGCGACCGCGCCGTACGCATCGCCGACGAGGAGCTGCACCGTGGACCAGCCGAGGAACAGGGCCGCGGCCGCCGCGAGCACGCCGAACACGAGGCGCACGGCTCGCCCGGCGATCGCGAGAGCCGCGCCCAGTGCGAGCACGGCGAGGCTCAGCGGTGCCAGCAGTACCAGGGCGGAGGCGCCGGGGACGAGGATGTCCTCCCCTGCGTCGGCGCGCTGCACGGTGAACCACGTCTGCGTGGAGGAGATGATGCCGATGGCCCCGGCCAGGAGGAACCCGGTCACGGAGAGCGACCGGCCACGCTGGGCGAGCGTCACGATCCGCTCACCCCGTCGACGGCGCCCAGGTCGGTCGTGTCGAAGCACGACCGCGTCCCGGTGTGGCACGCGGGCCCGGTCTGGTCGACGAGGAGGAGGAGGGCGTCGCCGTCGCAGTCGAGGCGGGCCTCCCGCACGACCTGGATATGCCCGGACGTGTCTCCCTTGCGCCAGTACTCGCGGCGCGAGCGCGACCAGTACGTCGCGCGCCCCGACGTGAGCGTGCGGCGCAGGGCCTCGGCATCCACCCACGCGAGCATCAGCACCTCGCGCGTGTCCCACTGCTGCACGATGATCGGGGCGAGGCCGTCGGCGTTGAACGCGACCTGCGCGATGCGGTCGTCCACGGACGACTCTCCCTGATTCGGCGCGTCGGTCATCGGACGAGCACTCCTTCCGCGCGCAGCGCGTCCTTCACGTCTCCGACCGTCAGCGCACCGGTGTGGAAGACGCTGGCCGCGAGCACCGCATCGGCGCCCGCTTTGATCGCCGGAGCGAAGTCGGTCGCCCGTCCGGCGCCACCGGAGGCGATCACCGGAATCGGCGCGGCCTCGCGCATGAGCCGGACGAGCTCCAGATCGAAGCCGTCCCGGGTGCCGTCGGCGTCGATCGAGTTGACCAGCAGCTCCCCCGCACCGCGTTCCGATGCCTCGCGCGCCCAGTCGAGCGCGTCCAGCGTCGTCTGTGTGCGCCCGCCGTGCGTCGTCACCACGAAACCGGAGCGCGTGGTGTCCGCGCGCTTGACGTCGAGCGAGAGCACGAGCACCTGGGCACCGAACCGATCCGCGATCTCGCCGATGAGCTCGGGACGGGCGATCGCCGCGGAGTTCACGCCGACCTTGTCCGCACCCACCGAGAGGAGCCGCGCGACGTCGTCGACGCTGCGCACGCCGCCGCCGACGGTCAGCGGCACGAAGACCTGCTCCGCGGTGCGCTGGACGACGTCGTACGTCGTCGCCCGCGCGTCCACCGTCGCCGTGACGTCCAGGAACGTGATCTCGTCTGCTCCCTGCGCCGCATAGTGCCTGGCCAGCTCCACCGGGTCACCCATGTCGCGGAGGTTCTCGAAGTTGACTCCCTTGACGACGCGCCCGTCGGCGACGTCGAGACACGGGATGACGCGACAAGCGAGGGCCATCAGAGCCTCGCCGCGTGGATCGCGGTGACGAGGATGGCCCGCGCGCCCAGGGCGTAGAGGTCATCCATCACCTGATTGACACGACGCCGCGGGATCATGACCCGGACCGCGACCCAGGCCGGGTCGCGGAGAGGCGAGATCGTCGCGGACTCGCGACCGGGCGCGATGGCCACGGCCTGATCGACGAGCTCGGTGGGGAGGTCGTAGTCGAGCAGCACGTAGCGGCGCGCGACCATCACGCCGCGGAGCCGGCGCAGCAGTGTGTCAACGCCTTCGGCCTCACCGGGACGGCTGATCAGCACGGCCTCGGACTCGAGGATCACGGGGCCGAAAATCTCCAGCCCGGCCTGACGGAGCGTGGTGCCGGTGGACACGACGTCGGCGACCGCATCGGCGACACCGAGGCGCACCGCGGACTCCACCGCGCCGTCGAGCTGCACGAGTTCGGCGCTGACGCCCTGGTCGCGAAGGAAGGAGCCGACCAGACCCGGGTACGCGGAGGCGACGCGGACGCCGTCGAGGTCTTCGATGGACGTGAAGCGTCCGGGAGGACCGGCGAAACGGAACGTGGACGCCCCGAACCCGAGCTGCTCGATCTCGCGTGCCGGCTGCTGCACGTCGAGGAGGAGGTCACGGCCGGTGATGCCGACGTCGAGGGCCCCGGAGGCGACGTACGTCGCGATGTCACGGGGCCGGAGGAAGAAGAACTCGACGTCGTTCTCGGCGTCGATGACATGCAGGGTCTTGGGGTCGCGGCGGCCGGCATAGCCCGCCTCCGCGAGCATCTCGGCGGCGGTCTCGGAGAGCGAGCCCTTGTTGGGAACGGCGATGCGCAGCATGAACGGCTTTCAGTTCGAAGGGGTGGGACCGGAGCGCATCAGAGATGTCGGTAGACGTCCTGCAGGGTGAGGCCCTTCGCGAGCATCATGACCTGCAGGTGGTAGAGGAGCTGCGAGATCTCCTCCGCTGCCGCGGCGTCCGATTCGTACTCCGCCGCCATCCAGACCTCGGCGGCCTCTTCGACGATCTTCTTGCCGATCGTGTGCACGCCACCGTCGAGCTCCGCCACGGTCCCCGATCCTTCAGGACGGGTCTCGGCCTTGACGCTGAGCTCGGCGAACAGCTCGTCGAAAGTCTTCACCCCTCCAGGCTACCGGCTCGCGCGAGGTCCCTGAGCCGGGTGACCGCCGCCTCCACGTCGTCCGCACCGTAGACCGCGGATCCCGCGACGAACGTGTCCGCCCCGGCCTCGGCCGCCTGTGCGATCGTCGCGTCCGAGATACCCCCGTCGACCTGCAGCCACACCGACGAGCCCCGCCGCCGCGCCTCTGTGGAGAGCGCCTGCAGCTTGGGCATCGTCTCGGGCATGAAGCCCTGTCCACCGAATCCGGGCTCCACCGTCATCACCAGGATCTGATCGAACTCGTCCAACAGCTCGAAGAGTCCCTCCACCGGAGTCGCGGGCTTGACCGCCACGCCCGCCCGAGCACCGATGTCGCGCAGCCGGCGAGCGAGAACCACCGGCTCCCCCGCCGCCTCGAGGTGGAAGGTCACGCTCGCCGCGCCGAGTTCGGCGTACCCGGGAGCCCAGCGATCCGGGTCCGTGATCATGAGGTGCACGTCGAGCGGGACCGGGCTGGTCTCCTGGATGCGCTGCACCATCTGCGGACCGAAGGTGAGGTTCGGGACGAAGTGGTTGTCCATGACGTCGACGTGCGCGAAGTCGGCCGTCGCGATGCGAGCGAGCTCCGCCTGCATGTTCACGAAGTCGGCGGCGAGGATGCTGGGGTTGATACGCGGTGCGCGGGGCAGGTCCATGATCTCAGCCTTCCTTCGGGGCGTCTGTTGCGAGAGGGCGCTGCAGGAGCGCGAGGAACATCGCGTCGGTGCCGTGGCGATGCGGCCAGAGCTGGACACTGCCGGTCTGCGAGCGCCCGTCGTCGGCGAGGTCGATCGGCGACCGTGCCACGCCGCGCAGCACGGCACGGGCATCGAGTTCGACGAGCTCAGGACGCAGGCGCCGCACCTCCTCGACCACCGCGGTCGTCTCCGCGAGGTGGGGTGAGCAGGTGACGTAGGCGACGACGCCTCCTGGCGCCAGCGCGTCCACGGCCGCCGCGAGCAGCCCGACCTGCAGCGGCACGAGTTCGGCGACGTCAGCCGGCGACTTCCGCCAGCGCGCCTCCGGTCGCCGGCGCAGCGCGCCGAGGCCGGTGCAGGGGGCGTCCACGAGGATCCGGTCGAACACCCCCGGCCGCTCGGCCGCGAGTTCCCGCCCATCACGCTCGTGCACGGTGACCTCTCCCGGAACGGCGCGCAGCGCGTTGCGCACGAGCCGGGCGCGGGTCGGCACCACCTCGTTCGCCTCCAGGACCGCGCCGTTCTGCCGGGCGACGGCAGCGAGCAGCGCTGTCTTCCCGCCGGGGCCGGCGCACAGGTCGAGCCATCGCTCTCCCGCTCGCACAGGTGTCACCGCCGTCAGGGCGAGAGCGACGAGCTGCGAGCCCTCGTCCTGTACCCGGACGGTCCCCTCGGACGCCCCCATCGCGAGGCGCGGATCCCCGCCGGGAGAGCCGAAAGCGGTGGGGGCATACGGCCGTCGCGGCTCCCCGGGATCGGCCAGACCGGGGAGGGCGACCAGCGTGACCTCGGGCGAGACGTTGTCGGCCTCCAGCAGTGCGTCCAGCTCCTCCACCCGCTCCTCGGCAGCGAGGGCGCGCCGCAGCGCCCGGATGACCCACACGGGGTGCGCGGCTCGGAGCGCCAGACGCTCGTCGTCTGACCGGGCGGCCTGCTCGATGCGGGCCAGCCACTGCTCGGGTGATTCGCGGGCGATCCTTCGGAGCACCGCGTTGGCGAAGCTGGACGCGCCGCGACCCGCGGCGAGTGCCACCAGGTTCACGGACTCGTTCACCGCGGCGTGCGGAGCCACCCGTGTCGCGACGAGCTGATGGACTGCGAGCCGGAGCGCGTCGAGCACCGCGGGGTCGACCGCGTCGGCAGGGCGATCGGCGGCGGCGGCGACGATCGCGTCGTAGGTCCCGCGGCGACGCAGCGTTCCGTAGGTCAGTTCGGTCGCCAGCGCGGCGTCCTGCGGTTCCAGGCCTGCCTCGGCGATCGCGGTCGGGAGGAGGAGGTTGGCATAGGCGTCGGAGTCCGACACGGCCCGGAGCACGTCGTAGGCCACTCGCCGCGCGGGCTGCACGGTCCGGCTCGGGCCACGACCGCCGCTGGCGCGCGGCTCACGTTGTGGGGCGTTGCGGCGCCGTCCGTCGCTCATGAGCCGGCCACCGGAGTCGTGCCCTGGAGACCCCGCCACCAGTCGGCAGCGTTCATCGCCCCCTTGCCCGCGGGCTGCAGCCGGGTCACCGCCAGGGGCGAGGTGGCCGTGCCGATCAGCACCTCCGAGCGGGTCCCCGCCACGGTCCCGGGCGGGAGGTCATCGCGCTCTCCCCCGTCGTCCGGCCGCGCAGCGAGGATCTTCAGCCGTTGACCATCGATGGTCGTGTGCGCCCCGGGCTCCGGTGTGACCCCGCGGAAGCGGGCGTACACGACGTCCAGCGGCTCCTGGAAATCCAGCAGACCGTCCTCGAGGTTCAGTTTGCCGGCGAAGGTCGGCTCGCCTTCCTGGGGAACGGCGCGGGCACTGCCGTCGGCGATCGCCGTCACCACCTCGGCGGTGAGGGCAGCCCCGTCGATCGCCAGGGTCTCCAGTGCGTCGCCGGCCGTCGCCGTCTCCGAGATCTCGACGGCGCGGGACGCGAACACGTCGCCGGCGTCGAGTTCGGGGACGAGTCGGAAGACGCTCGCACCGAGGACGGAGTCCCCGGCGATCAGCGCGCGCTGGACCGGAGCCGCGCCGCGCCACGCCGGCAGGAGCGAGAAATGGAGGTTGATCCAGCCGGCGTCGGGCGTGGACAGGAGGGGTTCGCGGACGAGGCCGCCGTACGCGACGATCACGCCGAGCTCGGGTCGCAGGGCCGCGATCTCCGCCGTCGCGGCCTCGTCGAGCCGCGCCGCCTGGATGACAGGCAACCCGAGCTCGGCGGCGACCTGGGCGACCGGCGAGGGAGTGAGCACGCGTTTCCGTCCGAGCGGGGCGTCGGGCCGTGTCACGACGGCGGCGATGTCGTGCTCGGCGGCGAGACGTCGCAGAGTGGGGACCGCGGCGGCGGGAGTGCCGGCGAAGACGAGGCGCATGAAGGTTCTCCGGATGGGTCAGAGTTCTGGATCGAGGATATCGAGGCGGACCGAGAGCGTGCTGCGGGCGGCCTTCACCCGGCCTCGGCGACCGCTCACCGCCTCGGCGACGACGGCGGCGCGGAGCGTGGTCGCGACGCGGCTTCCCGCGCTGTAGTCGAAGCGCACGAGTGCGCGGACCCGCGGGGGGACGTCGTCCGAGTCGACGGGGACGGGACCGAGCACCGCGTCCGCGGGCAGGGAGAGCTCGGAGAGCGCCTCCAGCGCGCGGGCGACGGCGGCCGCGGATCCCTCCACGAGCGCGACGCGCGCGGTCGGCGGCATGTGCAGCGGCGCCCGCTGTTCCAGCTCGGTGCGCGCGTAGGCCGCGTGGTTCCAGGTGGCCAGGGCCTTGGCTACTGCGCCGTCCACGCCGACGAGGTGGATGGGAGCGCCAGGGGCAGCCAGAGCGGCGGCGTTCGACCACCACCGCAGACAGGCTTCGCTGATGCGAAGGTCCGGGGCCTGCAGCATGCGCGGGCCGTCGAGCAGGACCACCGCCCGGTACCCGCCGTCGGCGAGCGGCTCCGCGCCGCGGGTGGCGACCACCAGCGCCGGCCGCTCGTCGACACGCTCGACCGGATGCCCCCCGTCCGCCACGACCACCCGGACCCCCGGGAAGGCTCGCCCCAGCTCGTCGGCCGTCCGTTCGCTCCCCGAGGATGCCAGCCGGAGCCGGGTGGAGGAGCACACGGGGCAGGTCCATGCCCTCGCACCGCGGCCGCACCAGCCGCACACGGGGACGGCGCCCCGCTGACGAGCGCCGAGGGGGCCGCCGCAGTGCGGGCATCGGGCGGGCGCCCGGCAATCCGCGCAGACCAAAGACGGCGCGAAGCCGGGACGCGAGACCTGGATGAGCACGGGCCCTTCCGCGGTGGCTCGACGGGCAGCCAGGAAGGCGGACGACGGCATCCGCTGCGCCGTCGGCTGCTCCATCTCCTGCGGCGTGCTCAGCACGACCCGCGGCAGGACCCGCCGGGCGGCGCGGATGTCCTGCAACCAGCCGTGGGCGACGAGACGTTCGACCTCGGTCGTGCGTGTGTGGCCTGCGAAGAGCAGGGCCGACCCCTCCGCCTCCTGCCGCAACAGCGCGGCATCGCGCGCATGGACATAGGGCGCGAGCGGCTCGCCCAGCAGGCTGTCGCCGTCGTCCCACAGCGCCACGAGGCCGGCGACGACAGGGGCGTACACGGCGGACCTGTTCCCCACCACGATGCACGGAGCGTCCTCGAGCGTGCGCAAGAACGAGCGGTAGCGATCCGGGTTCGACTGTCGGGAGTCGTACCGCGCGATCGCCTCCGCCGGGACGAACGCAGGGAGGGCGGCCAGCAGCCGATCGAGGTCACGGTGGTCGGGCACGACGAGGATGCTCGACTTCCCCGCCCCGAGCATCGTCGCGGCGGCGGCGGCCAGCATCCGCGCCCACCCGGGGGTGTCATCGGTCAGTCGCGGGATGGCCTCGACCGCCGCACGCCCGCTCCCGTCGAGGGCGGCCTGCAGGCCGTCGTACAGCCCGACGACGGACGCGGCCTCGTCCCGGGCCTCCGGCTCCAGGTCCGGCGTCGGAGAGTCCGCGGTCCAGGCCTTCTCGACGCGCACCTGACGCTTCGGAATGACCAGACGCAGGACGTCGGAGGCGGAACCCGCGGCGCGGTCCGCCACCCGCCGAGCCAGGCGATACAGGCGGTCGGGCAGCACAGGAACAGAGGACACGACGCTCTCGACCTCGGAGAGCGGGCGATCCGCGTCGTCTTCGACGTCCAGCTCCACGACGAAACCGTCCACCACTCGTCCGGCGGTGCGCAGCGGGACGCGTACGCGCACTCCCGGGATCACCTCGCCGAGTTCGGCCGGCAGGGCGTAGTCGAACAGACGGTCGAGTTGTGGCAGCGGTGATTCGAGGAGCACCCGGGCGATGCGCCGGCTCTCCGGAGACATCAGGACCGCGGCTCCGTCAGAGCCCGGCAGCGCGCCGCAGCTCCTCGGCCCGGTCCGTCCGCTCCCAGGTGAAGTCGGGCAGTTCACGGCCGAAGTGCCCGTAGGCCGCCGTCTGGGCGTAGATCGGTCGCAGCAGGTCGAGCTGCTCGATGATGGCCTGCGGCCGCAGATCGAAGACCTCGTCGATGGCCCGGGTGATGGCCTCGTCGGACACCCGCCCGGTGCCGAAGGTCTCCACGTACAGGCCGACCGGGCGCGCGACGCCGATCGCGTAGGCGACCTGCACCTCGAGGCGATCGGCGAGCCCCGCGGCGACGGCGTTCTTGGCGACCCAGCGGGTCGCGTAGGCGCCCGAGCGGTCGACCTTGGAGGGGTCCTTCCCGCTGAAGGCTCCGCCACCGTGCCGCGCGGCACCGCCGTACGTGTCGATGATGATCTTGCGGCCGGTGAGCCCGGCATCGCCCTTGGGACCGCCCGTGACGAACGGGCCCGCGGGGTTGATGTAGTAGGTGACGTCGTCGAGGTCGAGGCCGGTCGTGGCGAGGACCGGGTCGATCACGTGTTCGCGGATCTGCGCCTTCAGATCGTCCTGGGCGATGTCCGGGTTGTGCTGCGTCGACAGCACGACGGCATCGACGGTCTTCGGAGTGAAGCCGTCGTACCCGAGGGTCACCTGCGTCTTTCCGTCCGGACGCAGGAAGGGCAGCAGCCCGCTGCGACGCACCTCCGTGAGCCGCTCCGCGATGCGGTGCGCGGTCCATGCGGCCATCGGCATGAGCTGCGGGGTCTCGTTCGTCGCGAAGCCGAACATGATGCCCTGGTCCCCGGCGCCGAGGCCGTCGAGCGGGTCCACGGACGAGCCGTCGCGGTGCTCCTGCGCGTTGTCGACGCCGTGCGCGATGTCGGTAGACTGCTCGCCGACCGAGACGCTGACACCGCACGAGTCACCGTCGAAGCCCGTGTCGGACGACGTGTAGCCGATGCCGTTCACGACCTGCCGAACGATCGTCGGGATGTCGACGTAGGCGTCCGTCCGGATCTCCCCCGCGACGTGGACGAGACCGGTGGTCACCAGCGTCTCCACGGCGACCCGGGAACCCGGATCCTTCTCGAGAAGCCCGTCGAGGATGCTGTCCGAGATCTGATCGCAGATCTTGTCCGGATGCCCTTCGGTGACGGACTCGGACGTGAACAGACGCAGCGCGCTCATCGATGCTCCAGAACGGGGACGGACGGTGGAAGGGTTTGGCACCCATTCTGGACCGCGCCACCGACGTCGCGGCGGCGCGGTCGTCGAGTCACTCCGCGTGACGCAGGCGGAGCTTGTCCTCGTTGATCTCGTGCAGAGCGATGGTGAGCGGCTTGTCCTCGACGGAGGAGTCGACGAGCGGGCCCACGTTGTCGAAGAGGTTCCCCTCGTGCAGGTCGGAGTAGTAGTCGTTGATCTGACGGGCGCGCTTGGCGGCGTAGATCACGAGCTCGTACTTGGAGTCGACGCGCTCCAGCAGGTTGTCGATGGGGGGATCGATGATGCCGTTGTTGCGTCCGGCCATGGGTGGACCTCCTGATCAGGCGACGGGATTCGCCGCGAAGACGGTGCTGCGGGCGCGCGACCCTTCGACGAGCTCAGGGACCGGCGTGGTGCTCGACCCTGGAATCAGGTCAGCGCGCAGAGCTTGTAGACAAGTCTACGACCTCGCGAGCGGCGGTGGCGACGTCCTCGTTCACGACGAGGTGGTCGAACTCGTTCTGCGCCGCCAGCTCGACCTTCGCCGTGCGCAGGCGACGAGCCCGTTCCTCGGCGTCCTCGGTGCCGCGGCCGACCAGCCGGTGCACGAGCTCGTCCCAGCTCGGCGGCAGCAGGAAGATGAGGGTTGCCGACGGCTCGGCGTCGCGGACCTGGCGCGCACCCTGGAGGTCGATCTCCAGCAGCACGGTCTTTCCTTCGGCCAGCGCGGCGTCGATGGGCGCCCGCGGCGTGCCGTACCGCGAACGGTTGTGCACCACCGCGTACTCCAGCAGCTCGCCGTCGGCGATCAGGCGGTCGAACTCGGCATCGTCCACGAAGTAGTAGTGCACGCCGTCGATCTCACCGGGGCGCGGGGGTCGCGTAGTCGCGGAGACCGACAGATGGATCTCGGGATTGTTCTCCCGGATGTGCGCCGCCACGGTGCCCTTGCCGACGGCCGTGGGGCCCGCGAGGACGAGCAGTCGGCTGCGCGCATCGCGGGGGGCCGGCACCGGGAAACGGTCGTCCAGCCATTCCTCGAGAACGCGGCGCTGGCGCGCGCCCAGACCACCCAACCGCTTGACCGGCGAGATGTGGAGCTGCTCCAGCACCCGGTCGCGCTTACCCGCGCCGATCGCCGGCAGGGCCAGGAGGAAGTCGGTGATGCGCATGGAACCCTCGACCGAGTCCGGGTCTTCCGTCGCACGATGCAGCACGGCTTGCGGGGTGACGACGCGCATCGTGAGATCCCGCTTGAGCGACGCCCTCGCGCGCCGTCGCTCGACCGCGCGGCGCGCCGCGGCAGCCCTGTCGACCTCGGGGACGGTGCGGCGTTCCTCAGCCACGGCTGACCTCTCGATACTGGGCGGCGCGGTCGGCGATCGTCTCGGCGAGGGCCGCCGGGCCCGCGGAGAGGAGGCTGCGGCTCTCGCTCGCGATCACCGAGGCGGCCATCGGGCCGAAACGGCGGGCGAGGTCCGCGGGGGTGGCGCCTTGGGCGCCGAAGCCGGGCGCGAGGATCGGGGCGAAGGGTGCGAACGGCGCGAGCCCGGCCTGCACCGCGTCCACCGTGGCGCCGATGACGAAGCCGAAGCTCCCCCACTCCCCCTGGGGCGTCGCGGCAGCGTTCCGGCGCGACACCTCGGCGACCACCGCGGCGGACACCGTCTCGCCGTCCGCGGTCTGCGCGCGCTGCAGCGCGGTGGCTTCGGGGTTGCTCGTCGCCGCGAGGACGAAGAGCCCCTTGCCGTGTTCCTCGGCCAGCGCGAACGCGCCATCGAGCGCGCCGACGCCGAGGTACGGGTTGACCGTCAGCGCGTCCGCCTCCAGCGGCGCGCCGGCGGGCAGCCAGGCCTGGGCGTAGTCCGCCATGGTGGATCCGATGTCACCGCGCTTGGCGTCGGCGATCACGAGGAGTCCAGCCGCACGCGCAGCGGCGAGCACGTCCTCCAGCGCGGCGAACCCGGCCGCGCCGTGCCGCTCGAAGAACGACACCTGCGGCTTCACGATGCCGACGCGACCGGCGGCCGCGTCGACGGCACGGAGACCGAACTCCCGGACTCCGACGGCATCGGCGGCCAACCCCCACGCCGCCAGGCGCGCGGCGTGGGGGTCGATGCCGACGCAGAGCGGGCCGTACGTCTCGAGAGCCGCCCTGGCCCGCTCGCCGAAGCGTGCCGTCATACCGCGACCTTCCGGTCCTGCGCATACTCCTGCAGGCTCTTGACCTGGAAGCCCTCGTGCGCGGCGTCCATCCCGCTCACCGCGGCGCCGAGCACCGCGATGGTCGTGAAGAGCGCCTTGTCCGCAGCGACGGCCGCTGCACGGATCTCGTAGCCGTCGGCCCTCGCCGCCCCTCCGGACGGGGTGTTCACGACGATGTCGATCTCCCCGTCGTTGATGAGGTCCACGATGTTGCGGGCTCCGGACTCCTGCGTCTCGCTGTACTTCTCGACCACTGTGACCGCGATGCCATTGCGCGACAGGATCTCCGCCGTGCCCTCCGTCGCCACGATGGTGAAGCCGAGCTGCTGCAGGCGGTGGGCCGGAAGGATCACCGCGCGCTTGTCGGAGTCGGCGACCGAGATGAACACCGTTCCCGAGGTCGGCATGCCCCCGTAGGCCGCGGCCTGCGACTTCGCGAAGGCGGTCGGGAAGTCCCGGTCGATGCCCATGACCTCGCCGGTCGAGCGCATCTCCGGGCCGAGGACCGAGTCGACCGTCTTGCCGTCGGCGGTGCGGAACCGCTTGAAGGGCAGCACCGCCTCCTTGACGGAGACCGGAGCGTCCAGCGGCACCCTCGAGCCGTCCTGCTCGGGCAGCATGCCCTCCGCGCGGAGCTCGGCGATCGTCGCACCGGCCATGATGCGGCTGGCCGCCTTCGCCATCGGGATGCCCAGGGCCTTGGACACGAACGGCACCGTGCGGCTGGCGCGCGGGTTGGCCTCGATGACGTAGAGCACGCCGGCGCTGATCGCGAACTGGACGTTCAGGAGTCCGCGCACGCCCACGCCCTGAGCGATGGCCAGGGTGGCCTCGCGGACGCGGTCGACGTCGCTGCGGCCGAGGGAGACGGGCGGCAACGTGCAGCTCGAGTCGCCGGAGTGGATGCCGGCTTCCTCCAGATGCTCCATGACGCCGCCGATGAAGAGGTCGGTGCCGTCGTACAGCGCGTCGACGTCGAGCTCGATCGCGTCGTCCAGGAAGCGGTCGACCAGGAGCGGCTTGCCCTCCTCGATGACGACCTCGCCGGCGGTCCGCACGAAGTACTCGCGCAGCGCGTCGGTGCCGTAGACGATCTCCATACCGCGGCCGCCCAGCACGAAGCTCGGACGCACGAGCACGGGGTAGCCGATCTCCTCGGCGATGCGGACCGCGCCCTCCACGTCGATCGCCGTCCCGTTGCGCGGTGCGAGCAGCCCGGCTTCGTCGAGCAGTCGCGAGAACAGCTCGCGCTCCTCGGCCAGGTCGATGGCCTCCGGGCTCGTGCCCAGGACCGTGTACCCGGCCGCCTCGATGCCCTTGGCGAGCCCGAGCGGGGTCTGGCCGCCGAGCTGGCAGACGACGCCGAGGATGGTACCGCTCGCGGCTTCGGCGTCGAGGACCTCCAGCACGTCCTCGAGCGTCAGGGGCTCGAAGTACAGCCGGTCGGACGTGTCGTAGTCGGTCGACACCGTCTCCGGGTTGCAGTTGATCATGACGGTCTCGAAGCCGGCGTCGGACAGCGCGAACGAGGCGTGCACGCACGAGTAGTCGAACTCGACGCCCTGGCCGATGCGGTTCGGGCCGGAACCGATGATGACGACCTTGGTGCGCTCGGACGGCGCGACCTCGGTCTCGGCGTCGTAGCTCGAGTAGTGATAGGGCGTCAGAGCGGGGAACTCGCCAGCGCACGTGTCGACCGTCTTGTAGACGGGACGGATCCCGAGGCCGTGGCGCACGCCGCGGATCTCGGCCTCGCTCTCGCCCCGGAGCTGTGCGATCTGCGCGTCCGAGAAGCCGTGCTCCTTGGCGTAGCGCAGTGTCGCGTCGTCCAGCTCGCCGGCGGTGCGGATGACCTCGGCGACCTCGTTGATGAGGACAATCTGGTCGAGGAACCACGGGTCCATGGCAGTCGCCTCGAACGCCTGCTCGACGGTCGCCCCCTTGCGCAGCGCCTGCTGCAGGGTGACGATCCGGCCGTCCGTCGGGGTCTTCGCGACCTCGAGCAGCTCCTCGACGCTGCGCGGCTCCTCACCCCAGTGGAAGCTGGAGCCCCGCTTCTCGAGCGAGCGGAGGGCCTTCTGCAGCGCGGTGGCGTAGTTGCGGCCGATCGCCATCGCCTCGCCGACCGACTTCATGGTGGTCGTGAGGGTGGCGTCGGCGGCCGGGAACTTCTCGAACGCGAAGCGCGGGACCTTCACGACGACGTAGTCGAGCGTCGGCTCGAAGCTCGCCGGGGTCACACCGGTGATGTCGTTCGGGATCTCGTCAAGGCGGTAGCCGAGGGCGAGCTTCGCCGCGAGCTTGGCGATCGGGAAGCCGGTGGCCTTCGACGCCAGCGCACTCGACCGGGAGACGCGCGGGTTCATCTCGATGACGATGATCCGGCCGTTCTCGGGGTTGACCGCGAACTGGATGTTGCAGCCCCCGGTGTCCACGCCGACGGCACGGATGATGTCGATCCCGATGTCGCGCATCTTCTGGTACTCGCGGTCGGTCAGCGTGAGGGCGGGCGCTACGGTGATCGAGTCGCCCGTGTGCACTCCGACCGGGTCCACGTTCTCGATCGAGCAGACGACGACCGTGTTGTCCGCGGTGTCGCGCATCAGCTCGAGCTCGTACTCCTTCCAGCCGAGGATCGACTCCTCCAGGAGCACCTCGGTGGTGGGCGAGTCGCGGAGGCCGGCGCCGCCGATGCGGCGCAGGTCCTCCTCGTCGTAGGCGAAGCCGGAACCCAGACCGCCCATGGTGAAGGAGGGGCGCACGACCAGCGGGTAACCGAGCTCGGCCGCCCCCGCGAGCAGGTCGTCCATCGTGTGCGCGATCACGCTGCGCGCGACGTCCGCACCCGACTCGATCACGAGCTCCTTGAAGACCTGGCGATCCTCGCCCTTCTTGATGGCGTCCACCTTCGCGCCGATGAGCTCGACGCCGTACTTCTCGAGGATCCCCTGTTCGTGCAGCGACATCGCGGCGTTGAGCGCCGTCTGGCCGCCGAGGGTGGGCAGGATCGCGTCGGGCTTCTCCTTGGCGATGATCGTCTCGATCACCGCGGGGGTGATCGGCTCGATGTACGTCGCATCGGCGAAGTCCGGGTCAGTCATGATCGTCGCCGGGTTCGAGTTGACGAGGATGACGCGGACGCCCTCCTCGCGGAGGACACGGCACGCCTGGGTGCCGGAATAGTCGAACTCGCAGGCCTGGCCGATGACGATCGGGCCGGAGCCGATGACGAGGACGGAGCTGATGTCGTCGCGCTTGGGCATTACTTTGCGTCCTTCTTGTTCGCGATGACCATGTCGCGGAAGCGGTCGAAGAGATAGTTGGCGTCGTGCGGTCCGGCCGCGGCCTCGGGGTGGTACTGCACCGAGAAGGCGGGGATGTCGAGGGCGCGCAGTCCCTCCACGACGTTGTCGTTGAGGCCGACGTGGCTGACCTCGACCTTGCCGTAGCCGTGCGGGCTGTCGAAGGAGCCCTCCAGGGGCGCCTCGACGGCGAAGCCGTGGTTGTGGGCGGTGATCTCGACCTTGCCCGTCTGCTTGTCCAGCACGGGTTGGTTGATACCGCGGTGGCCGAACGGCAACTTGTACGTGCCGAGGCCCAGGGCCCGGCCGAGGAGCTGGTTGCCGAAGCAGATGCCGAAGAAGGGCAGGCCGTCGTCGAGGACCGCGCGCAGCAGCTCGACGTGGTCGTCCGAGGCCGCGGGGTCACCGGGGCCGTTCGAGTAGAAGACGGCGACGGGCTCGATCGCGCGGATCTCGTCGATGCTCACGTCCTGCGGGAGCACATGGACGTCGAAGCCGCGGGCGGCGAGGTTGTCGATCGTGGCCTGCTTCACCCCGAGGTCGAGCACGGCCAGGTTGCCGATGCGCTCCCCCACCGCCGGGGTCACGATCGCGCTCTCCACCGAGACCTGCGCGGACAGGTTGAGGCCGGTCATCTCCGGGGCCTCGCGGACGATCCGCAGCTGCTCCTCCGGGTCGAGCTCGGCGTCGGCCCCCGAGAAGATGCCGCCGCGCATGGAACCGGCCGAGCGGATGTGGCGCGTGACCGCACGCGTGTCGATGCCGCTGATGCCGACGATGCCGTCCTGGACGAGGACGTCATCCAGGGAGGCGTTCGCGCGCCAGTTCGAGACGACACGTGAGGGGTCGCGCACGATGTAGCCGGCGACCCAGATGCGGCGCGACTCCGTGTCCTCGTCGTTCATGCCGGTGTTGCCGATGTGCGGGGCGGTCTGGAGGACGATCTGTCCGGCGTAGGAGGGATCGGTGATCGTCTCCTGGTATCCCGACATGCCGGTGGCGAACACGACCTCGCCGAGGGTGCGTCCGCGCGCGCCGTAGGCACGTCCGCGGTGTCGGGTGCCGTCCTCCAGGACGAGAACGGCGGGATCAGGGAGGCGGACCGAGGCGGTCTGCGGGGAGGAAGTCGAGAGGGTCATGACGTTGCTCCTGTGTCAGGGGCGGCGGGGATCAGCCGCTGCAGGTCGGAGATGAGGGTCGGGAGGTCACCGCCGGTGAGGCGAACGTAACTGTCGACGACGGTCGCGTCGTCGACGCGCCACGAGATGCGCACCAGCCCCCCGGGCTCCACGACGCGATCGATGGTGACGGTCGCGCGGTCGACGGAGACGAGGCGGTCGGCGGCGAGGAAGACGGTGGGGGCACCGTCCAGCGCCAGCGCGATGCCGCGGTCGGTCACAGCCAGCTCGCCCCGTGCGCGGAACGCCAGCGGAGTGATCGCGAGCCGTTCGAGGGGCTGCTCGTGCCGCGTGGTGGACACGTAGAGCACCTCGTCGCGACGCATCACCTCCGCGTGCTCCGGCACGCCGAGCGGGGCCGTGTACGCGGCATCGCGCCGCACTCGTCGTCGCCAGGCGAACAGCATCGAGAGCAGGATCAGCAGCGCGACGACGATGATGATCGCGACCGCGAGGTCCCGTGCGCTCATGCGCCGAGCTCCTCGACGACCGCGCCGCCGTCGACCGTGAGGAGGCCGCCGTGCACCGTGAACTCCACGCGTCCAGGGAGCTCACGGCCGAGGTAGGGCGAGTTCACGCTGCGCCCGTGCAGGTCCGCGGCCGTGAACACGCCGTCCACCGAAGGGTCGTACAGCGTGATGTGCGCGGGCTGCCCTGCCGCGAGCGGCGTGCCGTGGCCGGAGAGCCGTCCGATCCGTGCGGGGGTCCCGCTCATGACGCGGGCGACGTCGGCCCAGGAGAGCAGACCGGTCTGCACCATCGACTGGTGCACGACCCGGAGGGCGCTCTCCAGCCCGACCATGCCGTTCGCAGCGGCCTGCCACTCGCACGCCTTGTGCTCCGCGGGGTGCGGCGCGTGGTCGGTCGCGACGATGTCAATCGTGCCGTCGGCCAGGCCTTCGCGGACGGCGAGGACGTCCTCCTCGCGGCGCAGGGGCGGGTTCACCTTGAACCGTGCGTCGTAGCCGCGGACCAGTTCATCGGTGAGCAGCAGGTGGTGCGGCGTGACCTCCGCCGTGACGTTGACCCCGCGCTTCTTGGCCCAGCGGACGATGTCGACCGAGCCCGCCGTCGAGAGATGGCACACATGCAGCCGCGAACCGACATGCTCGGCGAGAAGGACGTCACGCGCGATGATCGACTCCTCGGCGACGGCCGGCCACCCGGCGAGCCCGAGCTCCGCCGAGACGGTGCCCTCGTTCATCTGAGCACCCTCGGTGAGCCGCGGGTCCTGCGCGTGCTGGGCGATGACGCCGTCGAACGACTTCACGTACTCCAGCGCGCGGCGCATGATCAGCGGGTCCCACACGCAGAAACCGTCGTCGCTGAATACGCGCACCCGGGCGCGCGAGGAGGCCATGGCGCCGAGCTCGGCGAGCCGCTCGCCCTTCTGCCCCACCGTGACGGCACCGATCGGCTGCACCGTGGCGTAGCCCGCCGCTTCGCCGAGGGCGAGTTCCTGCTCGACCACACCCGCGGTGTCCGCGACCGGGGAGGTGTTCGGCATCGCGAACACAGCGGTGAAGCCGCCGGCTGCGGCGGCCCTCGTGCCGGTGAGGATCGTCTCCGATGCTTCGTAGCCCGGCTCGCGGAGGTGGGTGTGCAGATCCACGAGGCCCGGCAGAGCGACGAGGCCGGCGGCGTCGATCACCCGTGCGCCGGTGCGGCTGAGCCCCGTTCCGATCTCGGCGATGACACCGTTCTCGATGATGATGTCGGCGCTGTCCGCGCCGAGCAACTGTGCACCGGTGATGACGAGGGTCTCGCTCACAGGTCTCCCCCTCGTTCGTCGTCTCGTTCCCCTGCCAGCAGCAGGTACAGCACAGCCATGCGCACGGAGACCCCGTTGGACACCTGTTCCAGCACCGTCGAGCGGGGGGAATCGGCTGCTTCGGAGGAGATCTCCAGTCCCCGGTTCATGGGTCCGGGGTGCAGGACAATGCTACCGTCCGGCAGCGCCGCCACGCGCCGCGCGTCCAGGCCCCATCGGCGCGAATACTCCCGCTCAGTCGGGAAATACGCCGCGCTCATCCGCTCGAGCTGGATGCGCAGCATCATCACGGCGTCCGGCCCTTCCGCGAGGGCCTCGTCCAGGTCGTAGACCACGCGGACCGGCCACAGTGACACATTCTGCGGCACCAGGGTGGGCGGCGAGACGAGCGTGACCGCGGCGCCGAGCGTCGTGAGCAGCCAGACGTTGGAGCGCGCCACCCGGGAGTGCAGCACGTCGCCGACGATCGTCACGCGGACGCCGGACAGATCCCGTCCCCGGCTGTCCGCCCCGAAACGGCGCTTGCGGATGGTGAACGCGTCCAGGAGCGCCTGCGTGGGGTGCTCGTGCGTGCCGTCGCCGGCGTTGACGACCCCGGCGGAGATCCAGCCGCTCGTCGCCAGCGTCTGCGGGGCGCCGGAGCCGGGGTGCCGCACGACGACGGCGTCGGCGCCGATGGCCTCCAGCGTCTGCGCGGTGTCCTTCAGGCTCTCGCCCTTGGAGACGCTGGAGCCCTTGGCCGCGAAGTTGATGACATCGGCGGACAGGCGCTTGGCGGCGGCCTCGAACGAGATGCGGGTACGGGTGGAGTCCTCGAAGAAGAGGTTCACGACGGTCTTGCCGCGCAGAGTGGGGAGCTTCTTGACCTCGCGGGACTGCGTGTCGGCCATGTCCTCGGCGACGTCGAGGATACGAAGAGCGGAAGCCCTGTCGAGCGTGCGGGTGTCGAGGAGATGCCTCATTCGCCGATCGTCACCTCCTCGGCTCCGTCGTTCTCGAACAGACGGACGTTGACACGCTCGGTGCGCGCCGAGGGGATGTTCTTGCCCACGAAGTCAGGACGGATGGGCAGCTCGCGGTGACCGCGGTCGATGAGGATCGCGAGACGGACGACGGCGGGGCGTCCGATCGACTGCAGGGCGTCGAGAGCGGCGCGGATGCTCCGGCCGGAGAACAGCACGTCGTCGACGAGGACGACGGTCTTGCCGTCGATGCCCCCCGGGGGGATCTCGGTCGGCTGCGGCGACCGCGTCGGGTGCTTGGCGAGGTCGTCGCGGAAGAGCGTCACATCGAGGGATCCGACGGGGACGGAGACCTGCGCGATGTCGCTGATCAGAGCGGCGAGCCTGTGGCCCAGCGTGACACCGCGGGTCGGGATGCCCAGGAGGACGAGGTTCTCCGCACCGCGGTTGGACTCGAGGATCTCGTGCGCGATCCGGGTCAGCGCTCGTGAGATGTCGGCTTGGTGCAGCACAGTGCGCACTCCCATCAGCCGCTCCCTTCTCCGCCTCACAGGACGGTGTTAAAGGTTGCTTCGTGGTGCCAGTGTATCGGACCCGCGATGCTCCGCCCGGTCAGCTCGCCTCGCGGAGCACCGGGTCCGTCACGTCGTCGATCTTGGAGGAGCGGATCGGGTGACCGCTCGTCGAGAGGCAGCGTCCGGTGTTCAGGTCCCACTTCCAGTCGTGCATGCTGCACGTCAGGATGCCGTCCTCGTCGACCTTCCCGGTCTTGGTGAGATCGGCGCGCAGGTGCGGGCAGCGCCGCTGGACGACCCAGTCACCGATCTCGGCGTCCTCGGTCTGGTCCGTCTGCTCCTGGTACCAGTTCTCGACGTACTCGATCCGGTCGACCGAGAGACACTTGAGGAACGTGGTGAGGAACTCGTTGAACTTGCCGCTGCGCCCGACGGAGAACTGCATCGACAGGAAGATCGAGTTGGACCAGTCGATCTCGTGGTCACGGATGTTCGTCGACACGAGGTCGGCTGGGATCGTGTACCAGTACACGCACTCCTCCCCCGCATACTCGCGGACCTTGGCACGGGGGAAGTCCACGACCATATCGAGGTCCCCGATGCGGAAACGGACGTGGCCACCGACGCCGAGGCGGATGGTGCGCGACTTCTTCAGCAGCGGCTCCCACCACTCCTTGATCGCCAGCAGCATCTCATCGGGAGGGATGATCTCGGCGCGGGAGGCCTCCTCGTCCCGGATCTCCTGCTGCCGTGTCGCGCGCTGCTCCTCCAGGTACTCCCACTTCTCGTCGAAGATGTGGTCGAGCTCGGCCTCGGTGTAGAGCGTCTGTTCCGTGGTCACCGCGCCGCCGTCGATCGTGACGAGAGTTCCGGGGACGAAGAGCTGTCCGTCGTACTTCGGCTCCAGCTCCTTCATGTGCGCGATGAACTGCTTCTGGTCCGTGAAGATGGACTCGCCGTTGCGGCCCATGCCGTTGAAGTCGAAGAGGTCGTCGCGGAGGAACATGGGCGGGCCCGCCATCGGGAAGACGTGCGGCGCGTCGACCTTCTCGATGTAGTACATCGCGCGCTTGTTCTGCGCCTCCCGCTTGAGACGGGCGAAGTTCTGCTTGGCGTCCAGAGGCAGGTCGTAGACCATGGGCCACCAGATCGCACCGGAGACCTGCGTGAAATAGGCGTCCGGCTTACCGAAGTGCAGGAGCTTCTCGAGGTCGAGCGGGTGCGAGTCGTTCTGGTTGAGCATCGACCCGGTGCCGTCGTCCACGCTGAGAGACGAGTCGCCGATCGGGCCGTCGCTGGGGGCGCGCAGCGGGGTGATCATCATCTTCAGCGCCCCGCGCTCGATGATCTCACCGGCCGGCGCGTAGGTGATGTTCGTGTACCCGAGCGCCCGGATGTCCTGCTCCAGGTCGTCGATCGGGTACTCCGGCAGGAGCACCTCGATGTCCTTGCGGATGTAGCGCTCGAGCAGCGCGGGGTCGAAGTGGTCGCGGTGCCGGTGCGAGATGTACAGGAAGTCGGCTTCGCGTCCGTATCGCTCCCAGTCGAGGGCGCGGTTGTCCGGGAACGGGAACCAGGACCCGAAGAAGGACGGGCCGAGCACAGGGTCGCAGATGATGTTGCCGCCCAGCGTCTCGATGAACATGCCGGCATGGCCGAGCCCCGTGATCCGCATTGCATTCCTCTCGAAGATGAACCGTTCGATTGTACCGGCGCCTCCCTGAGCGCCCGGCGGGACGGGCCGGGGAAAAGGGGCTAGTCGCCGAAGAGGCCGCGGATGTCCTCGGCGGTCAGCGTCTGGGCGAAGAGCGCGTCGTCGTCCAGCACGGCCGTGAACAATCGCGCCTTGCGGCGTTGCAGCGCGAGGACCTTCTCCTCGATCGTGCCGGTCGCGATCATCCGGTAGACGAACACCTGACTGCGCTGGCCGATGCGGTGCGTGCGGTCGACGGCCTGGGCCTCGGCGGCCGGGTTCCACCACGGGTCGAGGAGGAAGACGTAGTCGGCCTCGGTCAGCGTGAGCCCGAACCCGCCGGCCTTCAGGCTGATGAGGAACACGGGCTGCTCCCCCGCGGTGAAGTCGGCGACGACTCCCTCACGGCGCCGCGTGGAACCGTCGAGGTGCGCGTAGGGGATCCCGGCGGCGTCCAGGCGCGCGGCCGCCATGTCCAGGTAGGACGTGAACTGACTGAAGACGAGCGCCCTGTGCCCTTCCGCCTGCAGTTCGACGATCCGCTCCAGGAGCACGTCGAGCTTGCGGGAACCGAGCCGTGCATCGGCGGCGTCGATCAACGCCGGAGCGAGGCTGAGCAGACGCAACAGGGTCAGCGAGCGGAACACGATGAAGCGGTTGCGGTCCAGGTCTTCCAGCAGGCCGAGCACCTTCTGTCGCTCGCGCTGCAGCACGGTCTCGTAGAGCTCCCGGTGCCCGGGACTCAGCTCGACCTCCAGCACCTGCTCCTGCTTCGGCGGCAGCTCGGGGGCGACGAGCTCCTTGGTACGGCGGAGGACCAGCGGGCGGATCCGCCGTCGGAGCTGGGCGAGGCGACGCTGCCGATACGGCCCGCCTTCCGCGTTCTCCGGGACCTTGCCCTGCTCGATCGGTTGGATGTACTGCTCGCGGAACTTCCGGGCCGAGGCGAACAGGCCGGGCGCGGTGAGCTTCAGCAGCGCCCACAGTTCCGAGAGACTGTTCTCCAGCGGCGTGCCCGTCACCGCGATCGTCACGTCGGCGGGAAAACGTGCGATCGAACGGTGGAGCTTCGTCTCCGGATTCTTGACGAACTGGGCCTCGTCGAGGATGAGCCCAGCCCAGGCGACGCCCGCGTACGCCTCCTCGTCGAGACGGGCGACGGCGTAGGTCGTGAGCACGACGTCGGCGTCGCCCGCCGTGACGCCCACGGATGGACCGGCGGTCGACCCGCGACTGATCACGCGCAGCCCGGGCGCGAATCGAGCCGCCTCGGTGCGCCAGGTGGACAGCACGGACGTCGGTACGACCACGAGAAAAGGCCGGTCCTCCCCTGCCGCACGGGCATGCAGGATGAGCGCGAGGAGCTGCACGGTCTTTCCGAGCCCCATGTCGTCGGCGAGGATGCCGCCGAGGCGGTGCGCCCAGAGGAACGCAAGCCAATCGAGGCCCTCCTTCTGGTACGGCCGGAGCTGCGCGGTGAGCCCGGGCGGGATCGGCACCGGAGGCACCGTCGACGCAGTGCGCAGCCCCTCGGCGGTGGCGCGCCAGCTCACGGCGGGATGGGCCTCATCCGCCAGATCCTCGAACTCCTCCCAGAGGTCCGTCTGATGACGGCTGATCCGCGGACCCGTCTCCCACTCATCAAGATCCCCGGCCTCGTCGAGCAGGTCGCGCAGCCGGTCCAGAGCCGGGTGATTCAGCGAGAAGTAGCTGCCGTCGACGAGCAGGAGCTTGCGCCGCCCCGCGCTGAGGGCCGCGAACAACGGCTCGAACGGGATGTTCCTTCCATCGATGCGCACGATCACGCCGAGGTCGAACCAGTCCGGGTCCGTGCTCTCCACGGTCGAGACGGTGATCTCCGGCTCGCCGGCGAGTTCGCGATACGTCTTGCGACGGCCGGACACCTCCACCGCGACGCCTTCGGCCTCCAGCGCGGGGACGACACGGGTCATGAACTCCGCAGCCTCGACGTCGTGAAAGGCGCCCGCGGGAGCGAACTCCAGGCCGCGCTCCCGCCAGATGTTTCGGAGCGTGTCCGCTCCGCCGGCTTCGGCCGCCGGGTCCCTCACGGCTTCCGGCCCCGGGGCGAACGGCACCCTCCCGAAGCCGCGATAGTCCCACTCGAACGCGTACTCCACGGTGTCCCCTCGGCGGAACGCCACCTGCAGCACCGGGCGAGGCGGCGGGAGGGCGGGCAGCGCGACGCGGCCGACCGCGCGGACGGGGATACGGCGCGCGAGGAGCGGATACGCCTCGTGGAGGAAAGCCGCCTCCTCCTCCGCGGGGACCAGGAGCGTCTCGGCTCGGAGCAGCGACTCGCCCGGACCGGCGAGCGGAAGCTCTGCGAGGGTCACGTGCAGCCGTGACCCGCTCTGCGCGATCTCGTACACGCCGGACCGCCCGAGAGCCCGGACGCTGCCCGGCGCCGTCTCGCGCCCGTCGAGGGTCACGACCGGACGGACGACGAGGACGCCGTCGTCATCGCGGGACACGTCAGCCGTCAGTTCCGCGGTGTCCGCGAGGGCGAGCGTCGTCGACCGCTGGGCGGCCACGAGCGGGATGCCGAGCTCGGTCGCCGAGCGGAGGTGCCCCCAGAGCAGTCGCGACTCGATCAGGTCGGCGACGAGCCAGTCCCCCGCTGTACCGGAGAGCAGCGCGTCGCGCGCGATGCTGAGCAGATCGGCGAACCACCGCGACCGTTCACGACCGTACTGGTCGGGGGCGCGGCGCACCGCGTCCCAGGTCGCGGAACCGAGCACCCAGGCCCCGGTCGCCGCGCTCCGCTCCAGGGGACGGATGCCGAGCAGGATCTCGCCTGTCGCCCTCGCGACGTCGCGCGGAGTCGCGGTGCGCTGCGGACGCGACGCCCACGGATTGGCACCACGGGCGTCTCGGACTCGCAGCTCGAATCCGAGAGCCAGGGGTGTCGTCGCCGCCGGAGCTGCGCCCGCCTCGAACAGGGCCCGCCAGTCGCGCGCCCCGTCTCCCGGGGTGCCGGAGGAGGCGGGCTGCGGGTGGATCATGGGACGATCCTGCCCGCCGCCGCCGACACCGCTGCTGCGGCGCTCAGGCCGAGCGGGCGACGCGGGCGAGCACGCCGTGCACGAAGGCGCCCGACTCGTCGGTGGAGAACTCCTTCGCGAGCTCCACCGCCTCGTCGATCGCGACCGCGGTCGGAACCTCGTCGTTGTAGAGGATCTCCCACGCGCCGATGCGCAGCAGGGCGCGGTCGACAGCGGGCATCCGCTCGAGCTTCCAGTCACGGCTGTGCGTCGTGATCTGCTCGTCGATCTCGTCGCGCTGGTCGATGATGCCGTCGACGATCTCGCGGGCGTACAGCCACGACGCCTCGCGTGCGGGCTCGTTCGCCGCGCGCTTCGCCTCGGCGGCGAGGGCCACCGCGACCTCGTCGCCGCGGACGTCGGCGGAGAATAGGATGTCGAGCGCGCGCTTGCGCGCCTTCGTGCGGGCGCTCACGCCTTACTTCTCGCGGCCGAGGTACTCGCCCGTGCGGGTGTCGACCTTGACCTTCGTGCCGGTCTCCAGGAACAGCGGCACCTGGATCTCGTAGCCGGTCTCCAGCGTTGCCGGCTTGGTGCCGGCGGACGACCGGTCGCCCTGCAGGCCGGGCTCGGTGTACGTCACCTCGAGGATGACCGACGCCGGGAGGTCGATGTAGAGCGGGTTGCCGTTGTTGAGGGCGATCGTGACCTGCTGGTTCTCGAGCAGGAAGTTCTTCGCGTCGCCGACCGTGGCGGCAGGCAGCGTGATCTGGTCGAAGTCGGTCTGGTCCATGAACACGAACCCGTCACCGTCGGTGTACAGGTAGGTGTAGTCGCGGCGGTCGACGTTCTCGATGTCGATCTTCGCGCCGGCGTTGTACGTGCGGTCGACGACCTTGCCGGAGACGACGTTCTTCAGCTTCGTGCGGACGAACGCGCCACCCTTGCCGGGCTTGACGTGCTGGAACTCGATGACGCTCCAGAGCTGCCCGTCGATGCTGAGGACGACGCCGTTCTTGATGTCTGCGGTGGATGCCATGTGCGAGGAGTTCCGTTCCTGAGTCCGTGGGGCCGGGGTCGGCCGACAGTCGATTCTACGGGATGCCCGGTGCGGGACGCCGCGTGGGCACGATAGACGCTCCTCCGCGGGAGGGGAACCCCCGTGACGCCGGTGTCCTCCCTCGGCAGCGTGGACCTGGACAGGAGGAATCGAGATGAGCGAGAACGACCGCGACCGCGACCCGACCAGGATGGCGAATCAGCCGGCGCTGAGAACGTCCTCCGGGGCGGTCTGGCTGATCGTCGCCGCGATCTTCACCGCAGTCAGCCTCGTACCGCTGATCGGCATCGTCGGCAGTGGCGGCGCGGCAGGAACGGTCGGCCTCATCACGGCGATCGTCCTGGTGCTGGGCCTGGCGGCGATGGTGGTCGTCCGCCTCACCGTGACGAGCGTGCGCCCTCGGCTGCGGGCGCTCGCCGGCTGCTTCCTCGCCATGGCTCTGCTGACCCTGGTCGGCATCACCGTCTGCGTGCTGCTCGTCGGTCTCCCCTGACCCCGCGTCGTCAGAGGCGCGCGATGAGCTCCCGCACCGCGTCCGCATAGCCGTCGACGCCGCGTCCGATGACACGGACCGCGGCGACGTCGTGCAGGAACGAATGGTGACGGAACTCCTCTCGGGCGTACACGTCGGAGATGTGCACCTCCGCGAACGGCAGCGCGACGCCCGTGAGCGCGTCGCGCAGGGCGACCGAGGTGTGCGTGAGGCCGCCCGGGTTGATGACGATGCCCGCGCAGTCGGCGCGAGCCTCGTGGATCGCGTCGATGAGGACGCCCTCGTGGTTGCTCTGCAGCGCCCGCACCTCGTATCCGAGCGGGGCGGCGGCGTCTGCGGTGATCCGCTCGACATCGGCCAGAGTCGCCGTGCCGTAGACCGCCGGTTCGCGGGTGCCGAGCAGGTTCAGGTTGGGGCCGTTGACGAGCAGCAGCCGGCGCGGCGGCGTCATGCGGACACGCTCCCCGCATCGATCAGCTCACGGCGCATGACCCATTCCCGACCGAAGTCGGGCGTCTCGATCTCCCCGGTCCGGACGAACCCACGCCGACGATAGACCGCCTGCGCGCGCTCGTTGTCGACGTGGACCTCGAGCACGAGCGCGCGGAGACCGCGGTCGCGTGCCCAGGCGGCCGCGGCATCGAGGAGGGCATCGATGACTCCGGCGCCCCGGTGGTCATCCGCCACGTAGACCCCCACGACCAGTCCGGCGTCGTGCTGCTCGCGATGCGGGAGCACGGTCACGGTCCCGGTCCACGTGCCGTCGTCGGCGATCGCGACGAACTGCGCCGCGGCGGCGTCGCCCGCCGCGTTCGCCGCACGCTCCTGCCAGAAGCGGTCGGCCTGCGCCGTGGCGTGCTCGACGGTGTCGAGGAAGGCCATCGGCGCGGCCGGGTCGGCGAGGGCCTGCAGGCGCAGCGCCTTGACCTCCCGCCAGTCCTCCGCGGTGATGCGCCGGACGGCGAAGCTCATGCGCCGATCTCCTGGTACGCGGCGAACAGCAGCGACTCGTCCGGCGCCTGGAGCACGGTGGGCTTGGCGATGTCGTCGAGCAAGATGAAGCGGAGCATCCCGCCGCGGCTCTTCTTGTCGCGCTGCATCGTGGCGAGCAGCTGCGGCCAGGCCCCGGCCCGGTACGACGTCGGAAGGCCCAGCGACTCCAGGATCGTGCGGTGGCGCTCCGCCGCGGCGTCCGACAACCGCCCGGCGAGCCGCGACAGCTCCGCGGCGTACAGCATGCCGATCGAGATGGCCGCCCCGTGCCGCCAGCGGTACCGCTCGGCGTGCTCGATCGCGTGCCCGAGCGTGTGGCCGTAGTTCAGGATCTCGCGCTGTCCGGCCTCGCGGAAGTCGTCCGAGACGACCTGTGCCTTCATGTCGATCGCGAGCTCGACGGCCCGGCGGAACTCGTCCGTCGAGGTGTCGACCGCACGCGTGGGATCGGCCTCGACGATGTCGAGGATCTCCGGCGCCCAGATGAAGCCGGCCTTGACGACCTCCGCGAACCCGGCAGTGGCCTCGTTCGGACTCAGGCTGCCCAGTTCGTCGAGGTCGCCGATGACGGCGCGGGGCGCCCAGAAGGCACCGACGAGGTTCTTGCCCTCTGCGGTGTTGACCCCGGTCTTGCCCCCTACAGCGGCATCCACGAGGCCGAGCACGGTGGTCGGCACCTGGACGATCTGGATCCCGCGCAGCCAGGTCGCCGCGACGAAGCCGGCGAGGTCGGTCACCGCTCCCCCGCCGTAGCCGATGACGGCATCCGTTCGGGTGAAATCGGCCTGGCCCATGACCTGCCAGCAGAACGCGGCGACCTCGATGCGCTTGCCCTGCTCGGCGTCCGGGATCTCGGCGAGCAGCACCTCGCGCGGGCCGTCCGCGGTGTCGGCGAGCAGCCGGTCCCGGAGTTCGGCGGCGCGCGCCGCGAGGGTCGGCGGGTGCACGACGAGGATCTTGCGGACGCCCGGGGCCAGAGCCGCCGACACCTGTGCGAGGATCCCACGTCCGATCGTGATGTCGTAGGCGTCGTTCCCGGTGACGCTGATGGTCGTCGTGCTCATCGCTGTTCTCTCCTCCATGCCACGATCTCGTCCGCGATGCGCTGCATCGGACGCCGCGAGGTGTCGAACGTGGTCGACGCCACCTCGTCGTACCATCCTCGCCGTTCGGCGAAGATGCGCTTCCACTTCTCGACCGGGTCCTCGCCCGCCAGCAGCGGGCGCGTCCCGCCGCGCAGGCGGTCGGCCACCGCGGCCTCGCTCACGGTGAGGAAGACCACAGGATGGGCGTGCAGCAGCGCGCGCGTCTCCGGATCCGTGACGGCGCCGCCACCGAGGGAGATCACCCCGCCCTCGGCGAGGGCCTCGCGGACCGCCGCGCGCTCCAGGTCTCGGAAGTGCGCCTCGCCGTGCGCGGCGAAGATCTCCGGGATCGGGCCGTGCGCGGCGACGATGCGCTTGTCGGTGTCGATGAAGGCGACGCCCAGCCGCCGCGCGACCCGTCGCCCGACGCTGGTCTTGCCGGCCGCCATCGGTCCCACGAGGACCAGCGTCAGCGGCTCAGCCTCGTTCGTCATGCGCGATGAGCGCCGCCTCGGACGCGGGGGCCGTGCGCAGCTCCGCGGGGATGCCGTCGAGGTACCCCTCCAGGTTGCGGCGCGTCTCGCGGATACTGTCGCCGCCGAACTTCTCCAGCACGGCGCGCGCCAGCTCGATGGCGACCATGGCCTCCGCGACGACGCCCGCCGCGGGCACGGCACAGACGTCGGAACGCTGGTGATGCGCGGTCGCCTCGTCGCCGGTCGCGACGTCGATCGTGCGCAGCGCGTGCGGCACGGTCGCGATCGGCTTCATGCCGGCCCGCACGCGCAGCACGGTTCCGGTGGACATGCCGCCCTCGGTGCCGCCGGCCCGGTCCGTGCCGCGGGCGATGCCGTCGACGGTGGCGAAGAGCTCGTCGTGGGCGGCGGAGCCGCGGCGGCGCGTGGTTTCAAAGCCGTCGCCGACCTCCACGCCCTTGATCGCCTGGATGCTCATGAGCGCCTGGGCCAGCCGGGCGTCCAGGCGGCGATCCCAGTGCACGTGGGAGCCGAGCCCCGGCGGCAGGCCGTACGCGAGGACCTCGACGATGCCGCCGAGGGTGTCGCCGTCCTTCTTGGCGTCGTCGACCTCGGCGACCATGAGCGCCGAGGTCGCGGGGTCGAAGCACCGCAGCGGGTCGGCGTCCAGCGCGTCCACGTCGTCCGGGGTCGGCAGCGCCGCCCCGTCCGGCACACGCACTGGCCCGATGGAGAGCGTGTGGCTGACGAGCCGGATGCCGAGCTCGCCGAGGAAGGAGCGGGCGACGGCGCCGAGCGCCACGCGGGCGGCGGTCTCCCGCGCGCTCGCGCGCTCGAGGATCGGACGGGCCTCGTCGAAGTCGTACTTCTGCATGCCCACGAGGTCAGCATGCCCCGGCCGCGGCCGGGTCAGCGGGGCGCCACGACCGCGCGAGCGGTCGGTGAGCTCCACCGGCTCCGGGTTCATGACCTCGATCCACTTCGGCCACTCGGTGTTGCCGATGCGCAGCGCGATGGGGCTGCCCAGCGTCTTCCCGTGCCGGACGCCACCGGAGATCGTGAGCTCATCCTGTTCGAACTTCATCCGCGAGCCGCGTCCATAGCCGAGCTTGCGGCGGGCGAGGTCGGCCTGGATGGCCTCGGACGACACCGGGACGCCGGAGGGCAGACCCTCCATGACGGCGATGAGTTCTGGGCCGTGCGATTCGCCGGCCGTGAGCACGCGGAGCATGTGCTCTAGTCTCCCATGCGTTTCCCCCCGCGACGTGCCGCGTTTCGTCGGGCGGCGCTCAGAGGGTGGCGCGCATCGCGGCGAGGACCGCGTCCTCGTCCGGCAGCGGCGTGACAGGGTCGCCGTGCAGGAAGATCCGGATCTGCCGGACCGCCTGATGCAGCAGCATCCCGAGCCCGGAGACCACCGGTGCTGCACCCCACGCCGTCGCCAGCGCGGACGGCCAGGGGGCGTAGGCGGCGTCGAACAGCGTACCGCCGGTCTCGGTCAGGCGGGCGGCGGTCTCCGGCGGCAGCGTGGTGCCGGAGGGCAGGGTCGCCACCGTGAGGTCCACGGCGCCGTCCGCCTCGTCGAGCGAGCGCGGGGTGACTACGACGCCGCGTCGCTCCCCGATCCGGACGAGCCCCGCAGCGCGCTCCGGCCGACGGGCGGCGACCTCGACGCGTGTCGCCCCCAGGTCGGCGACAGCGACGAGGGCCGAGGCCGCCGTGGCTCCGGCGCCCAGGATCCGCGCCGTCCCGACCTCGCGGATGCCGGCGTCTCCGAGCGCATCGACGATCCCGCCGACGTCGGTGTTGAATCCCGCCGGGGTCTCGGAGAGCAGGAGCGTGTTGACCGCGCCGGTCAGCTCCGCGTGGGTGTCTCGGGTGGCGGCGTATCGGTACGCCTCCTCTTTGAGTGGCATCGTCAGCGACAGGCCGCGCCAGGTGTCGTCGAGCGCCTCGACCGCGTCAGCAAAGCCTTCCGCCCCGACCTGACGGCGCCCGTACTCCCAGTCCAGCCCGAGCACGCCGTACGCCGCGGCGTGCAGCTCCGGCGAACGGGAGTGCCCGATCGGGTCGCCCCAGACCGCCAGCCGTATCCGGCTCACCGCGTCAGCAACCGGCGTCGGGGTTCGCGCGGCACCAGTCCCGCCATTTCTCCACGCCCTGCTCGTGCTCCGCGAGGGTCTCCGAGAACTGCGTCTCGCCGGTCTCGAGGTTGACGGTGACGAAATAGATCCACGGCCCGTCCGCGGGGTGCATCGCGGCATCGATCGCGGCATCGTTCGGACTCGCGATCGGCGTGGCCGGAAGCCCCTTGTTCACGTAAGTGTTCCACTCGTTGGGGTCTTCCAGAGCCTCGGCCGAGCTCGAGACCACGCCCTCGTGCAGGGAGCCGTATCCGTACTGCGCCGTCGAGTCCATCTGGAGCAGCATGTCGTCGGCGAGACGGTTCTGGATCACGCGGGACACCTTGGCGAAGTCGTCCGTGCGGCCTTCACGCTGGATGATCGAGGCGATCGTGAGGATCCGCTGCGCGTCCTCGTCCGGGACGCCGGCGGCGGCGAGCGATTCGCGCGTCCGGTCGACCATGCGCTGGATGACCTGCGTCGCGGTGACCTCGGGGTCGAACGTGTACACCGCGGGGAACAGCCAGCCCTCCAGGCTCTGCGCCTCCACCCCGTACGCGGACGGATCGGCGACGGCTGCCTCGAGGTCGGCCAGCGGCATCCCGAGAGTCTCCGCCATGGATGGCAGGGCCGATTCGATCGTCCCGCCCTCCGGCATGGAGACGGTGTTCTCGAGCTTGTTCTCCTCGTTGCGGAGGGCGGCCAGAGCGTCCTCCGCCGTCATCTTCTCCTGCAGGCGGTAGACGCCGGGATAGAAGGTCACCGCGATGTTCTCGTCGATGAGGTAGTCGTAGAAGACGTCCTCGGTCTTCGTGACGCCGGCTTCGTAGAGGGCCGTCGACACGGGGCCACCCGTGTCGCCCTCCTTGATCGTGACGAACACCTCACCAGTCGCCTGGCCGGGCTCCCAATCCTTCGGCTCCCCCCACCCCATGGCGTCCGCGATGCGGTCGCCGAAGGTGTTCGCGACCCAGACTCCGCCGGCGGCGATGCCGCCGAGGATGACGAGGACGATGATCAGCGCGATGAGACAGCCCTTGCGGCGCTTCTTCTTGGTCGGCGCACCGTGATCGCGGCCGTCGTCCTGAGCCGCGAAGATCTCGTCGAGTCCTCCGCCCAGCGCCGGTGCGGGGTCTTCGGCGCCGGTCGACCGGCGCGGGCCCGGAGCGCGGGTCTCATCCGCGCTCGTCGCGGCGACGGGCATCGCGCGTGTCACGACCGGTTCGGCATCCGCGTGGGGCACCGCCGGCCGGTGGTCGTCCGCCGGTGTCTCCGCGGTGGTGGCCGCCGACGCCGAGACCGGACGGGCGGGCACATCGGCACCGGGTGCGTCGGGAGCCGGCGGCGCCTGCTGCTCGCGCGCGGCGGCCTCCCTGGCCGCACGGCGGGATCCGGGTGCCGGCGTGTCATCCCCGGCCGTCGGGACCTGGGGGGACGGAGCGGGGAGGTTCTCGAACAGATCCCCCAACCGGGTGCTCTGCTCGTGCTCGGGCGCACGGCTCTCGCGTTCGGACATGTTCAGGCGGGCTCCTCGTCAACGGGGACCGGGGCACCGGCCGGGTTTCCGGTGCTCTTCTCCGTGTCGATCGCCTGCTGCAGCAGCACCACGGCGGCGACCTGATCCACAATGCTACGAGAGTTCTTCTGTGATCGCCCAGAACTCCGCAACGCCGCATGCGCGGAGACGGTGCTCAGACGCTCGTCCACGAGGCGTACCGGCACGCCGCTGCGCCCCTGGAGCGCGGCCGCGAACTCCCGCGCATCGACCGTCGACGGCGTATCCGCGCCCTGCATGTTCACCGGCAGACCGACGACGATCTCCAGCGGCTCGTACTCGGCAGCCAGCTCCGCGATGCGCGTGAGCGAGCGCTCGTCGCGCGGCACGGTCTCAACGGGGACGGCCAACATCCCGTCCGGGTCGGACCGGGCCACGCCCACGCGGGCCCGGCCGACGTCGATGCCGAGCCGGACCCCGCGGCGATAACCGCTCACGCGCCGAGCAGCTCCTGGGAGACGGCCTCGAGCGCGGCGGGCAGTGCCGCTGCGTCGGTACCGCCGCCCTGGGCCACGTCGTCCCGACCGCCGCCGCCTCCGCCGAGCACCCCGGCGGCGCGCTTCGCGAGCGCACCCGCCTTCGCACCGGCACCGCGCGCGGCCTCGTTCGTGGCGACGACGACGACGGGGCGTCCGTTGACGACCGCACCGAGCGCGACGACCGCGGGGTCGGAGCCGAGCCGGTCGCGCACGCCGTTGACGAGCTCGCGGACATCGTCCGCCGATGCCACATCACCCAGCGTCTGCGCCGCCACGCGGAAGTCTCCGACGCGCGTCGCGGCTTCGGCAATGGCGGGAATGCGCCCCGCCCGCTCCTTCGCCTCGAACTGGGCGATGCGCTTCTCCGCGGCCTTGAGGCTCGCGGCGAGATCGGCGATCCGCTCGGGGAGCTGCTCGCGCGGGGTCTTCAGGGAAGCGGTGAGCTGCGAGACGAGCGCCCGCTCCGCCGCCAGCTCACGGAACGCGTCCGCGCCGACGAGAGCCTCGATTCGGCGGTTGGAGGCGCCGACCGACGACTCCCCCACCACGCTGACCAGGCCGATCTCCGCGCTGGTCGACACGTGCGTGCCGGCGCAGAGCTCGCGCGACCACGGGCCGCCGATGTCGACCATCCGCACGACGTCGCCGTACTTCTCGCCGAAGAGCGCCATGGCGCCCGCTTCCTTGGCCTCGTCGAGCGTCACGATGCGGGTGGTGACCTCGAGGGCGTCCTGCACGGCACGGTTCGTGATCTCCTCGATCTCCGTGCGGGTGTCCATCGACAGCGCCTGCGACCAGGCGAAGTCGAATCGCATGTACCCGGCGCGGTTCAGCGACCCGGACTGCGTGGCCGTCGGGCCGAGCGTGTCGCGGAGGGCGGCGTGCACCAGGTGGGTGGCGGAATGCGCCTGACGCGCGGCGCGGCGGTTGGCGGCGTCGACGATCGTCGTCGCGATGTCGTCGACCGCGACCGTGCCGCGGGAGACCTCGACCGTGTGGCTGATCAGCCCGGGGACCGGACGCTGCACGTCGAGCACCTCGAGCTCGTAGCCCGGGCCCACGATGGTGCCCTTGTCGGCGACCTGACCACCGGACTCGGCGTACAGCGTCGTCTCGGCGAGCACGACCTCGGCGATCTGGCCCTCGGCGGCGCTGCGCACCGGCGCGCCGTCGACGAGCAGGCCGAGCACACGGGACTCCACCTCGAGGGCAGTGTAGCCGTCGAAGCCCGTCTCGCCCAGCGCGCGCAGGTCGCGGTACACCGAGACATCCGCGAGCTGGCGCTTGCGGTTGCGGGCGTCGTCCTTCGCGCGCTGACGCTGCTCCTGCATCAGCGAGTCGAACGCCGCGCGGTCGACGTCCAGCCCGGCCTCTTCGGCGACCTCCAGGGTGAGGTCGATCGGGAAGCCGTAGGTGTCGTGCAGCAGGAACGCCTCCGAACCGCTGAGAGTTTTTCCGCCGCCCTTCTTCGTCTCGTCCAGGGCGAGGTCGAGGATGGTCGACCCCTGCGCCAGCGTGCGCCGGAAGGTCTCTTCTTCGGCGAACGCCGCCGAGGAGAGCACCGACCAGTCGCGCTCCAGCTCCGGGTACGCCGACTTCATCGCGTCGCGGGAGGCGGCGAACAGCTCGGGGAACGCGGGCTCGTCGACCCCAAGCAGACGCATGGCGCGGACGGTCCGGCGCATCAGGCGCCGCAGGATGTAGCCGCGGCCCTCGTTCGACGGACGGACGCCGTCGGAGAGGAGCATGAGCGAGGAGCGCACGTGATCCGCGATCACGCGGAAGCGGACGTCGTCCTCGTGCACGGCGCCGTAGCGGCGGCCGGAGAGCTCGACGGCGCGGTCGAGGACCGGACGCACCTGGTCGGTCTCGTACATGTTCTCGACGCCCTGCTTGAGGAAGGCGACGCGCTCGAGACCCATGCCGGTGTCGATGTTCTTCATCGGCAGTTCGCCGACGATGTCGAACTCGGTCTTGCCGCGGATGTTCTCGATGAAGTCCTGCATGAACACGAGGTTCCAGATCTCCAGGAACCGCGAATCGTCGACAGCGGGGCCGCCGTCCCTGCCGTAGGCCGGGCCGCGGTCGAAGAAGATCTCGGAGTCAGGGCCACCGGGACCGGGCTGCCCGGTGTTCCAGTAGTTGTCCGCACGCCCAAGTCGCTGGATGCGCTCCGGCTTGAGCCCGATGATGTCGCGCCAGATCGCCTCGGCCTCGTCGTCGGTCTCGTAGACGGTGACCCAGAGGTCCTTCTCGTCGAAGCCGAGGCCGCCATCGGCCTCCGAGCTCGTGAGCAGCTCCCAGGCGTAGCGGATCGCGCCTTCCTTGAAGTAGTCGCCGAACGACCAGTTGCCGAGCATCTGGAAGAACGTGCCGTGACGCGCCGTGCGACCGACCTCTTCGATGTCGTTCGTCCGGATGCACTTCTGGAGATCGGCGATGCGCGGGTGCGGCGCCGGGACCACGCCCGTGAGGTACGGGATCATCGGGACCATGCCGGCGACCGTGAACAGCAGCGACGGGTCGTCGCTGACCAGCGATGCCGAGGGCACGATGAGGTGGTCGTTCTTCTCGAAGTAGGAGAGATAGCGCTGCGCGATTTCCGCAGTTTTCATAGGAGTGCCGGATGTCCTTGCGTGAGGGGGCGCGCCGAGGCGCAGATGCTGGTGGTCAGTTCTCGCCGGGCTCGGTCAGCCGAGCCTCCTGCTCGCGGTACGCGTCGCTGAGGATCGCGGCGAGGCCGTTGATGCGGGCGTCGACGTCGGCCAGGATGTCGTGGCCACGCGGGTCCTTGTTCATGAAGTGAGCTGCGACGAAGCCGCCGATCACGCCGATCAGGAACCACAGCACGTTCTTCATGTCGTCATCCTTGCCCTAGAGCCGCGAAGGCGCGGTCTCTCCATCGTAGGCGGAAACGACAGGAGGCGTCGGGAATCCCGACGCCTCCTGCCTGATGCTCTTCCGCTGGATCAGCGAGCCGCGTAGTACTCGACGACGAGCTGCACTTCACAGGTCACGGGGACCTCGGCGCGCTTCGGACGACGGACCAGGCGAGCCTGGAGCTTGTCGAGCTCGACCTCGAGGTAACCCGGAACGGCGGGCAGGACCTCGGCGTGACCGCCGGCGGCCGCCACCTGGAAGGGCTCGAGGCCCTCGCTCTTGGGCTTGACGTGGATGAGCTGACCCGGCTTCACGCGGAACGACGGGCGGTCGACGAGCTGGCCGTCGACGAGGATGTGACGGTGCACGACGAGCTGGCGCGCCTGTGCCGTGGTGCGGGCGAAGCCCGAACGCAGGACGAGGGCGTCGAGACGCATCTCGAGGAGCTCGACGAGGTTCTCACCGGTCAGGCCGTCCTGACGACGGGCCTCGTTGAACGCGATGCGCAGCTGCTTCTCGCGGATGCCGTACTGCTCGCGCAGACGCTGCTTCTCACGCAGACGGACGGCGTAGTCGCTGTCGGCCTTGCGCTTGGTGCGGCCGTGCTCGCCCGGAGCGTAGGGACGCTTCTCGAGGTAGCGGGCGGCCTTGGGGGTGAGGGCCACGCCGAGGGCGCGGCTGAGACGCACCTTGCGGCGGTCCTGGGACTTCGTGACCACGAAGTTATCCTTCCGATGACGTGGACGTGGATTTCACGTCCGACGGACGTATCACCGCGTTCTGCCTCGGGGCGCACGCCGGGGTGCCGTCGAGGTGGGGTGTGAACGAGGAGATGCCCGAAAACTCGGTTTCGAGCCGCTCAAGTCTAACAGACGGCGACGGACGCCCGAGGTCGTCGGCTCACCGGTCGCCGAGGATGCGCCGGATGCGCTCCAGCCGCGCGCTGATGTCACGCTCCGCGCCGAGGTTCTTCGGCTCGTAGTAGTGCCGCCCGTCGAGCTCGTCCGGCAGGTACTGCTGCGGCACGATGCCGTACTCGCTGTCGTGCGCGTAGCGATAGCCGCGGCCGTGCCCGAGGCGCTTCGCCCCGGGGTAGTGCGCGTCGCGGAGGTGAAGGGGCACGCGCCCGAATCCCCCCGCGCGGATGTCGGCGATGGCGGCGTCGATGCCGACGTAGGCCGCGTTCGACTTCGCGGTGGTGGCCAGATACACGGTGGCCTCCGCGAGCGGGATGCGCCCCTCCGGCATTCCGATGAAGGCCACGGCGTCGGCGGCGGCCACGGCGATGCCGAGCGCCTGAGGGTCGGCGAGACCGACATCTTCAGACGCCGAGATGACGAGCCGTCGGGCGATGAAGCGCGGATCCTCCCCCGCCTCGATCATGCGGGCCAGGTAGTGCAGCGCGGCATCCGGGTCGGAACCGCGGATCGACTTGATGAAGGCGCTGATGACGTCGTAGTGCTCGTCGCCCTGGCGGTCGTAGCGGAGCAGAGCCTTGTCGACGGCCTGCGCCACGTCGTCGGCGGTGACCTCGGGGACGACCGTCTCCCGGTCTTCGCCGTCGCCGTCGGCCTCGGCGGCCGCGACGTGCGAGAGCGCCACCGCAGCGGCGGCCTCCAACCCGGTGAGCGCGCGCCGGGCGTCCCCCGACGCGAGGCGGATGAGCGCCGACCGCGCCTCATCGCTGAGCGCGACCGCGCCGGCGAGTCCGCGCGCATCCGACACCGCCCGGTCCACCAGCACCCCGATGTCGTCATCGGTGAGCGGCTGCAGGGTGAGGAGCAGCGACCGGGACAGCAGCGGTGAGATCACCGAGAACGAGGGGTTCTCCGTCGTGGCGGCGATGAGGATGACCCACCCGTTCTCCACGCCGGGCAGCAGCGCGTCCTGCTGGGCTTTGGTGAAGCGGTGGATCTCGTCGAGGAAGAGGATCGTCGTCTGACCGTACAGGTCGCGTTGCGTGATGGCCTCCTGCATCACCTCTCGGACGTCTTTCACGCCGGCGGTGATGGCGGAGAGCTCGACGAACCGCCGACCCGAAGAGCGCGCGATGGCCTGAGCCAGTGTCGTCTTGCCGGTGCCGGGCGGGCCCCACAGGATGATCGACACCGCGCCGGGAGAGGTGGCTTCGGGGTCGGCGAGGGCCACGATGGGCGACCCCGCCCGCAGCAGGTGACGCTGTCCCGCGACCTCGTCCAGCGACACCGGACGCATGCGCACGGCGAGCGGTGTCTGCCCGGAGAGCAGGGCGGAGGGAGAGGACATTCCTCCAGGCTAACGGCGGCCGGGGACACCGGGCGAGGCCGGCGCCCGGGTAGGCTCTCAGGCGACGTCGCGGACCGGCGTCGGACGGGAGAAGCAGGGCATGGCCGCACGCGGTTCCAAGAAGACGCAGGCGCGTACCGAGGCCGAGCGCGCTCGGCTCCACGCCGCTCGCACGCGCTGGCACCAGGATCAGATCCGCCGGCGCACTCGGGACAACGTCATCGCCGTCACCGTGGGAAGCCTGATCGTGGTGGGAGCCATCGTCAGTCAAGCCGTTCACGCCCAGGTGACCGCCCCGGAGCCGACTCCCTCCCCTCCTCGACGATCGATCCCGCCCCGGTGCCGACAGAGACACCGGGCGACGCCCCCAGCACGGTCCCGACCGCGCCCGAGACGCCGTCGGAGTGATCCGGCTCAGCCCGCTCGTTCGTCGGTGACGGCGAGCCGGTAGCCCCTCTTGACCACGGTCTGCACCAGGTCGAGGTCGCCGAGGGACTCCCGGAGTCGCGCGACGGCGACCTCGACGGCCCGCGGGCTCCGGCGTCCGCCGGGCAGCACGTGGCCGATCTCCGCCCGGCTGAGCACCCGCCCGTCCGCGACGAACAGCGCCTCCACAAGACTCACCGCCCCGCGGGACAAGGGGAGGAACGCGCCGTCGATCAGCACGCCGCCGCTGCGCACCGCGACCCGGCCGACGTCCGTCCGCCGCTCCGGAGCCGTGTGGATGAAGTGGGCCGCGACCGTTTCGGCGAGACCGCCCGCGGTCGGACCGCACGCCGTCGAGGCGGGCAGCCCGCTCTCCGCCAGTCGTGCCGTCGCGGTGGCATCGGCCGTGGCCAACAGGAGGCGCGAGGCGAGAGCCCGGTCGCGCACGGCGTCGAGCATCTCCAGCCGCTCCACCGTCGACAGCCACCCGGGCACGCCCTCGGCGGCCGGGAACAGGACCGCGTCCACCTGACCGGACGCGATACGGTACGCCGTCCGCTTGGTTCCGGCCGGGATCGGGTGATCCTCGCGCAGCGGCGTCAACCGCACGACCTCCGACCCGATGGCGGCGAGAGCCCGCAGCAGCGTCTCGGCGTCGACGGACTCCGGGCGCACGGGCCGAGGAACCTCGGCGACGACGATCCGGCAGCCGACGAGCGCCGGCGCGGGGCGGGTCAGCGCGCTCACGCCGACCCCTCGACTGACCGCGCCCCGGCGGCCGACCGCACGACCCTGCCTCTCGTTTCCCGGGGGTGTCGCGCCGCGGCCGTCGGTCGTCCCGCCATCGCGGTCACCGGCTGCCCCGCCTCGTCGTCAACAAGCGGAGCGGCGGCGGCTCGGAGGTCGGCCAGGGCGCGCGACAGATCGTCGTCTCCGATGCCCTCCACGTCGATCGTTCCGGCGCCGATCCTCACCGCCGCGTCGTGGCGCGCGGCCAGACGAGCGATCACCAGGAGCAGTGACGCATCGACGACCGCGCCGACCCGCACCTCCACGACCGGTGCGGACGCCGTGCCTCGGAGGCGGACGTCAGCGGGATGACGACGGCTTCGTGGCGGAGCGGGTTCCGCCGCCGCCTCCGCGGTGTCGAGCAAAGCCACGGCGAGATGCCGGAGGCAGGGCCCGCAATCGCGGCTCTCGGGGGCCGCGGCCACTGCCTCGGGGAAGGTCCGGACACCGTGTCGACCCATGTGCACCCTCAGCCCGTCCGCGTCGAGGTGGCGGATCGCATGGCCGCACTGCTCCTCGTGATCCTCGGCCTCCTCCTCCGCCAGGAGCGCGCGGACCACCGCGTGGCTGCCGACGTCATCGTGCGAGAGACGCGTCAGCCAGGTGGGCGTTCGCTCACCGATCACCGTCGCCCCATGCACCCGGCTGGCGTCGGCGGAGATCACCACTTCGCCGAACGCGCGGCGATCGTGGGTCCGCAGAGGAATCGCGATGGCGCCGTCCTCCTCTCCCCCGACCCGCACGGTCGCGATGTCGACACCACCGGGAGCCCCGCGCCAGCCCCTCGGACCGGGATGCTGCCTCGCGCCGCAGAGGGCGTCCGCGGCACGGACAGCCGACAGCTCCGCCGCTTCGACACCCCGGCCGCGGTCGTCCGCCGCCACCGCGGCGTCGCCGATCGCAAGGATCTGCGGATCGTCGGTCACTCCGGCGGCATCGACGACGATGCCGCCGTCCGGGTGTACCGGCAACCCGGCGTTCCGCGCCAGCTCGTCCCGTGCCCGGGCGCGCACCGTCACGACGAGGTCCGCACGGGCGAACGACCCGTCCTGGAACTCGACCGCGGTCACGGCGCCCGTCTCGTCAGGATCGACGCGCGTCAGTCGCGTCCGTGTGCGCACGGTGATGCCCCGGCTTTCCACGATCCGACGGAGCGACGCCGCTGCGTGCCAGGAAAGCTGCGCGGCGAACAGCCTGTCCGCGCTGTCGACGAGCGTCGTACGCACGCCGGCGTCCTGCAGCGTGAACGCGACGTCCACACCATCCGCGCCGCCGCCGACGACGACCGCGCGGAGTGGACGCGGCAGCTCCGCCGACCGCACGGCGAGGAACGCTCGCAGCGTCTGGGCGTCCTCCAGCGTGCGGACGACGAAGGCCCCGCGGGCGTGGATGCCGGGGACGTCCAGCGGCCTGGCATGGGTGCCCGTCGCGAGGACGAGCGTGTCGTAGTCGTACCAGCGCTGTGAGCGGGTGCGCACACGGCACCTCGCCCTGTCGATGCGCAGCACTCGGTCGTCGTCGATCAATCGCACCCGGTCGTCCCGGAAGGGGCCGCGGTCGAGTTCGATCGCCGACGCCGGAGCACCGGAGACGACGCGTGCCAGGCCAGAGCGATCGTACGGCAGGCGGGCCTCGTCCCCGAACACCGTGATCCGCACCGCCCTGTCGGGATCCTCCAGCATGCGTGCGACGAATCGTCGAGCGGCGATCCCCGCTCCGACGACGAGGATCTCGGCCGCCTGCGGTGCGCTGTCGTCCATGGAGCTCCTGTCGACCTGGGGACTGTCGTGATCGCGACGATAGGAGCGCTGTGTTACCCGGAGATGACGCGCAGTGTTTCCTCCATCGAACGTTCTGCTCACGAAACGGTAACGACGCACGTCCGTCATCGCCCCAGCCGCCGTTCGTCCGGCCGGACCCGCGCGGGAGCGCCGTGGCGTACTAGGCTGAGCCTCGTCCTTTCCGCCTCCCGCGGCGTGACCGCGCAAGGAGAATCACCGTGTCTGCCAACGAGCCCGCGAAGCCGACCCCGCCCGTTCCCACCCCGCCCGCCGTGCCGATGCCGCGCAAGGCACCGACGCCGGCCGCCGTCGCCCCGGCCGTCGCGAAGCCGACTCCGGTCTCCTCCGCCGGCGAATGGGGCCGGGTCTCCGAAGACGGCACCGTCGAGGTGCGCGAGGGCGAGTCCTGGCGCGTCGTCGGTCAGTACCCCGACGGCACCCCCGACGAGGCCCTGGCCTATTTCGTCCGCAAGTACGACGACATCGCTTTCAAGGTCGTCGCCCTCGAGCAGCGCCACCAGGCCGGCGGGGCATCGGCGAGCGACCTCTCCAAGCAGGCCGCTCACCTCATCGAGGAGGCCACGGACGCCGCGGCCGTCGGCGACCTCGCCGGCCTGCGCGAGCGCCTCACCGCCCTGACTGCTTCGCTCTCCGAAGCCACGGCGCAGGAGGCACAGCAGGCGAAGGAACTGGTCGACCGGGCGATCGCGGAGCGTACTGCCCTCGTCGAGCGCGCCGAGGAGATCGCGGCCCGCGACCTCAGCAAGGTGCAGTGGAAGCAGGTGACAGCCGAGCTCAACGAGCTGTTCGAGGCGTGGCAGTCCCAGCAGCAGAACGGCCCGCGCCTGTCCAAGGGCATCTCCCAGCAGCTCTGGAAGCGGTTCCGCGACGCCCGAGCGGTCGTCGACAAGCACCGGCGCGCGTTCTACGCCGAGCTGGACGACGCCCACAAGGCCGCGCGTGACGCTAAGTCCCGTCTGGTCGAGCGGGCCGAGGCACTGGCACCGCGCGGAGTCGACGGCATCCCCGCCTACCGCGCACTCCTCGACGAGTGGAAGACGGCGGGCCGCGCGGGACGCAAGGCCGATGACGCCCTCTGGGCGCGGTTCAAGGCCGCCGGCGACGCCCTCTATGCCGCCCGCGCCGAGCAGACGGCGGCCGAGGAGGCCGACTCCGCTCCGAAGATCGAGGCGCGGCAGGCTCTTCTCGAGCAGGCCAAGGCGGTCGCCGACGAACCGAACATCAAGCGTGCGCGCGCCCTTCTGACGCGTATCCAGCGCGAGTGGGATGAGGTCGGCCGCATCTTCCCCCGGGACAAGGAGCGCGCCCTCGACGACAAGCTCCGCGTCATCGAGCAAGCGCTCAAGGCGCGCGAGGACGTCGACTGGAAGAAGAACAACCCGGAGACCAAGGCGCGGGCGAACGACATGAGCTCGCAGCTGCACGAGGCCATCGAGAAGCTCGAGGCCGAACTGGCCGCCGCCGAGAAGGCAGGCGACAGCAAGGCCGCCAAGGAGGCTGCCGACGCTCTCGAGGCGCGTCGAGCCTGGCTCACCGCCCTGGGCGGCTGATTCTCCACAGCCCGACCGATCTCCTCACCGGAGCGGGGTGCGTCACGCCACACTGGCGTCATGCACCCCGCTCTGCTGTTCCTCCCCGGCGCGCGGCTGAGCCAGCCCGAGTTGAGCGCCGCCCGCCTCGATGGTCATGTCGTCGAGATCGGCGACGCCTACATCCCCGCCGATCTGCCGGAGTCGGCGGACGTCCGCGCGAGCAGCATCGCCGGTCTCGTGCAGGACGGAGCGGCGGCCTGCGGCCCCTCGGCTGCGTGGATCCACGGGGCGCGCGATGCGCCACCCGGGGTGCACCACGTGCGACGATGCGTCGAGCGGCGCGTGCGACCTCGCCTCAGCGCCAGGGTGATCTTCCACGACACGGTGATTCCCGAGGTGGACGTGGAGCTTCTCGGGGGCATCGCGGTGACGACTCCGGTCCGCACGATGATCGACCTGGCGACGGCTCTGCACCGCGATCCGCGCGTCCTGCCGTGGATGAAGGCGCTCGCGCGCGTGCGTCCCGACACGGTGACCTTCGCGATCCGCGCTCTGCGCGAGCGGCACCGGGTCCCGGGCAGCGTGAGCGGAATCGCAGCCCTGGAGCGGCTCGTCAGGAAGAAGTGACGCGGTACACGTCGTAGACCGCGTCGATCCTTCGCACGGCGTTCAGGACACGGTCCAGATGCACCGCGTCGCCCATCTCGAACACGAACCGGCTCAACGCCAGCCGCTCGTCCGTCGTCGAGACGGTCGCCGACAGGATGTTGACGTGGTGCTCGCTGAGCACCCGCGTGACGTCGGAGAGGAGTCCGGAGCGGTCGAGGGCCTCCACCTGGATCTGCACGCGGAAGACGCTCTTCGTCGTGGGCGCCCAGGAGACCTCCACGAAACGATCCTGCTCGCCGCTGAGCGCCTTCACGTTCACGCAGTCGGCGCGGTGCACGGAGACGCCGCTCCCCCGCGTCACGAAACCGACGATGGGGTCGCCGGGGACCGGGGTACAGCACTTCGCCAGCTTCACGAGGATGTCGTTCGCACCACGGACGAGCACGCCGGAATCGCCCCCGCGCGGTTCACGCGTCTGGACGGCCCCCGGAAGATCGATCGCCCCGGTCGTCGGCTCGTCGGCGGAGACGAGCGCGGTGACCTTCTCCAGCACCGACTGCGTCGAGACGTGTCCCTCGCCGACGGCGGCGTACAGCCCGGAGACGTCTTCGTAGTGCATCTGATGCGCGACCTCGGTGAACGAGTCCTGGCTCATCAGGCGCTGCAGCGGAAGGTTCTGCCGGCGCATCGCGCGGGCGATGGCCTCCTTGCCCTGCTCGATCGCTTCCTCGCGACGCTCCTTCGTGAACCAGCCGCGGATCTTGTTCCTGGCGCGCGTGCTCTTGACGAATCCGAGCCAGTCCTGGCTCGGGCCCGCATCCGGGTTCTTGGAAGTGAAAACCTCGACGACGTCGCCGCTCTTCAGCTCGGACTCCAGCGGCACCAGGCGACCGTTGACCTTGGCCCCCATGGTCCGGTGACCGATCTCGGTGTGCACGGCATAGGCGAAGTCGACCGGGGTGGCGCCGGACGGAAGCCCGATCACGCGCCCCTTCGGCGTGAAGACGTAGACCTCCTTGGCGCCGATCTCGAACCTCAGGGAGTCGAGGAACTCACCGGGGTCGGCGGTCTCGGCCTGCCAGTCGGAGATGTGCGCGAGCCACGCCATGTCGGTGTCGGAAGCGCGGACCTCGGCCTTGCCGCCGCCGTTCATCCGCTCCTTGTACATCCAGTGCGCGGCCACGCCGTACTCGGCCTGATGGTGCATCTCGTGCGTGCGGATCTGGATCTCGACCGTGCGACCGGCCGGCCCGATGACGGTGGTGTGCAGCGACTGATAGAGATTGAACTTCGGGGTGGCGATGTAGTCCTTGAACCGCCCCGGCAGCGGCGTCCAGCGCGCGTGGATCGCGCCGAGCACGGCGTAGCAGTCTCGCACCGAGGAGACGAGGACGCGGATACCGATGAGATCGTAGATGTCGTCGAACTCGCGACCCCGGATCACCATCTTCTGGTACACCGAGTACAGCTGCTTGGGCCGTCCGACGACCTTGCCGCGGATACGCAGGTCACGGAGGTCCTCGTCGATCTCCTCGATGACCTGGCCCAGGTACTTCTCGCGCTGCGGCGTACGCTGGGCGATGAGGCTGTGGATCTCGTTGTAGATCTTCGGGTGGAGGACCGCGAACGACAGGTCCTCGAGTTCGGACTTGATCGCCTGGATGCCGAGGCGGTTGGCCAGCGGCGCGTAGATCTCCAGCGTCTCCTTGGCCTTCTTCGCCGCCTTCTCCGGCGGGACGAACCCCCAGGTGCGGGCATTGTGCAGCCGGTCGGCGAGCTTGATGAGCAGGACGCGAATGTCCTTCGACATCGCGACGATCATCTTGCGGACCGTCTCGGCCTGTGCGCTCTCGCCGTACTTGACCTTGTCGAGCTTCGTGACGCCGTCGACGAGCATCGCGACCTCGTCGCCGAACTCCGCGGTCAGATCGGTGAGCGCGTAGCCCGTGTCCTCGACGGTGTCGTGCAGCAGGGCGGCGGCGATCGCACGCGGTCCGAGCCCCAGTTCCGCGAGGATCTGCGCCACCGCGAGCGGGTGGGTGATGTACGGCTCACCGCTCTGCCGTTTCTGTCCCTCGTGCTTCTCCTTCGCCACGGCATAGGCGCGGGAGATGACGGCGAAATCGCCCTTGGGGTGGTTGGCCCTGACGGTGCGGATCAGATTGTCGAGATCGTTGATCCGGGACGCACGCGAGAAGATGCGGGGCACCAGCCGTCGCAGACTCGAACCCTGCGATGCCGTCTGCGGCTCCGCCATCCACTCACCTCCGAATCAGTCAATACTACGCGCGCTGAGCGGGGGTCGGCCCCACGGCGGAGGCCTCAGGCGTCGACAGCCGCTTTGCTCCGAGCGGCGCGGATACGGGCGTCGCGCTCCTTGATCTGCGGCTCGTTCTCGCGGAAGAGCGAGTACAGCGGCGCGGCCACGAAGAGCGTCGAATACGTCGCCACGAGGATGCCCACGAAGATCGACAGCGAGATGTCGGTGAGCGTCTCCGCACCGAGCCAGAAGGCGCCGATGAAGAGGATCGCCCCGACGGGCAGCGCCGCCACGACCGAGGTGTTGATCGAGCGGATGAGGGTCTGGTTCACCGCGAGGTTGACCGACTCCCCGAACAGCCGCGACGTCTTCTCCCCGTCCTCCGTCGTGTTCTCCCTGATCTTGTCGAACACGACGGTGGTGTCATACAGGGAGTACGCGAGGATCGTGAGGAAGCCGATGACGGCCGCGGGCGAGATCTCGAATCCGGCGAGGGCGTACACGCCGACCGTGATCACGAGCACGTCGAGCAGGCCGATGATCGCCGCCGCCGACATCTTCCACGTCCGGAAGTAGATGGCCAGGATCAGGAAGGTCAGCGCGAGGAAGATCGCCAGGCCCCACAGTGACTGCCGGGTGACACTCTCACCCCAGGCCGGACCGATGAACGACGAGGCGACCGCGTCGGGCTCGACGTCGTACGCGTCCGCGAGGGCTCGCGCGACCTGCTGCGTCTCCGCCTCGGTCATCTGGTCCGTCTGCACGCGGACATCCTGGTCGTTGACGATCACGACCTTGGTCGCGGCACCGGGGACGACGGACTGCACCGCTTCGGTCGCGGTGTCCTGGTCCGTGGTGTCCGGCGCGGTGACCGTGAACTGCGAGCCGCCCGTGAACTCGATGGAGAACTGGATCGGACGGAACAGCGGCACGAGGGCCGAGCCGACCACCAGCGCGATCGCGATGATGAACCAGAGGCGGCGGCGACCGACGAACGGGAAGGAGGTCTTGCCCGTGTAGAGGTTGTTGCCGAACTCATTCATGGAAGGCATCAGTTGTCTCCCTCACTTCCGGCCGTGGTCTGTCTCTCGGCGGCGAGGGCCTCCGCCCGCTTACGCTCGGCGATGGTCTGCCGGCGATCCGCCTCTCCGCGCGAGCGTGCGTTCTTCGCGCCGCGCCCCGCCGAGGCCGTGGCGACCTCGCGGTACTGCGATCGGCTGCGGTACACCGCGCCCAGCGCTTCCGGGTCGAGACCCGAGAGCTTGTGGCCGCCGCCGAAGAACTTCGTGCGGGCCAGAAGCTGCATGACGGGGTGGGTGAAGATCACGAAGATCAGCACGTCGATCACCGTCGTGAGGCCGAGCGTGAACGCGAAGCCCTTCACGGTCGAGTCGGCGAGGATGTACAGCACCACGGCCGCGAGGACGTTGATGGACTTGGAGATGTAGATCGTCCGCTTCGCTCTGCCCCAGCCGTCCTCGACGGCCCCGGTGATCGACTTGCCGTCGCGCAGCTCGTCGCGGATGCGCTCGAAGTAGACGATGAAGGAGTCTGCCGTGAAGCCGATCGACACGATCAGACCGGCGACGCCGGCGAGCGAGAGGCGGAATCCGATCCGCCACGCGAGGATGCAGATGACGATGTACGTCAGCACCGCCATCACCGCGATGGACGCGATGATCACCGTGCCGAGCGCTCGATAGGACAGCAGGGAGTAGACCGCCACCAGCGCGAGGCCGATGAGGCCGGCGATGAGACCGATCTGGAGCTGCTGGGTGCCGAGGGTCGCGGAGATCGTGTCCGAGCTCTGCACCTCGAAGCTGAGCGGAAGCGCGCCGAACTTGAGCTGATCGGCGAGCGTCGTGGCGCTCTCCTGCGTGAAGCTGCCGGAGATGCTGGGGCGACCGTCGAGGATCACGCCGTTCATACGCGGCGCGCTGATCACCTCGCCGTCGAGCACGAAGGCGAACTGGTCGCGCGGCGACAGGCCGTCGATGCGGTTCTGGTTGAGGCGCGTGCTGACCTGCCCGAAAGCGTCAGCGCCCTCGCCGTTCATGGTGAGCTGGACGATCCAGGCGCCGGAGCGCGGGTCGCGTCCCGCGGTCGCATCCGTGATCGCGCGGCCGTCCAGCTCGGCCGGTCCGAGGATGAACTTCGCCGTGTCGTCGGGAGAGCACGCGATCACCGGCTCGTCCTTCGGCGCCTTGGACGGGTCGTTGGCCGGATTGGCGCAGTCGTACGCCTGGAACTCGGCCGCGAGCTTGTCGGTCACCCACGAGAGGTCGCTGGCGTCGGTGGGCTCCGCGGTGGGCTCGGCGTTCAGCGAGGGTCGGGGCTCGGGTACGGGGTGGAGTTGCCGTCCTCTCCGACGAACTCCGTGCTCGCCGCCGTGGTGTACAGCACAGGGCGGAACTCGAGCTGAGCACTGGACTGGATGCGCTGGCGCGTCTGCTCGTCGGCCTCGCCCGGGATCTGGACGACGATGTTGCGCCCGCCCTCGGTCGTGATGTCGGCCTCGGCCACTCCGGAGGCGTCGACACGCTGACGGATGATCGCCGCAGCCTGGTCGAGCTGCTCCTGCGTCGGCGCGGCTCCGTCCTCGGTCTCCGCGCTCAGGATGATCTGGGTGCCGCCCTGCAGGTCGAGCGCGAGCTCAGGCGTCCACGAACTCTGCTTGAAGACGTACACACCCAGCGCGTTGATGCCGAAGAGCACGCCCGTCACGAGGAGCAGGCCGAGGAGGACCCGCCAGGCGTGGCGGACGGGAGAGGATGAAGCCACGTGTGTTCAGCTTTCTGGAAGGACGGTGATCCGACAGGCCGCGACGGCCCTCGTCTTACTTGTCGTCGGCATCCCGCTCGAGGCGGGCGCGGGTCTCCTCCGGCGTCTCCACCGTGGGGGCGGCGGTCTCGTCAACGACGCGGTCATCCACTCCGTCGACGGGCACCTCGACAATAGCGTCCTTGGGCTCCACGATGCGGAGGATGGCCTGGCTGTGCACCTCGATGACGGTGCCGGGGGCGATCTCCACCAGCGCGGGCGAATCGAGGTCTTCCGCGTCGTACGCGACGATCGTGCCGTAGATGCCGCCCTGGAGCAGGACCTTGGCGCCGGGCACCGTCTTGGTCGCCTTCTCCTCCTGCTCGGCCTTCATCTGCCGAGTGCGCTTGCGCGTGTTGAAGATCATGAAGACCAGGAGGACGGCGAGGAGTCCGAAGAGGACGAATTCCATGGGCATGGGGATGGCGCCTTTCTCAGGTGCACGCACCAGCCTTTGGGCGCACAGCGGTAACCGGGAAGTCTTCAGCGATTATAGGTCATCCAACGTCAGCATCCCGTCCGGATGAGCCACCCCGAGGTGCGCGTACGCCTCCGGGGTCGCGACTCGCCCGCGGGGGGTACGCCCCAGGAACCCGATCCGAACGAGGTACGGCTCGACGACGCTCTCGACGGTCTCCGGCTCCTCGCCCACAGCGACCGCGAGAGTGCTCAGGCCGACCGGCCCGCCGCGGAAGCGACGGACCAGAGCCTCCAGCACCGCCCGGTCGAGGCGGTCCAGTCCGATGGCATCGACGTCGTACAGGTCGAGCGCCGCCTGCACGCCCCGGAGGGTGGCCTCGCCCCCGCCGTGCACGAGTGCGTAATCGCGGACGCGGCGAAGCAACCGGTTCGCGATGCGCGGCGTGCCGCGGGACCGCCGGGCGATCTCGGACAGCGAGTCCGTCGGGAGATCGACGCCGAGCACGCTGGCGGAGCGCCCGATGACCTGTTCCAGCTCGCCCTCGTCGTAGAACTCGAGATGTCCCGTGAAGCCGAACCGGTCTCGGAGCGGGTTCGGGAGGAGACCGGAGCGCGTGGTCGCTCCGACCAGCGTGAACGGGGACAGCTCGAGCGGGATGCTCGTGGCTCCCGCGCCCTTCCCCACCATGATGTCGATCCGGTAGTCCTCCATGGCGAGATAGAGCATCTCCTCCGCCGACCGGGCCATGCGGTGGATCTCGTCGATGAAGAGGACCTCGCCGGGCACGAGGCTCGACAGCAGCGCCGCGAGGTCTCCGGCGTGCTGGATCGCGGGACCGCTGGACATCCGAAGCGGCCGTTCGCTCTCGTGCGCGACGATCATCGCGAGAGTGGTCTTGCCGAGTCCCGGCGGACCGGCGAGAAGGATGTGGTCGGCGGGTCGCGACTGGATGCGCGCAGCGTCCAGGAGGAGCTGGAGTTGCCCCCGCACCTTCTGCTGACCGACGAACTCGCCCAGACTCGACGGCCGCAGGGCGCCTTCGATCGCGAGTTCGGACTCGTCGGTCGGCTCGGTCGGGTCGAGGGCGTCAGCCACGCGCCTGGCCTCCCTGCGCGGGACCCAGCATCGCGAGTGTGCGACGCAGGAGCAAGGCCACGGAGTCACGCTCGGCCTCCGTCGCGTCCGCGGCCGTCTGCGTCGCCGCCTCGGCCGCGACCTTCTCGGACCAGCCGAGGCCGACGAGCGCGGCCGTCACCTGGGCGATGACGTCGTCGCCGCCCGACACGGCGGGAGCCGACGGGGCCGCGACGGGCTGCACCTTTCCGGCGAGCTGCACGACGATGAGTTTCGCCGTCTTCGGACCAATGCCGGAGACTCGGCGGAACGGCGCGTCGTCCTCGGAGGTGACCGCCTCCGCGATCTGGTCGACCGTGAGTCGGGAGAGCACTCCGAGAGCGGACTTCGGCCCGACGCCGGTGACACTGAGCAGCAGGGTGAAGATCTCCAGCTCGCCGCGGTCCGCGAAGCCGAACAGCGACAGCGCGTCCTCCCGCACGATGAGGCTCGTGTGCAGCAGCAGCTTCTCCCCCACGGTCGCCGTGTGCGCGACATCCGCGGGGACGGCGACGGCGAAGCCCACGCCGCCGACGTCGAGGATGACCTGATCCGGCGTCGTGTGCAGCACGGTGCCGTGCAGAGAGGAGATCATCCCCTCAGTCTAGGAGCCGGCTCGTAGATATGTTCGAGCGACACGCTCCGCGTCGGCCCATGCCCGCTGCGCGGGGGTGAGGCCGGTGGCGCCGGAGCCGCGCGATACCGGAGCCCCGCGACGCCAGGCATGACACAGGGCGATCGCCAACGCATCGGCCGCGTCGGCCGGCTGGGGAGGGGCGTCGAGCCGCAGGATACGGGCGATCATCGCCTGGACCTGGCGCTTGTCGGCGGAGCCGTATCCCGTCACGGCGGCCTTGACCTCGCTCGGGGTGTGGGTCGCAGCCGGGAGCCCGGCCTCCGCGGCGATGAGCAGCGCCACGCCACTCGCCTGAGCGGTGCCCATCACCGTGTGTGTGTTCTGCTGGGCGAAGACCCGCTCGACCGCGACCGCATCGGGACGGTGCTCGGCGATGGCGGCACGGATCCCCGCGGCGACGACCGCAAGACGGTCGCCGATCTCCGCATCCGGAGCGGACCGGATCACGCCGACGTGGACTAGCGTGCCGCGGCGGGCACGGTCGACGTCGACGATCCCGACGCCGCACCGTGTGAGTCCGGGGTCGATGCCGAGAACGCGCAGCGAAGTGGTCACCCGTTCAGGCTAGGCCGACAGCCACGGCGGGACTCGGCGCCGCGCCTACGCGTCGTCGTTCTCGAGCTCGGCCTGGACCTCGGCCGACAGATCGAAGTTGCTGAAGACGTTCTGGACGTCCTCGCTGTCCTCGAGCGCGTCGATGAGACGGAACACCTTGCGGGCGGTCTCGGCGTCGATCTCGACCTTGAGGTTCGGCACGAACTCGACGTCCGCCGACTCGTACTCGATGCCCGCATCCTGCAGTGCGGTGCGGACGGCCACCAGGTCGCTCGCCTCGGTGATGACCTCGAAGCCCTCGGCGTGCGGCTCGATCTCCTCCGCGCCGGCCTCCAGCGCCGCCATCATGACGTCATCCTCCGTGGTGCCCTCCGAGCCCACGACGATGACGCCCTTGCGGCTGAAGTTGTACGCCACGCTGCCGGGGTCGGCGAGGGTGCCACCATTCCGACTCAGTGCCGTACGCACCTCGGCCGCGGCGCGGTTCTTGTTGTCCGTCAGACACTCGATCATGAGGGCGACGCCGTTGGGACCATAGCCCTCGTACATGATCGAGGTGTACTCGACGGCCTCGCCGCCGATACCGGCGCCACGCTTGATCGCGCGGTCGATGTTGTCCTTCGGGACCGAGGTCTTCTTCGCCTTGAGCACCGCGTCGAAGAGCGTCGGGTTGCCCTGCAGATCGGCGCCGCCCAGCTTGGCCGCGACCTCGATGTTCTTGATGAGCTTGGCCCAGGACTTCGCACGGCGCGCGTCGATGACGGCCTTCTTGTGCTTGGTCGTGGCCCACTTGGAATGCCCGGACATAAGTCTCCGCTCGTCGTCTGCGCCCCGGAACGCGGCCCAGGGCGTCGTCCAGTGTATCGAAAGCCGCCGCGAGGCCGCTCTGGGCCCCATCCGGGGCTCAGGCGATCACGCGAGAACAGGCCTCCCCGCCCCGGGGCGCCTGTTCTCACGCGAATGCCTGAATGCGCGATGGGGCGGTCAGCCGCGGGCACTCACGTGGTCGAGGAAGCGTCGGTGGAAGCGCGTCTCGTGGGAGATCTCCGGGTGGAAGCTCAGTCCGAGCAGCCCGTCCTGCTCGACTCCGACGACGCGCCCGTCGGGCAACGTCGCGAGCACGGAGGCCCGTGGTCCCACGGTCTCGACGACCGGACCGCGGATGAAAGCGGCAGTCACGGGTGGTCCGTCGAACGCGGGTATGACGAGTTCGGCTTCGAAGGACTCGACCTGCCGCCCGAAAGCGTTGCGCCGCACGACCGCGTCGAGGCCGCCGAAGCTCTGCTGTCCCGCGATCGCGTCGACGACCTCGTCCGCCAGCAGGATGAGCCCGGCGCAGGTCCCCAGCACCGGCATCCCGTCGGCGATCGCGTCACGGATCGGCTGTTGCAGGCCGAACAGCCGAGCGAGCTTGTCGATCACGGTCGATTCTCCGCCCGGGATGACGAGGCCGTCGACCTGAGCCAGCTCTTCCGGACGACGGACCAGCGTGACATCGGCGCCGAGCGTCTCCAGCAGGGTGGCGTGCTCGCGCACGTCGCCCTGCAGAGCGAGGACGCCGACGCGCGGGTTACCAGCCACGCTCGGCGAGGCGGTGCGGGGCGGGGAGATCGCTGACATTGATGCCGACCATCGCCTCGCCGAGCCCGCGGGACACCTCGGCGATCGCCTTCGGGTCGTCGAAGAACGTCGTCGCCTTGACGATGGCCTTGGCACGTTCGGCGGGGTTGCCCGACTTGAAGATGCCGGAGCCGACGAACACGCCGTCCGCACCGAGCTGCATCATCATGGCCGCGTCGGCCGGTGTCGCGACGCCGCCCGCGACGAAGAGCACCACCGGAAGCTTCCCGGTCTCGGCGATCTCCGCGACGAGCTCGTAGGGCGCCTGCAGCTCCTTCGCCGCGACGAACAGCTCGTCCTTCGGCAGCGCGGTCAGCGCGGCGATCTCCCCCCGGATCCTGCGGATGTGCTTCATGGCCTCGGAGACGTCGCCCGTGCCAGCCTCGCCCTTGGAGCGGATCATCGCGGCGCCCTCGTTGATGCGGCGGAGCGCCTCCCCGAGGTTTGTGGCCCCGCAGACGAACGGCACCGTGAAGCCGAACTTGTCGATGTGGTTGACGTAGTCGGCGGGCGACAGCACCTCGGACTCGTCGATGTAGTCGACGCCGAGCTCCTGCAGCACCTGGGCCTCGACGAAGTGACCGATCCGCGCTTTCGCCATGACGGGGATCGACACCGCGTCGATGATGCTGTCGATCATGTCCGGGTCGCTCATCCGGGAGACCCCGCCCTGCGCCCGGATGTCCGCGGGCACGCGCTCCAGTGCCATCACGGCCACGGCACCGGCGTCCTCGGCGATCTTCGCCTGCTCGGCCGTGACGACGTCCATGATGACGCCACCCTTGAGCATCTCGGCGAGACCGCGCTTCACACGTGCGGATCCGGTGGTGGGCTGCTCGGTCATGGGGGTCTCCTGTCGAATGATCCGAAATCAGTTTTGATCTAGATCAAAGCTAGCACTGTCCGACCCACCTAGAATCTTTGAGGAGGATCATGAACGACGAGATCAGCGGGACGACGGCAGCGGAGATCGCGGACAGCGTGCGCGCACTGCACGACCGCGGGACGCTCCGGCCGGGCGCGGTCCTCCCCCCGGTGCGGGAGCTCGCGGCGGCCTTGGGGGTCAACCGCAACACGGCGGTCGCGGCGTACCGACAGCTCGCGCAGGCGGGCCTGGTGCATTCGCGGGGCCGGGCTGGCACCGTCGTCGCCGGCGCGGACGCCGTTCCGCAGGAGGGGTACGCGGCCGACACCGTCCTCCGGGACATCGGCACGGGCAATCCGGACCCCGCCCGCATCCCCGACCCGTCGCCGGCGCTCGGCACGATCGGACGCCGCCCCGTCCTCTACGGCGAGCCGGTCATCGATCGCGGCCTCGAGGAGTGGGCGCAGGAGTGGATGGGCGCCGACCTCCCCGGGCAGGACTTCCGCGTCACCGTGACCAGCGGAGCCGTGGATGCCGTCGAGCGCCTGCTCGCCCAGGCTCTCATGCGCGACGACGCGGTGGCGCTCGAGGACCCGTGCTTCCTCGCGAGCATCCATACCGTGCGACTCGGCGGCTACCGTGCCGTCACCGTTCCGGTCGACGAGGAGGGCATGACGGTCGACGGCCTACGCGCCGCGTTGGACGCCGGCGTCCGCGCCGTGATCTGTACGCCGCGCGCGCAGAACCCCACCGGCGCGAGCCTCTCCCCCGCTCGGGCGGACGCGTTGCGGGCGGTGCTCGCGGATCATCCCTACGTGCTCGTCATCGAGGACGACCATTTCTCCCTGCTCTCCCAGCGCCCCTACGAATCGCTGATCGGCCCCGAGCATCGGCGTTTCGCCCTGGTGCGCTCGGTGTCGAAGTTCCTTGGTCCGGACATGTGCCTGGCGATCGCGGCCACCGACCCGGAGACGGCGGAGCGACTGGCGATGCGCCTGAGCCCCGGGACCACCTGGGTCAGCCACCTGCTGCAGCGGCTCACCCTCGCCCAGCTCACGGACCCCGCTGTGCGCGAGGAGATCGCCGAGGCGGGCCGCCACTACGCCGCTCGGAACGCCGCGGTCGCGGGGCGCCTGCGCGCCGCCGGCATCGACGCCCCCGACCCGGACGGGCTGAGCCTGTGGGTGGGATTCGCGAAGCCTGCCCGCGCCGTCGCCGACCACCTCATGCGCCGCGGCTGGCTCGCACGCACGGGCGACGACTTCGCCCTCGACGAGCGCGCCGAACCGTCGCACCACCTCCGCCTCACCGTGCATGACCTCTCGGAGGACGACACGGAGACCCTCATCGCCGACCTCGTCGCCGCCGGACGATGACCACCCGACGCGGGCACCGCCCCGCCCAGAATGAAAGGGACCGGGCATGAAGATCCTGTCCATCCAGTCCGCCGTCGCGTACGGCCACGTCGGCAACTCCGCGGCCGTCTTCCCGCTGCAGCGCATCGGCGTGGAGGTCCTGCCCGTCTACACCGTGACCTTCTCGAACCACACCGGATACGGGGCGTGGCGCGGCCCGCTGATCGACCCGGCCGACGTGGGCGAGGTCATCACCGGTATCGAGGAGCGCGGGGCGTTCGGCTCGATCGACGCCGTCCTCAGCGGTTACCAGGGCAGCGAAGGCATCGGCGACGTCATCATCGACGCGGTCGCCAGGGTGAAGGCCGCCAACCCTGACGCGGTGTACGCGTGCGACCCCGTGATGGGCAACGCCAAGTCCGGTTGCTTCGTCGCCCCGGCCATCCCCATCCTGCTTCGCGAGCGCGTGGTGCCGGTCGCGGACATCATCACGCCGAACCAGTTCGAGTTGGGCTTCCTCACCGAGACGGAGCCGGACACGCTCGAGTCGACCCTCGCCTCCGTGGATCTCGCGCGAGCGATGGGTCCGCGCACGGTGCTCGTCACGAGCGTCGAGCGGCCCGACCGCGAAGAGGGCACGATCGAGATGCTGGCCGTGGACGACGCGGGCGCGTGGCTGGTCCAGACGCCGCACCTGCCGATGAAGGCGAACGGCTCCGGCGATGTGACGGCGGCGCTGTTCACCGCGCACTACGTCGCGACCGGCAGCGCGCAGACCGCTCTGGAGCGCACCGCCTCCAGCGTCTACGACCTGCTCCAGGCCACGCTCGACTCCGGAGAGCGTGAACTGCAGCTCATCGAGGCGCAGGAGTTCTACGCGAACCCGCGGATGCAGTTCGCCGCCCGCCAGGTGCGCTGACTCCGCACGGCATCGGCTCAGCGACCCATGACCCGGGCTCGGCGACCCGGTGCCCGGGCTCAGCGAGCGGCGTCGGGCCAGGCTTCAGCGACGGCCTCCCGCACCTCCCCGAGGAGCTGCGGGAGCGCCTTGGTCTTGGCGATGATCGGGAAGAAGTTCGCGTCGGAGCGCCACCGCGGCACCACGTGCTGGTGCAGGTGGGCATCCACGCCCGCGCCGGCGACCGCTCCCTGGTTCATGCCCAGGTTGAAGCCGTCGCAGCCCGAGACCTCGCGGAGCACGCGCATCGCGGTCTGCGTGAGGGCGCCGATCTCGGCGACCTCCTCAGGCGACGCCTGGTCGTAGGTGGCGATATGGCGGTACGGGCACACGAGCAGGTGCCCCGAGTTGTACGGGAACAGGTTCAGCAGGACGTACGCGGTCTCCCCGCGGGCGACGATGAGCCGCTCGGCGTCCGGGAACTTCGGTGCCTCGCAGAACGGGCACTCCTCGCGCAGCGGCTCGGGCCCCGCCTGGATGTACGCCATCCGGTGCGGGGTCCACAGTCGCTGGAACTCGTCGGGGACTCCGACCAGACGAGAGGCGTCCTCGAGGCCCGCCTCACCGGCCGTCATGCGAGGTCCCCTGCCTTCAGCACGAGCGCGTGCGACGCGATGGCGGCGGTGATCCGGCGCACTGCGTCCGCGACGGGCACGCCGTTCTCCTGCGTGCCGTCGCGGAAGCGGAACGACACGGTACCGGCGGCGCGGTCCTGCTCCCCCACGATGAGGATGACCGGGACCTTGGCCGTGGTGTGGGTGCGGATCTTCTTCTGCATGCGGTCGTCGGAGTGATCGACGTCGGCTCGCACGCCCGCCGCGCGCAGCTGCGCGATGACGTCGTCCAGGTAGTCCCCGTACTGCTCGGCCACCGGGACACCCACGACCTGGCTCGGCGCGAGCCAGAGCGGGAAGTCGCCGGCATAGTGCTCGAGGAGGATCGCGAAGAAGCGCTCGACGGAGCCGAGGAGGGCCCGGTGGATCATCACGGGCCGGTGCTTCTGCCCGTCGGGGCCGGTGTACTCCAGTTCGAAGCGGTCGGGCTGGTTGAAGTCGAGCTGGATGGTCGACATCTGCCAGGTGCGGCCGATCGCGTCGCGGGCCTGCACGGAGATCTTCGGGCCGTAGAAGGCAGCGCCGCCCGGGTCGGCCACGAGCTCGAGGCCCGATTCGATCGCGACCTCACGCAGAGTGTCGATGGCCGTCGACCACTGCTCGGGCTCGCCGAGGAACTTCGGGTTACCCTCCTCGTTCGTCGACAGCTCGAGGTAGAAGTCGTTGAGCCCGTAGTCGCGGAGCAGGTCGAGCACGAGGTTCAGGTTGGTGGTGAGCTCGTCCTTGACCTGGTCCTGGGCGACGTAGATGTGGGCATCGTCCTGGGTCAGGCCGCGCACCCGGGTGAGCCCCGAGAGCGTGCCGCTCTTCTCGTAGCGGTAGACGGTCCCGAACTCCGCCAGACGCAGCGGGAGCTCGCGGTAGGAGCGCCCGCGCGAACGGAAGATGAGGTTGTGGAACGGGCAGTTCATCGGCTTCAGGTAGTAGTCCTGGCCCTGCCGGGTGACGTTTCCCTCGTCGTCGACGACCTCGTCGAGGTGCATCGGCGGGAACATCCCGTCCGCGTAGGTCTGCAGATGCCCCGACGTCATGAAGAGATCCTTCTTCGTGATGTGCGGGCTGTTCACGAGGTCGTAGCCGTTGCGCAGCAGGTGCTTGCGCAGGTTCTCCTCGATCTCGTAGCGGATGATGCCGCCCTTGGGGTGGAAGACCGCCAGTCCCGAGCCGATCTCGTCCGGGAACGAGAACAGGTCCATCTCGGCACCGAGCTTGCGGTGGTCGCGCCGCTCGGCCTCGGCGATGCGCTCCTGGTACGCGCGGAGCTCGTCCTTCGTCGGCCACGCCGTGCCGTAGATGCGCTGCAGCTGCGGGTTCTTCTCGCTGCCCCGCCAGTACGCGGCGGCGATGCGGGTGAGGTCCCAGCCGTTGCCGATCATGCGGGTGTTGGGCAGGTGCGGACCGCGGCAGAGGTCCTTCCAGACCACCTCGCCGTCGCGGGTCGTGTTGTCGTAGATCGTGAGCTCGCCCTCACCCACCTCGACGGAGGCACCTTCGGCGATCTCCCCCTCGGCACCCGCCGATGGGCCCTTGAGGCCGATGAGCTCGAGCTTGAAGGGCTCGTCCGCCAGTTCCGCGCGAGCCTCCTCGTCGGTCACGACACGGCGCACGAAGCGCTGCCCCTCACGGACGATGCGCTGCATCTCCTTGGAGATGGCCTTGATGTCCTCCGGGGTGAAAGGTGTGTCGACGCCGAAGTCGTAGTAGAAACCGTCGGTGATGGGCGGGCCGATACCCAGGTTCGCCTGCGGGTTGATCCGCTGCACCGCCTGCGCGAGCACGTGCGCGGTCGAGTGGCGCAGGATGCTCAGGCCGTCGGGGCTGTCGATCGTGACGGGCTCGACCTCGTCCGTGTCGGTGACCGTCGCGGCGAGATCCTTGAGGACGCCGCCGACGCGCATGGCGACGACGTTACGGTCAGAGAACAGGGCGAAGCCGTCGGTCGGCTGGGCGTTTTCAGGCACTGATCACTCCATCTGGGTCTGGATCTAGGCTACTCGTCCGCTCGGCGCGCGCTGACCGTCACCCCGGGATCTCGGTCGCCGAGGATCCGACGGTCGGCGCGAAGATGATGATCGCCGCGCCGGCCAGGGCGACCGCGGACCCGACCACGTCCCACGAGGTGGGACGGAAACCGTCGACGATGACGCCCCAGGCGAGGGATCCGGCGATGAAGATCCCGCCGTACGCGGCCAGGACGCGACCGAAGTTCGCGTCCGGCTGCAGCGCCGCGATGAACCCGTACGCGCCGAGCGCCATGACGCCGAGGACCGCGAACAGCCAGCCTCTGTCCTCCTTCACCGCCTGCCAGATGAGCCAGGCGCCGCCGATCTCGGCGACGGCGGCGAGCAGGAAAAGGACGGTGATGCGCAGCACGGTCATCGCCTCAGTGTGACAGCCGCGGCGTCGCACGGGGACGGTAGCGTGGGCGCATGACACGGACGATCGGTCGCTGGCTCCTCGCTCTCGCCCTCGGTGCGATGGGCGTGTTGCATTTCACCCAGACGCGAGGATTCCGGGTCGTCGTGCCGGACTGGGCGACCCGGCTCACCCGGATGGACGCGGACACGATCGTCCTGACGTCGGGTGCCGCCGAGGTGGCTCTCGCCGCGGGGCTGGTGGCTCTGCCGCGCGAACGACGACGACTGGGGTGGGCGACGGCGGGTTTCTTCGCCGCGGTCTTTCCCGGCAACTGGCATCAATGGCGTACCGGGCGATCCGCGCCCGGGCTCGACACGGACGGACGCCGGTTGGGACGCCTGTTCCTGCAACCGCTGCTGATCGCCTGGGCCTTGTGGGCGACCCGATGACCTCGCCCTCGATCGTCTGGTTCCGCGACGATCTGCGCCTGGCGGACAACCCTGCGCTCCGTGCCGCCGTCGAGCGGGACGAACCGATCATCGCGCTGTTCGTCCTCGATGAGGAATCCCCCGGCGTCCGTCCGCTGGGCGGCGCCGCCCGCTGGTGGCTGCACCACTCCCTCGTCTCGCTCGCCGAACGGCTGCACGAGAAGGGGGCGACGCTGGTCCTGCGGCGCGGCCCTGCCGACCGGATCGTGCGAGAGCTGGCGGCGGAGTCCGGAGCGGGAGCGGTCTTCTGGAACCGCCGATACGGGAGCGCCGGGCGCGAGATCGATTCCGGACTGAAAACCGTGCTGCGCGACGAGGGTCTGGTGGTGAGCTCGTTCGCGGCATCGCTCCTGCATGAGCCGTGGACGGTGACGACCGGAAGCGGCACGCACTACTCCGTCTTCACGCCTTTCTGGCGAGCATGCCTGGCCCTGCCCGCCCCGCGCGCCCGCTCCCCGAGCCGCGCGAGCTCCGCGGCGCGCCCACGCGGAACGCCTCCGATGCGCTCGACGACTGGAGGCTCCTGCCCACTGCCCCGGACTGGGCCGGCGGACTGCGCGACACCTGGGAGCCCGGTGAACCTGCCGCGCGCCGCCGGCTGCGTCAGTTCCTCGCGGAAGACCTCGGCACGTACGACCGCGCTCGCGACGCCCCGGCCGCCGGCGCCACCTCGCGGCTGTCGCCGCGCCTCCGCTGGGGCGAGCTCAGCCCGTTCACGGTGTGGCACGCGGCGGTGGAGGTCGACGGCGCCGGCGGATTCCTGTCGGAACTCGGCTGGCGCGAGTTCGCCTGGCATACGCTCTTCCACTTCCCCGACCTCGCGACGAAGAACCTGCGCCCGGAGTTCGACGCATTCCCGTGGCCTCCCCTGGATCCCGCTCGCCTGGACCTCTGGCAGCACGGCGACACCGGTGTGCCTCTCGTCGACGCAGGCATGCGCGAGCTCTGGCACACGGGGTACATGCACAACCGCGTCCGGATGGTCACCGCGTCCTTCCTCGTCAAGAACCTCCTCATCGACTGGCGGCTCGGCGAGGAGTGGTTCTGGGACACTCTGGTGGACGCCGATGACGCGAACAACCCCTTCAACTGGCAGTGGGTCGCGGGATCCGGCGCCGACGCCGCGCCGTACTTCCGCGTGTTCAACCCGGAGCTGCAGGCCAAGAAGTTCGACGCCGAAGGCCGGTACATCGGCCGCTGGGCCGCGGACGCCCCGACCGAGCCGATCGTCGACCTCGGTGAGACCCGCAAAGCAGCGCTCGCCGCCTACGAGACCGTGAAGCGCTCCGGCACTCCGAGGCGTTGACACGCAGCCCCACCCGTCACCGCCCCGTCCCGCATGGCAGACTGGTGCGCGTGAGCCCGTCCCGCAAGCCCGCCGTCGTGCGGGGCTTCGCGACCTCGTCGCTCGCGATCTTCGTCGCGCTGGCCGGCCACGTGACCGGCGGTGGTGAGATGCCGGGCGCTCTGGGAATCCTCGTGCCCTGGCTGTTCGCCTTCATGGTGAGCGTGCTCCTCGCCGGACGAACGCTCTCGTTCACGCGGCTCAGCCTCTCGGTAGCGCTGAGCCAGTTCCTCTTCCACACGTTGTTCGTCCTCGGGACGGTCTCGCCGTCTGGGGTGACGATCCCGCACGTGCACGGTGCTCCGCTCGTGCTTCCCGCCACCGATGGCGCGGCCGTCGTCGCGACCGCGGATGCCACGATGTGGCTTGGACACGCCCTCGCCGCCGCCATCACCGTGATGGCGCTCCACCGTGGGGAGCGCCTGCTCCTCACGGTGCGCGATCTCGCCGTCCGGGTGGTCCGCTGGGTGCGTCGCCGCGCCGATGCGGTGGTCTCTCCTCGCTCCGTCGCCACTCGGCTCCGCCTGCCCGGACTCTTCATCGTGCGGACGGCCCGAATTCGTCGCCTCCTCGCACCGCTTCTCGGACGCGCCCCGCCCTCTCTCCCCGCGCTCTGATCCGCGCCGTACGACTCCGGTCGTGCGGTGCGTCTTCGCGCTGTCCCCTGTGACGCGCGTCCGAACGCAGGTACCACGTCGCTCGGCGACGTCTGAAGAGAGGCACTTCCATGTCCCCTGTCCGCAGATTCGCGGCCGGGGCGGTGCTGGCGGCTGTCGCGATCCTCGCGACGGCAGCGCCGGCGACCGCCCATGACCAGCTCCTCGAAAGCAGCCCCGCCGACGGGGAACGGCTCGAGGCCCCACCGGCGAGCGTCACGATGACGTTCTCGGGTGAGCTCCTCGTCCTCGACGACTCGACCGCCGGGGCCACCGTCCTCGTCGTCGACGCGGAGGGCGAGGACTGGGCGACGGGCGAGGTGGAGGTCCGTGGCCGGAACGTCACCGCCGCCCTCGAAGCCGACATGCCTGCGGGCGGCTACCAGGTTCGCTGGCAGGTCGTCTCCGAAGACGGACATCCCATCGCCGGAGTCATCCCCTTTGCGATCGGGGACGCCGCTCCGCTGGAGACGACGCGGAACCCGGAGCCTGAGGCTCCCACCGCCACCGCAGACGCCTCAGACACCGCAGACTCATCGGATCAGAACGCGGACGAGACGGGCGACCCGTTCCGGGCCGTCCTCGTCGGCGGGACAGGCGCGGCACTCGCCGTCGCCGCCTTCGCCCTCATCCTCATCCTCCGCCGCCGCCGCGCGGCTGCCGTGCCGCCGGACTCCGGCGACGACACGGCACAGAACTCGTGAAAGGCATCACCATGAACACCCGCACTTCCCTTCCCCGCCTCGGCGCGATGATCGTCCTCTCGCTCGTCGCCCTCACTGGCTGCACGGCCACGACGACCACGACTCCGACGAGCACACCCGCCGGGGAGGTGCTCCGCATCGACGACGCCTGGGTCAAGTCCGCCGACGAGGGCATGTCCGCGGTCTTCGGCACCCTCGTCAACGACGGTGCGGAGGACGTCACCGTGACATCGGTCGCCTCCGCCGCCTCCCCGATGATCGAGCTGCACGAGACCGTGCAGAACGATGCCGGCGAGATGGTCATGCGGGAGATCGCCGGGGGCTTCGTCGTCCCGGCCGGCGGCGGCCTCGTCCTCGAGCCCGGCGGGAACCACATCATGATGATGGATCTCGCCGAGCCGCTGCGCGCCGGTGACGAGGTCACCTTCACCGTCACTCTGTCGGACGATTCCACCTACGACTTCACCGCGCCGGTGAAGGACTACTCGGGCGCGAACGAGAACTACGACGACGGCGGAGACGACGACGAGGGCATGGACCACTGATGGCCGCGCGCGTCTCGGGCGCGCGCACCGGCCGCACCGGCTCGACGCGGCGGCAGTTCCTCCTCGGAGGGGCTGTCGCCGGCGTCGGGGCCGCCGTCGCGGTCGGAGCGGACCTCGCCCTCTCGCGCGGGGATGCCGAGTCCTCTCCGTCCCCCGCACCCCTCAACGGCACCCGCACCGTGCCGTTCCACGGCGCCCACCAGGCCGGAATCGACACGGCGGCCCAGGCGCACGGCACTTTCGTCGCGCTCGATCTTCGCCCGGAGGTCGACCGTGATGCGCTCCGCCGGCTCCTGCGGCTCCTCACGGACGACGCCGCTCGGCTCACCCAGGGGCGCTCGGCGCTCGCGGATTCCGAGCCCGAGCTTGCGCTGTCGCCGGCCCGGTTGACGGTCACCGTCGGCTTCGGTCCCGGGCTCGTGGCGCGAGCGGGAGGCGAGAGCCCGTCGTGGCTCGCTCCCCTGCCCGCCTTCCGGGTGGACCGCCTCCAGCCGGAGTTCTCCGACGGTGACCTGCTGCTCCAACTCGCCGCCGACGACCCCCTCACCGTCGCGCACGCGCAGCGCATGCTGCTGAAGGACGCCCGCGGCTTCGCGACCGTCCGGTGGATCCAGCAGGGCTTCCGTCGCGCCCACGGCACCGAACGACCGGGGACGACCATGCGGAACCTGTTCGGTCAGGTCGACGGCACGAGCAACCCGCAGCCGGGGTCCGACGAATTCGAGCGCGTGGTGTGGAGCGCCGACGGGTGGCTCACCGGAGGCACGGGCATGGTGCTGCGCCGCATCCGCATGGACCTCGATTCCTGGGACCGATTGGATCGCGGCGGACGAGAGGCGTCGGTGGGCAGGACGCTCCATGACGGCGCACCGCTCACGGGGAGATCGGAGTTCGACGAGCCCGACTTCGACGCGAAGACGGCCATCGGCTTCCCCGTCATCCCGGCGTTCGCGCACATCCGACGAGCGCGTGGCGAGGGCGTCGAGCGCATCTTCCGCCGGGCGTACAACTATGACGAACGCCCCTCGGGGAGCACGGTGTCGGAGTCGGGCCTGCTGTTCGTCTCCTTCCAGGCGGACGTCGCGCGTCAGTTCACGCCCATGCAGCGACGGCTCGACGAGCTGGATCTGCTGAACGAGTGGACGACGCCCATCGGATCCGCGGTCTTCGCGGTGCCTCCGGGGTGCGCCGAAGGCGGCTACATCGGGGAGACGCTGCTCGGCTGAAGCGGCGTCAGTGGGGTCCGCGTCGCCGTGCCGCGGCGACGGCGGGCCCCACACCGTCCAGGATGGGGTCGCCATGTCCGGGAAGGACGACGCGCGCGCCGGTCTGCGCCAGCGTGTCCAGCGAATCCATCGCCTCCGCGGTGTCGGCCGTGGCCGCGCTCGCGACGATCTGGGGGCCGGTGTCCCCCGTGTACGGGTCGAGGGTCACGAGAGCGTCTCCGGCGATGAGGACACCGGCCTCCTCGAAGAGGAAGGCGCAGTGTCCCGCCGTGTGTCCCGGCGTCCACAGTGCCAGCGGCGTCCCTGGTGCGTCGACCGGATGCCCGTGCGTCACCCGCGCCTGCGCCTCCACGCCGCGGACGTTCAACGCTCCGGCCAGAGCCATCCGGGTGATGGTCGGAATGCCCCGCGGATGGCTCAGCACGTAGGGGATGCGCGGCGTCGCGGGACGGTAGCGATACGGGTGGCGGGCCAAGTCGGCATCGCGCGGATGCACGAACACGGACACCCCTTCCGCCCGGAGCCCGCGCGCGACACCGACGTGATCGAAGTGTCCGTGCGTGAGGACGACTGCATCGATGTCCGCCGCGTGCGCGCCGAGGTGTTCCAGCAGGTCGCCGAGCACACCGCGACTGCGCGGCAGTCCGGCGTCGAACAGCGTCATCCCGTCCGCGGTCTGCACGAGGTAGCAGTTCACATCCGCGACACCGATGCGGAAGAAGCCCGGCATGACCTCGACCCACTCCCGTGTTCCGCTCATGGCTGATCCTCCTCATGGTCGGCGGGTCCTCTGCCCGCGTCGAAGTTGCGCTCGTACCGGTCTCTGGCTTCGAGAAGTGCGTCGTCACCGATGACCGCGACGGGCTCGACCGCTCGCAGCAGCGGTTCGCAGTCGGGCCCCCGCCCGCAGAGCTCGCCGCGGAGAATCCAGGCGATGCGCTCGGGATCCTTCTCGGCGAGATGCCGGTACTGGCAGAGCTGCCGCGCGAGCCAGTCCTCCAGCGGGCGGGTCCACCACCGCTCGGCGTCCAGGGGATTCACCGAGAGACCGGGAAGCTCGAGTCCGCTCTCGGTGTCGATGCTGGAGCGGCGTGCGTCCACGTCGGGACCGTCCGAGTAACGGACGTGCAGGCCGGGGCAGGCACGGACGACGGCCGCGAGCTGCGCCAGGTGGTCGATGCGACGCAGGCCCGTCGCCGGATCCCGTCCGGGGGTCGAAGCGGGGCCGCAGGTGCGGTCGAGAGCGGCATCGGTCATGAGCGAAGGTTAGGAAGCGCTCGCGGCGGTTCCGAGGGGGATTGACAATCCGCGCGTCGGGCGCATCATCGCGAAGACCGTCGCGGCCCGTTCGCGCAGGCAAACTACCGCGCGGTCCTCCCCGCGTCAATGCCCTCTCAGCCCGCACTCAGGGAGCTCTACGGTCAGGCAACCGCATCACCTTGGAGGGGATCATGAGCGACACCACCCGCACCACCCGCTACGCCGCCACGCCGATCCAGAAGACGGCGCTGATCGTCGGCATCGTCTTCCTCATCGTCGGCATCGCCGGCTTCATCCCGGGCCTCACCCACTCGGCCGAACACCTGCACGGCGCCGGGGCCGAGTCCGAAGCCCTGCTTCTGGGCGTGTTCCAGGTGTCCGTGCTGCACAACCTCGTCCATCTGCTGTTCGCCGTCGCCGGCATCGCGCTCGCCGCCTCGCCCCGCGCCTCACGGCTGTACCTCATCATCGGCGGACTCGCCTACCTCGTGGTCTGGCTCTACGGACTCATCGCGGTCGGCAACGAGCAGCTGAACTTCCTGCCCGTGAACAACGCCGACAACTGGCTGCACCTCGGTCTCGCCATCGGCATGGTGCTGCTCGGGATCTTCGTGAGCCGCGAGCCCCGGGTTCCCCGGAACGGCACGGGTGCCGCACGCGCCTGACGCCAGGCGCCGTCACCGAACCACGATCCCTCGGGATCCTCGAGCCCCGCTCCCCCTCGGAGCGGGGCTCCTGCCTGTCTGCTCCCGGTGACCGACCTCAACCGTCGTGGGGCTGCACCGCGTTGCCCCACACCCAGCACCGATAGGTCCGGTCTCCGGCTCGGAACTCGATGCCCGCCGCGAGCGGAGTGGAGCGGACGACCTTCGCCTCCACGCGGATCGCCTCGGGGCCGAAACGCACCCATGCCCGGACCCGCCGCTGGAGAGCGTGCGGATACACCGTGATCGGGCACTCTCGGAGGGCGAGTTCGCGATCACTGAGAGACTGCAGAGGGCCGTGACGCGCAGCGGCCTCGATCGCCTGATGTTGCGACCGCATGTCGTTGTACGCGGAGAGTGCGCGACCCGAGTTCCCCACACCGGCTCCTTCCTCCGGCCAGGTCCAGGATACCGATACTCGAACACATCTTCGAACTCGACTCTGCAGCAGCAGTAACCTGCATACAGTTTCGATCCCAGTATCGCGCACCACGAAACCCCCGGTTCTCCGGGGTTTTTTGTTGGCCTGGGAGGCTCGTGCACTCCGCGAGACGTCACACTTCCGCGCGATATCGCAGGGATTGCGGGGATCTCTGCGACCGCGGTGCTGAACTGCGACGCTCTGAACGGCGACCAGGAGGCGTTCAACCGCATCCAGGAGGAGACCGGGATGAACGCGTACGAGACTCGAGCGGCGCTCGAGGCGATGATTGGCGGGATTCAGAAGCAGAACGGTGCGATTGACGACGCGATCAAGCTGAAGGGCCAGGAGGAGGAAGCCACTTCGACCTCCACGTCTCAGTCTGAGAGTGCCACCGATTCGTACGTCGCGCAGGCCGATGCCGTGCAGGATCTCAACTCGCAGCTCACTGGCCTGATCGACAAGATCAACGCCGCTAACGGGGTCGCTCAGGATGCGATCACCGCGAACGCGCGGTATCAGGATGCCTTGGCGGGTTTGTCTGATGTTGTCGCGAAGAACGGCAACTCGCTCGACCAGAGCACCGCAGTGGGATCTGCGGACGCTGCGGCTCTCTCAGAGGTTGCTGCTGCTGCTCAGACTGCGGCTCAAGCTCAGTCGAGCAGGATCTAGCGACCATGAGCGCGGACGAGGCTGCGAAGAAGTGGAACTCGACGTTGGCGCAGCAGCGTCAGGCATTCATCGACGCTGCGGTCGCTGCGGGCTACAACGCCGGCGAGGTGAAGGTGTTGGCGGATCGGATCTTCCAGATGCCGAACAAGAAGACCGTCGACATGCTCGTCCAAACCGCTTCAGCGCAGAATCAGATCGACCGATTCGTGACGTTGAACAACGGTCGGCGCGTGAAGGTGTTTGTGGACGCGGAGGGCGGTCAGTCGTTCCGCGTAGGGAGCAAGACTGTGGCGCCCGGGATGTCGACGGGTGGCCCTGTTCGGGGCCGTGGGCCTAAGGGCAAAGACTCCGAGCTCCGGTTGCTCGCGCCAGGTGAGCATGTGATCCCTGCTGATGAGGTTGATGCCGCGGGTGGTCACTCCGCAATCGAGGAGTGGCGGGCAACGCTCGCGGGAAGGCGCACTGCGAACCTGGTTGCGGCGCCTGACAGCGAGGCAATCTACATGGATGCATCGACGCACCACGAGGCAGCAATGCGGAAGGCATGGAAATGAGTCTGTTGATGGTCTTTCAGTGGGAAGACTGGGTTGAGCTCGCGGCGGACACCCTTGTCGTCCGCGGAGACGAAGACACACCCGCGATGTATTGCCCCAAGGTGTATCCGATTCCCGGACTGAACATGGTGATGGCGGCGACGGGAACCGCGGAAGTTGCTGCGGCGCTACTCGCCTTCATCGTCAACAAGCGCGACCTAAGGGACATCGGCGATGTCGACCACATCGCCCCAGAGAAGTTGCGGGACTTCCGCGCCCAGGTCGCCGAGGAGTATGGCGATGCGGAGACGTCCACCATCTACCTGTACGGGTTCCCGATCGGGTCAGACCAGTTGGTGTCGTACACGTACACGTCGATGAGGGGCGGTGACTTTGAATCCGAGCGGTTCCGGGGGAACAGGTGCATGGTGAAGCCCGGGCCGCAGACCTTCACCGCCGACATTCCCTACGAACTCGAGGAAAGGATCGCCCTGGCTTGCCGTCTGCGCGAAGAGCAGCAGCGCTTCCGGGACCAGGGTGAGAAGTCGGTCGCGATCGGCGGGGAGCTCTTGGCCTTCCGTCTTGAGCGGTCTGGCATTCGCCGGTCTATCTGGCATCGATTCCCCGACTACGACGAATCACTCCCGTCGTATCTGTGACTAAGGGGCCCGTGTCGGATGTCGGTGACACGGGCCCTTCTCATCTCTTCCGACACACTCATGATTGGAGTACCTACATATGGTCAATCGACTTGTAGCCGTGGATGACTCGGACTACCGCCTGCCCGAGCCCGTGCGGGAGGGCATCGCGAGAGACGCAACGAACAACGAAACCGAACTAGGTGCAACCCTCGCAAGCACGTACACGGATCAGGCGCGCATGGGGATCGTTCTGCCCACGGAGATGACCTTCGAGGGAATCCAGGCCGCTTGCGACTCCGCAGAAGCGCTGGGGACACGCGTTTTGGCGGCGGGAGAGATCACCACAGACCAGACGTTGCAGATCAAGTGCAACTGCGACCTGTCCGGGCTAACCATCAACTACACCGGAACCGGGACTGCGGTTCGGGCTGGCACCCAAACGGGCTACGTCATTCACAAGGACATGCGCCTCCCCGTGGTCCGCAACGCAAACAAGGTCGGCAAAGGATGGGCAAGCGTTGCCGGGAGCATCGGCGTCGACCTAGTGAACATCTACACCGCACAGGTGTTCGTGCCGCGAGTGACCGGCTTCGAGGTGGGTCTTCGCGAGTACGGGATGAACGGGAACGGGATCTCCTACGTCACAGTCATGGTCGGGCACCTGGCTGACAACAAGATCAACCAGAAACTCGACGCCGATTCGACCGGATGGGCCAACCAGATCACTCACATCGGTGGACGGTGGTCGCACAGTTCCGGGGAGGGCCCCAACGCGGCAGGAACGCGCCACATCCTTCTGGTGAATCTGACGGGCAACGCCGACCCGAACAACAACGTCTGGCTCAACCCGTCGCTCGAGTCCCCGGCAGTTGTCGAGTACACCATCGATGTGGACGGGGGATCGTACAACCAGTGGATCAACCCGCGATTCGAGTTCACCTCCGGGCAGTCGAAGATCAGGTGGGGCTCAGCAGCCGTGCGCAACTTCATCTTCGGCGGTAACCAGATCGACAACATTGCCGAGACGTGGGAGACTGGCGCCGTTTCCAACTCGTTCATCGGGACCAACAAGTATCGATTCTTCGGCTCCGGGAACAACGGGGGAACGATCTTCGAGTCGGAGTCCAGTAGCACCCACCCGGCTTGGTCGATCCTTCGAACGGGTGGGACGGCTGCCGGTGACGACCCGGCGACCGCGTACACGCAGCGCTCCGAGTCGAACATCCACAAGCTGAAGAGGTTCAACGACGCCGCCGACCGGGTGAGAATCGACGGGAGTGCAGGACAGGTGTTGGTGGGCAACGGAACCGCTACACCCGTCGCGGGCCTGTCTGGTGCTGGCGGCGCTCTCTTCACCACCGCAGGCACGACGTCCTTCGGCCCACCGGTCACCAACACCATCGACAGCGGAACGCCGACCGGGCGCTGGAGGTACGTGCGAGCCGCCACGGCGGTAGTCACGGGGGTCTTTACCACCGCGTCGCGGCCCTCGGCGGCTACAGTCGGCGTTGGGGGCAGCATCTACGACTCTGACCTGACGATACCGCTCTATTCAGACGGCTCCGCATGGCGCGACGCCACGGGAGCTTTGCGGTAGCTCCATGTCGGAGATGCCCACCAGAGCGGGAGCAGGTGGGCATCTCCGGTACCGATCAGCTTGTAGCCGTGCATGCTAGGACCTAAGCTCACTTACTCCGCGACCGCTATGCCAACTCGTCTGTGGGTGGGGCGATCTCGATGCCTTCGGCAGCGAACATCATTTCTGCGCATTCCTGAATGGCACTCGCTTTGAAGACGATGCCAAGCCCAAGCACCTCCGAACCGACTGCCATCGTGGCGGTCGGCACATCAACGACCTGCCAACTCGACTGACGTACATGCATCGCCGCTACGATGCCGAGCAAGTGCAATCGGGCGCCACCGACGTGAACCGTCCCTGCCCGGTCTCTGTATCCGTTGCGGTCATAGATGAAGACCGGGCTTCCGCTAGACCCGGGGAAGACTGCGGCGTCAATCAGGAACGCGGGCTGCCCACGGTAGTCAATCTGAAGAGGGGTTGCCGTTGCTCCGCTCCTCATGATTGGCAGGAAATTCTCGGTGTCGAAGATCCCATTGGGGTATCCGACAAACTTGACTTCTTCAATCGCGTCGAGCTCTTCGGCCTGACTCTTGGTTAGAAGCATCGAGGACGGAATCTGCACGAAGTACGGCGCGAGACCTTGAGCGGCCATGGAATTGGCGATGGTAGCGAACGGCATGACCGCAACGTCAACTGACGGGTCGGGATGTCCGTGCCATGGTTTCGCATCCATGCCCTCGACAGGTGTGGTGACCCGAAGATTGGTCGGACGTCCATTTCGAGCGCCGATCATCGAGAAGTCAACACGGTCGAACCCCTCGAGAACGTGCTTGTTCGTTACCAGAGTCGTGTACGAGCCGCCGTCCGGGGAGGGATAGTCCACCAGGAATCCTGTTCCCGTGCTCACCTCGCCATTCGAGCCATGTGCCGTGATGTACACAGTCGTGTAGAACAGTTGCTCCGCGGTTGTCATGCCCATCTCGAAAGCTTGCCAGAGTGCAGCCCACTACGGATAGCAATACATGGAGAGGAACTTCACGTCCTATGGGCAAAGCGCGGAAGGTGAGGCTCGGGGCCGCACGGTGATCGGGTGAGTGCGGCCTGCCCGTACCCCAGAACGGCCGGCGTGGACGGGTCTGGGCGCGACCGGCGATGCTGACCCAAAGCAATCCACAACTCAAGGCCGGGGAGTGTCCTCAGGGCCGTGCAGAGGGTCGCCGTGTACTCGCCCTCGAAGTACCCAACCCATGTCCCCACGGCCTCAGCGAGCACATCCGTGCGTTCACCCGCGGCGGCCCTGAGCTCGTCCAGAACGGGCGCCGGGTCAGTCGTGTACCGGTTCCGCGAACAGATCGCATCTAGCTCGACACTCAACTTCAAGCCTGTAGAAAGCCCTCGAGATGGCACAGCCAGACTGTCCTTCCTCCGGCCGAGACCTGTCGAGTGTACGCCGCAGGAGCGACATCAGCATCCGGGCCAGGAGCGGTGATGGCACTCCCCGGTCAGACCGGCATACTGGTGTGGCCCCTCCCTGCCTCCCCGCAGGGAGGGGCCTTCGTTCTGGCAGGGGTGGATTTGGGGCATTTCGCCCTCAGCGGCTTAGAAGGCGGGACGTGTGACGCGATATCGCGCTACAACGTCAGATGCGAGTTTGCGGTGTCTATGAGCGAGATGAGATCGGCCATGCGCTTCTTTAGGTCCATTGGCCAAACTTCCACCGGCTTACTGGTTGCAGCTTTGGCAATCGCCACCTTACTCGGCCGCGAGACGTGAATGCGGTCTTCGCCCAGGGGATTCGCGAATCTCTCCATAGGGCCGAAGCTCTTACGTTGCCTTCCCGCTCCCCGCCCCGGGTGTGCTGCTTCGATGGCTTTGTTGAGGCGAGACTCTTCGACATAGTTCTCGATGGTGTAGCCAGCAGTAATCCAGACCATACCTTGTTCAGGGTCTTGCTCGATCGCATCTTTGACGCGCGTCTTGGTGGCGTTGAGGCGTGCCCTCGCCGATTTGCGGTCAGAGTCGATGACAATAGCGACATAGCGGTTAAGCCGGCGGAGCGATATGAACTCCTCTACCTCTTCCTCATCCATCGGGGAGAGCTGGTTCAATAAGCTACCCCCATAAAACATGATCGAGTAGTGCAGGCCCTCCACAAACCTCCCGGGCGCAAGTTGATCGAGCCAGCTCTTGATGTAGATGCGGTCCGACGGTCCTTCGACCCACACCACCGCATTGGACTGAACAAGGTCGGACGGTCGATAACCGAGGTCGCTGGCGACACGAGCGTGCTCCTTGCTGCTTCCCGCAAGTTGAACAGTCGAGCCACGATCAGGATGGTGTTCCACATGGAAGATTGTCCCGATGTGAGAGTCCAGCAGATGGGCTGAGTGAGTAGCAATGAAGTACTGATTGCTGGTGTGATTCGCAAGGTACCGCAGCAGTTGACGCTGAAGTAAAGGATGCATGTGCACTTCTGGCTCCTCGATGCAGACGATCTTGTCTGTCGTCAGCGTGGCCGCTGCCGCGAGGATGACCACCTCATGTACTCCCGTGCCTAGGTTTGCGATCGGTAGAGTGCGCCCATGCTGCGTCACGTGGATCGTGGAGAGATCGTGGGGGATGTCGATTGTCACGGCCGGGTCATCGAGAACCGTGCGCACGAATTCCTGAATCTCGGCGAACTGCCTACGATCCGCTAACCGCTCGGTCGTTGGATTCTGAAGCTCCAGGAGCCGCTTCTTTATGCTTCGACCGTTCAGATCCGGGGACTCATCGTTGGTGTTCGAGATCACCCGCGTACCTTCGACGTACACCACCTCAGGTATAGGCGGGATTTCGCGTGCAATACTACGTACGAGATTCGCGGCGTTCTCTGCGCTATTCGATGTCCAGGAGTTTAGGACGGCGCGGACCAGTGTGTCCGTCTTCTGAGGGACTCCTTGATCCAAGTGCGGCCGACTTCCTTTCGTGACCCAGAGTGCACCGTCGATGCCCCTCGAGAGCGAAGGATGCGAAAGGAAGTCGTCCATGTCCTGCGCGACTGCCGCACCGAACTGCCTTCGCAACGTACTCGTGGTGAGGCCGTGTGCCCTCGCATAGAGAGCTATGGGCTCGTGATTGGCCTCGCCTTGCGGGCGGTCGTGCAACCCGTTGGCCGCCCCCTGTTCAGGCGTCTGATGAAGTACCCGCAGGATGTTGGACTTGCCTGAGTTATTCTTGCCAGCGATCAGGTTCACCTTGCTCAGCGGTGCGAGCACAGCAAGCCTGGACGAAGGAAAACTCCGGTATCCACGAAACGCAAAGCCCATCAGCATGCAGCAATCATGCCGTATTAGGAACCGTGTGCCAGGCATTACGGCCCTGAGACTGACGCCGCGGAGCCACGGGAAGGGTGATCTCTTCACCCTGCGCCGCCGGATCTTCTGTAGTCGATGCTTAGCGAGCTCGGAAGCTGCCATTTCGGCCGCTGATTCACTTCAGCACTGGGATCGGCGTGAAGCCCGCCTGTGGCGAGCCGATCTGAAGCTTCACTAGCTGCTCTCCCTCGCGGAAGGCGTTCCACGTTCGGAACAGGTAGAAGAGCGCCTGCCCGGGGACGATCCGGCGCGACGCTCCGGCTTGCAGGTCGTTGGAGACTCGCCGCGAGAGAGTGAGGAAGGGGTCTCCCGGGCCGTTCTGGATGCCGTCACGGATGCGGTTGAAGAACTCGGCCGCGTCGTCGACGTCGAGCTTGGAGAACTCAAGGAACGCGACCCCGAGGGCACTGACGGGCAGACGTAGGTAGCGATACATCCCGCGCGCACGGCGGGCAGCGAACTCAATGTCAGGGATTGCGAGTACGGCCTCTGCGAGCTCCGACTTGGTGATGCCGGTACTGCCGCCAGGTTGGATGCTGCGTGCTTCACATCGCCGGCCTGATAGGCCGCGTAGAGACGTGCGATCGCCCCGACATCCTTCGCATCCGCTCGATCTGCAAGGCCCGTGATAACGAGCATGTCCCCCGCGTTCCGCGACGAACCAGAGTCCAGCACGACGAGAGCATCCTCGCTGATGCCCCGGACTACGAGCACCCATGCTCCCTTTCCCGCTGCGACGATCGCCTGGCACCGGTTCTGGCCGTCCACCAGCCGCCCTGCAGTGTCGAACTTGATCGCTTCCCCGGTGACGACCCATCGGTCACTCTGGATGTCTCGCACGTAGCCGTTGATTCGACTCTTGCGAACGTTGCGGTTGTTGTCGATGTTCAGCGCGAGCCAGCTCACCGCGAGCTCTGGCGTCACGAACACGTACTCGGCTGTTTCGCCGCCTGGACCGTGAGCAACGGTCGCTGCTTCGTTCTTCATGGTCTGCCCCTGTCTGGGCGGAGCATCGTGTGTCTCCGCCGTCGAGACACAGTTGTAACCAAGAAGTTTTCGGGCCGCACTATTGCCGGATCATGTTGCCCAGATGTTGCCCGAGCCTCCCAGAGCAACAAAAAACCCCCGGAGAACCGGGGGTTTCGTGGTGCGCGATACTGGGATCGAACCAGTGACCTCTTCCGTGTCAGGGAAGCGCGCTACCGCTGCGCCAATCGCGCCCGTTGGGGCTATTCAGTTTTCCCGTGAGGTGGCGACGGGATTCGAACCCGTGTAAACGGCTTTGCAGGCCGGTGCCTAGCCGCTCGGCCACGCCACCGTGTGGATTGACCCCACGTGCCGCCGATCTTCGAGAAGACCTACTGCACTCGAGCGGATGACGAGACTCGAACTCGCGACCCCAACCTTGGCAAGGTTGTGCGCTACCAACTGCGCTACATCCGCATTTCGTTCCCGGTTGTCCCGGGCACTTATGAAACATTAGCCGAAGATCGGCGCTCCGCCAAACCCGCAGCGAATCTCGCGCGTGTCTCCCGGACTGGTCATCGGGGCACCCGCGGGTCGGGTAGTATCGGTTGACGTACCCCACGGGTATGGGCGATTGGCGCAGTTGGTAGCGCGCTTCCTTCACACGGAAGAGGTCATCGGTTCGAGTCCGGTATCGCCCACCACATCCCGCCGAAGGCCCCGACGATCCGGGGCCTGCGGCCTTTCCGTAGCCGTTACAGGATCCTCCCGTCGCCCGGGCGGGAGACGCGCAACCAGCGGTATCCATAGGCCGGCAGCTCCAGTTCCACCACGCCGTCTTCCGCGAGGGGTACCCGCTGCTCGCCGAGGAGGTCCACGAGGGTCGTGCCCGCTGGTTCCTCCAGTCGGAAGCGCGTCGTCGCCAGCCGCTCCGCGAAGTTGTGGAGGGCGATCGTGCGTCCGATATCGGCCTCGAGGGAATGCACGAGCACGGCGTCCTCCGGCTGCGCGATCACGCTGAGCGTGCCCCACCCCAGCTCGGGAGACACCCGATAGCGCGCGATCAGGCCGCGGATGAAGTGCAGCAGCGATCCCGGGTCCTCGAGTTGCGCGGCGGCGTTCACGTGCGCCGGGGCATAGCCATCCGTGGGAAGCGGTGCCACCAGTCGGGAAGCACGGGCGTCCGAGAACCCACCGTTGCGGTCCGCCGACCACTGCATCGGCGTCCGCACCGCCTGCCGCCCCTCGATGGAGATGTTCTCCCCCATGCCGATCTCCTCGCCGTAGAACAGCACCGGGGTGCCCGGCAGCGTGAAGAGCAGGCTGTAGGCCATCCGGACCCTCCGGGGGTCGCCCTCCACCATGGGCGGCAGCCTCCGGGTGATCCCGCGTCCGAACACCCGCTGCCGCTCATCCGGGGCGAACGCGTCGAACACCTCCTGGCGCTCCGCGTCGGTGAGCTTGTCGAGGGTGAGCTCATCGTGGTTACGCAGGAAGTTCGCCCACTGCACCTCCGGCCCGAGCAGCGGTCGCGCGGTGAGCGCGGCGACGAGTGGCGCGGGGTCACGACGCGCGAGGGACAGGTACAGCGACTGCATCGCGACGAAGTCGAACTGCATCGTCAGCTCGTCGCCGTCCGCGCCGCCGAAGTACGTCCGCTGATCCTCGTACGGCAGGTTCACCTCGCCGAGCAGGATCGCCTCGCTGGACCGGCGCTGCAGGAACCGCCGGATGTCGCGCAGCAACTCGTGCGGATCGGGGATGTCCGCCGTCTTCGGAACCTCCAGGAGGAACGGGACAGCGTCGACCCGGAACCCGGAGATGCCGAGCTGCAGCCAGAACCCGATGACCTTCGCGATCTCGTCCCGGACGGCGGGGTTGGCGATGTTCAGGTCGGGCTGGTGTTCGTAGAAGCTGTGCTGGTACCACTGCCCCGACCTCTCGTCCTTGGTCCAGATCCCGTCGGCCTGACCGGGGAACACCGTGTTCTTCTGCCCCTTCGGCGGCGCATCGTCGCGCCACACGTAGTACTCGCGGTAGGGCGAGTCCATGCTGCGGAGAGCCGCACGGAACCACGGATGGCGGTCGGAGGTGTGGTTGACGACGAGATCCACGATGACGCGTATGCCGCGGTCGCGCGCGGTGCGGATCACCTCCACGAGGTCGCCGTGGGTGCCGAGCCGGGGGTCGACACCGTAGAAGTCGCTGACGTCGTAGCCGTCGTCGAGGTCCGGCGAGGGATAGAAGGGCATGAGCCACAGGCAGGTCACGCCGAGCTGTGCCAGATAGTCGATCCGCTGAGCGAGCCCGCGGAGGTCGCCGACTCCGTCGCCGTCCGAGTCCAGGAACGTCTCGACGTCGAGACAGTAGACGACGGCCGTCTTCCACCACAGGTCGCTCGTGTCCGTGATCTTCATGTGCGCTCCCTGAGGGCGGGAAGGAGTTCCGAAGCGGCGACCTTCAGGAATCCGGACTGCTCCCGCCCGACGTGATGGAGGTAGACCCGGTCGAACCCGATCCGGACAAGCTCCGCCACCCGCTCGGCCAGGGACCCGGCGTCGTGGTCGACCAGCACGGCCGCGCGGAGGGCGCTCTCATCGACGTCGCCCACCGCGGCGTCGAAGTCCTCCGGCTGTTCGATGTTCCAGGCGAGCGGCGGCGTGATGACACCCTGCCGCCACTGTTCTTCGGCGGTCGCGTACGCCTCCGCGTCACTGGCGGCCCAACTCACGTGCGTCTGCAGGATGCAGGGCCCCTCTCCCCCGGCGGAGCGATACGCCTCCACCACCCTGCGGAGCGCAGACGGTTCCTGCGCGACGGTGGCGAGCCCGTCCGCCCAATCCGCCGCCCATTCCGCGGTCTCCGGGCTGACCGCGGTCGCGAGGAGCGGCGGGGGCTGCTCGGGGCGGCTCCAGACGCGAGCCCGGTGCACCCGGACCAGGCCGTCGTGGTCGACCTCCTCACCGTCCAGGAGCCGGCGGATCACATCCACGCACTCCCGCAGCCTGTCGTTGCGGATGTCCTTGGCGGGCCACGCCTCCCCCGTCACGTGCTCGTTCATGGCTTCCCCGCTGCCGAGAGCGGCCCAGAACCGTCCGGGGAACATCTCCTCCAACGTGCCGAAAGCCTGGGCGACGACAGCCGGGTGGTACCGCTGACCCGGGGCGTTCACCATGCCGATGGGGAACCGTGTGCGGGCCAGCGCTGCCGCGATCCAACTGAACGCGAATCCGGACTCGCCTTGTTCGGGCAGCCACGGTGCCAGGTGATCGGAGCACATCGCTCCGTCGAAACCCGCCCACTCCGCGTTGACGACGGCTTCCAGCAGGGCACTCGGCGGGATCTGCTCGTGGGAGGCGTGGAATCCGATGAAGACCATAGCCCGAGTCTGGCAAGCGAAGACGCCCGACGGCAGTGGTTGACAGGAGGGCGGGAGGCTGCCAGGGCGCGGCGTCAGCCCTCCGCGCCGAGGGAGCCTCCGAGCCGCGGCCCGCTCGGGGTGAAGTCGATACGCCGCACGTGCATCGCCCGTCGCGTGCGGGCGGCGTCCCACGAGTGGAAGACGATGACGTCGCCGCCGTCGGGTGCGATCGTCAATGAGTTGTGACCGGGCCCGGTGAGGCTACCGCCCGTGGCCAGGAGCGGGGGCACCGTGTCCGGAGCCGGTTCCCACGGGCCGAGCGGATGATCCGCCACCGCCCATGTCACCGCGTACCCGGGTCCGGTCCAGGCCCCGGCTGAGAACGTCATCCAGTAGCGACCGTGCCGGCGGATGACCGACGGCCCCTCCATCGTGTGCCACTCCCAGGTGCGTCCGTACATCCAGCGATCCCGCTCGTAGATGTGTGCATCCGCCCACGGTGCGAGCACCGGCACGGGAGGTGCGGCGAACCGCTGCATCCCGTCCATGACGGCGACGGCCAGATGGGTGCCCGGGCGTTCGGCATCCAGGACGTCCCTGGCGAAGTACAGGTAGCGCGTCCCGTCGGTGTCGAGGAACGGGTGGGCATCGATGGCGAAGCGCTCGTGCGGCGTGAGCACCACGCCGGTGTCGGCGTACGGTCCGAAGGCGTCGTCGCTGCGAGCCACCCGGAGGTGATGGCCCTGGATGCCCCGACCGACCGAGTAGTACATCCACCACGCGCCGTCGGCCTCGGCGATCTCCGGCGCCCAGTACGCATCGCCCAACCCGGGATCGACGCGCTCTAGCGCGCGCCCCCGCGGCTGCCACGTACGGAGGTCGGTCGACTCCAGCACCGGGAACACTCTGCCGCCCTGCGGAGCGTCCTCCTCCGTTCCGACGGCCACGTACGACCCGTCCGCACGCCGGGAGACGAAAGGGTCGGCGAAGTACCCCTCCCAGGCGGGGCCGGGTTGTGCATCAGCCACGGTCAGCCCTTCAACCCCGAGCGGGAGACGCCTTCGATGATGAACCGCTGGAGGAACACGAAGAGGGCCAGCACCGGCACGCTCGCGATCACGGCGCCCGCCATGAGGAGGTCGTAGCGTACGGCGTTGGCGGACTGCAGCGTCGCGAGCCCCGCGGGCAGGGTCTGCACGTCGGCGGTGAACAGCACGTACACCGGCCACAGGAAGTCGTTCCAGTTGGTGAGGAAGGCCAGCAGCGCCAGCGTGGCCAGTGCCGGCCGCGAGAGGGGGAGGATCACCCGGAGGAAGATGTCCCAGCGATTCGCACCGTCGAGGAGCGCGGCTTCCTCCAGTTCCACCGGCAGCGTGAGGAAGAACTGCCGCAGGAAGAACACGCCGAAGGCCGAGGCGGCCGTGGGCACGATGATCGCGACGAGAGTGTTCAGCCACCCGAGACTCGAGACGATCAGATAGTTCGGGATCACGAGGATCACCGGCGGGATGAGGATCGTCGCCACCACGACGGCGAAGACGGTGCCGCGGCCACGGAAGCGCATGCGGGCGAGCGGGTAGGCGGCCAGGGACGCCGTCACGACCACGAGGAGCGCGTGCAGTGCGGCCGCGATCATGCTGTTCGCGAACCAGCGCAGCACCGGCGTGCCCTCGGCCGTCAGGATCGTGTCGTACGCCTGGGTGGTGAAGGGTGCAGGGATCCACGTCGGAGGCACGCCTGCGGCGTCCGCACCCGTCTTGAACGAGGTCGACACCATGAACAGCACGGGGCTGATGTAGATCAGGGCCAGGAGCAGGAGGAGCACGTACTGCGCCGCACGCCCCCATCGCTGCCGCGGAGTCCGCTTCCGGTCCGGCCGCTCGTGGTCGATGCCGCCGGAGCCGCGGACCTTCGGGACCGTGCGCGTGTCCGTCGTCTCGGTCATCGCCGTGCTCCCGTCTTTTCGCCCTTGGCATCCCGCTCTCGGAAGAGCCAGAACACGAAGATGCTGATGAAGAGGAGGACCACGGTCAGCACATAGCTCATCGCCGCCGCGTCCCCCATCTGGTAGTTCCGCAGACCGGTCTCGGCGATCTGGTAGATCGCGGTCCTCGTCTCGCGCCCCGGCGCCCCCTGGGTGATGATGTACGACTGCCCGAACATGTTCGCCGACGCGATGAGCGTGTTGATCGTGATGAACGTGAGGATCGGTCGCAGTCCGGGCAGCGTGACCGCTCGGAACTTCTGCCAGGGCCCTGCGCCGTCCACCGCCGCCGCCTCGTAGAGCTCAGCAGGGATGTCCTGGAGGGCCGCGAGGTAGATGACGGCGTTGAACCCGAGCGTCCACCACACCGTCACACCCACCAGGGCCACCCACGCCGCCGGCACGGCGGTCGTCCACGGGATGTCGCTGGGCAACCCGAACACACCGAGGGTGAAGTTGACCAGCCCGACGTTGCTGTCCAGCAGGTACCTCCAGAGGAGGCCCACCACGGCGACACCGAGCACGTACGGGGCGAAGTACACGGCGCGGAAGAAGTTGCGGCCAGGAAAGCGGCGGTGCATCAACAACGCCACCAGCAGCGGCAGGACCAGCAGCAGGGGGACGCTGAACAGCGTGAAGATGCCCGTGGCACGCATGGACTCCCAGAACACGTCGGAGGTCCCGGAGCCGGCCGCGAACAGGTCGGCGTAGTTCTCCCCGCCGACGAACGGCTGCTCTTCCAGCGTGTAGTCCCACTCGTGCAGGCTGATCCAGAGTCCCAGCACGGCGGGGAGCACGACGAAGACCGCGAAGAGCGTCAGGTAGGGAAGAAGGAACAGCCACGGTGTGTAGGGTCGGGCTCGCGTCGGTGACATCGCGCGCGTACGTGGCGCGGCCGCGGTGGGTCGCGGGCGTGCGGCGGTCTCGGTTGCAGCACTCATGTCACTCTCCGAACCGTTCGAGGTTGGCCTGCAGTTGCGCGTCGGCCCTGGCCGCTTCGGTGTCCAGCACGTCCGCCGGGGGCGCGTTGCCGAGCATCGCGCTGGCCACCGCGATCTCCAGCGTGTCCGCCTGGATCGCACCGACGCCCGGGATGGACGGGAGGAAACGCAGCGCGTCGATCTCCTCCGCGATCGGCTCCTGCACGCTCCCTGGCATCGTCTCCGCGCGCACCGACGCCCGCGCGGGGATCATGCCCGCACCCGCCCATTCAGCGGAGTTCTCGCTCATCCAGGCGATGAAGACCTTGGCCGCATCGTTCTTGTCGGCGTCGGTCAGAGCGTGCCGGCCGAGGACGAACTGGTGCGAGTTGGCCCAGACAGCCGGTTCTCCCGCGACCGCCGGCAAGGGAGCCGCGGCGAACGGCAGCCCCGAGTCCTTGAGATCGTTGATCTGCCAGATGCCGTCCCAGGTGATCGACGTCTCCCCGTTCTTGAAGGCCACGTACTGGGCGTCGATGGCGACGGAGTCGGGACTGAAGCCGTCATCGACCATCGAACGCATCCACTCGAGCCCGGCGACGCCCTCTGCCGAGTTCCACGTGGCCTCGCCGCCGTCCTCGGAGTACGGCTCACCGCCGCCCTGCCAGAGGAGGCTGAGGTCGATGAGGTGGGCGGGCCAGAGCGACGGCATCCAGAACGGCGTCTCGTAGCCGGCGGCCTGCAGTCGCTCGAGCGCGTCCTGGAAGGAGGCCGCATCGGTCGGGGGCTCGGTGATCCCCGCCTTCTCGAAGTGCTCGGTGTTGTAGTACATGGCGAGGGAATGCACATCGAGAGGGATCCCGTATCGGGCATCGTCGTACTCCCCGGCCTCCCACACCTGTTCACTGAAGTCGTCCGCGTCGAGCTCCAGTGCCTCGGCGAGATCGTCCAGCGGCTCGATCACGTTGCGCTCGACCATGGTGCCGATCTGCTCCACGTGGATCACGGCGACGTCCGGGCCGGCCCCGGCGAACGACGCCGCAGGGAGCTTCTGGTACAGGTCACCCCACTCCTGGGTCGTCGCTCTGATGTCGATGTCGGGGTGCTCCTTCTCGAAGTCGGCGATCATCTGACGGATGTAGGGACCGTCTCCGCCGGTGAAGCCGTTCCAGAAGTCGAGCGTGACCGGCGGACCGTCATAGGACCCCGCGAACTCCCTCAGATCGGAGGCCGGTGCCTGCGGGGAGCCACAGCTCGCCACGAGGACGGTGGCGCCCAGCACAGCAGTCGTCCCGAACATGCGACGATGACGTCGAACGATCATGCGGTCATCCTCCTCGATGCGCAGGCCGAGGAAGGAAGGCGACCTCGACCGGACGTCAGCGTCCCGCCCTCGAGGATCCTCGGTCGAGGGGGTTGCTTTTTCGTCGGCAAGAGTGATTCGTGCCGCTGTCCCCGGGGCGAAGTAGATTCGTGCCGTGGACCCCGCACCTCTCCTTCCCGGTCCCTGCGCACTGTGCGGGGCCCTCACCGGAGTCCGCACGGCCGGCGCGTGGCACTGCGCGCTCTGCGGCTGGCGGGTCGGAGACTCCCCCGACCCCGACCTCCCGTTGCCGCGGATCGATGTCGTGTACTACCTCCGGTTCGACGAGCGCGTGAAGATCGGCACGAGCAGGCGGCCCCGCAGCCGTCTGGCGAGCATCCGCCACGACGAGCTCCTCGCCTTCGAGCAGGGCGACCGCGCGCTCGAGCAACAGCGACACCGCGAGTTCGCGTCCGCTCGCGAGGGAGGCGAGTGGTTCACACTCACCCCCGACATCCGTGCCCACATCGCGCGCCTGCAACGGGATGGCGACCCCTGGCATCAGTACGCTCGCTGGCTCAGCGCCGCACTCCGCGGCTGATCACGTCTATCACCGCGGAACCGATCGCACCAGGGGATCCCGCGCCTCGGCCGCGAGCGGCAGACTCTCTTCCGAACGGGCGCATCCGACGCCCCGCGTGAGAGGACCGGACATGAACGGACGAGAGAACATCCCCGCCGACGACGTCAGCGCGCAGGATCCGCTCGCCGGCGACGGGAGCGGCGACCCGAACAGCGATCGCCAGTTCCTCCAGGACCTGCCTCCTGCGCAGGTCGACACGGAGCAGCAGCAGGCGCATCAGCAGGAGTCCGACGAGGAGGAGTGATCCTCCCGCATCGACATGTCGAGGGGCGCCCCGGTCAGCGCTCCGGTCGCCCCTCGGCGTGTTGGGGTCAGGTGGTCGCTGCGCGCCCCCGGGCGCTCTCCGGCTGCGGCTGCGAGAAGAGCACGACGACGATGACGGCGGCGCCGACGACGACGTGCGGGAGCCAGACGTTCAGTGCCTCGTCCGCGAAGCCGAACAGCCACGGCGACAGCGCGAGGAAGAGACTGGCGACGATGTCGAAGACGAGGTGCACCGGCATCGGGATCAGGCCGAAGGGACCCCACTCGTACTTCGTGAAGAGGCTGTAGACGATGAGGCCGACGCCGAGCACGATCGGGATGACGACGGCTGCCCCTCCCACGCCCGCGAAGCCGAAGAGCCAGGGGGCGGCGATGAGAGCGATCCCGACGACGTAGTCGAGAATTCCGTGGACCTTGGTCGGGATGAAACGCATGATTCCTCCTTGGGTGCCGCCGGCGGCGACTCACCAGGAGGTTCGGAGCCCTGCCCCTGTCGGATGGGAACGCGGCGCTCGCCTCAGCTCTGCGCCCATCCGTATCGCCGTTGGAGCGCCGCCGCGACCCGTGCATACCGGGTACGGTCCAGCGCTGCCGCCTCACGACGCAGGCCGCGCTCATGGACGCTGTAGAGCTGCTCGATGTCGACCCACGATTCGCGCCCCTGGGCATCCCACTGCCCGCTCCCGATCGACAGGTAGTCACGGTCGCCGTCATGCGGCCTGCTGGTCAGCCGCACCGCGTACACGCGCTCGGACGACTGCCGCCCGATCACCAGGACCGGTCGGTCCTTGCCGCGGCCGTCGTTCTCCTCGTAGGGAACCCAGGTCCAGACCACTTCGCCCGCATCCGGCGCCCCGTCACGTTGCGGCGCGTAGGCCACGCGGACGGCCGGCATGCGGCTGGGATCGAGCCGCACGGTCTCCGTTCCGCGGGCACGCCCCGGTTCGACTCCCGCATCCGCCGCGGTCGCGGACGGGCTCTCACGCTCGACGTCCGTCCGCAGACGCGCGTCCGGGCGCCGCGGACCGGGAGAGGTCCGCGACGCCCGGGGGAGCCCACTGCTCGACGCAGGAGGCCCGCGAGTGTCTTCAGGATGCCGTTGCTGGTCGTGCCCACACGGTCACCCTAACCGTCGTCACGCATCCGCGAGAGCGTAGCCCTCCTCGCCGTGTACGACCTGGTCGACACCGGCGATCTCGTCCTCGTTCGTGATGCGGAACCCGATCGTCTTCTGGATCACGAAGCCGATCACCCACGCCACCACGAAGGAGTAGATCAGCACGCCCGCGGCCGCGATCACCTGGACGGCGAGCTGGCGGGCGTCACCGCCGACGAACAGTCCGGTGCCGGTGGCGAAGAAGCCGAGGTACACGGTGCCGATGAGGCCGCCGACGAGGTGGATGCCGACCACATCGAGCGAGTCGTCGAAGCCGAGGCGGAACTTCAACTCGACCGCGAGAGCGCAGACGACTCCGGCCACCGCTCCGAGCAGGAGGGACCAGCCAGGAGTGAGGTTCGCGCACGCCGGGGTGATCGCGACGAGACCCGCCACGGCGCCGGAGGCGGCACCGACCGAGGTGGGCTTCCCGTCCTTGATGCGCTCGATGAGGATCCAGCCGAGGATGGCGGCCGCCGTCGCGCCGAGCGTGTTCAGACCGATGAGGCCCACCCCGCCCATGTCCTCCGCGAGCCACTCCGCACCGGCGTTGAAGCCGAACCAGCCGAACCACAGCAACGCGGCGCCCAGCAGGGTCAGCGGCACGTTGTGCGGCTTCAGGATGCCCTTCTGGAAGCCGATGCGCTTGCCGAGGACGAGGGCGAGGGCGAGGGCCGCGGCGCCCGCGTTGATGTGCACGGCCGTGCCGCCGGCGTAGTCGATCACGCCGATCCCGCTGTCCTCGCCGAACAGGGTCGTCCCGAGGTTCATGATCCAGCCGCCACCCCAGACCCAGGCCGCGACCGGGAAGTAGCCGACCGTGGCGAAGACGCCGGCGAAGATCAGCCAGCTACCGAACTTCGCCCGATCGGCGATCGCCCCGGAGATGAGGGCGACGGTGATGATCGCGAACGTGGCGCCGTAGGCGACGCTGAGGAGCGCGACGTTCGAGCCCTCCCCCGACGCCAGGCTCGACAGACCGATGTCGGCGAACGGGTTGCCCGCGAAGGCGGTCGGGCTGTCGACGGCGCTCATCGAGAAGCCGAAGAGAATCCACAGCACGGCGACGAGGCCGATCGAGCCGAAGCTCATCATCATCATGCTGACGACGCTCTTCGCCTTGACGAGACCGCCGTAGAAGAAGGCGACGCCGGGCGTCATGAGCAGCACCAGTGCCGTCGCGGTGATCGCCCACGAGATGTTGCCGGGAGCATCCATAGGAAAACCTCACATCCGAAGTAATTGAGAGCTTCAGTGTGACCACGCACGGTTTCGCCCATGCGTGAGGTTTGTTTCCCTGCTGTTACAGGCGCGCTCCGCGTGTGAACATCGCGTTACGCGGGCCTGCGGGCTTACGCAGAATGCGTGAGCGCGTTGAGCCGGGAGATGGCGCGCAGGTACTTCTTGCGGTAGCCACCGGCGAGCATCTCGTCGGAGAACACGCCGTCGAGCCCGAGGCCCGTCGCGAGGATCGGGATCTGGGCGTCGTAGACGCGGTCGACGAAGGCCACGAAACGCAGGGCCTCCGACTGATCGGTGAGCTGCCGCACGCCCCGCAGCCCGACTCGGTGCAGGCCGTCGATGAGCCGGATGTAGCGCGAGGGATGCACCTGGGCCAGGTGCCGGATGAGGTCGTCGAACGCGTCGTCCGAGACGGCGCCGTCAGCCGCGGCCGCGTCCAGGGCGGCGCCGTAGGCGACATCGTCCAGTGCCACGGCGTGGCCGTCGATCGCGCGCTGCCGGAAGTCGACGCCGTCGATGCGCAGGGTCTGGAAGCTGTCCGCCATCGCGTGGATCTCGCGGAGGAAGTCCTGCGCGGCGAAGCGTCCCTCTCCGAGGGCGTTCGGCGGCGTGTTGGATGTCGCCGCGAGTCGAGTGCCTGTCGGCACGAGCTCGCCCAGCAGCCGCGTCATGACCATGGTGTCGCCCGGGTCGTCGAGCTCGAACTCGTCGATGCACAGGAGATCGGCACCCTTGAGGAGGTCCACGGTGTTCTTGTATCCGAGGGCGCCCACCAGTGCGGTGTACTCGATGAACGACCCGAAGTACTTCCGCCGGGCGGGCATCGCGTGGTAGATCGATGCGAGCAGATGGGTCTTGCCCACGCCGAAGCCGCCGTCGAGGTAGACCCCGGGCTTGAGCTCCGGCTCCTTCTTCGCCCGACTGAACAGACCGCCGCGCTTGACGGGAGCACCGCGACCTGCGAAGCGGAGCAGCGTCTGCTTCGCCTCCTCCTGCGAGGGGTAGGCGGGGTCCGCCCGGTAGCTGTCGAACGTGGCGTCGTCGAACTGTGGCGGCGGCACCAGGCTCGCAAGCATCTCAGGTCCGCTGACCGTCGGCATACGGTCGGTGAGCTGGACGGTTCCGGTGCGGGTGGTCGGGTCGGTCATCACGGTCCTGAATCAGGCAACGGCCTGTGTCGAAGTCTTACGGATCGGGTCCCGGGGGCGCGCGGAGGATCTATCGTCGAAGGGACGGATCCACACTACGCCGTCCGCACCACCCGCTCGCCCGCTCACCGCTACGGAGACCCCATGGCCATCGAGTTCGACTCCTCCTCCCCGAAGTTCGCCGAGTACGCCGAGCCCGGCCGCCTGGTGACGACCGAGTGGCTCGCCGCCCACCTGGGTGAACCCGGCCTCGTGGTCGTCGAGTCCGACGAGGACGTCCTGCTCTACGAGACGGGCCACATTCCCGGCGCGGTGAAGGTGGACTGGCACACCGAGCTCAACGACCCGGTCGTGCGCGACTACGTCGACGGCGAGGGGTTCGCGGAGCTGCTGAGTCGCAAGGGCATCGCCCGCGACGACACGGTGGTCATCTACGGCGATAAGAACAACTGGTGGGCAGCCTACGCACTGTGGGTGTTCTCGCTGTTCGGCCACGAGGACGTCCGCCTTCTCGACGGCGGTCGTGACCGCTGGATCGCGGAGGGGCGTGAGCTCACGCGCGAGGCGACGAACCGTCCGGCCACGGAGTACCCGGTGGTGGAGCGTGACGACTCCGTCATCCGCGCGTACAAGGAGGACGTGCTCGCCCACCTCGGCAACCCCCTGATCGATGTGCGCTCGCCGGAGGAGTACAGCGGCGAGCGGACCACCGCTCCCGCCTACCCGGAAGAGGGGACGCTGCGGGCCGGCCACATCCCCACCGCGCAGAGCGTGCCGTGGGCGAAGGCCGTCGCCGAGGACGGCGGCTTCAAGAGCCGCGCGGAACTCGATGCCATCTACCGTGACGGCGCCGGGCTGCAGGACGGTGACGATGTCGTGGCATACTGCCGCATCGGGGAACGCTCCAGCCACACCTGGTTCGTACTCAAGCACCTGCTCGGCTTCGAGAACGTCCGCAACTACGACGGCTCGTGGACCGAGTGGGGCAGCGCCGTGCGCGTCCCCATCGTGACGGGTACGGAGCCCGGCACGGTCTGAGGTGGGAGAATGGCGGGGATGAACGCGCCCGCACTGCCCGAGACCCTCGCCGAGATCCGCGACGGATTCCTGGAGACCCCGGAGTCGGACCGCCTGCTGCTCCTACTCGAGTACGCCGACGAGCTGCCCTCCGTGTCCGACGAGGTGGCCGCTCATCCGGAGATGTGCGAGCGTGTCGCGGAGTGCCAGTCACCCGTGTACATCTACGTCGAAGTGCACGACGATGTGGTGACGATGCACGCGACCGCACCGGAGGAGGCGCCGACGACGCGCGGCTTCGCGAGCATCCTCGTGCAGGGAATCAGCGGGCTGACCGCGGACGAGGTGCTGGCGATCCCCGAGGACTACCCCCAGTCGATCGGGCTCACCAAGGCGGTGTCGCCGCTGCGGATCGGCGGAATGACGGGGATGCTGATGCGAGCGAAGAACCAGGTCAGGCAGAAGCGCTGAAGCCCTGCTCCGCGAGCCACTCCGCGATCGCCGTCGTCCAGCCCTTCTCGTCGTAGTTCCAGAGCTTCGTGTGCCGGGCGACCGTGAAACGTGGCATCGTCACCAGGTCAGGTCGAGCCTCCTGCAGCGCGTGCGAGGCGTCCGCCGGCACGAAGCCGTCGTCGTCGCTGTGCAGGATGAGGATCGGGCACTGCAGCTCGTCGGCGCGCGCGACCATGTCGAGGCGGTCGAACAGGATCGGCTCATCGGCACCGCTCAGCTTCGCCGTCAGCGGGAGCTGCAGCGCGCCCATCGCCAGCTCCGGCAGCGGCGCGCGTACGCGCGCGACCTTCGCCTGGAAGCGCAGCACGGTCCGCCAGTCGACGACCGGCGACTCGAGGATGATCCCGGCGATGCGGTCGCGGTGACCGGAGTTGACGGCCACCTGGAGCGACACTGCGCCGCCCATGGACCACCCCATGAGGATGACCCGTTCGGCGCCGTGGCGCAGCGCGTAGGCGATGCCCGCGTCCACGTCCCGCCATTCCGCCGCTCCGAGCGCGTACGCCCCCGCCCGCGTCCGCGGGGCCTCGCCGTCGTTCCGGTACGACACCACGAGCGTCGGCAGTCCAGCCGCGTGGAGCGCGGGCACGGCACGAAGGCACTCTGAGCGCGTGGCACCGCGGCCGTGTACCTGGATGACCCAGGCCGACGAATCACCGGGGAAAAACCACGCGGGGCATGGGCCGGCCGGTGAGCCGATGAGGACGTTCTCCCACCGCAGGTGCAGCTCGCTCGGCGAGGTGTAATAGCTCCCGCTGAAGGATGCTCCGCGGTCCACCCGCGCGCCCGGCTCGACCTTCGTGAGGAGCTTCCGCCGTACCGTCGTGCCGTCCGCGCTGAGGACGGCTCCGAGCTTCAGGTACCCGTAGGTGCCCGTGGTGAAGAGCCCGTACCGGCCGGGCAGCTCGGTGTCACGGGTACGGCGGAGCTCGATCGTCTGCGCGCCGGTATCGATCGCGAGGATCTCGGTGTCCTGGATGCGGCTCCGCAACGGGGTCACGACCCGTCTGGCCACCGCGAGCACGAGGAATCCGGCGGCGGTCCCCAGGGCGAGGAGCGCGGGGACAAGGATCGCAACGGCGTGCCTGAGACTCTTCATCGCCTTCCGACTCTAGCCTGTTGCCGTGACCGCACACCCCGAGGCCGGGACGCCCTTCGACGCCGCCGTCGCCGAACTGCGCGCGACCGCGTTCCGCGACGATATCGCGGTCCGCGAGATCCCGACGCCGCAGAATCTCGCTCCCTTCGCCATCGCGTTGTCGGCGGACGTCCGTCCCGGCGAGGACGGCGACTCGGTTTACGGGACAGGGCGGTTCATCCTGCTCCACGACCCCGAGGAGCCCGACGCGTGGGGCGGCGCCTGGCGTATCGTGATCTTCGCCCAGGCACCCCTCGAGACCGAGATCGGCACCGACCCCCTGCTCGCCGATGTCACCTGGTCCTGGCTGGTCGATGCGCTCGACTCCCGGGACGCGGTCTACCACTCCCCCTCCGGCACCTCGACCAAGACGCTGTCGAAGGGATTCGGTGGGCTCGCCGACGAGGGGGACGGGGCACAGATAGAATTGCGGGCGTCCTGGACTCCGGATGGCCCGTTCCGACCGCACGTCGAAGCATGGGCCGAGCTGGTCGGAATGCTGGCGGGACTTCCGCCGGGTTCCGAGGGCATCGCCGTGATCGGCGCGCGAAAGGCTGTACGTGACTGAATACTCCGTGATCTCCGATACCGAGGAGTTCCGTGCGGCTTGCGTCGCGCTCGCCGCGGGCACCGGCCCCGTGGCGGTCGACGTCGAACGGGCATCCGGCTTCCGCTACTCTCAGCGCGCCTACCTGGTTCAGGTCTTCCGGCGCGACGCCGGCGTGTTCCTGTTCGACCCGCCCGCCATCGGCGACTTCGCGCCCCTGCAGGAGGCGATCGGCGATGCAGAGTGGGTTCTCCATGCCGCCAGTCAAGACCTGCCGTCGCTGCGGGAGCTGCACCTGGAGCCGAAGGAGATCTTCGACACCGAGCTCGCCGCCCGCCTGCTCGGGCACGACAGGGTGGGACTCGCCGCGGTCGTCGAGGACACGCTGGGCATCACGTTGAAGAAGGAGCACTCCGCCGCCGACTGGTCCACGCGTCCGCTGCCGGATGCCTGGCTGGAGTACGCCGCACTGGACGTCCTTCACCTCGTGGACGTGCGTGACGCCCTCGTCGCAGAGCTCGCCGAGCAAGGCAAGACCGAGTTCGCCGCCCAGGAGTTCGCCGCGACTCTCTCCCGCGCGCCGAAAGCTCCGCGGGAGGATCCGTGGCGTCGGCTCAGCGGGCTCCACCAGGTCCGTGGCGCCCGCAATCTCGCCGTCGCCCGCGCGCTGTGGGAAGCCCGTGAGATGTACGCGCAGCAGCAGGACATCTCGCCCGGGCGCCTCGTGCCCGACCGCTCGCTCGTCGCGGCGGTCCTCGCCAACCCCACCTCCAAACAGGCGCTCGCCGGTGTCAAGGAGTTCCAGGGTCGCGCGAGCCGCACGCAGCTGGACCGCTGGTGGCAGGCCATCGTGGAGGGCCGCGCCGCCGAGACTCTGCCCCGCGAACGGGTGCCGAGCGACGCGCTTCCGCCGCCCCGCGCCTGGGGCGACCGCAACCCGGAGGCGGATGCGCGCCTGAAGGCCGCCCGTCCCGCGGTGGAGGCCGTCGCCGAGCAGCTGGGCATGCCCACCGAGAACCTCCTGACGCCCGACTTCCTCCGCCGCGTTGCCTGGGACTTCCCCGGCAGCACCGCCGCGGACGTCGGTGCCGCGTTGTCCACCCTCGGGGCGCGCCCCTGGCAGGTTGAACAGACTGCACAGAAGATCGCCGACGCCTTCGTAGAGGCAGCACAATCGCCCGACACGACCTCCGCGACCGCTTCGTAGGTTCGATCCAACCGATTCCTCCCGGTTTCCGGCGGTTCATAGACTGAGGCCACCGCACTAATTTGGAGGCAGAGTGGCCGAGATCTCGGACGTCTTCTTCGTCGATGGAGTGCGCACCCCCTTCGGGCGCGCCGGCGAAAAGGGCATGTACTGGAACACCCGCGCGGATGACCTCGCCGTGAAGGCGACCATCGGCCTGATGGAGCGCAACGCGGCCGTCCCGGCGGACCGTATCGACGATGTCGCCATCGCGGCGACGAGCCAGACCGGAGACCAGGGGCTCACCCTGGGGCGGTCGGTGGCGATCCTCGCCGGGCTCCCCCAGACCGTTCCCGGCCTCGCCGTCGAGCGCATGTGCGCCGGCGCGATGACGAGCGTCACGACGATGGGTGCCTCGATCGGCGTCGGCATGTACGACCTCGCGCTCGCTGGCGGCGTCGAGCACATGGGACACCACCCGATCGGAGGGAACGCGGACCCGAACCCCCGCTTCGTCGCGGAGAAGATGGTCGACCCGGGCGCGCTGAACATGGGCGTCACCGCCGAGCGCATCTTCGACCGCTTCCCGCACCTCACCAAGGAGCGCTCGGACCGCTACGGCATGCGCAGCCAGCAGAAGGTGCAGGCCGCCTACGACGCCGGAAAGATCCAGCCGGACCTCGTACCGGTCGCGATCAAGGGTGCAGACGGCGCCTGGGGACTCGCCACGGAAGACGAGGGCCGCCGCCCGCAGACGACGATGGAGGACCTCGCCGGCCTCAAGACGCCGTTCCGTCCGCACGGGCGCGTCACCGCCGGAACGTCTTCCCCGCTCACCGACGGTGCGACGATGTCGCTGCTCGCCGGAGGTGGCGCCGTCAAGGAATTCGGCCTCGCACCGAAGATGCGCATGGTGTCCTTCGCCTTCGCCGGCGTCCAGCCCGAGATCATGGGCATCGGCCCGATCCCGTCGACCGAGAAGGCGCTCAAGAAGGCCGGCCTCGACATCTCCGACATCGGGCTGTTCGAGCTCAACGAGGCGTTCGCGATCCAGGTCATCTCGTTCCTGGACCACTTCGGGATCGACGACGACGACCCGCGCGTGAACCCGTGGGGCGGCGCGATCGCCGTCGGCCACCCGCTGGCCGCCTCCGGCGTCCGCCTCATGATCCAGCTCGCGGCGCAGTTCGCCGAGCGCCCCGACGTGCGCTACGGCCTGACGGCGATGTGCGTCGGTCTCGGTCAAGGCGGCTCGGTCATCTGGGAGAACCCGCACTACGACGGAAAGAAGAAGAAGTGAGCTACGACGACGTCGACTTCTCGCCCATCCAGGCACTCACCGAGGGAGAGGTCGTCACGCACTCCCCCGTGCGCGACATCCGACTCGCGTCCGGCAAGGTCCTCGCCCTGATCACGCTGGACAACGGTCGCGATCACACCCGACCGAACACGCTCGGGCCGGCCACGCTGACCGAGCTCGGTGAGACATTGGACGGTCTCAAAGCCCGTGCGGCAGCCGGCGAGATCCAGGCGGTGGGCATCACCGGCAAGCAGTACATCATGGCGGCCGGCGCCGACCTCTCGGACATCAGCAAGGTCGGCTCGCGGGACAACGCGCGTCTGATCGCCCAGCTCGGCCACAAGGTGCTCGGGAAGCTGAGCGAGCTCGGCGTGCCCTCCTTCGCGTTCGTCAACGGCCTGGCGCTGGGAGGCGGTCTGGAGATCGCCCTGAACTCCACGTACCGGACGGTCGACGCGTCGGCCGCGGCCGTGGCGCTCCCCGAGGTCTTCCTCGGCATCATCCCCGGCTGGGGAGGGGCGTACCTCCTGCCGAACCTCATCGGCATCGAGAACGCCCTCGAGGTCGTCATCTCCAACCCGCTCAAGCAGAACCGTATGCTGAAGCCCCAGCAGGCCTTCGATCTCGGCATCTTCGATGCGATCTTCCCCGCTGCGAACTACCTCGAGAACTCGCTCGCCTGGGCGGACGCCGTCCTCGGCGGCAAGAGGGTCGAGCGCAAGAACGAGCCGGGCAAGATCGAGCGTCTGACCAAGTGGCCGATCGCGATCAAGATGGCACGCGGCATGCTGGAGTCCAAGATCGGCACCGTCCCGAAGTCTCCTTACGCCGCCCTCGAGCTGCTCGACAAGGCGAAGAGCGGAACCAAGGCGGAGGGTTTCGCGCGCGAGGACGAGGCGCTCGCCGAGCTCGTGACGGGCGACCAGTTCGCGGCCTCGATGTACGCTTTCGACCTCGTGCAGAAGCGTGCGAAGCGCCCCGTCGGCGCCCCTGACAAGCAGCTCGCGAAGAAGGTCACGAAGGTCGGGATCATCGGCGCGGGTCTCATGGCCAGTCAGTTCGCGCTGTTGTTCGTGCGCAAGCTGCAGGTTCCGGTGCTCATCACCGACCTCGACCAGGCACGCGTCGACAAGGGCGTCGCCTACATCCACGAGGAGATCGGCAAGCTGGAGGCCAAGGGCCGTGTCGACGCGGACACCGCGAACAAGCTGCGCGGCCTCGTCACGGGCACGACCGACAAGAGCCTCTACGCGGACTGCGACTTCGTCATCGAAGCCGTGTTCGAGGAGGTCGGCGTCAAGCAGCAGGTGTTCGGGGAGATCGAGAAGATCATCGCGGAGGACGCCGTGCTCGCCACGAACACCTCGTCGCTGTCGGTGGAGGAGATCGGCGCGAAGCTCGCCCACCCCGAGCGGCTCGTCGGCTTCCACTTCTTCAACCCGGTCGCGGTGATGCCGCTGATCGAGATCGTGAAGACGCCGTCCACCGCCGACACCGCGCTCTCGACCGCTTTCGTCGTCGCCAAGAACCTCGGCAAGAACGCGGTGCTCACCGCCGACGCCCCGGGCTTCGTGGTGAATCGTCTGCTCGCGAAGGTCATGGGCGAAGCGGCACGCGCCGTCTACGAGGGCACTCCGATCGCCGAGGTTGAGAAGGCGTTCGCGCCCCTCGGGCTGCCGATGGGGCCCTTCCAGCTCATCGACCTCGTCGGCTGGAAGGTCGCCGCGCACGTGCAGGACACCATGGTGCGGGCGTTCCCCGACCGGTTCTATGCCAACGAGAACTTCCACGCCCTGGCCGAGCTCGACCAGGTGGTGGAGAAGGACAAGGGCGGCCGCGTGGTCGGGTGGACGAAGCAAGCCGAGAAGGTCCTCAAGCCGGCCGTCGGCAAGGCTCCGGCGTCGCCGGCCACCATCCTGCAGCGCGTGCAGGACGGGCTTGCTACCGAGATCAAGCTGATGCTGGACGAGGGCGTCGTTCCGGAGGTCGAGGACATCGACCTGTGCCTCATCCTCGGAGCCGGCTGGCCTTTCATCGACGGCGGGGCATCGCCGTACCTCGACCGCGAGGGTGCGTCCGAGCGTGCGTTCGGCGGCTCCTTCCACACCCCGCAGATCCGGGGCGTGGAGAGCCGCTGATCACGCCGCCGAAGGGGGTCGCGCCATGGGCGCGGCCCCCTTCGTCGTGCGGACGGGGCCTGTCGAGCGGCCCACGCGTCTCGTCCGCGTGAAGCGAACCGTCGTCAGTGGCGCTCGTGCAGCGGGAGCTCGATCGCGCCGGTCTCCCCGGCGTGGCGCGCCTTGGGGACGCGGGTGCCCAGGACCTGCGCCACGACGTCCTGTGCGATCTTCGACGCGGTGAGACCGGCGTCGGCGAGGATCTGGTCGCGGGAAGCGTGATCGATGAACTCGTCGGGAAGCCCAAGCTCGTCCACCGCCGTGTCGATGCCGGCCTCGCGGAGCACCTGCCGCACGCGCGTGCCGATGCCGCCGACGCGGATGCCGTCCTCCAGCGTGATCACCAGGCGATGCCGTGCGGCGAGCTCCACGACGGAGGGCTGCACGGGGATCGCCCAGCGGGGATCGATCGCCGTGGCTCCGATGCCCTGGGCCCGCAGTCGATCCGCCACGTCGACCGCCAGCGCAGCGAAAGGGCCGACGGCGACGATGAGGACGTCTTCGCCCTCGCCACGCGCCAGCACGTCAACACCGTCGGCGAGCCGCTCGAGCGCCGGCAGGTCGGCGGAGACGTCTCCCTTCGGGAAGCGGATGACGGTCGGGGCGTCCTCCACCGCGACGGCCTCGTCCAGCGCTTCGGTCAGACGCGCGCCATCGCGGGGAGCGGCGATGCGGATGTGGGGGACGATCTGCAGCATCGCGAGGTCCCACATGCCGTGGTGGCTCGGGCCGTCCGGACCGGTGACCCCGGCGCGATCGAGCACGAACGTGACGCCGGCCCGATGCAGCGCCACGTCCATGAGGACCTGATCGAACGCACGGCCCATGAACGTCGCGTAGACGGCGACGACCGGGTGCAGACCGCCGTACGCGAGTCCGGCGGCCGAGGCCACCGCATGCTGTTCGGCGATGCCCACGTCGTAGACACGGTCGGGGAAGCGCTCCGCGAAGGGCGCGAGGCCGGTGGGCCGGAGCATGGCGGCGGTGATGGCGATCACGTCCGCGCGACGCTCCCCCACCTTCACGAGCGCGTCGGAGAAGACGTCGGTCCAGCCGCGGCCTCCCGAGGAGAGCGTCTCCCCCGTCGTCGGGTCGATCTTGCCGACCGCATGGAACTGGTCGGCCTCGTCATCGCGCGCCGGCTGGTACCCGCGGCCCTTCTCGGTGATCGCGTGCACGATGACCGGCGCGCCGTAGGACTTCGCGAGCTCCAGCGTCTCCAGCAGGGCGGGCAGGTCATGGCCGTCGACCGGGCCGAGATACTTGATGTCGAGGTTGGAGTACAGTGCCTCGTTGTTCGTGAACCGCGAGAGGAAGCCGTGCGTGCCGCCGCGAACGCCGCGGAACACCGCGCGCCCCACCGGTCCGAACGCACGGAACAGTCGATCGGACTTGTGGTGGAGGTCCTTGTAGGCCGCGGCCGTGCGGACCCGGTTGAGGAAGCGGGACATGCCGCCGATGGTCGGGGCGTACGAGCGACCGTTGTCGTTGACGACGATGACGAGGTTGCGGTCGTTGTCATCCGAGATGTTGTTCAGCGCCTCCCACGTCATGCCGCCGGTCAGGGCACCGTCACCGACGACCGCGACCACATGCCGATCGGAGCGCCCCGTCGCGGTGAGAGCACGGGAGACGCCGTCGGCCCAGCTCAGCGAGCTGGAGGCATGCGACGACTCGACGACGTCGTGCGGGCTTTCCGCTCGCTGCGGGTAGCCGGCCAGGCCGCCGCGGACGCGCAGCTTCGAGAAGTCCTGGCGGCCGGTGAGGATCTTGTGCACGTAGGACTGGTGGCCGGTGTCGAAGATGAAGGGGTCGTCCGGCGACGAGAACACGCGGTGCAGGGCGATCGTCAGCTCCACGACACCGAGGTTCGGACCGAGGTGTCCGCCCGTCTGCGAGACGTTCTCGACGAGGAAGGTGCGGATCTCGGAGGCGAGTTCTTCCAGTTGCTCCGGTGAGAGTCGATCAAGATCGCGCGGTCCAGAGATGCTCGGAAGAATGGGCATCTGCGCCTCCTCACAGGCCTCGACAGAGCGTCACGAGCGGGTGCGGACGCCTCCACGATCCTACCGCTCGGAGCCGGGAATCTACCGAGCGCGTGAGCCCCTTGACACGGCGGAGGGGCTCCCGTCCGTAGACAGGAGCCCCTCCGTCGATGCGACTCAGACCAGCGAGCGCAGCACGTACTGCAGGATGCCGCCGTTGCGGTAGTAGTCCGCCTCACCGGGGGTGTCGATGCGGACGACCGCGTCGAACTCGATCGGCTGCTTGCCCTCGGGCGAGTGCTCGCTCGGGGTCGCGGTGACCTTGACCGTCTTCGGCGTGACGCCGTTGTTGAGCTCCTCGAGCCCCGTGATCGAGACGATCTCGGTGCCGTCGAGGCCCAGCGACTCCCAGCTCTCGCCGGCCGGGAACTGCAGCGGGACGACGCCCATCCCGATGAGGTTCGAGCGGTGGATGCGCTCGAAGCTCTCCGTGATCACGGCCTTGACGCCCAGGAGGCTGGTGCCCTTGGCCGCCCAGTCACGGGACGAGCCGGAGCCGTACTCCTTGCCGCCGAACACGACGAGCGGGGTGCCCTGCTCGGCGTAGTTCATGCAGGCGTCGTAGATGTAGGACTGCGGACCGCCGGGCTGCGTGAAGTCGCGGGTGTAGCCGCCCTCGACGACCTGACCGTCGTTCACCGCGGACACCATGAGGTTCTTCAGGCGGATGTTCGCGAACGTGCCACGGATCATGACCTCGTGGTTGCCGCGGCGCGAGCCGAAGGAGTTGAAGTCCTTGCGGTCGACGCCGTGCTCCGTGAGGTACTGAGCCGCGGGGGTGCCGGGCTTGATGTTGCCGGCCGGCGAGATGTGGTCGGTGGTGACCGAGTCGCCGAGCGTGGCCATGACGCGTGCACCTTCGATGTCCTTCACCGGGGTGAGCTCCATCGTCATGCCGTCGAAGTACGGGGCCTTGCGCACGTACGTCGAGTTCTCGTCCCACTGGAACGTGTCGTCGTCCGGCGTGGGCAGGTTGCGCCAGCGCTCGTCACCGTCGAACACGGTTGCGTACTGCTTGATGAACTGGTCGCGCGAGATCGACGAGTCGACGATCTCCTGGACCTCTTCCGGCGACGGCCAGATGTCCTTGAGGAACACATCGTTGCCGTCCGCGTCCTGGCCGAGTGCGTCGGTGTCGAAGTCGAAGTGCATCGAGCCGGCGAGGGCGTACGCGATGACCAGCGGCGGGCTGGCCAGGTAGTTCATCTTCACGTCGGGGCTGATCCGGCCCTCGAAGTTGCGGTTGCCCGAGAGGACGGCCGTGACCGCGAGGTCGTGGGAGTTGATCGCCTCGGAGACCTCTTCGATCAGCGGACCGGAGTTTCCGATGCAGATGGTGCAGCCGTAGCCGACCGTGTAGAAGCCGAGGCCCTCGAGGTCCTTGTCGAGACCGGATTTCTCGTAGTAGTCCGTGACGACCTTGGAGCCGGGACCGAGCGTGGTCTTCACCCACGGCTTCTGCTTGAGGCCCTTCTGTCGCGCCTTGCGAGCGAGGAGGCCGGCGGCGATCATCACCGACGGGTTGGACGTGTTGGTGCACGACGTGATGGCAGCGAGGGTGACGGCGCCGTTGTCCAGGACGTACTTCTCGCCTTCGGGGGTGGTGACGGGCACCGGGTTGGACACGTTCGCCGGCGCACCGCTGCTGATGTGCACCGGACGCGTCGAGGGCTCCTCCTCGCCGGGCACCTGGCCCGGGTCGGACGCCGGGAACGAGTGCTTCGACTCGAGGTCGACGATGTCCTCGCTCGTCGACGGCGTGGCGTAGTTCAGGATGTCCTGCTCGAACTGCGTCTTCGCCTCGGAGAGGAGGATGCGGTCCTGCGGGCGCTTCGGGCCGGCGATGGACGGCACGACGGTGCCGAGGTCCAGCTCCATGTACTCGCTGAAGACGGGCTCGTGGGAGGCGTCGTGCCAGAGCTTCTGCTCCTTGGCGTAGGCCTCGACGAGCGCGACGGCCTCCTCGCTGCGCCCGGTGAGGCGCAGGTAGTCGAGGGTGACGTCGTCGATCGGGAAGATCGCTGCGGTCGAGCCGAACTCGGGCGACATGTTGCCGATCGTCGCGCGGTTGGCCAGCGGCACCGACGCGACGCCCTCGCCGTAGAACTCGACGAACTTGCCGACCACGCCGTGCTTGCGCAGCATGTCGGTGATGGTCAGCACCACGTCGGTCGCGGTCACGCCGGCGGGGATCTCACCCGAGAGCTTGAAGCCGACGACGCGCGGGATGAGCATCGACACGGGCTGGCCGAGCATCGCCGCCTCGGCCTCGATGCCGCCGACGCCCCAGCCGAGCACGCCCAGTCCGTTGACCATCGTGGTGTGCGAGTCGGTGCCGACACAGGTGTCGGGGTAGGCCTGGAGGACGCCGCCGTTGGTGCGGTCGTAGATGACCTTCGCCAGGTGCTCGATGTTCACCTGGTGGACGATGCCGGTGCCGGGGGGCACGACCTTGAAGTCCTGGAACGCGGTCTGGCCCCAGCGGAGGAACTGGTACCGCTCCCCGTTGCGCTCGTACTCGATCTCGACGTTGCGCTCGAGGGCGTTCTCGGTACCGAACAGATCGGCGATGACGGAGTGGTCGATGACCATCTCGGCCGGCGAGAGCGGGTTGATCCTGTTCGGGTCTCCCCCGAGTGCCGTGACGGCCTCGCGCATGGTGGCGAGGTCGACGATGCAGGGAACTCCCGTGAAGTCCTGCATGACGACGCGCGCGGGCGTGAACTGGATCTCGGTGTTGGGCTCCGCGTTGGCGTCCCAGGATCCGAGCGCCTCGATCTGCGCCTTCGTGACGTTCGCGCCGTCCTCGGTGCGAAGCAGGTTCTCCAGGAGGACCTTGAGGCTGAAGGGAAGCTTGTCGAAACCGGGCACCGTGTCGATGCGGAAGATCTCGTAGTCGGTGCTGCCGACCGTCAGGGTGCTCTTGGCACCGAAGCTGTTCACCGTGGACACGAATCCGTCTCCTTCTATTCGGATGGGAGCGACAGGCGCCTCCATCTTGCTCGCCGGTGTGGCCGCGCGGCTAGCAAGGGGGACCTAACCAGTCTGCTCCGCGCCGGTCACCGGCGAAAGCCCGTGATTTATCTTGATGTCGAGATAAATCTATCACGCCGCCGCGACGTCGTCGTGCGACGACGCGCGGGGATAGAGCGCGCGGACGACGAGCCAGGTCACGGCGATCAGCGGCGCGAACAACGGAAGTCCCATCACGAGCTTGAGGGTGCCGAGGGCGGTGACGTCGCCGGCCAGATACAGCGGGAACTGGACCGCCAGCCGCGCGATGAAGAGCCCCGCCCAGGCGATGCCAAGCCAGAAGAATGCTCGCCGCTTGCGGCGGTCGGCACGCCAGGCGGTTCCCTCCCCCATCAGGAAGCCGACCGCGAGACCGATGATCGACCACCCGATGAGAGCCGAGATGAGGATCGCCGAGCCGTAGACCGCGTTCGTGATGAGGCCGGGGACGAAGTTGTCCTCCCCACGGCCGGTCCACAGCGCGAGACCGGCGGCGGCCACGGCCGCGATCAGTCCGCCGAGGGCGGCCGAGGGCGGAGACTTCTGCACGAGCCGGACGACCGTGAACACGGCAGCCAGACCGACCGACACCCCGAGGGGCAGCAGCAGGGGTTCCGGCCGGAGGGTGAACAGGATGACGAACGCGAGGCTCGGCAGCACCGACTCCAGGATCCCGCGCCAGCCGCCCATGGCCGACCAGACGACCCTGCGCGTGCTCGCGCTCTCGGATGGATCGAGTCCGGCCTTGCGCGCCGCTCCGCCGAGGGCTGCTCCGAGGATCTCCGACGCGCTCTGCGTCCGCGGCTCCTCGGCGTCCGGGGAGGTCACGCGGAGCCCGGCGTCGCCGGCATCTTCAGCGGGATGAGGTCTCGTGGCGGCATGGGCGCCCCGCCTCGGACGACGACGATCGACCGGAAGAGGTCTTCCACCTTCGCCCCGGCCTCGGGGTCGGACGCGGCCGCGCCGCCGATGACACCACGGAGGAACCAGCGCGGACCGTCGATGCCGATGAAGCGCGCCAGGCGGAGACCGGAGCCCTCGCTGGCCGCCGCGGGCACCTCTGCGAGAAGCTCCTTGCCGAGCGGGCCCTCGCGCTCCTCGACGCGCCCCCCCTGAGCCTTCACCTGATCACGGAGCTGCACGCGCGTCTCGTCCCAGAGGCCACCGCTGCGCGGGGCTGCGAACGGCTGCACCTGGAGCGAGGACTCGGCGTAGTCGAGGCCGACCGCCACGATCCGCTTGCTCTGCTCTTCCACCTCGAGTCGGAGGTTCAATCCCTCGCGCGGAAGGATCTTGATCCCGCCGAGATCGATGTAGGGGCGGACGGGATTCGCCTCGGAGTCGTCGAACGGGCCTTCGGTGGCGCGGTTCGCCGGCGCCGACTTGGAAGGAGTGTCGTTGGTGTCGGTCATTTCGCCTGTCCTGCTGGGGTCTGAGGGGTCTGGGCCTGATAGCCGGTCGATCCGAATCCGCCGGCGCCGCGGGCGCTGTCCGGCAGTTCCTCGACCGGCAGGAACCGCGCCCGCGTGACGGGCATCACGATCAGTTGCGCGATGCGATCGCCGACGGCGACATCGTACGCGCTGTGGATGTCCGTGTTGATCAGGCTCACCTTGATCTCACCCCGGTACCCCGCGTCGACGGTGCCGGGGGAGTTCACGATCGATATCCCGTGCTTCGCCGCGAGACCGCTGCGCGGTACGACGAAGGCCGCATAGCCGTCGGGCAGCGCGATCCGGACGCCGGTCGGCACCAGGGCCCGCTCCCCCGGCTCCAGCCGCACCGCCTCGGCCGCGACGAGATCGGCTCCCGCGTCACCCGGATGCGCATAGCCGGGGACCACTGCGGCGATAATGGGGACATCAACGGAATCGGTCACCCCATGAGGCTAATGCAGAACCCCGCAACGGACGCACGTCCCCGCTACCGCGAACGACTCGCCCCCAGCCTGTGGCTGCTGGTCACCGTCGCCCTCGCCGGGCCCATGGTGTCCCTGATCTTCGTTCCGGTGGGCTCCACCTTCGCGCTGCTTCTCGGCGGCGCGGTCTCGGCGCTCCTCGTCGTGGCCGCGATCGTTCTCGCTCCCGTCGTGTCCGTGGAGGACGGCGTGCTGCGGGCCGGACGCGCCCACATCGACGCCCGGTACCTCGGCGATCCCGTCGCTCTGTCCGGCGCGGAAGCGCGGAACGCACGGGGGCCCGAGCTCCCCGCGCGCGGATGGCACCTCATCCGCGGCGGTATCGACGGGGTGGTCGTCGTGCCGAACACCGACCAGGACGATCCCGTCGTGGCCTGGACGATCTCGACCCGCACCCCCGACCGTCTCGCGGCGGCCATCCGCGCCGCTCGGGACTGAGCCCACCCGGAGACGACAGCGCGCCCCTGACCAGGACGGTCGGGGGCGCGTGAGGCGTCGCTCGGAGGGCTGCTCAGGCAGCGCACTCCTTGCAGATGGGGCCGTCGGGTCCCTCGTGGTCGAGCTGCGAGCGGTGCTTCACCAGGAAGCAGCTCATGCACGTGAACTCGTCCTGCTGCGCGGGCAGCACGACGACGTCGAGCTCGAGGTCGGAGAGGTCCGCGCCCGGGAGATCGAAGTTCGACGGGTTGTCGGAGTCCTCGTCTCCGGTCGTACCGGACAGCTTGTCCGGCACACGCTCCTTCAGGGCTTCGATCGACTCGGAGTCGTCTTCACTCTTTCGGGGAGCGTCGTAATCGGTTGCCATGCGGTGAATCTCCACTTTCATGGTGCGAGTGGGCGGGTGCGCCGTCGGGTAATCGGCGGCCATAGTTTGCATGACCGGCGGGCGTTTCGCAAATGCCCTCCCATGCAGCAGGGCAAACTCACGGCACGCCCGCCGTATTCCCTGTTCCGCACCGTCTGCCGTGACACCATGAACGCACACCCATCAGAGGGGCATTCGCATGGAAAACGTCACCATCGTCGGCACTGAAGCAGGAGTGCTCGTCCTCGCGACCGAGGCGGGCGAGCGGTTCGCGCTGCCCATCGACGCCGTGCTGCAGCGGGAGATCCGCCGCGCGACCCGCCAGGCCGAACCCACCGCCCAGAAGCTCGCCGCGAGCCCGCGCGACATCCAGGCGCAGATCCGCGCGGGGCTCACCGCCGCCGAGGTCGCGGAGCTCCTGGGGATCAGCGTCGACGACGTCGCCCGCTTCGAGGGCCCCGTCCTCGCGGAGCGGGAGCACATCATCGGCCAGGCGCTCGCCGTGCCCGTCCTCATCGGCAGCGAGGTCGAGCCGGACGCGCAGCCCACTTTCGGCGCCGCGGTCCGCGCCAAGCTCGCCGAGGTGGCGGCATCGTCGGAGCGCTGGGCCAGCTGGAAGGAGGAGTCCGGCTGGGTGATCAAGCTCGAGTTCTCGGCGAATGACGTCGACCACGACGCCCGGTGGAGTTTCGATCCACGGCGCAGCGCGCTCTCTCCGCTGAACGCCGATGCCACGCAGCTCTCTCGCCAGGGCTCTCTGCCGGAGGGCCTGATCCCGCGCCTGCGTGCCGTGGAGGCTGACCGCGCCACCTCCCCGTACAAGGACGACAGCCGCTTCGACTCCGGCGCCTTCGGGCCGCGCCTCGTGCCTGCGCCTGCGGCGGACGCGGACGAGCCCGCACAGCCGGAGCGTTCCGCGCCCGCCGTCCAGGATGCCGCGATCAACCGCGCGCCGGACGCGGGATCGACGAGTCCTGAGACGGCCGACCTGCTCGAGGCCCTGCGCCGCCGCCGCGGACAGCGCGAGGCCGCGCCGATCGAGCACGACATCGAGGACGACTCGCCGGACGACACCGACCCGATCGCCCTCTTCGCCGCGCTGGAGGAGCCGGACGACGAGCCCGCGGCCCCGGAGCCTGCGCCGCGTCAGCCAGCCTCGAACGACGCCGGCGACAGCGGCGGCCGCCGGCGCCGCCGGAACGCCATGCCGTCGTGGGACGAGATCGTCTTCGGGGCTCGTACCGACGAGTGACCGCGGTCCTTCGCCTCAGGAGGCGAAGGCTCCGAGACGGAGGAACGGCACCCTGGTCTCCTCGGGTGTGAGTGCGCCGTGCTGCCCGATCATGCCGCGGTTACGCTGGTCCTCGGCGGTGCCGTCGTACAGCGCCCACACGCCCGTGGCGATGACGAGCAGATCGCCGATCCGGGCGAGGACCTCGTCGCGCACGACGGGACCGAAGAGTCCGCCCCGGACCGCCTCCTCTCGGCTGACGACATCGGCGGCCCCTTCGAGGTCGCTCCGCAAACGGGCCGTCGTCCGCTCCATGTCGGCGTCGGGCTCGCTGTAGAGATGCAGCATGCGGGGCTCTCCGCCGACGTGGCGGATGCCGACGAGATGCTCCGCCTCCAGCACCACCTGCCGGTGGTGCGGCACGTCGACCATGCCGTGGTCCGAGGTCACGACCACGCCCACCCGCGGCGGGACGCGGACGGAGAGAGCGCCGTCGAGCCGTTCGAGCGCGGACACCCATTCCGCCGACGCGACCCCGTGCTTGTGCCCGGCCTTGTCGACCTCGGGCAGGTAGCAGTACACGAGAGAGCCGGGGTGCTCCTCGGCCAGGGCGTACGCGACCTCGACGCGTTCCTCCGGTGTCGCGGCGGGGACGAACCGCGAGCCCCGGAGCGTCGCACGCGTGAATCCGCTGTGCGCATAGGCCGCAAGCCCGACCGCGAACGTCTCGCGCCCGGCCGCGGCGGCGCGCTCGAACACCGTGGGCGCTCCCTGCCAGGTGAGCGGGTCGAGACCGTCGGTCTCCCATCCGCTGAGCTGGTTCACCAGGACGCCGCGCTCCGGGTCGCGGACCCGGTACCCGACGAGGCCGTGCTCCCCCGGCCACACACCGGTCGTGATGCTGGTGAGGGCTGCGGCCGTGGTCGTCGGGAACACGGTCTGCGCGACGTCCTTCTTCGTCATCGCCGCGGTCAACGACCGGGCGTGACCTGCGTGTGAGCGAAGGTTGATCGCGCCGAGACCGTCGATCACAACGAGTACCGCCGATTCGGCGCGCTGCAGCGTCTCGGATTCGCCTCGGAGAGCGGCGCACAGGTCGTCCGCCACCCCGACGACGCTCCGGGTGCTGGACGGCGCGGACGGTAGCATGAAGGACATCCGAGCCAGTCTGACACAGGCTCCCGTACGCCCTCAGGACCTCCATGCCGAAAACCCCGCCGCCCGAGCCTGTCGAGGAACGCATCCAGGACATCGATCTCTCCAACGAGATGCAGGGCTCCTTCCTCGAGTACGCCTACTCCGTCATCTATTCGCGCGCGCTCCCCGACGCCAGGGACGGCCTCAAGCCGGTGCAGCGGCGCATCCTCTTCCAGATGGCGGAGATGGGCCTGCGCCCCGATCGGGGCCACGTGAAGAGCGCCCGCGTGGTGGGCGAGGTCATGGGCAAGCTGCACCCGCACGGCGACTCGGCGATCTACGACGCCCTCGTCCGCCTGGCGCAGGAATGGGCCCTGCGCGTTCCGCTCGTCGACGGCCACGGCAACTTCGGCTCGCTGGACGACGGGCCCGCGGCCGCGCGCTACACCGAGGCGCGCCTCGCCGCCCCCGCCCTGTCGCTCACCGAGAACCTCGATGAGGACGTCGTCGACTTCATCCCGAACTACGACGGCCAGTTCCAGCAGCCGGCCGTGCTGCCCGCGGCCTTCCCGAACCTGCTCGTCAACGGAGCCAGCGGCATCGCCGTGGGCATGGCGACCAACATGGCGCCGCACAACCTCATCGAGGTCGTCGCCGCGGCGACGCATCTGCTCGAGAACCCTGACGCCACCACCGAAGACCTCATGGAGTACGTCCCCGGACCCGACTTCCCCTCCGGCGGGATCCTCATGGGACTGGACGGCGTGAAGGATGCCTACACGACGGGGCGCGGTGCGCTCAAGGTCCGCGGACGCACCTCGATCGAGTCGCCGGGGCCCCGGCGCACGGGGATCATCGTCTCGGAGCTGCCGTACATGGTCGGACCGGAACGGCTGATCGAGAAGATCCGCGACGCGGTGCAGGCGAAGAAGCTGCAGGGGATCAGTGACGTCACCGATCTCACCGACCGCAACCACGGTCTCCGCGTCGCCATCGGGATCAAGACCGGCTTCGATCCGAACGCGGTCCTGGAGCAGCTCTACCGGCTCACGCCGCTGGAGGACTCCTTCAGCATCAACAACGTCGCGCTCGTCGACGGCCAGCCCCGCACACTCGGGCTCAAGGAGATGCTCAGCGTCTACGTCGGTCACCGGATCGAGGTGATCACCCGGCGCAGCCGCTATCGTCTCGCCCGGCGCGAGGAGCGTCTGCACCTGGTGGAGGGCCTCCTCATCGCGATCCTCGACATCGACGAGGTCATCCAGGTCATCCGCTCGTCCGACGACACCGAACAAGCCCGCACCCGGCTCCGCTCGGTGTTCGACCTCAGCGAGCCGCAGGCCGAGTACATCCTCGAGCTGCGCCTGCGTCGCCTCACGAAGTTCTCACGCATCGAGCTCGAGGCGGAGCGGGACGCCCTCCTCGCGGAGATCGCGTCGCTGCGCGAGCTGCTCGCCAGCCCGGCGCTGCTGCGCGCCGCCGTCGCCCAGGAGCTGGACGCCGTGGCGGAGGCCTACGGCACGCCACGCCGCACGCTGCTGATGAACGCCGCCCCGCCGAAACCCCGCGCGACGAAGGGCGCGGTGGATCTGCAGATCGCCGACGCCCCGACCACGCTGGTCCTCTCGACGACCGGCCGCGCCGTGCGCGTCGACCTCGGCGAAGGGCAGGAGCTCACCGCGCCGGCACGTCGGAGCAAGCACGACGCCACCCTCGCAACCGTCCAGACCACCGTCCGCGGAGAGCTCGGTGCGCTGACGAGCACGGGACGTGTGGTCCGCTTCTCCCCCGTCGATCTGCCGTCGGTGCCCGCGACGTCGGTACAGCTCGCTGCCGGAACCCCGCTGCGGGATTACCTCGGGGTCACCACCAAGGGCGAGCGCATCCTAGGCTTCGTCCGCTTCGACAGCGACACCCCGGTGGCCCTGGGCACCGCGCAGGGCATCGTCAAGAGGATCGTGCCGTCGACGCTGCCGGTGCGCCCCGAGCTGGAGGTCATCGGACTCAAGCCCGGAGACACGGTGGTCGGTGCGGCCGAGGCCACGGACGATGCCGACCTCGTGTTCCTGACGACCGACGCCCAGCTCCTCCGCTTCTCGGCGTCGGCAGTGCGTCCCCAGGGCGCGCCGGCAGGCGGTATGGCGGGCATCAAACTCGGCTCCGGCGCCTCGGTTCTCTTCTTCGGCGCCGTGACCCCCGAGGCCGATGCCGTCGTCGCCACCGTCTCGGGCGCGGAGAGCATCCTGCCCGGAACCGATCCGGGTCGCGCCAAGGTCTCGGCGTTCGCGGACTACCCGTCCAAGGGCCGGGCGACGGGCGGCGTCCGGGCTCATGCCTTCCTGAAGGGCGAAGACCGTCTCACCGTCGCCTGGGTCGGCCCCAACCCGCCGCTCGCCGTCGACCCGACCGGCGCGGTGCGCAAGCTGCCGGACTCCGGTGCGCGTCGCGATGCCTCGGGTCAGCCGACCGACGGCGTCATCGGCAGCATCGGCCGCACGCTCGTCTGATCCCTTCGACGAAAGAGGGGGCCCGGCACCGCCGGGTCCCCTCTCTCGTTCCCGCCCCGCTCAGGCGTCGATCGACTCGCGGGAGAGCTGGTCCGCGGAATCGATGATGAACTCGCGCCGCGGGGCGACCTCGTTGCCCATGAGCAGCTCGAACACGCGACCCGCGGCCTCGGCGTCCTCCATCCGCACGCGGCGGAGGAGCCGACCGGAACGGTCCATCGTGGTGTTCGCGAGCTGCTCGGCATCCATCTCCCCGAGACCCTTATAGCGCTGGATCGGCTCATGCCAGCGCTTGCCTGCCTTGCGGAGCTTCGCGAGCAGCGCGTGCAGCTCCTGCTCGCTGTACGTGTAGATCGTCTCGTTCGGCTTCGAGCCCGGGTTGATCACGATGATCCGGTGCAGCGGCGGCACCGCGGCGAAGACGCGTCCATGCTCGATCAGCGGCCGCATGTATCGGAAGAACAGCGTCAGCAGAAGCGTGCGGATGTGCGCACCGTCGACGTCGGCGTCGCTCATGAGGATGATCTTCCCGTAGCGCGCTGCCTCGATGTCGAAGGTGCGTCCCGACCCGGCGCCGATCACCTGGATGATGGACGCGCACTCCGCGTTGGACAGCATGTCGCCGACCGAGGCCTTCTGCACGTTCAGGATCTTCCCGCGGATGGGGAGCAGCGCCTGGAACTCGCTGTTGCGTGCGTTCTTGGCCGTGCCCAGCGCCGAGTCGCCCTCGACGATGAAGAGCTCGCTGCGCTCCACGTCGTTCGTGCGACAGTCGACGAGCTTGGTCGGCAGCGTCGATGATTCGAGAGCGTTCTTGCGCCGCTGGGTCTCCTTGTGCGCACGGGCCGACACCCGTGCCTTCATCTCCGACACGATCTTGTCGAGGAGTTGCGTCGCCTGGCTCTTGTCGTCGCGCTTGGTGGAGGTGAAGCGCTGCTGGAGATCCTTGCGCATCACCTGGGCGACGATCTGGCGCACGGCCGGGGTGCCGAGCACCTCCTTGGTCTGCCCCTCGAACTGCGGCTCGGGCACGTTGACCGTGAGGACGGCGGTGAGGCCGGCGAGGACGTCGTCCTTCTCGAGCTTGTCGTTGCCGACCTTCAGCCGGCGAGCGTTCTGCTCGACCTGACTGCGCAGCACCTTCAGGAGCTCCTGCTCGAAGCCCTGCTGATGCGTGCCGCCCTTCGGGGTGGAGATGATGTTGACGAACGAGCGGATCCGCGTGTCATAGCCCGTCCCCCAGCGCAGAGCGATGTCGACGGCGCACACGCGCTCGACCTCGGTGGCCACCATGTGCCCGTCGGGCTGCAGGACGGGCACGGTCTCGGTGAAGGTCCCCTCCCCCTGGATCCGCCAGGTGTCGGTCACGGGAGGGTCGACCGCCAGGTACTCCACGAACTCGGAGATGCCGCCCTCATAGAGATACGAGGTCTCCACGGGGCCGGTCGGGGTGCCGTCCTCGCCCGTGACCGCGCTCGCCGCGCGCTCGTCGCGCACCACGATCTCCAGGCCGGGCACGAGGAAGGCGGTCTGCCGCGCCCGCGTTTCGAGCTCGGCGAGCTGGAAGGCCGCGTCCTTGGTGAAGATCTGACGGTCGGCCCAGTAGCGCACGCGGGTGCCGGTCACGCCTCGCGGCGTCTTTCCGACGACCCGCAGCTCGCTGTTCTCCTCGAACGGGGTGAAGGGCGCATCGGGCCGCTTCTCCCCGGAGTCCTGGAAGATGCCCGGCTCTCCGCGGTGGAAAGACATCGCGTACGTCTTGCCGCCGCGGTCGACCTCCACGTCGAGACGCTCGGAGAGGGCGTTCACGACAGAGGCGCCGACGCCGTGCAGACCGCCCGAGGCCGCGTAGGACCCGCCGCCGAACTTTCCGCCCGCGTGCAGCTTCGTGTAGACGACCTCGACGCCCGTGAGCCCGGTCCGGGGCTCGACATCGACGGGGATGCCGCGACCGCGGTCGTGTACCTCGACGCTGCCGTCGTCATGCAGGATGATGTCGATCCGCGAGCCGTTACCGGCGACGGCCTCGTCGACGGAGTTGTCGATGATCTCCCACAGGCAGTGCATGAGCCCGGGCGAACCGTTCGAGCCGATGTACATGCCGGGGCGCTTGCGGACCGCTTCGAGCCCTTCGAGCACCTGGAGATGATGGGCGGAGTACTCGGCATTCACAATCTCCGAGTCTATTCGCGGGACCGACCCGCCCTCCGCAGACACTCCCCGGCGGACCGCACTCGCGGGCGCGCGCGTACGCGCTGAGCGAAACACGCCGCCGACCGGGCATGCCCACAGGTGCAGCGTGGTTGTATTGAGCACGACCAACAAGGACGCCGACACCCGAGGAGGCCCCGAGATGAATGCAACGACCGAACGTGAGACCTCCGCTGTCGAGTACCGCCTGACCGCGATGGACCGCTGCGACTCGTGTGGAGCGCAGGCTTACATCGCCGCCGAGGTCAACGGCTCCGAGCTGCTCTTCTGCGCCCACCACGGCCGCAAGTACGAAGAGAAGCTGCGCAGCGTGGCCACGAGCTGGCACGACGAGACCGCTCGTCTCATCGAGACGGTCTGATCAGCGGCTGACCCGGTCGAGCCGGGTCACTCCACGACCCTCCGCCGAATCCGCGGACCGAGACGGGTGAGGATCTCCTCCCCGACCGTGTCGATCCGCTCGGCGAGGGTCGTTGCCGTCTCCTCCCCGTGCACGCCCGGTCCGAAGACGGTGACCTCGTCGCCGACGGCCATCCCCGGCCACCCGGCGACCGTCGTCGTCGCCAGCTCGACCGCGTTGGCCACGCGGGGGCCTGCGGGAGTACCCACCGGCATCCCGGCGAGCGTCGAGGGAAGCCCGTCAAGGCTGCCCACGGCCACGACCGCGCAGTCGCCGTCGAGCCGGACGACGGGGGCGCCGAGGCTCGCGGCCGGGCGGACGCCGTCGAGTTCGGGACCGTCCGCCGAACGGATGCCGTAGCAGAAGGCGCCGATCCGCGACACCGTGCCACGCAGTTCCGGCCGCCACCACGACGCGGCCGAGGCGGTCAGGTGCAGGGCCGCGGGCACGGCTCCGGACGCGCCGGTCTCCCGCACGGCGTCGAGGAACACCGCTTGGGCATCGTCGTCCTCGGCGTCGCTCGCTTCGGCGATGTGACTCCAGATCCCGACGAGCGCGAGCGAGCCGCTCCGCTCGGCCGCCCTGGCCTCGGCCACCGCGGCCGGCCAGTCCTCCGGGCGGACGCCGTTGCGGTGCAGCCCCGTGTCGATCTTGAGATGCACGCGCGCACGCACGCCGAGCACTCCGGCGCGCGCCACGACGCGTCGGAGGTACTCGACCGTCCCGATCCCGAGCTCGATGTCCTGCAGGAGGGCCTCATCGATCTCCTCGTCCGTCGAGGTCGCCCAGGCGAACACGGACACGGCGCCGCCCGCGATACGCCGAACGTCGAGGCCGCCGCGCACGTCATAACTGCCGAACGCGGTCACCCCTGCCTCGAGGGCGGTCTCCACCGCCCAGCGGAGTCCGTGGCCGTACGCGTCGTCCTTGAGGACGAGCATCAGCGCGGAGTCGCCCAGCCGGTCCCGCACCGCCGCGATGTTGGCGCGGAAAACGGAGCTGTCCAGACGGAGTTCCGGTCGCATCATGCCTCCCAGCCGCGTACGGCGTGCGCTCCGGGAACGGCGACGAGCTCCGCGGGTGTCATCCCGGTGACCTCGGCCCAGCGGGCGATCGAGTCCGAGGCGGGTCCGGTCCCGCCGAAGAAGGTCACGGTATCCCCCACCTCCGCGGCGAGTCCCTGGAGGTCGATCACGCAGACGTCCATCGCGACACGCCCGACGATCGGACGCAGTGCGCCATGGATCTCGACGTCGGCATGATTGCCGAGCGCGCGGACCACGCCCTGAGCGTACCCGCCGGTCACAAGCGCGACCATCGTGTCCTCCGCGGCCCGGAAGGTGTAGCCGTAGGAGACGGCCTCCCCCGCCCGCAACCGTTTGGTGGACATCACGCGACCGACCAGACGCATGACCGCTGGCGTCGCCGAGGCTCCCGCGGCGGTCGGCAGCCCATAGAGGAGACCGGGGTCGAGGTCGGGGGTGCCGGCGGTCGTCGCGTCGATGCCTTCGAGGCGCATCGCCTCCACTTGCCCCGTGGAGTCCACGAGGACCCTCTCTGCGCCGGCGGCGGTGACAGCGTGGGCGACGGCGAGCAGTCCGTGACCCCACGCATCGCGCCGCAGATCCGCGAGACGGCCGCCCGCCCTGATCGCCGCGGATGCGCCGGCGGCGAGGGCCGAACGCGAGATCATCGCCCGCGGAAGCGCACTCGAACTCGTGTCACACACGTCCACCAGCCTAGCTTGCATGCTCCCAGGAGCCTGGGGGCTCCCCGCGTAGACTGGGACGTCGATCCCTAGACCCGGAGCTCCATGTCTCGTCTCTCTCTCGCGCCCCGTATCCGCTACCTCCTCGGCCGTGCCCGTCGCATCGACGTCGGCTCGGTGCTCGAACGGGCCAAAGAGGCCTCCGCGCAGCACCACCGGCCCGTGCCGACGATCGTCGCGGACATGCTCTGGTCGGCGGCCCGCCACAACGTGGGCTTCCAGGACTACATCGACTACGACTTCGCCATGCTGAACCGCGCCGAGCGCGAGACGTACATGACGCACCCGGTGTCCAATCAGCTCTCGCAGAAGTACGACCACCCCGACTTCCGCTGGATCTTCCAGGACAAGATCGAGTTCAACCGGAAGTTCTCCGCGCACCTGCACCGCGAATGGATGGTGGTCGAGGAGGGGAACGCCGACGAGGTCCGCGCCCTCACAGAGCGTCTCGGCACCATCGTCACGAAGGAGCCGGTCGGCCAGGCCGGCACCGGCGTGCACCGATACCACGCGGCCGACATCACGGACTGGGCCGAGTTCCACCGGGGGCTGCTCGACCGCGGCGAGCTGCTCATCGAGGAGGTCATCCGTCAGCACGACGACCTGGCGGCCATCTGCCCCGGGACCGTGAACACCACTCGCATCACGGCGTTCTTCGACGGCGAGAAGGCACACATCCTGGCGATGGCACAGAAATTCGGCCGCGGCGCGGTGAGCGACCAGATGACCTTCGGCGGTTTCTACACGATGCTCGATGAGAACGGTCGCGCGGTGGGGGCGGGCTACGACTCGCACGGCCACGTCCACGAGACCCACCCGGACTCGGGCTTCCGCATCGCCGACTTCCAGCTGCCCCACATGGATCAGGTGCGCGCGTTCATCGACCAGGTCGCCCGTGTCGTCCCGCAGGTGCAGTACGTCGGGTGGGACGTCGTCGTCACCCCGGACGGTCCCGTGCTCGTCGAGGGCAACTGGGGCGCGGGCGTCTATGAGAACAAGCCCAGCGTCACCGGCATCCGTACCGGTCACAAGCCGCGCTACCGCGAGGTCATCGGCTTCTGACCCTCGGCAGGCGCACCCTTCGACAGGCTGGACCCAGCCTGGGTCGCTGAGCCTGTCGAAGCGTTGACCCGGCCCCTTTCGCGCAAACCGGCCCCGTGCGGTCGCACGCAAGGGGCCGGTTCGTTCGTAAGGGGGTGGGTCGACCCGCTCAGACCGCGCGGACGATACCGAGCGGCGTGGACTCGAGGCCTTGGCCGAGCGGGTTGTCGCCGAGGATCTTCACCAGCCGCAGCTCCCCCGCCTTGTCCAGCGTCGACCCGAGGATGTTGCCGCCGAGGTCGTTGATGTCGACCACCGCCACCTCGGCCCGACCACCGATCAGCGCCTTCAGATGTGCCGCGACGCCGCGCGGGTCCCTCGGGCCGAGGACGACCGCCTCGTTGTAAGGCGGGATGGTGTGCTTCGTCGGTCCGTCGATCGCGCGCGCCTTGTCCCCCGCGATGCGGTAGAAGTCGCCCTTGCGCCCGAAGGCCTTGGTGACCGCCGAGACCGCCGCCGCGAAGAGGATGCGTGGCGTACCGCACTCCCGCAGCGCCATCTCCATCGTCTCCGGCATGCCGAGACCGATGCCGTACGGCGTGCGAGTGACGTACTTCGACAGGAACAGCGCGAGCTTCCGCGGCTTGATCTCATCCAGGCGGTACGAGCGGCCCTGCGTGATCGCGACGATCTTCTCGGTCACGAACAGCAGGTCACCCGGCTGCACGGCGTCCTTCGCATACTCCGTGATGATGGCGTCGAGATCATCGTCCGGCATCACGACGCGGGTACGCAGCGGGATCCGTGCGTAGCTCTTTCCGTCAACGCTCGTCTCGAGCGCCTTGCCCTCGTTCGCCTGCATCACTCGAGGTAGTCCCGGAGCGACTGCGAGCGGCTCGGGTGACGCAGCTTCGCCATCGTCTTGGACTCGATCTGACGGATGCGCTCACGCGTCACGCCGAAGGTGTCGCCGATCTGGTCGAGCGTCTTCGGCTGGCCGTCGCCCAGGCCGAAGCGCATCCGGATCACGCCGGCCTCGCGCTCGGAGAGCGAGTCGAGCAGCTGCTCGAGCTGGCGCTGCAGCATCGTGAAGCCCACGGCGTCGGCGGGAACCACGGCCTCGGTGTCCTCGATGAGGTCGCCGAACTCGCTGTCGCCGTCCTCGCCGAGCGGCGTGTGCAGCGAGATCGGCTCGCGGCCGTACTTCTGCACCTCGACGACCTTCTCCGGGGTCATGTCCAGCTCACGGCTGAGCTCTTCCGGAGTGGGTTCGCGACCGAGGTCCTGCAGCATCTGCCGCTGCACGCGGGCCAGCTTGTTGATGACCTCGACCATGTGCACCGGGATGCGGATCGTGCGGGCCTGGTCTGCCATGGCGCGGGTGATCGCCTGACGGATCCACCAGGTCGCGTAGGTCGAGAACTTGAAGCCCTTGGTGTAGTCGAACTTCTCGACCGCGCGGATGAGGCCGAGGTTGCCCTCCTGGATCAGGTCCAGGAACTGCATACCGCGCCCGGTGTAGCGCTTGGCGAGGGACACGACGAGACGCAGGTTCGCGCCGAGGAGGTGACTCTTCGCGCGCTGACCGTCACGGGCGACCCACTGCAGGTCGAGTCCGAGCTGGCTCGTCTTCTCGGCCGGCGACATCGCGGAGAGCTTCTCCTCCGCAAAGAGACCGGCCTCGATCCGCATCGCGAGCTCGACCTCTTCGGCCGCGTTCAGCAGCGCGACCTTACCGATCTGCTTCAGGTAGTCCTTGACCGGGTCGGCCGTGGCACCGGTGATCTGGGTCGAGTAGACCGGGACCTCTTCATCATCCTTGGACGAGATGACGATCGCGCCTGTCGGCAGCGGCTCGGTGAAGGTCGGCTTCGCGTCGTCCTCCTCCTCGTCGCCCGCGGCGTCCTCGGAGCCTTCGGTGGCGGCGGCGTCGTCTTCTTCGACGACGTCGTCAGACTTCTTCTTCTTCGCGGGGGCGCGCTTGGCCGCGGCGCGCTTGGCGGCGGGAGCCGGTTCGGTCGCTTCGACGTCCTCGACCTCGGGATCCGCGGTGATCTGATCGGCCTTCTTCGTCCGCGTGTTCTTCGTCGTGGCAGGAGTCACGTTTCGCCTTTCACGGGGCCGCTGGGAGACCCCGGGACATTTCGGACACTAGTAAGACCCTTGTCAAGTCCGGTGCTCGAAAACACCGATTGACAACGGGTCGGACTCCTAGTATCGCACACGTATGGCGAGGGAGACGCATTCCCACACGATCGAGGGCGAATGCGTCAGCCTCGGCCGGGCTTGTCCTCGTCTCCGGACGGGCGCGAGGCGAGGTAGCGCTCGAGTTCGGCCGCGAGTTCATCGGCGCTGGGCAGGTCGCGCTCGTTGAATCCACCCTCGTCGTACGAGTCGTCCTCGGGGTCGCGGCCGGCCATGTAGGCGTCGTACCGACGTTCGAGGTTGTGCACCATCTGCTGCAACTCGTCGTTCGCCGCGACCTGCTCGTCGACCCGGGCGACGTAGTCCGCCCGCCGCTCCTGCACCGCGTCCAGCATGAGCACGAGGCCCGTCGACGCCATGAGCTTCTCCGCCGCCGCGCTGACCGCTTCAGGGTTCTCGGTCTCGGCGAGGTAATGCGGCACCAGGAGCACGAAGCCGACGACACGCTCGCCGCGCTCCGCGAACCGGAACTCGAGCAGGTGGCCGGCGGTCGCGGGGACCTGCGTACGCGGCCGCCATACCGAGTGCGACACCACGAGATCGCGCCGGTTCCCGCTCACCGTCGTCCCGATGGGGCGCGTGTGCGGCACGGGCATCGCGATGGAGTGGACCCAGTGCAGACCCGAGGCCTCGAACTCCGCGGCCAGGTCCAGCACCGTCTCCGCGAAAGCGTTCCAGGCGAAGTCGGGCTCGTATCCCGTGAGGAGGAGGAACGGGCGCCCCAGCGCGTCCGTGGCGAGGGAGAGCTCGAGCCGCGGTGGTCGGAACTCGGCGAGGTGATCCTGATCGAAAGAGATGACGGGGCGGCGCGCCCGATAGTCGAGCAGAACGTCGTTGTCGAAGATCGCCAGCGGCTGCGGAGACGTCGTCTCGCGCAGATGGTCGATCAGACCGGACACCGCGCTGCCCGCGTCCGTGAAACCGGTGAGCAGCATCACGAGAGGCAGGCCGTGGGGCACCGTGGGGGCGTTCGCGACGCGTTCGTGGATCTCACCGGAGAAGGGCATGTCTCCATGCTACGAGCCGCACCCGGGGCGGGGCTCCGGCGTGTCTCGCTGAGAGCGAACACACCCGCTCCCCCGGGCCGCTGACCGTCGAGCGGAGATCCTAGGATGGAGAGCATGACGCTTCCCGTGCTCTCGCACACCACTGATCAGTTCCCCGGAAGCGCTGCCGATGCCGCAGTGCTCGTCGTCCCCGATCTCTCCGAGTCGGCCGAGTCGCTGGCGGCTCACCCCGGTCTCGCCGACGTCCTGGCGGGCATCGGCTTCACCGGTGCCGCCGGAGCGTTCGCTCGGGTCTACGCACCGGAGGTGACGACCCTCCCCTTCGCCGTGGTCGGCGTCGGTTCCACCATCGACGACGCGTCCGTCCGCAGCGCCGCCGGCACGGCCCTCCGTTCCCTGACCGGCTTCGACACCGTCTCACTCGGCCTCGCGGCCGGGCTCGAGGAGCACGCCGCCGCTGCGGCTGAGGGCGCCGTCCTCGGCGGCTACCGCTTCGACGACTACCGGGCCGAGCACGGCAAGAAGAAGCGGGCGACGGCGGTCGTCGTCCACGCCTCGCTCGACGACGCGACGATCGCCCGCGCCCACGCCACCGGCGAGGCCGTCGCGCTCATCAAGGACCTCGTGAACGTACCCGCCGAGTGGCAGAGCCCCGCGCAGCTCGCCCAGAGCGCCGCCGACAGCGTCGCAGACCTCGACGTCACCGTGGAGATCCTCGACGAGGCAGCCCTCGCCGAGCAGGGCTTCGGAGGCATCCTCGGCGTCGGACAGGGCTCCGACCGGCCGCCGCGCCTCGTCCGCCTCGACTATGCGCCGGCCGACGCGCGACGCCACATCGCCCTCGTGGGCAAGGGCATCACGTTCGACACCGGCGGTCTCTCCCTCAAGCCCGCGGCCTCGATGGTCGGTATGAAGTTCGACATGGCCGGCGCGGCGACCTCTCTCGCGGCGCTGCGCGCCATCGCCGCCCTCCGCCTCCCCGTCCACGTGACCGCCTGGCTCTGCATCACCGACAACATGCCGTCCGGTCGCGCTCTCCGTCCGGGCGACGTCATCCGCATCCTCGACGGCACGACGGTCGAGGTGCTGAACACCGATGCGGAAGGGCGCCTCGTCCTCGCCGACGGCCTGGTCGCGGCGAGCCGGGAGAACCCGGATGTCATCATCGACGTCGCGACGCTGACGGGCGCGATCGTCGCGGCCCTCGGCCACCGCCACACCGGCGTCTTCGGCGACGACGACACGGTCGCGGAGTTCCTCGCCGCCGCCGCCCGCACGGGCGAGCCCGCCTGGCACATGCCGCTTCCCGCGTATATGGAGGAGACGCTGGACTCCCCCATCGCCGACATGATCAACGCCAACATGGGTGACCGGATGGGCGGCGCGTCCTTCGCCGGCCTCTTCCTGCGGCGCTTCGTCGGCCGCACCTCGGACGCGGACGACGCCCCGCGCATCCCCTGGGTGCACCTCGACATCGCGGGGTCCGGCGAACACGCCGGCGCCCCCTACGGCTTCACCGAAAAGGGCCCCACGGGGGCGATGGTCCGATCGATCATCGCCTTCGCCGAAGCAGCATCCCACACGGAGGCATGACACCCATGACAACCCACACCTTCGACATCGTCGTCCTGGGCGGCGGCAGCGGCGGTTACGCCGCGGCACTGCGAGCCAGCGAGCTCGGCAAGTCCGTCGCACTGATCGAGAAGGACAAGGTGGGAGGCACGTGCCTGCACCGCGGGTGCATCCCGACGAAGGCGCTGCTGCACGCCGCCGAGGTGGCGGACCATGTGCGCGACGCCTCCTCCGTGGGGGTCACGGCCTCGTTCGGCGGGATCGACCCGGCGGGAGTGCGCAGCTACCGCGAGGGCATCGTCGCGAAGAAGTACAAGGGCCTCGAGGGGCTCGTCAAGGCGCGAGGCATCACCACCGTCGCCGGACTCGGCCGCCTCAACGCGGACCGCAGCGTCAGCGTGGGCGACGACGTCTATGTCGGTACGGACGTCATCCTCGCCACCGGGTCGTACAGCCGGTCGTTGCCGGGACTGGAGATCGGCGGACGCATCCTGACCAGCGAACAGGCACTCGCTCTGGACGTGGTACCCGAGCGGGTCCTCATCCTCGGAGGCGGGGTCATCGGTGTGGAGTTCGCCAGCGTCTGGCGCTCGTTCGGAGCGGAGGTCACCATCGTGGAGGCCCTCCCCCACCTGGTCCCGAACGAGGACATCGCGATGAGCAAGGGACTCGAGCGTGCGTTCCGCCGTCGCGGCATCCAGTACTCCCTCGGGGTGCGGTTCCAGAGCGCGACGCAGGACGACTCGTCCGTCACCGTCACCCTGGAGGACGGTAAGGAGTTCACCGCCGACTACCTCCTCGTCGCCGTCGGCCGCGGCCCGGCCACCGCGGACCTGGGCTTCGAGGACGCGGGGGTGAGTCTTGACCGCGGTTTCGTCACCGTGGACGACGACCTCCGCACCGGCGTGCCCGGCGTGTGGGCGGTCGGCGACATCGTTCCGGGTCTCCAGCTGGCGCACCGCGGGTTCCAGCAAGGCATCGCGGTCGCCGAGCGCATCGCGGGCCTCTCCCCGGTGAACGTGCCCGACCTCCAGATCCCGAAGGTCACCTACTCCAGCCCCGAGGTCGCATCCGTCGGTCTCACGGAGGAGGCGGCGACCGCCACCCATGGGTCCGATGCGATCCACTCGTACGAGTACAACCTCGCGGGGAACGGGAAGAGCGAGATCATCGGCACCGGCGGTCTCGTGAAGATCGTCCGCCTCAAGGACGGCCCCGTCCTCGGCGTCCACCTCCTCGGCGATCGTGTCGGCGAGCTCATCACCGAGGGACAGCTCGCGGTCGCCTGGGAAGCGCATCCGGAGGACATCGCTCCCCTCATCCACGCCCACCCGACCCAGAGCGAAGCCCTCGGCGAGGCGTTCCTCGCGCTGGCCGGAAAGCCCCTGCACGCCCTCTGAGCACCAACCGGTGCCCGAGTCACTAAGCTAGACAAGCGTCATACAACTTCTGAAGGAGACTCAGTCATGAGCACATCCGTGGTCCTCCCCGCTCTCGGTGAGAGCGTCACAGAGGGTACGGTCACCCGCTGGCTCAAGCAGGTGGGAGACACCGTCCAGGCGGACGAGGGCCTGCTCGAGATCTCGACCGACAAGGTCGACACCGAGATCCCCTCCCCGGTCACCGGCGTGATCGAGGAGATCCTCGTGGCCGAGGACGAGACCGTCGAGGTCGGTGCTCTGCTGGCCCGCATCGGCGATGGCAGCGGCGCGGCACCGGCCGACAACGCCCCTGCCGCGGAAGAAGCAGCCCCCGCTGAGGCTGCCGCTCCGGAGGCCGCCGCGGCCCCCGCGCCGGCCGAGCAGCAGGCTCCCGCCGCGTCCGCTCCGGCCGAATCCGCGGCGCCGGCTCCGTCGGGCGACGCCACCGACATCGTGCTCCCCGAGCTGGGTGAGAGCGTCACGGAGGGAACGGTCACCCGCTGGCTGAAGCAGGTCGGCGACTCCGTCGAGGTCGACGAGGCCCTCCTCGAGATCTCCACCGACAAGGTCGACACGGAGATCCCCTCGCCGGTCGCCGGAGTGCTCCAGGAGATCGTCGCTGGAGAGGACGAGACAGTCGAGGTCGGCGCCGTGCTGGCTCGCGTCGGTTCCGGCGCCGCTCAGGCTGAAGCTCCCGCTCCGCAGGCCGAGGCTCCGGCCCCGCAGGCCGAGGCTCCCGCCGCACCGGCTCCCGCTCCGCAGGCCGAGGCTCCCGCTGCACCGGCTCCCGCTCCGCAGGCCGAGGCTCCCGCCGCACCGGCTCCCGCTCCGCAGACCGCGGCTCCGGCAGCGCCCGCCCAGCCGGCCGCTCCGGCCTCCGCTGAAGCTCCCAAGCTCGCTCTGCCGACCGAGAGCGACAACCTCTACGTGACCCCGCTCGTGCGTCGGCTGGCTGCGCAGCAGGGTGTCGACCTGGCCACGGTCAAGGGCACCGGCGTCGGCGGGCGCATCCGCAAGGAGGACGTCCTCAAGGCTGCCGAGTCGGCCACGGCCGCACCGGCGGCCGCCGCGGCCCCCGCTCCGGCCCCGCTGGAGGTGTCGCCGCTGCGCGGGACCACCCAGCCGATGTCGCGCCTGCGCAAGGTCCTCGCCAAGCGCGCGGTCGAGTCGATGCAGCAGACGGCCCAGCTGACCACCGTGGTCGAGGTCGACGTCACTGCTCTTGCCGAGTACCGCGACAGCGTCAAGGCCTCGTTCCTCGAGAAGACCGGCGACAAGCTCTCGTTCCTGCCGTTCTTCGCGCTGGCGGCGGCGGAGGCCCTCCAAGCCTTCCCGATCATCAACGCCACGGTCGACGGCGAGCAGATCGTCTACCCGGCCTCGGAGAACGTCTCGATCGCGGTCGACACCGAGCGGGGCCTGCTCACGCCGGTGCTCCGCGACGCCGCGTCGAAGAACATCGCCGAGATCGCCCACGAGATCGCCGATCTCGCGGCGCGGACGCGCGACAACAAGCTGAAGCCCGACGAGCTCGCCGGCGGCACGTTCACGCTGACCAACACGGGGTCGCGCGGCGCGCTGTTCGACACCCCCGTCGTGTTCCTGCCGCAGTCGGCGATCCTCGGAACCGGCACGGTCGTCAAGCGCCCCGGCCTGGTCAAGGTCGGCGGCACCGACGCGATCGCGGTCCGCTCGTACGTCTACCTGGCGCTGTCCTACGACCACCGCATCATCGACGGTGCCGACGCGGCGCGCTTCCTCGGCGCGGTGAAGGCTCGTCTCGAGGCTGCGCAGTTCAGCGGTCAGCTCGGCGCCTGACGACGGCTCCGTCTCATCTCGGCTGGTCCGCGACGCGATACGCGTCGCGGACCAGCCATTTTTCTTCGACACGAACGAGCACGACGATCGTCGCCGCCTCTGGCGCGGCCCCGTCGATGAGCGGCGGGAGCTCCAGGACGGCGATGTCTCCGTACCGATCCACGAGCGCCGCGTCCCCCGCGGCGCCGACCTCGGCCACGAGATCCACGATCTGCGGGGATCCGTCCGCCATGGCAGGAGCGCACACGTCATCACCCCGCTCCGCGCACGCCCTGATCTCTGCGATCAGCGCGGCCAGGGACCGCACGGGATCGTCTTCCGGCGCTGAGGGTACTGGCGCGGTTTCGGACGGGGCGGGGGACGGCGACGTCCGCTGCTCGGGTGCGCCCTCGTCCGGCGGGCGCCGAGCGACCGTCGACTCGCCGCCCGCGGAGCCGACAGCAGGATCCTCGCCCCCGCTCGGCCACAGGAGGCCCGCGAGCAACACGGCGGCGGCGCACGCACCGGCCAGGACGAAGGCGCGACCACGCCGTGGCGGCGTCCGATTTCCCGTGCTCTCTCGCGACGTGTCGTGCACCCGACGGCCCACGACCGCTCCCAGGGCCGACGTGAGGAGTTCGTACTTCTCAGACGCGACCGTATGAAGGGCCCTCCGCGATCGCCTTCGTGCCCCCCGTGGCCGCTCGACCTCCCTCGCGGGCTCCCGTCGGAGCGCCCGCGCAGCGGACTCTCCGCGATCCCGCCGCCGGAGCGCACCGGCTCCGGCGGTGAGAGCCACCGGAGCCGGGGCGTCCTCGTCCCGCTCTAGCGGGCGAGGCGCGGCGACCTCGAGCAGCTCCCGCTCCCCCTCGTCGAGCAGCCGGCGCGGCACCCGCCGCTGTCCCGCCGCCGTGCTCACACGACCGGCGATCCGGTCGAGCACGCGGGCGAGCGTCTTGTCGGCGGACTCCTCCTGCAGCCTGGCCACGATCTCCCGTGCGGAGAGCGCCGCCTGCCGCCCCTGCCCCAGCACGAACACGGGACGCCCGCCGTCGGTGAGCCACCAGATCCCCGTCGTGGTGGCGGCCTCCACAGCCCCCAATTCCCCGAGGCCCCGCAGCAGGCTGACGACGACCGTGATGGTCTCGCCGGCTGAGAGCCCCCCGCTGCTCCGGACCCTGCGATCGATGAAGGTGTCCAGCCGCTCCGTGCACCACGGAAGAAGCACGTCGTGGCCGCGCGCACGTCGGACGACGTCGACCGGAGCGCCGACGTGCTGGGCTCCGGCGTATCGCCATCCGCCCCATCCCGCGACGCGCTCGGCCTCCTGACGGACCAGAGGGCCCTGCGGTGCGGTCACGAGAGCGCCGGGAAAAGGAGAGTCCACGGAGTCCAGGAACCGGATCGTCCGATGCGCGTGCGTCAGGACGGAGGGCTCTGCCGCCACATCCTCTGGTTCGTCTGCCATGCGGACCATCACAGCCGACGCGCGCCGTGCCCGGGTGCGGATCGAGGACCCCGGCGACGGATTCGCCACCGGCGGCAACTGTGCAGGAAGGACGCGGCGCAGTGCGCTCCGCTGCACGCGAACGACGGCGTCAGGAGCGCCACGGACTCGGTAGGCTGGTCTCCATGGCAAAGCGTGCTCCCGAACCCGAGAAGCGTCCTGGGTTCTTCTCCCAGATCAAGTCCCTCTTCCGGTTCACGCGCGAGGCCTATCCGTGGCTGCCGTGGGCGCAGCTCGCGATCCTCGTCGGAGGCGTCCTGCTCGGCCTCGTCGCCGGCTACCTGATCCCGCCGTTCCAGATCTGGACGCTCGTGCTCTGGGCCATCACCGGTCTCATGCTCGGTGTGCTCGGCGCCCTCTTCCTGATGACCCGTCTGTCGACCTCGGCGATGTACACCAAGATCGACGGCATGCCGGGTGCCACCGGACACGTGCTCAGCACGAGCCTCGGTCGCCGCTGGCAGGCCTCCGACACCCCCGTCGGAATCAACCCGAAGACCCAGGAAGCCGTCTACCGCACGGTCGGACGCGGCGGCATCGTCGTCGTCGGAGAGGGCGCTCGTGGGCGGCTCACGCGCCTCGTCAACGAGGAGCGGAGCCGGGCGCAGCGCGTCGCCCACGGCGTTCCGATCACGGTGCTCTACGTCGGACATGGCGAGGACGAGGTGCCGATCGCCGACCTCGCGAAGACCATCAAGAAGCTGCCGAAGGCCATCGACAAGGCGACCATGGCCGCGGTCATCCGCCGCATCGAGTCGGTCTCGCAGTCGCTGTCGTCGCTTCCCATCCCGAAGGGCATCGACCCGACCAAGGTGCGCGCTCAGCGCCCCCGCTGATCCCCCCTCGAACCCGCGGAGCGCGGCCGTCCTCACCAGGACGGCCGCGCTTCTCACTCCGAGAGCGGCTGCTTGGGGAGGCGGCGCACCTTGGCGCGACGCCGGCGACGCTCGGGGATCATCGAGCGCATCTCGTCGAGCTTGCCGAAGCAGAACAGCCGGTCGTCCGGCTCCAGCACGACATGCTTGCGCGGGTTGGGGATGACGCTGACGCCACGGTGCAGCGTGAGCACCGTGATGTCGCGCTCCCACAGTCCCGCCTCACCCAGCGTCTTGCCGACGAGGTCGGCGGCACCGTGCACCATGAGCTCGGCGACACCGTAGCCGGTGGAGACGGTGAGGCGCTGGCGGACATCGATCTCCGGGAACGCCACCTGTCCGGCGATGTAGTCGATGATCGCGCCGGCGACGTCGAGCTTCGTCGCGGTCTCGATTCCCTGCAGACCCGGCGAGGAGTTCACCTCCATCACCAACGGCCCCTCGTCACCCTCGAGCATGTCCACACCGGCGACGCGAAGGCCCATGATCTGCGCGGATCGGACGGCGGCCCGCTCATAGACCGGGTCCAGCTCGATCGCCTCGACCGATCCGCCGCGGTGGACGTTGGAGCGGAACTCATCCCCCGCCGCGGAACGACGCATCGCGGCGACGACGCGGTCACCGACGACGAGCGCCCGGATGTCGCGGCCCCGGCTCTCCGAGATGAACTTCTGGATCAGCACGTTCTGCTTGGTCGAATGCAGCGTCTCGATGATCGCCTCGGCCACCTTGACCTGGGGCGCGAGGATGACACCGATCCCCTGGGTACCCTCGAGCAGCTTGATCACGACGGGAGCTCCGCCGACCCGCTCGATCGCCGGACGCACGTCGGCGCGGTTGCGCACGAAGGCCGTCGGCGGCATCGCGATGTTGTGGCGGGAGAGGATCTGGTTCGCCCGCAGCTTGTCCCGCGCGCTGGAGATGCCGTTCGCGGTGTTGGGCGTGTAGACGTCCATCTGCTCGAACTGTCGCACGACGGCGGTGCCGAAGTACGTGATGGAGTTCCCGATGCGCGGCAGGATCGCGTCGTAGTCGCTGAGCTGCCGCCCGCGGTAGTGCAGGTCGGGCTCGTCGGAGGTCAGGTCGATCGCGAACCGCAGCGTATTGAGCACCTTCACGTTGTGCCCCCGCTGCAGTGCGGCCGCGCGGAGGCGTTGGGTGGAGTACGCCTGCGGCGCACGGGACAGCACTGCGATCTTCACGGGGGATTTCCTGCCAGGATGTATCAGGTGAGTAGGTCTACCCATTCAAACACCCTTACCGGGTGGCGCGAGTGGGTGAGCCTGCCCGATCTCGGCGTCGACTGGATCAAAGCCAAGATCGACACCGGCGCACGGACGTCATCTCTCCACGCGTTCGACATCCAGGAGTTCACGCGCGACGACGAGGCGTGGGTGCGGTTCCGGGTCAAGCCGTGGCAGGACAGCCAGGAGGACGCGGTCGTCGTCGAGTCGCCGGTCCACGACCGGCGTGCCGTGCGCAGCTCGTCAGGACACGCGCAAGAGCGCTTCGTCGTGCAGTTGATGATCCGTCTGGTCGACCGGGAAGTGCTGGCCGAGGTGACGTTGAGCAATCGTGATGAGATGGGCTTCCGGATGCTGATCGGACGAGAGGCGCTGCGACAGGGATACGTCGTCGACCCGGCGCGGTCTTTCCTCGGCGGCCGGGCCCCGCGGGAGGCGCGCCGCCGCAACCGTGGTCGCGCCTGAGGGTCGGACGTCGATCAGGCCCGGATGAGGACGGTGCCGACGGCCTTGTCGTGCAGGCCCCGCTGGTCCGGGTCCCACACGACGGCGGGGATGACGACGATGAGCAGCAGCGTCCTCACGATCGGCCGCCACAGCCCGACCCAACCGCCGTCGAGACGCACGACGCGCATCCCGAGGATCCGGTGCCCCGGGCTGCCTCCGGCGGTCGGGATGAAGAGGATCTGCACCACCGCGAAGATCGCGAGGGTCGCGAACGGGTCGTACTGGAAGAACGCGACGGAGAGGATGACCGCGGCCGTCCAGTCGATCGCGAGGGCGCCGATCCGACGTCCAGGGCGGCCGATGCTCCCCCGCCCCGACTCCGGGAGTCCGAGTCGCTCACCGGGGTACGTGTTCACAGCATCCGTCACCCCTCCAGCCTACCGAGGCTGTGGAAGCCCTCCGATCCTGCTCACGCTGTAACACGCACGAAACAAAGCGGATACCGTGGAGAAATCCCCCGTCCGTACTGTGCAGAGTGGCCCCGAAGCCATCGATCCGCATCACAGGAGTCGTACATGTTCAAAGATTCGTCCGAGGTACTGGCCTACATCAAGGAGAACGACGTCAAATTCCTTGACATCCGTTTCACCGATCTCCCTGGTGTGCAGCAGCACTTCAACATCCCTGCGGCGACCGTCGATGAGGCCTTCTTCACGGACGGGCAGCTGTTCGACGGCTCCTCCATCCGCGGCTTCGCGAGCATCCACGAGTCGGACATGCAGCTCATCCCCGATGTGACGACGGCGTACATCGACCCGTTCCGCGAGGCGAGCACCCTCGTCATGATCTTCGACATCTACAACCCGCGCACCGGCGAGATCTACTCGAAGGACCCGCGTCAGGTCGCGAAGAAGGCGGAGAAGTACCTCTCCTCCACGGGCATCGCCGACACCGCGTACTTCGCTCCCGAGGCCGAGTTCTACATCTTCGACGACGTGCGCTACTCGGTCACCGCGGGCGAGAGCTTCTACAAGGTCGACTCCGAGGAGGCCGCGTGGAACACCGGCCGTGAGGAGGAGGGCGGCAACCTCGGCAACAAGACCCCGTACAAGGGCGGCTACTTCCCGGTGAGCCCGGTCGACAAGACGGCCGATCTGCGCGACGACATCACCCTCAAGCTCATCGATGCGGGCTTCATCCTCGAGCGTTCGCACCACGAGGTGGGCACGGCGGGCCAGCAGGAGATCAACTACCGCTTCGACACCATGGTGCACGCGGCCGACGACATCCTGAAGTTCAAGTACATCGTCAAGAACACGGCCGAGGAGTGGGGCAAGGTCGCCACCTTCATGCCGAAGCCGCTGTACGGCGACAACGGCTCGGGCATGCACACCCACCAGTCGCTGTGGAACGACGGCAAGCCGCTGTTCTACGACGAGGCCGGCTACGGTCAGCTCAGCGACATCGCACGCTGGTACATCGGCGGCATCCTGGCGCACGCGCCGGCCCTGCTCGCCTTCACCAACCCCACGCTGAACAGCTATCACCGGCTCGTCAAGGGCTTCGAGGCCCCGGTCAACCTGGTCTACTCGGCCGGCAACCGCTCCGCAGCGATCCGCATCCCGATCACGGGTTCGAACCCGAAGGCCAAGCGCATCGAGTTCCGCGCTCCTGACGCCTCCGGCAACCCGTATCTGGCCTTCGCTGCGCAGCTCATGGCCGGCCTCGACGGGATCAAGAACCGCATCGAGCCGCACGAGCCGGTCGACAAGGACCTCTACGAGCTGCCGCCCGAGGAGGCGAAGAACATCCCGCAGGTGCCCAACTCCCTGCTGGACTCGCTCGAGGCGCTCCGCGCCGACCACCAGTTCCTCCTCGAGGGCGGCGTGTTCACCGAGGAGCTCATCGAGACCTGGATCTCGTACAAGTACGAGAACGAGATCCTGCCGATCGCTCAGCGCCCGCACCCGTTCGAGTACGAGCTGTACTTCGGGGTCTGATCAGAACACGGCCATCAGCGATGAACAACCCGAGGCCCGCCTCCGCGTCCTGCGAAGGCGGGCCTCGGGCGTTCCGTCGACGTGGTCAGGGGTTGTCGGCGACGACTTCCGCCTTGAAACCCGCGGAGTCCTCCAGCCATCCCGCGTAGTGCGCGGGACCGCCGGCGTGCGGGTAGCGGTCCGCGTACAGCGGACGCCATCCGTTCGCCGGTGCCGCCGCCATGATCGCGTCCACACGGACGCGAGCGCCCGCGGCGAACGCGAGGTGGTTCACTCCCGGCGCACGGCGGTCGTGCAGCGTGCCGCGCACGTTCGGGGAGGTGGTCAGGGTGAGATACGCGCCCCCGGCGCTCCATGATTCCCCGTCATCCCATACGCTCGTGCGCACGAAGCCGACCGCCTCGAGCAACCAGCCCCACTCACGGCGTGCCGACTCGAGGTCCGAGATCCAGACTTCCACATGATGAAGACCTGCCATCCTGCCAGTCTGGCAGTCCCGCGGGCCCGCTCTTGCAGGAGTCGGCGTCCACGTCAAGCCCGATGACCCGCTTTCTTCCGCGCGGCTACGGTGAAGCCATCGCCGGGATGCCCGATCCCGCGAGTGGGAGGAACCCATGTCCACGCAGCACGCGCCGACCGCAGCATTGCTCGACGGCCGGTACCGCTTGGCCGAGGCGGTCGGCATGGGGGGCATGGCGACGGTGTACCGGGCGGAGGACATCGCCCTCGAACGCACCGTCGCGGTGAAGGTCTTCCGAGAGTCCGACGACGCCGTGATGTCCATCGAGCGGGTCCATTCCGAGAAGGCCCTGCTCGCCGGCCTGAACCATCCGGGTCTTGTCACGCTTCTCGACGCCCATCTCGATCCGGGACACACGAAGTACCTGGTGATGGAGTTCGTCCCCGGACCCACCCTGAGCACACGGATGGCTCGCGCCACCGTGACTCCGCAGGACGCCGCCGCGATCGGGGCTGACCTCGCCTCCGCCCTTCACGCCGTGCACGCCGCCGGGATCGTCCATCGCGACATCAAGCCGTCGAACGTCCTCCTCACGCCGCCCGCGGAAGGCACCGGCCGGTGGAGCGCGAAGCTGGCGGACTTCGGCATCGCCTGCGCCATCGACACCTCGCGCGTGACCACACCGGGGATCGTTCTCGGGACACTCACGTACATGGCTCCCGAGCAGCTGCGGAACGGCGAGATCCGCCCGGCCGTCGACATCTACGCTCTCGGCCTCGTCCTCCTGGAAGCGCTCACCGGCACGCCGGGCTTCGCGCCGACGCTCAGTGTCGAGTCGGCCCTGGCTCGTCTGCACCTGCCCCCGGAGATCCCGGGTGAGCTCGGCCCCGAGTGGGTCGCCCTGCTGACCGCGATGACGAGCATCGCCCCGGAGGCCCGGCCGCATGCGATGGAGGTCGAGAACACACTTCGACGTCTCGCCGGCGTCGCTGTGCCGGAGTCGCGGGCGGAGACCGCCACCGTACCCGTTCCGATGCCGGTCGGCGACGCCGCACTCCCCCGCACGCGCGCCGAGGCCCGTACCCGGCGGCGTGCCCGCTCCGCCCGTCCCGAGACATCGGTGGACCGACGTGCGCGTCGTCGTCGCGAATCGCTGCTCATCGCCGCCGTCGTCGTCCTGGGTGCCGTGACCACCGCGTCAGCCGCGCTCGTGGGCCACGGGGAGCAGGCTGTCGCGAGCTCGGGGGCGGTGTCGGACGGCTTCACGCGAGCGGTGGACGACGTCACCCCCGCCACGGTCGTCCCGGACGAGGTCGTTGCCGACGAGGCCGCGTCCACGCCGGTCTCCCCCGCGTCCCAGACCGTTGACCAGGCGGACGAGGTGGAGACTCCCGCCGCGGAGTCGGTGCCGGAGAACGCCGCGCCCCCCGCCCAGACGAACCAGGGGAAGAGCCCGGGGCGAGACGGCGACAACGGCAAGGGCAACAGCGCTAACGGCGACGACGGCAAGGGCAACAGCGCCAACGGCGACGACGGCAAGGGCAACGGCGGCCGCGGCGACAACGGCAAGGGCAACGGCGGCAAGGGCAACGCCCGCTGACACCCGTCCGTCCGACACTCGCGCGCCCACGCGGGTGTCGCTGAGCGCTGAGCGGGTTGCTGTGGAGGAAGATCGAGTGTCGGGCACCGGCAGAGGAGGGGGCGTCATGCGCCGCAGGAGACTGATCGCACCGCCGGAGCAGGGCCCCACCGTCTCGGCGCAACGGCGGTCTCCATCGACGGTGGTGGCCGGGGCCAGGGCGAACCCGTTCATGTTCGGCCTCCTCGGCGCCCTCGGCGTGCTCGTCGCGCTGATGATCGGCGGGATCGTCGGCCAGCTGGCCACCGTGCTCGTCTACATCGGCGTCGCGCTCTTCCTCGCGCTCGGCCTCGACCCGATCGTCCGGTTCATCGAGCGCAAACTCCCCCGTGCGGCGGCCGTCGCCGTCGTCGTCATCGGGGTCCTCCTGGCCTTCGCCGGGATCATCCTCGCGATCGTTCCCACACTCGTGGAACAGATCGGGAACCTCATCAAGGACGGCCCGAAGATGATCGAGGACTTCACGAAGAGCGACTGGTTCCGGGACGTCAGCGGACAGTTCGGCGGCACCATCGAGGACGCCGTCGACGGCGTCCTCGGCTTCGTGCAGAACCCCGACAACTTCCTCGACATCGGCGGCGGTGTCTTCGCCGTCGGCGCAGGGATCGCCGGCGGCCTCACGGGCATCACGATCGTCCTCATCCTCACGCTGTACTTCATGGCATCGCTGCGCAGCATGAAGCGCGTCGCCGCCCGGTTCGTGCCGGCCTACCAGCGTGAGACGTTCAGCGAGCTGCTGGAAGACGTCTCCAGCGCGGTCGGACGCTACGTGATCGGGCAGGCGAGCCTCGCGCTCACCAACGGGATCCTGAGCCTGATCTTCCTCAGCATCATCGGAGCGCCGGTTCCCGCGCTGCTTGCCCTGCTGGCGTTCATCGGTTCGATGATCCCGCTGGTCGGCACGCTCTCCGCGTCGATCCTGATCTCCCTGATCTGCCTGTTCGAGTCACCGACGACCGCACTCTTCGCGATCATCTACTACCTCGTGTACATGCAGATCGAGGCGTACGTCCTGTCACCCCGCATCATGAACAAGGCCGTGGCGGTACCCGGCGCCCTCGTCGTGATCGCCGCCGTGGCGGGTGGCGCTCTCGGCGGCATTCTCGGCGCGCTCGTGGCCATCCCGGTCGCCGCGAGCATCATCATCATCGTTCAGAAGGTCGTCTTCCCCAATCAGGACCGCAAGAAGACACCGCCGGCGGTGACGGTCGCCTGATCAGCGGACGAGGACCGCGCCCGGCTGCACCCGGACGGTGAACGCGTCGATCTCCCCGATCTCCTCACCGTCGATCTCGAACATCTGCGGAGAGGCCAGTCGGACGGCGATCCGCTCCGCGGAGACGTGCGTGGTCGAGTCGGTGCTCACGGCCTGATCGACGTTCCCGATCATGCGACGGATGCCGTTGTCCCACACCACGGAGCGCACGGTGTCGAGCCACTGCAGCGCACCGTCCGAGCTGATGAGGAGCATGTCGAGGAGACCGTCGTCGACGACGGCGTCGGGCAGCAGGCGGATCCCGCCCTGGAGCATGCCGCAGTTCCCCACGAGGAGGGTGTGGCCGCGCAGCTCCTGCGGTTCCTCATCGTCCAGCTGCAGCGTGATGTCGGTCATCTCCGTGCCGGCCAGCGCGCGCCCCATCGCCTCCACATAGGCGAGCCAGCCAGCGCGGTCCTTGAGGTCGTCGTTGGTCTCCACGAGCATCTGCGCGTCCACGCCGAAGCCGATCATGACGGAGAAGGCATGCTCCTCGCCGTCGAACTCGACCCAGCCGAGATCGATCCGGTGGGGCTCCGAGTCGCGGATGTGCTCGAGCGCCGGGAACACGCCTTCGAGCGGCACGCCGAGGTTGCGCGCGAGCAGGTTGCCCGTGCCCTGCGGGACGATCCCGAGAGCCACGTCGGTACCGACCAGCGCCTCCGCGACAGCGCGGATCGTTCCGTCTCCGCCGACCGCGATCACCAGGGCGCAGCCCTCTGCCACCGCCTCGGCCGCGACGCCACGACCCGGGTCGTCGGGAGTGGTCTGGCCCCAGCGCACATCCGCCTCCTCGCCGAATGCCAGGGTGACGGCCTCCTCGAGAACGTCCCGGTCGGACTTGGTCGGGTTCCAGATCACACCGATGCGAGGAGAGGTCATACGCTCAGCCTGGGTGACGGACCGCGATCGTGCAACTCGACCGGCCGTCTAGCCGTAGAAGAGCTGCTCGAAGGTTCGCCGGGCACGCCGGGTGATCGCGAGGTAGTCCTCTTCGAGGGGCGTCGCCGAGCGGGGCGGATAGCCGAGCAGACGCGCCAGGGCATCGAGCTGACGCCGGTCGGCGGGCAGCACATCGCTCGTCTGCCCCGTGAGCAGCGTGATGCCGGACCGGAGCCGGCTCGACAGAAGCCAGGCGGCCCGCAGCCGCTCCGCGTCGTCCTCCTGGACGAGCCCGGCCTCGACGGCGGCGTCGAGCGCATGCAGGGTCGACGTCGTGCGGAGGCCGGGGACGCCGGTCGCATGCTGCAGCTGGAGGAGTTGCACGAGCCACTCCACGTCGCTGAGCGTTCCCGGTCCGAGCTTCAGGTGCCGGCGCGGGTCCGTGCCCTGCGGCAACCGCTCCCCCTCGACGCGGGCCTTGATGCGCTTGATCTCCCGCAACCCCTGGAGGTCGACCGCCTCCGGATAACGGATGCTGTCCGCAAGCTCGATGAACCGGCCGATGAGCTTCGCGCTCCCGGCGACGCCACGTGCGCGCAGCAGCGCCTGCGCCTCCCATGACAGCGACCACCGGCGGTAGTAGGCCGCGTACGCCTCGATGGACCGCACGATCGGGCCGTTGCGACCCTCGGGCCGGAGGCCGGCGTCCAGCTCGAGCGGAAGGCGATGGTCGGTGAGATGCTCACGGAGACCGGCGACGATCCTCGTCGCCAGCTTCTCGGCGCGTCCCGGGTCGACGCCGTTGGCGTCGTACACGTACAGGACGTCCGCATCGGAGCCGAAGCCGAGCTCGGCGCCACCGAATCGCCCCATCCCGATGACCGCGAAGTCGAGCGTCGCGTCCTCCGGCGGGACGACCTCCCGGAGGACCGCACGAAGACCTGCCTGGATCGTCGCATCGGTGATGTCGGTGAGCGCGGTGGCGACCTCTTCGATCGTGACGACATCGAGCACGGCGGCCATGGCCGTTCGCAGCAGCTCGCGTCGGCGGAGCGCTCGCACGGCCCGGAGCGCGTCGGCGACCGTCTCATGACGCGTCTGGATCGCTCGTGCCTCCTCGTCCAGGGCCCGCGCGCTGCGGGGGCGGAGTCGCTCCGCGCTGTCGAGCCAGGCCACCGACTCCGGGATCCACTCCAGCAGCTCGCCGATGTACCGGGAGGAGGAGAGCAGGCGCGTGAGGCTCTCCGCCGCCCCGGACGAGTCGCGCAGCATGCGCAGGAACCACGACGTGTCGCCCAGGCGCTCGCTGATGCGGCGGAAGGCGAGGAGACCGTAGTCGGGGTCGCTGCCGTCGGCGAACCAGCGCACCATCACGGGCATCAGGTGACGTTGGATCGTCGCCTTGCGACTGAGGCCCCGCGTCAGCGCGCCGATGTGTCTGAGGGCTCCGGCCGGATCCCGGAAGCCGATCGCCGCGAGCCGGTCGTGGGCCTGCTCTGCGGAGAGGGTGCGCTCCTCCTCCGGCAGTCCGGCCACCGCACTCAGGAGCGGGCGGTAGAAGAGCCGCGTGTGGATCTCCCGCACCTCCCTCCGCACGCTCTCCCACCGTGCCCAGACGCCTTCCCCCGTGTCCGCGAGCCCGGTGCTGCGGGCCAGGATGCGCCGTCCTGCCGGGGTCTTCGGCATCAGGTGGGTGCGGCTGAGGTCTCGGAGCTGCAGCCGATGTTCCATGAGCCGCAGCACGCGGTAGTCGTCCGCGAAGGTCGCCGCATCCGCCCGGCCGATGTACCCTCCCGCGACCAGTGCGTCCAGGCTCTCCAGCGTGCCGCGCGTACGGAGGGAGGCGTCGGTGAGGCCGTGCACGAGTTGAAGGAGCTGCACCGTGAACTCGATGTCACGCAGTCCGCCCGCGCCGAGTTTGAGCTGGTAGGGGGCGTCCTCCGGGTCGATATGCTCCATGACCCGCTCACGCATGCGCTGGACGCTCTCGACGAACTCCTCTCGGGCGGCACTCGACCACACGCGCGGCTGCACCGCGTCGATGTAGGCCGCTCCGAGGTCCGCGTCCCCGGCGAGCGGACGTGCTTTCAGCAGCGCCTGGAACTCCCAGCTCTTCGCCCAGCGGTCGTAGTACGCCACGTGAGAGGCGAGAGAGCGGACGAGCGCGCCCTGCTTGCCCTCGGGACGCAGTGCCGCATCGACCTCCCAGAGCGGCGGCTCGACCTCGATGGCGCTGAGGTTCCGCATCGTCTCCCGCGCCAGTCGTGTGGCGATGTCGATCGCCTGCGGCTCGGACAGCGTCTCCTCGTCGCTCGTGCCCCCGACGAAGATGACGTCGACGTCGCTGACGTAGTTGAGCTCCCGCGCCCCTGCCTTGCCCATACCGATGACGGCCAGCCGCGTCGCGGCGACGGCATCGCGGCCGGCGGACGGTGCCTGACGGGCTCGGGCGATGGCGAGAGACGCCTCGAGCGCGGCGCCCGCGAGGTCCGCGAGGGCGGCCGCGACGACGGCGACGACCTCCTCCGGCCGGGGATGGCTGAGATCGAAGGCCGCGATCTCCGCGAGGTTCCGTCGGTAAGCGACGCGGAGCGCGACGATCGTCTCGTCTTCCGCCGAGACGGCGAATCCGTCCGCCGCACCGACGGCGGCCAAGAGGCGGTCCGTCCAGACGTCCGCCGCGGGCAACACGTCCACGGGTGTCGCGAGCACGTCCAGCTCGTGCGGGTGACGGAGGAAGAACTCGGCGAGCCCGACGGAGGCTCCGAACACCCGCCAGACGCGCCGACGCGTGGCCTCGTCGTCGACGAGCGCGCGCAGCGCGGACGTGTCGCGGCGCGCCACCCGGAGCATTCCCCGGACGGCCGCATCGGGGTCGGCGGCGACCGCCGCCTCGAGCAGCAAGGCACGCGGCACCTCGAGCAGACTCTCCAGTTCGGCCAGCGACGCCGCGGCCTCGCTCAGCTCGGAGAAGCCGAGCCGGGCGAGGGCCGAGAGCGAGACGGAGGCGTCCGGGCGAGCCATGCGGCGCTCAGAGGAGCTCGAGGTTGTTCTTCAGCTCCAGCGGCGTGACCTGACCGCGGTACGCCTCCCACTCCTTGCGCTTGTTCAGCAGCACGTAGTTGAAGACCTGCTCGCCCAGCGTCTCCGCGACGAGTTCGGACGCCTCCATGTACTCCAGGGCGTGGTCCAGGCTGGCCGGAAGGGCGGAGTAGCCCAGGGCACGGCGCTCCGCGTCGCTCAGCGCCCAGACGTTGTCCTCGGCCTCCGGGGGGAGCTCATAGCCCTCCTCGATGCCCTTCAGGCCCGCGGCCAGCATGAGGGCGTATGCCAGGTAGGGGTTCGCGGCCGAGTCGAGGGCACGGTACTCGACGCGCGAGGACTGCCCCTTGTTCGGCTTGTACATCGGGACGCGGACGAGCGCGGAACGGTTGTTGTGCCCCCAGGTGATGAAGCTCGGCGCCTCGTCCCCGCCCCAAAGGCGCTTGTAGGAGTTGACGAACTGGTTCGTCACGGCAGAGATCTCGTTGGCGTGCCGGAGCAGGCCCGCGATGAAGTGACGGCCGGTCTTGGAGAGCTGATACTTCGCACCCTCCTCGTAGAACGCGTTCTGGTCGCCCTCGAACAGCGACATGTGCGTGTGCATGCCGCTGCCCGGCTGACCGCTCAGCGGCTTCGGCATGAACGTGGCGTACACGCCCTGCTCGATCGCGACCTCCTTGATGACCGTGCGGAAGGTCATCACGTTGTCCGCGGTGGTGAGCGCGTCCGCGTAGCGCAGGTCGATCTCGTTCTGGCCGGGGCCGCCCTCGTGATGGCTGAACTCCACGGAGATGCCGAGATCCTCCAGCATGCGGACGGAGCGACGACGGAAGTCGTGCGCCGTGCCGCCAGGGACGTTGTCGAAGTACCCGGCGGAGTCGACGGGAACCGGACCCTCCGGGCCGAAGGACGACGACTTCAGCAGATAGAACTCGATCTCGGGGTGCGTGTAGAACGTGAAGCCGGCATCCGCCGCCTTCGCGAGCGTGCGCTTGAGCACATGCCGCGGATCGGCCACCGCCGGTTGCCCGTCCGGCGTGGTGAGGTCGCAGAACATGCGGGCCGTCGGGTCGATCTCCCCACGCCACGGCAGCGTCTGGAACGTCGTCGGATCAGGCTGGGCGAGCAGATCGGACTCGTAGGTGCGGGTGAGGCCCTCGATGGCGGAGCCGTCGAACCCGATGCCCTCGGCGAACGCGCCCTCGACCTCGGCCGGCGCGATGGCGACCGACTTGAGCGTGCCGATCACGTCGGTGAACCACAGCCGCACGAACTTGACGCCGCGCTCCTCGATCGTCCGGAGGACGAAGTCCCTCTGCTTGTCCATGGCTACTCTGCGCCCTGGCCCTTCTCCGCACCGAAGCCGCTCGAGGGCTTCGCGTCCCAGCCCTGCTCCGCCGCCTCTTCCTCGGCCCAGGCCCGCGACCGCTCCTTGAGCACCTCAGGAGCGCGACGCGCCTCGGCCTCGGTGTCGAACGGACCGATGCGGTCGATGGAGGGCGACAGCATGCCGAACTCGACCTCGCCCGTGGCGGAGTTGTACCAGTACTTGTGATCGCCGTCGGTCATGGCTGCTCCTTCTTCCCGCGAGCGGTTGGGGGTGATGTCATCGATCCTACTGGCGTGCACCGCGGTCGCTAAGCTATCGGCCATGGCAAAAGCGATCGGCGTCGACATCGGCGGCACGGGCATCAAAGCGGGAATCGTCGACCTCGAACACGGCACCATGGCCTCGGATCGGGTGCGCGTGCCCACACCGGCCGGCGCCTCGCCGGAGGACGTCCTCGTCGCAGTCCAGACGGTTCTGAAGACGCTCGACGTCCACGAGTCGACCCTGCCGCTCGGGGTCGCGTTCCCCGCGATCGTCAAGCGCGGGAAGACCCTCTCGGCCGCGAACGTCTCGAAGGAGTGGATCGACTTCGACGCGGAGCGATTCTTCCGCGACGGCCTCGGCCGCAACATCGTCTTCGTGAACGACGCGGACGCCGCCGGTGTCGCGGAGGCCCGCCACGGCGCGGCCCGTGACGTACTGGGGTTCACCCTTCTCACCACCCTCGGCACCGGCATCGGATCTGCCTTCATCTACGACGGCGTGCTGCTGCCGAACACCGAGCTCGGTCACCTGAACTTCCGCGAGTACGAGTCGGTCGAGACCTGGGCAGCGACCTCCGCCCGAGAGCGTGAGGGTCTGAGCTGGGCCGAGTGGGCGGAGCGACTGCAGGCGTTCTACTCGCACATCGAGTTCCTCTTCAGCCCTGACCTGTTCGTGGTCGGGGGCGGCGTGTCGAAGAACGCGGGCGACTTCCTGCCCCTGCTCGACCTGAAGACGCCGATCGTCCCCGCGATCCACCGCAACAACTCGGGCATCATCGGCGCAGCGTCGCTCGCCGGGGACTGACCCTTCGACAGGCACAGAGCCCCTCGACGGGCTCAGGTGCCCAGACGGAAGGCCCCGACGACGTGAGTCATCGGGGCCTTCCGGCGTTCAGGGCGAATGGGCCGACCTGTACGCCGGGTTCTGTTCCGGGGTTCTTCGCCCCTTCGACGGCCATCTCTCTCGGCGACACGTTGCCGTGCCGCTCCAGCGGTCTACCCGAGGACTCGGCGAGCCGCGTCATCATCCTCTGTCTGACCTTGCTCCGGGCGAGGTTTACCTGGCGGGCCGTGTCACCACGGCCCCCGGTGGTCTCTTACACCACCCTTTCACCCTTACCCCTTCGGGCCCTTCGACAAGCTCAGGGACCGAACGGGGCGGTCTGCTCTCTGTGGCACTTTCTCGCGGATCACTCCGGGTGGGTGTTACCCACCGCCCTGCCCTGTGGAGCCCGGACGTTCCTCGGTGCGGTTGCCCGCCACGCGACCGTCCAGCCGACCCATTCGCCCTTCCAGTCTACGGCCTCACTTCTCCGCGGAGTCCGCGATGCGCAGGTCGAGGGGCACGTCGATCGGGAAGGTGCCGAACAGCCGGGTCGTCGCGACCGCGGCGGCGTCGCGGACCGCATCGGCGGCGGCCTCCGCGTGCTCCTGCGGGGTATGCAGGATCACCTCGTCGTGCAGGAAGAACGCCAGGTGCGCTTCCCTGGCGAACGGACCCGATGCCTCTGCCGCTCCGAAGACCTCGGGGAGCTGCGCCAGACGGTGACGGATCTCGGCCAGCCAGATGAGCGACCACTCCGCCGCCGTCCCCTGGACGACGAAGTTGCGCGTGAACCGTCCCCACTCGCGCGCACGGCGACGGGCGAGGGAGACGACGGCGGGGTCGGCGTCCGCGGCGGTGGCGTCGGCTTGCAGGCGCATCCACTCCGCGGACGGGCGCGGTGAGGAGCGCCCGAGCCAGGTGGAGACGATGCCGCCGTCCTCCCCCACCCGCGCCGCATCGTCGACCAGAGCCATCGCTCGCGGATAGACCTTCCGCAGCCGCGGAACAAGTCGCCCGCTGTCGCCGCTGGTGGCGCCGTACATGGCGCCGAGCACCGCGTACTTCGCCTCCTCCCGCGTCGCGACGGCGCCCGATGCGACGACACCGGCGTAGAGGTCGCCGCCGCGCGCCGCGTCCGCCATCGCCTCGTCCGCCGACATGGCCGCGAGCATCCGCGGCTCGAGCTGTGCGACGTCGGCGACGACCAGAGCCCACCCGGGGTCTGCGCGTACGGCCGGGCGGAGGTTGCGGGGCAGCTGCAGCGCACCGCCGCCGGCCGATGCCCATCGCCCGGTCACCACGCCTCCCGGGATGTACACGGGGCGGAAACGGCCGTCCTGCACCCATTCCGACAACCACGTCCAGCCGTTCGCGCTGAGCAGCCGAGACAGCTTCTTGTAGGCGAGCAGAGGTTCGATCACCGGGTGCTCGTGCGCGGACAGCTCCCATTTGCTCGTGGACTCCACGGAGACCCCGACGCGATGCAGCGCCCGAAGCAGCTTCGGCTGACTGTCCAGGTGCAGGGTGGGGTCGCCGAGCAGGGCTCGCACCTCGTCGCCGCGCTCCACCATCCGGCGAGGCAGCCCACCCGCGGCCGGCCGCGCGCCCAGCGTCTCGGTGAGGATCGCGTCATGGACAGCGGCGTCCCACGGGAGCCCTGCGACGCGCATCTCCTCCGCGATCAGCCCGCCCGCCGACTCCGCTGCGCACAGCAGTGTGAGCCGGCCGTCCGCCGCCTCGGCCATCACAGTGCGCTGCGCTCGATACTGGTCGAGTGCCGCGGTGACCGCCTGCTCCCCCGACTCCTCCTCGAGCACATCGAAGAGAGAGGGGGTCGGGTCGATCGGGTCTCCGCGCTCCCAGGTGACCGCCGCAGGGAGGGGCGACGTGACCATGGCGGTGTCCCGCAGGATCGCGTGACACAGGACCAGGTCGTGGCTGCGACCGATCCGGACGCCTTCCCGCAGCAGCAGCGCGTAGATCTCAGCAGCACTGCGGATGATCCACCGCGGCCCGTCCGCCGCCTCCACGGAAGACACCCAACCGGCGAGCTCCGCACCGGGCAGGAGCGTCCGATGCTGCTCCCCGTCGTTCTCGTCCAGGTCGATCGCGGCGTACTCCCCCGCCCCGAGGCCGATCAGCGCGATGCGGCGCTCGGGACCCGACGACGGCACCGTCACCGGTGGTGCGCGCCGGGCGCGCTCACGAGGAGAGTCCCGACTCCTCGGTGCGCACGAGGATGCAACCGCACTCGGGGCAAGAGACCACCTCGTCGTCAGGCGTGCGACGGATCTCGCTGAGGTCGGTGCCGGGGAGCATCATGCGGCAGCCCTCGCAGGTTCCGCGGGTCAGCAGCGCGGCGCCCGCACTCTTCACGGCTCGCCTGTCGTACTCCGCGAGAAGCGGAGCGGGGACCGTGGCCGCGACCGCCTCGCGGTCGCGCGCGAGCTGAGCGCCGAGTTCGGTCGCGGCGGCGACATCGGCTTTCGCCTGACCGGTGAGGGCGCTGCCCTCTGCGGTCGTCGCGTCCAGCAGCGCTTGTTGTGCAGCGACGGCGGCGTCGGCTTCCTCGACCCGCCCCATGACGTCGAGTTCCGCATCCTCGAGGTCGCTCAGCCGCTTGGCGAGGCTGGCGAGCTCGTGCTCCAGCGCCTGCGCCTCCTTCGGATTGGTGGCCGCGGCGAGGCGCTGCGAGTCCCGGTCGCGACGCTGCTCGGCCAGTGCCACGTCGGACTCCAGCCGCGACAGCTCGGTGCGGGCGTCGTCCCTGGCACCGGTCAGCACCGTGAGCTCACGGAGCTGCTCCTGGCGGATGGCCACGAGCTCGGTGATCCGGCCCGCCTGGCTCGGCTGGGTGCGGGCACGCTCCGCCTGCGCGATGCGCCGGTCGAGGTCGGCGATGTCGAGCAGGGTGCGCTGGTTCTCCGGGGTCGCTTTCACACTCTCAAATCTAGTCGCTGCCGGCCCGCAGCCCGCATCACCGGATGTCGCCGTCCACGTACAACCAGATGCGGTCCTCGCGGACGAAGCGACTGCGCTCGTGCAGAGATCCACGCGTGCGGCCCTGACGCCAGAAGGCCTCGAACTCGACCACGCCCTCCGTGTCGAAAGGGCCGCCCGCGACGCGCTCCACGATCAGCAGGCGGCGCCACTGCAGTTCGGGCTCGAAGCCGATGGTCTCCGGACGGGTCGACGGGTGCCAGGTACGGAGCAGGTACCGCCCGTCCTCCCGCGCGAAGGCGGTATACCGGGAGCGCATCAGCCGTTCGGCAGTCGGGGCCGGGGCTCCGTCCAGGAGGGGTCCGCAGCACGCGGTGAAGGTGTCCCCCGACGCACAGGGGCAGCGGACGGGCGGTGTCATGAGAGCGCGGCGATCAGGGTCATGCCTGCCAGCATCGCGCGGGCGACCGAGACCTGCCAACTCGCCCTACGCTGGAGACACGCCAACGGAGGAGCAACGATGACCACTGTCCCCACCTTCCGCGCCCACAACGGCTTCACCCTGCCGGCCCTCGGGCTCGGCACCTATCGTCTGAACGGCGACGCCGGAGCCGACGCCGTCGCGCAGGCCCTCCGCGCCGGCTACCGGCTCGTGGACTCGGCGTTCAACTACGAGAACGAGGGCTCGGTGGGGCGCGGAGTCGCGTCATCCGGCATCCCACGCTCCGAGGTGATCGTGACGACGAAGCTGCCCGGACGCCACCACGCCCGCGCGGCGGCGACCGCCAGCATCGAGGAGAGCCGCTCCCGCCTCGGCCTCGACGCGACCGACCTGCACCTCATCCACTGGCCGAACCCGAGCCAGGACGAGTACGTCGAGGCCTGGGCCGCGCTCGTGGACGCCCAGTCGCGCGGCGTCGTCCGCCAGATCGGCGTCTCGAACTTCCTCCCCGAGCATCTCGAGCGGATCGAACGGGAGACCGGAGTCCGGCCGGTCGTGAACCAGATCGAAGTACACCCGTACTTCCCGCAGGAGGAGCAGCTGGCGTATCACCGCGAGCACGGCATCCTCACCGAGGCGTGGAGCCCGCTGGGGCGTGCGCAGGCCCTCCTCGACGAAGGCGTCGTCCGCGAGGTGGCCGCTGCGCACGACATCACCCCCGCGCAGGCCGTGCTCGCCTGGCACGTCGCGCGGGAGACGGTCGCGATCCCGAAGGCGTCCTCGGCGGAGCACCAGGCCACGAACCTCGCGGCCGCCGGCGTCCTGCTCGAGGACGCGGAGGTCGCCGCGATCACGGCACTCGGACGCGCGGACGGGCGGCTCTTCGACGGCGACCCCGCCGTGCACGAGGAGTCCTGAGCCGCAGCGATCAGACGCTCTGGGTGCCGAGGACGCGGAGGAACTCGAGCTTCCCGGCGGCCTCGCTACCGGGTTGTGCGGTCAGCACGATGAGCGCCTGCGATTCGTCCTCCGTGAACAGCGCCTGGCAGTCCACCTCGATCTCGCCCAGCTCCGGATGGACGATCACCTTGTGCTGCTCGAAGCGTCGCGCCACCTCGTGCGCCTCCCAGAGCTGCACGAACTCCGGGCTGCGCTCCGACAGATCGGCGACGATCTCCCCCGCCCGTGACCGCGCACCCATCGTTCCGTACGCCGCGCGGAGCGCCGCCACCAGCGCCCGCGACTGCCGGGGATGATCGCCCTCGCGGTAGCGACGCCGCTCGTCGTCGGGTCGCGCGAACCATCGGTGGATGCCGCTCCGATCGAGCCCGGTCAGACCGCTCGCATCCCCGATCAGTGCGCGCGAGGCGTCGTTCTGCACCAGCACCTCGTCGAGGGCGGACACGACGAACGCCGGGGTGTCGTGCAGGCGGTCGAGCACGCGGAGGATGCCGGGACGGACGTAGTCCGTGACCGCCGTGCGATCAGGTGCACTGTGCCCACTGAGACGGAAGAGGTAGTCGCGCTCGTCCGGTGACAGCCGCAGGGCACGAGCGAGGGCGGCCAGGATCTGCGCGCTCGGCTGCGGCCCCCGACGCTGCTCGAGACGCGTGTAGTAGTCCGTCGACATGGTCGCCAGTTGTGCGACCTCCTCCCGCCGGAGCCCCGTGGTCCGTCGGCGCGGCCCCGTGGGGAGCCCCACGTCGGCGGGGCTCAGCGCCTCTCGCCGCCGGAGGAGGAAGTCAGCCAGCGCGTCGCGGTCCATCCGAGCAGTATGCCGCGGAGCGGATGCACGATCCAGGGACTGCCCGTCCCCCGATCGGCCGTCTCTGGAACGCCTCGGCGGTCGCGTCGAGGCTGAGGACATGGACATCACCGGAAACACCATCTTCATCCCCGGCGCGACGAGCGGCATCGGTCTGGCCTTGGCACACCGGCTGCACGAGCGCGGCAACACCGTGATCGTCGGCGGGCGACGCGTGGACCGGCTGACCGCGATCGCCGCCGCCCACCCCGGGCTCCACACGGTCCGCATCGACACCACCGACCCGGCGAGCATCGACGAGGCCGCCGCCACCGTGCTCGCCGCGCACCCGACGCTGAACGTGGTGATCACGATGGCCGGCATCATGCGCGCGGAGGACTGGACCATGCCCTCGGGCTTCCTGTCCACCGCTGAGGAGACCGTCACGACGAACATCCTCGGCCCGATCCGGCTCATCGCCGCGTTCATCGAACACCTCCGCGCCCAGCCGGCGGCGACCATCATGACCGTCTCGTCCGGTCTCGCTTTCGCGCCGCTGCGGGTGACCCCCACCTACAACGCGAGCAAGGCGGCCATCCACATGCTGAGCGAGTCGCTGCGACTGCAGCTCGCGGGGACGAGCGTCGCGGTGCAGGAGCTCGAGCCACCGGCCGTGCGCACGGATCTCATGCCCGGCCACGCGGAGAACGAGGCGGCTCTGCCGCTCGACGCGTTCATCGATGAGGTCATGACGCTCATCGAGACCCAGCCCGATGCGACCGAGATCCAGGTCGAGCGGGTGAAGTTCCTCCGCTACGGCGAGGCGCGCGGCGACTACGACGAGGTCGTCACAGTACTCAACCGCACCGATCCGCACGGCCGGTGAGCGCGGTGGGGCGGCCGCCCCACCGCTGTCACTCCTGCAAGGACGCCGCGACCGCGGTGAGCGCGTCGGCGGACTGCCGGAGCAGGTCGAGCTCCCGATCCGAGAACGCGGTGGTGCGGATCGGCGTCGCACCGGCGGCGCTGACGATCGATGGCACGGACAGGGCGACGCCGTCGATACCGTGGAAGTGGCGGAGCACGGTGCTGACGGGCATGACGGCGTGCTCGTCGCGGAGCACCGCCTCCACGATGCGCGCGCTCGACAGCCCGATCGCGTAGTTCGTCGCCCCCTTCCCCTGGATCACCTTGTACGCGGCATCGCGGACGTCGACGGCGATCTCGTCGAGTTCCTCCAGCGTGAAGCGCGGGTGCCCTGGCGCCTCCCAGTCGAGGATCGGCACCGTCCCGATCGTCGCCCGCGACCACAGCGGGAACTCGGTGTCGCCGTGCTCGCCGATGATGTGGGCGTGCACGCTCGCCGTGGACACGCCCGCGCGCTCCCCCAGCTTCCACCGCAGGCGTGACGTATCGAGGACGGTGCCCGAGGCGAAGATGCGCTCCGGCGGCAATCCGGTCTCCTGCTGCGCGATCACGGTGAGCACGTCGCAGGGGTTCGTCACGATCACATAAACCGCGTTCGGTGCGACGGCGAGGAGCTCCGGCATCATGCGCCGGATGATGCCGGCGTTGACCCCGGCGAGCTCGGTGCGGGTCTGGCCGGGATTCTGCTTGGCTCCGGCGGTGATCACGACCACATGAGAGCCGGCGGCCACGGAGATGTCACTCCCGCCGATGATGTCACTGCTCCCGGTGAACTGCGTGCCGTGCGCGAGGTCGAGCACCTCGGCCTCGACCTTCTCGGCCGCGATGTCGTAGAGCGCGACATGACGGGCCGATCCCCGGATGAGTGCCGCGTAGGCGACGCTCGATCCCACGCTTCCGGCGCCGACGACGGTGAGCTTCGAGTTCTCGATGATCTCCATGCGCCCATCCTGACAGCGGACGACCCGCGGCGGCAGGGTTCTCGCCGGGAGAATCCCTATGCCGTCAGAGCGCCGCGGCGACCGCCTCCGCCGCGGTGGCATGCGTGAAGCGGAAGCCCGACCGCTGCAGGACCTCGGGGCGGACGTCGGCATCCGGCAACAGCAGAGATTCCGCGGCATCGCCGAGCGCGAGCCGCAGCGCCCACCGAGGAGCCGGGAGCCAGAACGGGCGGTGCATCCGCTCCGCGAGCGCGCGGCCGATGTCGTTCGCCGAGGCCCGGGTCGGTCCGGTCAGGTTGACCGGACCAGCGAGCTTCTCATCGAGGACATGACGGATCGCACGGACCTCATCGTCCAGGGAGATCCACGGCCAGATCTGCGTGCCCGACCCCAGGGGGCCGGCGACGCCGAGTCTCGTCAGCGTGATCATGGGGCGGAGCACGCCACGGCGGTGGATCACCGGCGCGGTTCGCAGCAGCGCGACCCGCGTGTGGTCTTCGGCTCGTCGCGCCGCGGTCTCCCAGCGCACGGTGAGGTCGGCCAGGAAGGTGGTGCCGGGACCGGAATGCTCGGTGAGGATCTCGCCCGGCGCGGAGCCGTAGTAGCCGACGGCCGACGCCGACACGAGGGCCGGAGCGTCGGTGCGCAGGGCACGCAGAGCGGTGGTGAGCGTGTTCGTCGCGTCCAGCCGGGACTCCACGAGTTGCCGGCGGTAGCCACGCGTCCACGGAAGGCGCCCCACGCTCGCACCGCCGAGCGCGACGACGGCCTCCGCGCCCGCGAGGACGTCCGGATCGAGGGCGGCATCCCCCGGTGCCCATTCGAGCTCGCCCTCCGCCTGCGGAGTGCGTCGCACGAGGGTGCTCACCTCGATGTCATCGGCGCGCAGCGCCGTCGCGAGTGCGGTGCCGATGAGACCGGAGGCCCCACTGATGACGATGCGTCGCGCCATTGCCGCTCCCCGATGCTGTCGTGACGGGTGGGCCCTGCCGGGATCGAACCGACGACATCCACGGTGTAAACGTGGCGCTCTACCAGCTGAGCTAAAGGCCCTGGTGCGCTCAGTCTATCCGGGTGCGGATGCGCACCCGTGTCGTGGAAGAGGGATAGGCTGAAGTCGGCGCGCGTTGTGCACGGCCGACAAGGCTGCCCGTGTCGCTTCCCGTTTCCTTGGCATGACCTGCCAGCTTGACGAAAGGTTCCCCCGTGACCGTCCACGATCAGGATCCGTACTCTCAGGGCCCCCTCGACAGCGATCCAGAAGAGACCGGTGAGTGGCAGCAGTCGCTCGACGAGCTGGTGGACGCCAAGGGACACGGCCGCGGGCGCGAGATCATGCTCAGCCTGCTCAAGCGCTCCAAGGAACTGCACCTGAACGTGCCGATGGTTCCGACCACGGACTACATCAACACGATCGCTCCGGAGAACGAGCCCGAATTCCCCGGTGACGAGGAGATCGAGCGCCGCTACCGCGCCTGGATCCGCTGGAACGCCGCGATCACGGTGCACCGCGCCCAGCGACCCGGCATCGGCGTCGGCGGTCACATCTCGACGTACGCGTCCTCCGCGGCGCTGTACGAAGTGGGCTTCAACCACTTCTTCAAGGGCGCGGATCACCCCGGGGGCGCCGACCAGATCTTCATCCAGGGCCACGCCTCCCCCGGCACCTACGCCCGCTCCTTCCTCGAGGGGCGCCTCACCGAGGACCAGCTCGACGGCTTCCGTCAGGAGAAGTCGCACGCACCGCACGGCATCCCGTCGTACCCGCACCCGCGCCTGATGCCGGAGTACTGGCAGTTCCCGACGGTGTCGATGGGTCTCGGCCCGATCAACGCGATCTACCAGGCGATGTCGAACAAGTACCTCGAGAACCGTGGCATCAAGGACACGTCGCAGTCCCACGTGTGGGCGTTCCTCGGCGACGGCGAGATGGACGAGGTCGAGAGCCGCGGCCAGCTCCAGGTCGCCGCGAACGAGGGTCTCGACAACCTCACGTTCGTCGTCAACTGCAACCTGCAGCGTCTGGACGGTCCGGTCCGCGGCAACGGCAAGATCGTCCAGGAGCTCGAGTCGTTCTTCCGCGGCGCAGGCTGGAACGTCATCAAGGTCGTCTGGGGCCGCGAGTGGGACGACCTGCTCGCCCGCGACACCGAGGGCGCCCTGCTCAACCTCATGAACGTCACTCCCGATGGCGACTTCCAGACCTACAAGGCCGAGTCGGGCGCGTACATCCGTGAGCACTTCTTCGGGCGCGACGAGCGCGCCGCCGCCCTCGTCAAGGACTACTCCGACGACGACATCTGGAACCTCAAGCGCGGTGGCCACGACTACCGCAAGGTCTACGCCGCGTTCAAGGCCGCGACCGAGCACAAGGGCAAGCCCACCGTCATCCTCGCGAAGACCGTCAAGGGCTACGGGCTCGGCCCGCAGTTCGAGGGCCGCAACGCGACCCACCAGATGAAGAAGATGACGCTGGACAACCTCAAGACGTTCCGCGACGCGATGCACATCCCGATCACGGACGCGCAGCTCGAGGAGAACCCCTACCTGCCGCCGTACTACAACCCGGGACCGCAGGACGAGACGATCCAGTACATGCTGGAGCGCCGCAAGGCCCTCGGCGGCTTCCTCCCGGAGCGCCGTTCGACGCACGTCGGCCTCTCCCTCCCCGAGGAGAACGCCTACGCCCTGCCGAAGAAGGGCTCGGGCACCCAGGAGGTCGCCACCACCATGGCGTTCGTCCGCCTGCTCAAGGATCTGCTGCGCTCGAAGGAGTTCGGCCACCGCATCGTCCCGATCATCCCGGACGAGGCGCGGACGTTCGGCATGGACGCGTACTTCCCCACCGCGAAGATCTACAACCCGAACGGCCAGCACTACACCTCGGTCGACCGGGAGCTGCTGCTCGCCTACAAGGAGAGCCCGCAGGGTCAGATCGTCCACGTCGGCATCAACGAGGCCGGCGCTCTTGCGGCGTTCACCGCCGCGGGCACCTCGTACGCGACGCACGGCGAGCCGCTGATCCCGATCTACATCTTCTACTCGATGTTCGGCTTCCAGCGCACCGGTGACGCCCAGTGGGCTGCCGGCGACCAGATGGCCCGCGGCTTCATCATCGGCGCGACGGCCGGACGCACCACGCTCACGGGTGAGGGCCTGCAGCACGCCGACGGGCATTCGCACCTGCTGGCCGCCACGAACCCGGCCACGGTCTCCTACGACCCCGCGTACGGGTACGAGATCGCGCACATCGTGCGCTCGGGTCTCGAGCGGATGTACGGCGGGCAGCACGAGGACCCGAACGTCATGTACTACCTCACGGTGTACAACGAGCCGATGGTCCAGCCCGCGGAGCCTGCCGACGTGGACGTGGACGGGATCGTCCGCGGAATCCACCGCGTCGCCGTCGGCGAGGGCGACGGCGCCCGCGCCCAGCTCTTCGCTTCCGGCGTCGGACTGCCGTGGGCGCTCGAAGCTCAGGAACTGCTCAAGAAGGACTGGGGCGTCGTCGCCGACGTGTGGTCGGTCACCTCGTGGACCGAGCTCCGCCGTGACGGCCTCGCCGCCGACGAGCACAACTTCCTCCACCCCGAGGAGGAGCCGCGCACCGCGTACCTGACCCAGAAGCTCCAGGGCGCCGAGGGTCCCGTCGTCGCGGTCAGCGACTTCATGCACGCCGTGCAGGATCAGATCCGCCCGTGGGTGCCGAACCGCTTCGCGACGCTGGGTGCCGACGGCTTCGGGTTCTCGGACACGCGCGCCGCAGCCCGCCGCTTCTTCAAGATCGACGGACCGTCGATCGTCGTGCGCACGCTGCAGGCGCTGGCTGAGGAGGGCAAGGTCGACCGTGGCCTCTCCGCCCAGGCCATCGAGAAGTACCGCCTGCACGACGTGAACGCCGGCACCAGCGGCAACGCAGGCGGCGAAAGCTGAGCCCTCGGTGACAGCTGCCTCCGCCGGCATGGACAAAGCCGCCACGCTCACCTGGCTGCGCCGGATTTCCGGCGACATCGCGACGGTGACGATCAAGCGGCTGGAGGACACCCTCCCCTGGTACGCCGACATGCCACCGGCCCGCCGCTCCGCGGTCGGGCTGGTGGCGCAGGCGGGCATCACGTCCTTCATCCAGTGGTACGACGACCCCACGTCGACTCCATGGATCGCCGCAGACATCTTCGCGGCCGCTCCGCGTGAGCTCTTGCGGAGTGTGAGCCTGCAGCAGACGCTCCAGCTCATCCGCGTGACCGTCGAGGTGACCGAGGAGCGGGTCGCGGGCAAGGGGGAGCACCTCCGCGAGGCGATCCTGCTCTACTCGCGAGACGTGGCGTTCGCGGCGGCAGACGTCTACGCGCGCGCCGCCGAGGCGCGCGGCCTCTGGGACGCGCGGCTCGAGGCTCTCGTCGTCGACTCGATCCTCACGGGCGAGGCCGACGAGGAGTTGCCGAGTCGGATCGCCGCCCTCGGGTGGCACGGCCACGGGGAGGTCGCGGTCCTCGTCGGCACCACGCCCCCGCAGTTCGACGTCGACCTGGTGCGGCGGACCGCGCGGAAGCTCGCCGTCGACGTCCTCATCGGCGTGCAGGGTTCCCGTCTCGTGCTCGTCCTCGGCCGCGCACGCGTAGCCGGACAGGAGGGCGAGGACGAGGAGCTCGGCTTCCAGGAGATCGCCGCGAGGCTGGAGCCGTCGTTCGGGCCGGGTTTCGTGGTGCTCGGCCCGGCGGTCGCCGCTCTCGTGGATGCCAGTCAGAGCGCACGTGCGGCCCTGGCCGGCTTCGCGGTGGCCCGGGCCTGGCGGAGTGCGCCCCGGCCGGTCGAAGCCGACGACCTGCTCCCCGAGCGCGCCCTCGCGGGTGACCCGCTCGCGAAGCAGACCCTCATCGAGCGCATCTACCGCCCGCTGCAGGCGCACTCCACCGACCTCGTCACGACGCTGTGGAGCTACTTGGACAACGGCCGTTCCCTCGAGGCCACGGCCCGCGAGCTCTTCGTGCATCCGAACACCGTGCGGTACCGCCTCAAGCGCGTGAGCGAGGTCATCGGGTGGGATGCGACCGGGCCCCGCGAGGCCCTCATCCTGCAGACCGCGCTCATCCTCGGCTCCATCGGGGCGGCGGAGCAGGTGCGACGCCGACCGCCGCTGCGACGCTCTCCGCGCTGACTCGCGACGCAGGATCTGTGCGCCACACACAAGGGTTTCGCGCAATCTTGTGATGGATCATCCACCGTTCTCGCCCGATCGTTGGCAGACTGGGTGGGTGATTGTCGTCGTCTGCCCTGGACAGGGCTCGCAGACCCCCGGATTCCTCGCCCCCTGGCTCGAGCTCGACGGAGTGGAGGAGCGTCTCGCGGCCTACTCCGAGGCCGCGCAGGTGGATCTCCGCACGCACGGCACGGAGTCGGACGCGGACACCATCCGCGACACCCGCGTCGCCCAGCCGCTGATCGTGGCCGCTTCCCTCGTCGCCGGTGATGCCCTTGTGAGCGCCGCCGGCCGTCGCGCGGCTGGCATCGCCGGGCACTCCGTCGGGGAGATCGCCGCTCTCGTCGGCTCCGGGGTCCTTGACGCCACGACCGGCATGCGCCTGGTCGGCATCCGCGGCCGCGCGATGGCTGACGCCGCCGCGCAGACTCCGACCGGCATGAGCGCAGTCCTCGGTGGCGATGAGGAGACGCTCCTCGCCCGACTCGCCGAGCTCGGCCTCGCGCCGGCGAACTTCAACGGCGGCGGGCAGATCGTCGTCGCCGGGCCTCTTCCGGCGCTGGCAGCTCTCGCCGAGGAGCCGGTCAAGGGCACGCGCGTGGTGCCGCTCCAGGTCGCCGGCGCCTTCCACACCGACTACATGGCCTCCGCCGTCTCGGTCCTCCGCGATGCGGTGGCGGACGTGCAGCCCGCCGACCCCGAGATCACGCTCTGGACGAACCGGGACGGCTCCGTCGTCACGGACGGCGGAACGGCGCTCGACTACCTGGTCGACCAGGTGTCCTCCCCCGTGCGGTGGGACCGGTGCATGTCCTCCTTCGCCGAGGCCGGCGTGACCGGCGTGATCGAGCTCGCCCCTGCGGGTGCCCTCGTCGGTCTCGCCAAGCGCGGCCTGCGCGGCGTACCGACGGTCGCCGTGAAGACCCCCGAAGACCTCGAAGCCGCCGTCGCGCTGCTGAACGGAGAAGCCGCATGACCGCCTCCCTTGCCCAGATCGCCGGGCCCGCCTTCACCCGCATCTATGCGTTCGGCGCGGCTCGCGGCGAGAACGCAGTCCCCAACGAAGACCTCATCGGTCCGATCGACTCGAGCGACGAGTGGATCCGGCAGCGCACCGGCATCATCACGCGCGTGCGGGCCGACAGGGGAACGGACGCCATCGACCTCGCGACCGAGGCCGCAGCCGAGGCCATCGAGAAGTCGGGCGTCGCAGCCGACCAGGTCGACCTCGTCATCGTCGCGACGATCAGCAACCCGAAGCAGACGCCGTCGGTCTCGGCGATCGTCGCCGACCGCGTCGGCGCCAACCCGGCCGCGGCGTACGACGTCAATGCGGCCTGCGCCGGCTACGCCTACGCGGTCACCCAGGCGGATGCGCTGATCAAGGCCGGAGCCGCGCGCTACGCGCTCGTGATCGGCACCGAGAAGCTCTCCGATGTGGTGGACCCGACCGACCGCAGCATCTCGTTCCTCCTCGGCGACGGCGCCGGTGCCGCCCTCATCGGCCCGAGCGACACGCCGGGCATCGCCCCCGCCGTGTGGGGCAGCGACGGGTCCAAAGCCGACGCCGTCGGCATGAACGGCACCCTCACCGACTTCCGCGACGGCGTGGTGCCGTGGCCGACTCTTCGGCAGGAAGGCCCGACGGTCTTCCGCTGGGCGGTCTGGGAGATGGCGAAGGTCGCCCGCGAGGCCCTGGACAAGGCAGGGATCGAGGCCTCCGATCTCGCCGCCTTCATCCCGCACCAGGCGAACATGCGCATCATCGACGAGTTCGCCAAGCAGCTCGGCCTGCCGGAGACGACGGTCATCGCGCGCGACATCGAGACCACCGGCAACACCTCGGCCGCCTCGATCCCTCTCGCCAGCCACCGACTCATGGCCGAGCATCCGGAACTCTCCGGCGGACTCGCGCTGCAGATCGGCTTCGGGGCTGGGCTCGTGTTCGCGGCCCAGGTCGTCGTCCTCCCCTGAAGACGCGCCGACCTTCCCTAGACTGTTCCACGGTTCCGAATACAACCCGTAAGAAAGAGGAAGACCACCATGGCTTTCACCAACGATGAGGTCCTCGCCGGCCTCGCAGAGCTGATCACCGACGAGACCGGCATCAACGCCAGCGAGGTCGCCCTGGAGAAGTCGTTCACGGACGACCTCGACATCGACTCGATCTCGATGATGACGATCGTCGTCAACGCCGAGGAGAAGTTCGGCGTCACCATCCCCGACGACGAGGTCAAGAACCTGAAGACCGTCGGCGACGCCGTCAACTTCATCGTCGCGGGCCAGGAGTAATCCCGGCAGGATGCCACCCTCGCCCTGCGCGAGGAGTGGCATCCTCCGTCCCTGCCCATCCCCCGCACGAACTCGTTTCGACAAGGAACCACACCCCATGACCAAGCGCATCGTCGTCACCGGCATCGGCGCCACCTCCGCCATCGGCGGCACGGCCCCGGAGAACTGGGACAACCTGCTCGCCGGTGCCTCCGGCGCCCGCACGATCGAGCACGACTGGGTGCAGGAGTACGACCTGCCCGTCACGTTCGCCGCTTCTGCGATCGTCCGCCCCGAAGAGGTCCTGCCGCGCCACGAGGCGAAGCGACTCGACCCCTCCTCGCAGTTCGCCCTCATTGCGGCGCGCGAGGCCTGGGAGGATGCCGGGTCGCCCGAGGTCGCCCCCGAGCGCCTTGGCGTCGACTTCGCGACCGGCATCGGCGGACTCTGGACACTGCTCGACGCGTGGGACACGCTGCGCGAGAAGGGCCCGCGTCGGGTCATGCCGCTCACGGTGCCGATGCTGATGCCGAACGCGGCCGCCGGCAACCTGTCGCTGCAGTTCGAGGCGCGTGCCTACGCACAGACCGTGGTGAGCGCCTGCGCCTCCAGCACGGAGTCGATCATCCACGCCTTCCACCACCTGCAGGAGGGGCTGGCTGACGTCGTCATCGCCGGTGGCACCGAGTCGGCGATCCACCCGATCACCATGGCGGCCTTCGCGTCCGCGCAGGCGCTGTCACGCCGCAACGACGACCCCGCGCACGCCTCCCGGCCCGGCGCGATCGACCGCGACGGCTTCGTGATGGGCGAGGGCGCCGCCGCGCTCATCCTCGAGACCGAGGAACACGCCAAGGCCCGCGGCGCGAAGATCTACGGCTACGTGCTGGGCGGCGGCGTGACGGCCGACGCCTACCACATCACCGGGAACGACCCCGAGGGCAAGGGAGCGGCCCGTGCGGTCGTCCAGGCCCTCGAAGAGGCCGGGATCACCCCCGACCAGGTGACCCACATCAACGCTCACGCGACCTCGACTCCGGTCGGCGACCCGAACGAGTACGTCGCCCTCAAGAACGTGTTCGGCGACCGGATCGACGAGATCCCCGTCTCGGCGACCAAGGCGTCCACCGGGCACCTTCTCGGCGGGACCGGCGCGCTGGAGGCGATCTTCTCGATCCTCGCCCTGCGCGACCGCGTGGCGCCCCCGACGATCAACATGACCGAGCCGGACCCGGAAGTGCCCTTCCGCCTCTCCGGCGAGCCGGCCCCGCTCGGCGACGGTCCCCAGATCGCGATCAGCAACTCGTTCGGCTTCGGCGGTCACAACGCCGTGCTGGTGCTCGGTGGCGTCGACTGACGCCACCGCCTGCACCGCGAAAGGCCCCCGGGATCCGCTCCCGGGGGCCTTTCGTCGTCGCTGGAGAGATTCAGGGCACCGGAACCGCCAGTCGGGCAGAGCGCGCCCGGCGCCACTGCTCGATGCGCGGGAGGAACCAGCCGATCAGCGGCCCGACACCGAACGCGAAAAACACCGTGCCCACCCCCACCGGACCGCCGAGCAGGAAGCCGACGAGCAGCACGGATCCCTCGATGACCGTGCGTGCCAGCCAGACCGGCCAGCGGGTCACGCGGACGAGTCCGGTCATCAGCCCGTCGCGGGGTCCGGGGCCGAAGTCGGCGGCGATGTACAAGCCGGTCGCGAAGGCGAGCAGGACGAGCCCGAAGAGGAACATGGGCGCGCCCACCCACACGGAGGACGGCTCGGGGAGCACGAGCAGCGTGAGGTCGGCGAACGGGCCGATCAGCAGCGCATTGAGCAGTGTCCCGAGTCCCACCCGCTGCCGGAGGGGGATCCACAGCAGCAGGACCACGATGGAGACGATCACCGTCACCACCCCGTACCCGAGCCCCGTCCACCGTGCGACGCCCAAGGACAGGACGTCCCAGGGGGCGACGCCGATCCCGCCGCGTACCATGAACCCCAGGGCCACTCCGTAGAGGAACAGACCGACCACGAGCTGCCCGATCCGTTCCGCGAGGTCTCGTCCGCTGGTCGCGGTGACGGGCAGGAAGACGGCACGTAGGAGCATTCCTCCATCGTGGCCCCGCGGCCGCGTCTCCAGGACGACCACTGAGCGAAAAGTGGCCTGCACATCGGAGGCCACTTTGCGGCAGGCTGGAGGCATGGCTTCCCGTCTCGTCACGCAGCTCGGCGCGCAGGACCTCGACGACGCCTCGGCGTCGGGACTGGCGGACCGCATCCGGGCCCTCATCCTCGACGGGCGCCTCACCGTCGGCGAACGACTACCCAGCGAGCGCGCCCTCGCACTCGAGCTCCGGCGATCGCGCTCCACCATCACCCGCGCCTACGGGGTCCTGGAGGCCGGTGGCTACGTGTCCCGGCGCCATGGTGGGAGCACGCGGGTCGCGCTCCCCCACGGCCCGCTGGCTCCGGGCCATGATCGTGTCGACGACGCCATCGACCTGTCCATCGCGTCGATGGACTCGACGCCCGGCCTGTACGACGCGACCGTGCGTTCGCTCCCCCGACTCGCCGCGCTCCGAGGGACGAGCGGGTACTCCCTCCAGGGCCTGCCCGAGCTCCGCGACGCCGTGGCCCGCCGGTTCACCGAACGGGGTGCCCCCACCTCGGCGGACGAGATCATGATCACGTCCGGCGCCCTGAACGCCGTGAACCTCATCTTGACGGCGATCGGCCGCCGGGGCGAACGGGCCCTCGTCGAGCAGCCCACGTTCCCGCACGCGCTGGAGGCTCTCCACCGTCACGGATACCGCCTGGTCCCGACGCCGGTGGACGCCGACGGCTGGGACATCCGGCACTTCACAGACACACTGCTGACGGCCCGACCGCACGTCGCCTATCTCATCCCCGACTTCCACAACCCCACCGGCGCGACGTTGCCGGACGACGAGCGGGCACGGATCGCGACGACAGCCCGCAACGCCGGCACGCAGCTGATCGTGGACGAGACGACTGCGGAACTCGACATCGATCGCGGCTGGGCTCCCCTGCCGATGGCCTCGCGGGCTCCGAACGTCATCACGGTCGGCTCGATGTCGAAGATCGCCTGGGGAGGCATGCGTATCGGCTGGGTTCGCGCGGAGCGCTCGATCATCGCCCGCCTGCTCGCCGTGCGCCCGTCGTTCGAGCTGGGCACCGCGCTGCTCGAACAGTGCATCGCCGTGGAGCTGCTCGATGACGTCCCTGCGCTCACGCAGCACGTCCGGAGACGTCTCGCGGCGGGGCGAGATGCCGTCGCGGCTGGCGTCGCCCGGATCCCCGGGATGCGAATGCCGGAGACCCCCGGCGGGTTGTCGGCCTGGATCGATCTCGGAGTGCCGCTCTCCACCACGCTGTCGCTCGCCGCGCGCGAGCATGGCCTCATCCTCCCGCCCGGCCCGCGCTTCACCACCGGCGGCGTGCTGGAGCGGCGGCTACGGGTTCCGATCACGCTCACGCCCGACCGCGGGCAGGAGGCGATGACGCGCCTGGCGCTCGCCTGGGAAGACGTACGCGGCGGCGGCGTGAACACCGTCGACGACCTCGCTCACGCGGCGGTGATCTGAGCGGGGAAGACGCGGACCCCGCCGCGATCCCGGGGCGGGGTCCTCGTCGAGCGGAGCGAGGATTCGTCTTCTCAGCGTCCGGGATGAGTCACCGGCATCCGATACTCACGCCTCCCGCGCTCCCGGTCTGAGCGGCCGGTCAACCGACCTTGTGGAGCCAGACGACGCGCGCGTCGTCGCTGGCGTGGCGGAAGGGCTCCAGCTCCTCGTCCCAGGCGGAGCCCAGGGCGATGTCGAGCTCGCGCTGCAGCTCGACGGCGTTGCCCGCGGCGATCTCCATCGCGTAACGGATGCGATCCTCGCCGATGACGATGTTGCCTGCGGCGTCGGTCTGGGCGTAGTGGATGCCGAGATCCGGTGTGTGCAGCCAGCGGCCGCCGTCGCTGCGAGGCGTCGGGTCTTCCGTCACCTCGAACCGCAGGTGTTCCCAGCCGCGGATCGCGGTCGCGAGAGCGGCACCGGTGCCGACAGGGCCGTCCCAGTAGAATTCGGCGCGGCGCGCTCCGGTCAGGACGGGCTGCTCGGCCCAGTCGAAGTTCACCGCACGCCCGATAGCGCGACCGACCGCCCATTCCAGGTGCGGGCAGAGCGCGCGAGGCGCCGAGTGGATGAATACCACTCCGCGTGCGTAAGCCGTCGCCATGATCTCTCCGTTTCATCAGGTGCGTCTTCCCCTACGACCTGAACCACGAAGTGGCGAGAGTATGCGGTTGTGCGCCCATTCTCGCGGACTTCCCGCGAAATCACAAGCGTGTGATTCGACGACGAAGGCCCCGGTCCGTGGCCCGGGGCCTTCGGGTGCTTCGACAAGCTCAGCGACCCATTGTGGGGACGCTCAGCGACTCATCGTGGGAAGCTCACGCCTCGCTCATGGCCTGCTTGACCTGCTGGCCCTTCGCCGCGTAGTAGGCCGCGCGGGCGGCGTCCTTCCGTGCCTGCTCGGCGTAGCCGAATTCGAGCACGTCCTGCGGGACCTCGACGTTCGGGACGTCGTCGGTGCCGTGGTACTTCTCGATGTAGGCGTCGAGCTCGGGACCCGAGGTCCAGGAGGTGATGAGGCAGTAGCGCGGGTCGGTGCCGTTGTGCGTGGCCGCGTGCCACAGACGCTGGGTGTCGACGATGAGCTGCGCACCGGCCGGGAGGGCGATGCGGTACTCGATGCTGGGGTCCGTGCGGTTCTCACGCAGGACGAAGTAGCTGTCCTTGTCGTCCGTCAGGTTGAAGAACCCGCGGACGACCCAGCCGGTGCCGTCCGGGTTCAGGCGGTTGTTGTCGTCCTGGTGGAGGTTGTAGAGGCAGTCGCCGTACGGGGTGGGCTGCAGCTCGATGACGCGGCAGCGACCGACGTTCGCACCGGGCTCCTGCGCACGGCGCGTGAGGTTCGGGGCCTTGGCGGTCTGCTCGTCGATCCAGACGCCGTCCTTGTCGGTGCGCGGCGGCTTGTGGTTCCAGAAGCCGTTGCACTCGATGTCCCCGAAGGCGCTGGCGAGGGGCGCGAACCGGGTGTCGCCCGAGGACTTCCAGTCGACGTACTCGATGTCGAGCCACTCCTTGGGGTCGGCCTCCTGGTCGTAGCTGTCGAGGACGACGAAGCCCTTCTCCTCCAGCGCTGCGGACTTGATGTATCCCATGATCGAGTCATGTTCCTTTCATCGGGGGCCAGCACGTTTTAACAGGCCCTGATAAGGCAAGGCTAACAGCGCGACCCGGTGCTGCCCCGGAGGGTCGCCGGGGATAACCGAATAGACTGGGCGGGGCACGCGGCGCGTCCGTGGCGCCTGTCGCTACGGGAGGACGAGAGACCAGCATGAGCACCGCGACCAACGTCGAGGCGACGGCAGTCAACACGATCGAATGGCTCGCGGCGGGACGCACGACCATCGTCGTCCCGGTCTACCAGCGGCAGTACCGCTGGGACATCGGCGGCTGCGAGCGGCTGCTGTCCGACGTCAGGGCGGTGGCGGCGGAGGACGACGCCCACCGTCACTTCATCGGCTCGATCCTCTCGGCCGAGGACGGTGCGGGCACGGATGCCGACCTCATTCTCATCGACGGGCAGCAGCGCCTCACGACCCTCATGCTGCTCGTCGCCGCGCTGCACCACTCCGTGCGCGACAGTGACCCCGACCTCGCCGCCGACCTCGCCCGCGTGCTGGTCCGTCCCGACGACCCCGAGCGGACCAAGCTGCGCCCGCACGACGCGTGGGCCGACTTCTACGAGTCGGTGGTGCTCGATCGCCGCGACGACCTCGACCGTGAGTCGCGCTTCGACGACAACTACGCCTTCTTCCGGAGCCAGATCCATGCCGACGAGGTGCCGTTCATCTGGCAGGGGCTGCAGCGACTCGAGCACGTGTCGATCACGCTCGGAGCGCAGGCGAACGCCCAGCAGATCTTCGAGAGCCTGAACTCCACCGGCGAGCCGCTGCGGGACCATGAACTGATCCACAACTACATCCTGATGGGGCTGAGCCACGCGGAGCAGGTGGACGTGGAAGCGCGGTTCTGGCTGCCGATCGAGCGGTACACGGGCGAGGCCATCGGAGCGTTCTGGCGTCACTACCTCGTGCTCGTGACGGGACGAGAAGTTGCCGCGAACGGCGAGCACGGCGTCTACAGCGCGTTCCGCCGGTCGTTCCCGCGCGTCGATCTCTCGCAGCTGCAAGCCGATGCCGACACGTGGCGGCACTACGCGGAGATCTACGGCATCCTCCTCGACCCCGCGAAGGAGCACGACCCGGAGATCGCGCGACAACTGCGGCACGTGAACACGTTCGGCCGCTCCTCCTACCCGCTGGTCATGAGCGCGTACAGCGATCACGCGCGCGGACTCATCGACCGGGCCCAGCTCATCGAGACCTTGGAATGGCTGCAGGCGATGTTCCTGCGCCGCGCGCTCGTGAACCTCCCCGCCGAGCGGCTCATCGCCCGCCTCTGCCGTGCTCGACGGGACGGGCACGACGCGTTGGCCCGTGCCATCGCGCGCATCACCCCGTCCGACGAGCGGGTCAGCGCCGTGCTCAAGTACAGCGAGCTGCCGTATCCGGCTTACGTGCTCGGCCGCCTCGAAGGGGTTGACGACGTGGAGGGCTTCGACGTCGAGCACATCGTGCCCGCAGTCCCGGGCGACGCCTGGTCCGGAGACGGTGTACGCCCGTGGAGCGAGTATTCCGAGGACGAGCAGAACAGCCACCGCGCCCTCGCGCCGACCCTCGGCAACCTCACGCTCCTGGAGCAGGGACTGACAGAGCGGGTGTTCGGTGCCTCATTCCCCGTCAAGCGCGACGAAGCCTATGCGCGCAGTGGGGTGCCGGCCACGCGTTCCCTCTCCGCGCAGGAGTCGTGGGGCACGGCGGCCATCACCACCCGCACCGTGGCCCTGACGGCTGACCTCGTCCGCGTGTGGGGGCGTCCCGCCCTTCCGGAGATCGACGACGACGGGCTCACCCCGATCCTGGACGCGGTCCGCCGCCGCGGGTGGCCGGCGGGATGGGAGCGCGAGTTCGACTACGTGGAGTACCGGGGCGAGCGGTGGGAGGTCTATGACGTCAAACACCTGTTCAACCGCGTCTTCCGTCGCGCCTGGACGGACACCACCGAGGCCGCCCTCGCGTACAGTGCAACGCACGGCGGGCCCATCTACCGCGACAAGGCGTGGAAAGGGCAGTGGGACGACCTCGACGACACCCACTTCCTCTACATGGGCTGGGACTCGAACTACATGATGACGGCCGTGCAGGGCGTCCTCGAGGAATCAGGGATCGCCGCCGAGGTCTTCGTGAAGTACTCCTACATCGGGAACGTGATGTGATCATGACCACCGTCATCCGCCGCCGCCTGCTCGATCTCGCGATCGAGGAGCACACGCTCACCGTCCCCCTCGTGTGGGACGATCCGACGGACACCCGCTCGATCGACGTGTTCGCCCGCGTCGTGGCCCGCGACGGCGGCGAGACGCTGCCGTACCTGGTGTTCCTGCAGGGTGGACCCGGCCATGAGGCTCCCCGCCCCTTCCACTCCTCCACCTCTCCGGCCTGGCTGGACCAGGCGCTCGCGCATTACCGCCTCGTCCTCCTGGACCAGCGCGGCACCGGGCTCTCCTCCCCCGTGGGCGACGACGACCTCGCGCGGGGCGCAGAAGCCGTCGCCGAGCACCTGACCCATCTGCGTGCCGATGCCATCGTGCGCGACTGCGAGGCGCTGCGCGAGCACCTGGGCGCCCCGACGTGGAGCGTGCTCGGCCAGTCCTTCGGCGGGTTCACCACGCTCGCCTACCTGTCGACCCACGCGGAATCCCTCGCGGACGTGTTCATCACCGGTGGACTCAGCACCGTCGAGCGCGACCCCGACGAGGTCTACGCCCTCTGCTACGACAAGATGCGCACGGCTTCCGAGCAGTACTACCGGCGCTTCCCCGAGCACCGCGATGTCATGCGACGTCTCGTCGACCTCGCGGACTCCGGGAAGATCGTCCTCCCCGATGGCGAGGTGGTGTCGCGTTCCCGTCTGCGCTCCGTCGGCTCTGCTCTCGGCACCGATGACGGCTGGCAGACACTCTGGTCACTGCTGGAGCGCGATCCCGCCTCGAACGCCTTCCGTCACGACCTCCAGCACGCCATGCCCTTCGGAGCGAGGAATCCGCTCTACTACGCGTTCCACGAGTCGAGCTACGCGAACGGACACGCCACGCGGTGGTCGGCCGAGCGCGTCGAGCCGACGGACTTCCGCGACGACCCCACGCTGTTCACGGGCGAGCACATCCGCCGCGAGTGGGCCGACACCGTCCCCGGCCTGCAGCCCTGGCGGGACGTGACCTCGATCCTGGCGGAGCACGTGTGGCCGCGGATCTACGACCGCGCGGCTCTCGCCGGCTCCGGGGCGACGGGCGCGGCCGCGGTGTACGTGAACGACGTCTACGTGCCCCTGGAATTCTCGCTGGAGACCGCCCGCCTCCTCCCCGGCGTGACTCCGTGGGTGACGAGCGAGCACGAGCACAACGGGCTGCGGACCGGCCCCGTGCTGGCGCGGCTGATCAAGCTGGCCCACGGGCGCCGCGTCCGCTGACATCCGCCGCGCGACCGATACCGTCGACGCGGCCCGCGATCTATCCTGGGCCCATGGAGCATGTGCTCGGATGGACCACGATCGTCCTCGTGCTCGGTACCGGGCCGGTGCTGTTCTTCGTGGGCATGCGGCATTCCCTCTCCCGTCGTCCCGTGGAGGAGAAGTACGAGCAGGCCGGATCCGGAGGGCTCGTCGGCGTCTTCGACGCCGTGTGGTCCCCCACTGCGCACGAGGCGGGGCAGGAGCGGGACCGGCAGACCCGCCGCACAGCCCCGGCGCCGACCCCCGGAGATCCGCCCGGCCGCATCGATCGCGGGCGGATCGTCATCGACGTGTGAGCGAGTCGCCCACCCGCACATGACGAAGGCCCCGCTCTCCGAGGAGAGCGGGGCCTTCGTGGGCGGTCCTTACTTGGAGGAGCCGCCGAAGCCCTTGAAGCGCTGGTTGAACTTCTCGACGCGGCCGGCCGAGTCCATGATGCGCTGCTTGCCCGTGTAGAAGGGGTGCGAGGCCGAGGAGATCTCGACGTCGATCACCGGGTACTCCACGCCGTCCAGCTCGATCGTCTTGTCGCTGGTGACGGTGGAGCGGGTGAGGAAGGTCTCGCCCGAACCGAGGTCGCGGAACACGACAGCCTTGTACTCGGGGTGAATGTCAGTCTTCATGGGGTTCCTTTGTTGCTGCCCTGGATTGTGCCAGGGACGAGGGAAGTCTGTGGCGCGAATGCGCCAAGGATCGATTCTACCAGTACTTCGACGGGCTCAGTAACCCAGCGGGGACCGAGCTCAGTGATGCAGCGGAGACCGACCTCACGAGGAGGCGCGGGCGGAGTAGCGCCCGTCCTCGCTGCTGAGCGCGATCGGCATCCCGAAGGTCTCGCTGAGGGTGTCCGCGGTGAGCGTCTCGGCGATCGGGCCTGCGGCGACCACGGCACCGTCGCGGATCAGCAGGACGTGCGTGAAGCCGACCGGGATCTCCTCCACGTGGTGCGTCACCATGAGCATCGCGGGAGTGGTCGGTGCCGACGCGTAGCCCCCCAGCAGTGCCAGCAGTTCCTCACGCGACCCGAGGTCGAGCGAGGCGGTCGGCTCGTCGAGCAGCAGCAGCTCGGGGTCGGTCATGACCGCCCGCGCGATCTGCACGCGCTTCTGCTCGCCGTCGCTCAGCGTGCCGAACGTACGGTCGGCGAGGTGCGCGAGACGCCAGTCCCCCAGCACCCGGAGCGCACGCCGCTCGTCGATGTCCTCGTAGCTCTCGTTCCACCGCCCCAGCACGGAGTACGCCGCGGTGAGCACCGTGTTGAGCACCGTCTCGTCCCGCGGGATGCGCTTGGCCATCGCCGACGAGGCGAATCCGATTCGCGGGCGGATCTCGAAGACGTCCGTGCGTCCGAGCGTCTCGCCGAGGACGGTGACGGTCCCCGACGTCGGGTGCATGAGCGTGTCGGCGAGCTGGAGCAGGGTGGTCTTTCCGGCGCCGTTCGGTCCGAGGATCACCCAGCGCTGATCGTCCGAGACCTGCCAGGTCACGTGATCGATGATGTCGCGCCCCTCTCGGCGCACGACGACGTCGGTGAACTCCAGAGCGATCGGCATACCGAAAGCCTATCGGCTCACGCCGACAGCTCCGCGTAGAGCGCGCGGGTCTCGTCGGCGATCGCGGCCCAGCTGAACTGCGCGCGGGCACGCTCCCGGCCCGCATCGCCATACTGCCGTGCCCGCGCGGGGTCCGTGGCGACCTCGGTGAGCACCGCCGCGAGGTCGGCGACGAAGCGCTCCGGGTCGGTGGGTGTGCCTGTACCGTCCTGCACCTGCTCGATCGGGACGAGCCTGCCAGTGACGCCGTCGTCCACGACCTCGGGGATGCCGCCGGTCGCGGTGCCGACCACGGCGGCACCGCAGGCCATGGCCTCGAGGTTGACGATACCGAGCGGCTCGTACACGGACGGGCACACGAACGTCGTGGCCGCGGCCAGGATCGCGGACAGCTCGTCACGGGGAAGCATCCGCTCGATCCACACGACGCCCTCGCGGGTCTGCTGCAGCAGCCGCACCCCCTCCTGCACCTCCGCCATGATCTCGGGCGTGTCCGGGGCGCCGGCGCAGAGGATCAGCTGGACCTCCGGCGGCAGCAGACGTGCGGCCTGAAGCAGATACGGCAGCCCCTTCTGTCGCGTGATCCGGCCGACGAAGACGACAGAGGGCCGGTCCGGGTCCATGCCGATCGACGAGAGGAAGGCGGTGTTCTGCACGGGACGCCACCGCTCCACATCGATTCCGTTGTGGATGACCCGGACGCGCGCAGGATCCACCTGCGGGTAGCTGCGCAGGATGTCGGCGCGCATCCCGGCGCTCACCGCGATCACCGCGGCAGCGTTCTCGTAGGCGAGCTTCTCGATACCGCTGGACACCGCGTAGCCGCCCCCGAGCTGCTCCGCCTTCCAGGGACGCAGCGGCTCCAGGCTGTGCGCCGTGAGCACGTGCGGGATGCCGTGGAGCTGGGAGGCGAGGTGACCGGCGAAGTTCGCGTACCAGGTGTGACTGTGCACGACGTCCGCTCCCGCGATGGCCGACACGATCTCCAGGTCCGTACCGAGCGTCTGGAGAGCGGGGTTCGCCGCGGCCAGGCTGTCGGGCACGCGATACGCGAAGGTGCCCTCCTCATCCCGCGGGGCACCGAAAGCCCGTACGGTCACATCGATGTCACGACGCAGCGCGGAGACGAGCTCGGCGACGTGCACGCCCGCGCCTCCGTAGATCTCCGGCGGATACTCCTTGGTGATCATCTCGACTCGCATCCTTAGACGCTATCGAGCGGGATGTCCAGATGCTAGTTCCCCGCGGCGAACGGGATCTATGGTGGAGCCATGTCCGCTCCAAAGAAGGTCTTCGGGATCATCCTCGCCGGCGGCGAGGGCAAGCGACTCATGCCGCTGACGGCCGACCGCGCGAAACCCGCCGTGCCGTTCGGCGGACAGTACCGCCTGATCGACTTCGCCATCTCGAACCTCATCAACTCCGGGCTGAGACAGATCGTCGTGCTGACCCAGTACAAGTCGCACAGCCTCGATCGGCACATCTCGCAGACGTGGCGGATGTCGGCCCTGCTCGACTCCTACGTCGCGTCGGTCCCCGCCCAGCAGCGCCTCGGGAAGCGGTGGTTCTCGGGCTCCGCCGACGCGATCCTGCAGAGCATGAACCTCATCAATGACGAGAAGCCGGACATCGTCGTCGTCATCGGTGCCGATCACGTCTATCGCATGGACTTCCGCCAGATGCTCGAGGCGCACATCGAGTCCGGGGCGAAGGCCACGGTGGCCGGCATCCGCCAGCCGCTCGCGCTCGCCTCGCAGTTCGGAGTGATCGACGCCGACCCGGAGTCCGGACGCATCCGCCAGTTCCTGGAGAAGCCGACGGATGCGACGGGGCTCGCGGACTCCCCGCACGAGGTGCTGGCATCGATGGGCAACTACATCTTCGACACGGACGCCCTCATCGCGGCCGTCGAGGCCGACGGGGAGCTCCCCACCTCCAGTCACGACATGGGCGGCGACATCGTGCCGTACTTCGTCGACCGCGGCGAGGCCGGCTACTACGACATGAAGCAGAACGAAGTGCCGGGGTCTTCGCCGCGCGACCGCTCGTACTGGCGCGACGTGGGGACGATCGACTCGTTCTTCGACGCCCATCGGGACCTCATCTCGACCCTGCCGATCTTCAACCTCTACAACATGGAGTGGCCGATCCACTCGCAGGCGGTCAACTCCCCGCCGGCGAAGTTCGTCCGCGACTCCGTGGGGCGGATCGGGAACGCCATCGACTCGATCGTCTCGCTCGGATCCGTGCTCTCCGGCACGCACCTGGAGCGCAGCGTCGTGGGCCCGTGGACGCTCGCCGGCGGCGGGTCGACCATCACGGACTCCGTGGTGTTCGATCACGTCCATGTCGGCCAGGGCGCACGCGTGCATCGGGCGATCCTCGACAAGAACGTCGTGCTCGCCGACGGCGCCACGGTCGGGGTGGACAGGGAGCGTGACCTCGCCCGCGGGTTCACCGTGACGGAGTCGGGGATCACGGTCGTCGGCAAGGGCGTGTTCATCGAGCGCTGAGACGGTGTGCGTCATGCGGCGCGGAGGCTCGTCCTCCGATCGCTAGGCTCGACAGCGTGACCACCGCGCGCTTCCTCGTCGTCCTCGATGCCGATTCCACGTTGATCCGGAACGAGGTGATCGAGCTCCTCGCCGAGGAGGCCGGCCGCCGCGACGAGGTACAGGCAGCGACCGAAGCCGCGATGCGCGGCGAGATCGACTTCGCGACCAGCCTCCGTTCGCGCGTCGCCGCCCTCGAAGGGGTTCCCGTCGAGGCGTTCGCCCGGGTGCGCGACCGCATCGACCCCACCCCCGGCGTCCGCGACCTCACCGCCGCGGTGCATGCGAGAGGCGGAGTCGTCGGGGTCGTGTCGGGGGGATTCCACGAGATCCTCGACCATGTCGCGCCGGGACTCGGCGTCGACCGCTGGCGCGCCAACCGACTGGCGGTCGCGGGTGGGTCCCTGACGGGGCAGGTGGACGGCGACATCGTCGACGGCGCGGCGAAGGCCTCCTGGCTGCGCACATGGGCCGAGGAGCTCGGGGTCCCGCCGCGCGCGACGATCGCGATCGGCGACGGTGCCAACGACCTCCCGATGATGGCGGTCGCCGGGTTGGGCCTGGCCTTCAACGCGAAGCCGGCGGTGCGGGAGTCGGCGAGCCTTGTCATCGGTCCGCTCGACCTCGGCGCGGTCATCCCCCTGCTGCCCTGACGGTGGCCGATGTCGGTGGCCAGGGCTAGCGTCGCGCCATGGACATCATCCTCATCCCGGGCCTCTGGCTCGACGCAGCGAGCTGGGACGACGTCGTCGCCGTTCTCGCGAAGGCGGGCCACCGCGCTCGCCCGCTGACCCTGCCCGGCCTCGACGCCTCTCCGGAGACGGCGGCGGACATCGGAATCGACGACTGGCTGGCTTCGGCGGTCGCCGCGGTGGATACCGCCGACGGTGACGTGGTCGTCGTCGGACACAGCGGTGGTGGCAACGTGGCGTGGGGGGTCGCCGACGCACGCCCGGACCGCGTGGCGCGAGTCGTGTTCGTGGACACGGTGCCGCCGCCATCCGGCAGCGGCATCGGCGAGTTCCCCGTCCAGGACGGGCTGGTCGCCTTCCCCGGCTGGGACTTCTTCCCCGACGAAGACGTGCACGACCTCGACGCCCGGATGCGGGAACGGGCGGCCCCGCTCACCCACGGGATCCCCGCGCGGGTGCCGACTGACGGGCTGACCCTGAGCGACTCCGCGCGGTATCGGATCCCGGTGACCCTCCTGATGGGCGGCTTGGATCAGGCCGCGTTCGAGGAGGTCATCGACCAATGGGGACCGTATGCGGAGGAGTACCGCGCGATCGACGATTCCGAGGTCATCCGCATCGGGTCGGGGCATTGGCCGCAGTTCTCGGTGCCGGAGCGCCTCGGAGACCTGCTGCTACGGGCGATCGACCGCTGACGGCCGCAGCCGGGTCAATGCCCCATGCCGAGACCGCCGTCGACCGGGATCACGGCGCCGGAGATGTATCCGGCATCGTCGCTCGCCAGCCAGGTCACGACGCCCGCGACTTCGTCCGGCGTCGCGAAGCGTCCTGCGGGGATGTTCGCCTTGTACTGCTTCTGCGTCTCCTCCGGCAGCTCAGCGGTCATGTCGGTTTCGATGAACCCGGGCGCCACGACGTTGGCGGTGATCCCGCGGCCGCCGAGCTCTCGCGTGAGCGATCGGGCGAACCCGACGAGCGCGCTCTTGGAGGCGGCATAGTTGGTCTGCCCCGCAGAGCCGTACAGCCCGACGACACTCGAGATGAGGATGACGCGACCGAACCTGGCGCGCAGCATCCCCTTGGACGCACGCTTGACGACGCGGAAGGTTCCGCCGAGGTTCGTCGCGATGACGCTGTCGAAGTCGTCCTCGCTCATGCGCATGAGCAGGGTGTCCTTGGTGATGCCGGCGTTGGCGACGACGATCTCCACCGGGCCGAGCTGCTGCTCGACCTCGGTGAACGCGGCGTCGAGCGCCGCAGCGTCCGTGACATCCGCGCGCACCGTCATCGTGCCTTCCGGACCTTCTCCGCTGCGGGCCGTCACGGCGACTCGATAACCCTCCCGCACGAAGCGCTCCGCAATGGCGCGGCCGATGCCGCGGTTGCCACCGGTGACGAGGACGACGCGCTCCGCGCTCATAGGACACTCCTGGGTCTGGGGGTCGAGGGCCGGGATTCCGAACCGTGAACGATCCTAGCGACGTTGCCGCACCGGCTTCACGACCGCCGTTTGACAGACGCCGAGGTCCTTGGGACCCTGATGGCGACGAAAGGCACCAGCGTGAGCGATCCCCGTGTCCCCGGCCCCTCGGGCGAACAGCCTCCGGCCATTCCGCCGGCTCCCGGGCCCTCCGCGGCATACCCGGGATCCCCGTCGGCCCTGCCGGCCGACGCCGAAGCGCACCACTCGGCCCCTCCGGCGTACCCCGCGCCTCAGCAGTACCCCGCACCTCGGCAGTACCCCGCACCGCAGCAGTACGCCGCACCACAGCAGTACGCCACGCCACAGCAGTACGCCACGCCACAGCAGTACGCCACGCCACAGCAGTACGCCGCACCGCCCTCGCGGCCGTCCAGCGGGCTGGCCATCACGTCGCTCGTCTGCGGCATCGCCGGCGTCGTGCTGTTCTGGGCCGTCCTTCCAATGCTCGCGTCGATCGCGGCCGTGATCACCGGTCACATGGCGCTCGGCCAGATCCGCCGAACCCCCGGTCTCGGCGGCCGCGGTATGGCGATCACCGGACTCATCCTCGGCTACGTCATGGTCGCCGTGCTCCTCTTCACGATCGTCTCGGCGGTCATCGGCCTCGTCCTCTTCGGCGCCTTCACGCTGCCCTTCGTCTTCGCGAACTGACGTCGCTCGCACGCATGCCGATGTCGCTGCGGCGGCGTAGGCTGGAACCATCGTGAAGAACGCACGTCGAGTCCCGGCCGTCACCTCACTGCCGCAGTCCCCGCGGGATGAGGGTGACCACCGTGTGCGCCGGTACGCCCTCACGATGACGATCCGCATCGTCTGCTTCGGTCTGATGTTCTTCGTGCAACCGTTCGGGTGGTACACCTGGGTCTTCGCCCTGGCTGCCGCGGTCCTCCCGTACATCGCGGTGGTGTTCGCGAACGCCGGCAGCGACAGCACGGAGACCGCCGCCGAGTCGCCGCTGCGCGAGATCGATGCCCCGGCGCCGCCGGCTCCCGCGCCCGAGGTCGTCCCTGACATCATCACCATCCGCGAAGGCCGCACGGATCGATGAGCGAGCTCATCTGCTCGCGCGCCGGATGCCGGAGCGCGGCCACGAGGCAGGTCGTCTGGCGCAACCCGCGCATCCATGCTCCCGATCGCGAGAAGATCTGGCTGGCGTGCGACGAGCACGTCGGCTTCCTCCACGACTACCTGGCCGCGCGGGACTTCCCGGTGACGGTGCGAGACGGGGTGCCCTCATGAGCAACCGCCTGACCCGTTGGGCCGTCTACGTCCTCATCGCCATCGGTTTCGCAGTCGCGTGCGTCTTCCTGTCGAACTGGCAGTTCGAGCGCAACGAATCCAGGGCGGAGCAGATCGCCCTGGTGGAGCAGAACTACGATGCACCCGCCGTTCCTCTCGCGGAAATCGTTCCGGACGACGCCCTCGATCCCGGGGACGAATGGCGACAGGTCACGATGCGCGGTGAGTATCTCGCTGACGACCAGCTCCTGGTCCGCAACCGTCCGCACGGAGGCACGAGTGCGTTCGAGGTGCTCGTTCCGTTCCGCGACGCGGACGGCCGCGTCCTCATCGTCGACCGCGGGTGGGTAGCCCCGGGTGAAGGTGCGCTCCCGGATGCCGTCCCGGCCCCGCCGTCCGGCGAGGTCACGGTCACCGTCCGCCTGCGCCCCGGCGAGCCGCTTCCCGCATCAGGCCGCGGGGCACCGGCGGGCCAGGTGCCCACCATCCACCTCCCCTCCATCGCCGACCTCGTCGAGGGGGACGTCATCACCGGCACCTATGGGCGCCTCGTCGAGGAGCAGCCCGCCGCCGACGCCGCGCTGGGTGGGTTCGAATCCCCCACGGATGACCCCGGACCGCACCTGTCCTACGCGATCCAGTGGATCCTGTTCGCCCTCATGGGCTTCATCTTCATCGGCTACATCATCCGCACGGAGATAGTGAAGCATCGCGAAGAGATCGAGGGCACGCCCGCTCCGGTGAAGACACCGAAGCGCCGCGACCGCGATGCGGACGTCGAGGACGAGCTGCTCGACGCTCGCTGACGCGTGGACGCGGCGTTTCCCTCCTCCGATTTACCTCGTTCCCGTTCGAAAATGCCCCTCAGGCCGCGCGATCCGGCTCCCTTTCGATCTCCCACCAGGCGGTCCGTATGGACGCGGGATCAGAACCGGGCGCGCGGCGGCGCGAGGTGGGGTGTGATCGAGCCCTAGCGCCGGGGAGCGGAGCCGGTGACGGTGTGGTGCCAGCCGCCGTCGACACGGTCGTAGACGATCCGGGTGTGGTTCCGATCCGGCGATCCCTGCCAGAACTCGACCCTCGTCGGCACCACTCGCCACAGCACCCAGTCCCCCGGATGGAGACCGGCGCGGGCGCTCTCGGAACGCGCGGCGAGATCCGCGTCACTCTCCGCGTCCGATGCCTCCTGCACCGTTCCCCGCACCCGTACCGCGCGGCGCTGCGGCTGCCACCAGAGGTTCAGAGCCGCGGCTGGACGCGCGGCGAGCTGCGCGGCCTTCTGGGAGGACCGCGCCCCGGCGAACGCCCACCCCCGCGCATCCACGTCCTTGAGGATCAGGGTCCGGGAGTCCGGCATGCCGTCCGCGTCGACGGTCGACAGTGTCGCGGCATGGGGCTCAGGGACTCCGGCCGCGGCCGCCGCACCGAGCCAGTCGAGGAAGAGCGTGATCGGGTCTTCGCGCACGTCCGCCAGGCGCAGCGGGGGTGCCGTACCCGTGAGCGTGGGCTGCGCGCGCAGCCACGTGCCGAGTTCCGAGGGAGGAAGGACCGAATGCGCCGCCATGCCTCCGACTATGCCACGCCCCTACGCGAGCTCGATGAGGTCCTGGTACTCCTGGCTCCAGATGTCCTCGACGCCGTCCGGAAGGATGAGGACGCGCTCGGGGTTGAGCGACTGCACGGCACCCGGGTCGTGAGACACGAGCACCACGGCGCCCTCGTAGTGGGCCAAAGCCCCGAGGATCTCCTCCCGCGAGGCCGGATCGAGGTTGTTGGTCGGTTCGTCGAGCAGGAGCAGGTTTGCGGACGACACGACGAGCGTGGCCAGCGACAGCCGCGTCTTCTCTCCACCGGAGAGCACACCCGCCGGCTTCAGAACGTCGTCGCCGGTGAACAGGAAGGAACCGAGGACCTTGCGCGCCTCCGTCTCCGTGATGTGCGGGGCGGCGGACACCATGTTCTCCAGGACGGAGCGGCTGACGTCGAGGTTCTCGTGCTCCTGCGCGTAGTAGCCGACCTTGAGGCCGTGACCGGGCTCGAGCTGGCCCGTGTCGGGCTTGTCGACGCCCGCGAGCATGCGCAGCAGCGTCGTCTTGCCGGCACCGTTGAGCCCGAGCACGACGACCTTGGATCCCCGGTCGATCGCGAGGTCGACGTCGGTGAAGATCTCCAGCGAACCGTACGACTTCGACAGCCCCGAGGCCATGAGCGGCGTCTTGCCGCAGGGTGCGGGCTTCGGGAACCGCAGCTTCGCGACGCGGTCCTCCTGACGAACGTCCTCCAGCCCCGAGAGGAGCTTCTCGGCACGCGCGAGCATCTGGTGCGCGGCTGCGGCCTTGGACGCCTTCGCGCCGAACCGCGCCGCCTGCTGCTGCAGGGTCGTCGCCTTCTTCTCGGCGTTGGCCCGCTCCTTCTTGCGACGCTCCTCGTCTGCGGCGCGCTGGCGCAGGTAGTTCTTCCAGTTCATGTTGTAGATGTCGATGACCTGGCGGTTGGCGTCGAGGTAGAAGACGCGGTTGACGGTCTCGCCCACGAGCTCGACGTCGTGGCTGATGACGATCAGCCCGCCCTTGTAGTTCTTGAGGAACTCGCGCAGCCACACCACGCTGTCGGCGTCGAGGTGGTTCGTGGGCTCGTCGAGGATCATGGTCTCGGCGTCGGAGAAGAGGATGCGGGCGAGCTCGATGCGGCGGCGCTGTCCCCCGGACAGGGTCGACAGCGGCTGGTCGAGAATGCGGTCCGGGAGCGAGAGGTTGTGCGCGATGGACGCCGCTTCGGCCTCGGCCGCATAGCCGCCCTGTGCCTCGAACCTCTCGGTGAGAGCGGCGTACCGCTTCATCGCCTTGGCCGCGACCGCGGGGTCGTCTGACCCCATGGCGAGCGAGGCCTCGGTCATGCCGAGGTTGAGCTGCCCCAGTCCACGGGCGTCGAGGATACGGGTGCGGGCGAGGTCCTCCGGGTTGCCGGAACGGGGGTCCTGTGGCAGGTAGCCCAGCTCGCCCGAGCGGGTCACCGTGCCGCCGGAGGGCAGCACGTCGCCGGCGAGCACCTTGGTGAGCGTGGTCTTGCCCGCGCCGTTGCGTCCGACGAGGCCGATCTTGTCGCCGTCCGACACGCGGAACGAGACGTTCTCCATCAGCAGGCGCGCGCCAACGCGGATCTCGAGGTCGTGCACGGCAAGCACAGCGGACGTCCGTTCGTTCGGGAGGAGGGTCATGACCGATCGGCCAGCCCCCCAGTATATGCCGTTGTGCCGGTCCCGACGGCCGGCAAGATCCCTCTCGAGGGTGAGCGAGGCGATACTCCGGGGTGATGCCCGGCCCCGCACCCGCTGCCTACGGTGCTGGAGTGGACATCCTCAACGACGTCATCCTGCAGGCGATCTCCTCCCCCTGGCTCTTCGCGGTGCTGTTCGCGGTGACCGTGATCGACGGCTTCTTCCCGCCCGTCCCGAGCGAGACGGTGCTGGTCGCGGCGGCCGCCGTCGCAGCCTCCACCGGTGACGGGAACATCCTCCTCCTCGGGGTGGTCGCCGCCCTCGGCGCCGCGATCGGCGACAACATCGCGTTCCTCATCGGGCGCCGGCTCGGCACCACCCGGTTCGCGTGGATGCGCCGTCCACGGGTCGCCGCCGCGTTCGCGTATGCGCAGCGCGCCCTCGACCGCCGGAGCGCCACGCTGATCCTCGGAGCCCGGTACATCCCGATCGGACGCGTCGCCGTGAACATGTCCGCCGGCGCGCTGGGATTCCCCTGGCGTCGCTTCCTTCCGCTCAGCCTCATCGCCGGACTCAGCTGGAGCGCGTTCAGCCTGGCGATCGGCCTGCTCGCGGGCGCCTGGCTGCACGACCAGCCCGTGCTCAGCGCCGCGCTGGGGGTCGCCGTGGCCCTGATCGTCGGCGTGATGATCGACCGGATCGCGGCTCTCCGCCGCCGCCGCACGGCGGTGCCCCACCTGGCAGGATGAGACGCATGGCACGCCGCCGGCAGCGCACACCGCGCCCGTCTCGAATCGACCGTCGCACCGCGGCCCTCGCAGCGCTGACCGCGGCGGTCATCGTGCTGTACGCACTCCTCGTCCCGCTGCAGACCGTCCTGTCCGGCACCCCACTGCCTCTCTCCTTCCTGCTGGGCGCCGCCGTGTGCGGCGCTCCGCTGCTCGCCCCCTCGCGGCCCCGGGCAGCGATCGTCGTCTTCGCCGTCGGCGCCGCCCTCCTCCCGCTCCTCGTCGAGCCCGTGCGCGCGGTCCTGTCCCCGTGGCCATGGTCCGTGCCCGCCCTGCTCGCGTTCGCCCTCTTCGTCGGCGTGATGTCCTTCGTGCACGGCGCCCGCCTCGGCGTGCTCGCCCTCGTGATCGGTGCCCTCAGCCCGTTGACGGCGCCGCTCCTGCGCCCGGACATGGTCTCGACGCCGGCGAGCTCCGGAAGTGCCACGGCCGACCTCATCGTGACGACGTCGGTCGCCACAGCGATGTTCCTCATCGCCATCCTCGTCGCCGGGCGAATCCGGGTGTCGGCCGAGCTGACGAGGGAGAAGGAGCACAGCGCGCTGGAGGAGTCCCGCCGCGCGCTCGTGGAGGAGCGCACCCGGATCGCCCGCGAGCTGCACGATGTCGTCGCGCACAGCATGTCGGTCATCCAGGTGCAGGCTTCCACAGCGCGGTATCGGATCGTGGACCTCGATGACGCCGCGGCCGCCGAGTTCGACGACATCGCCGCCACGGCACGATCGTCCCTCACGGAGATGCGCCGCATGCTGGGCGTGCTCCGCACGGAGGATCAGCAGGCCGAGCTCGCCCCGCAGCAGGGTCTGGACGACGTGCCTGCCCTCGTCGACACCGTCCGCCGTGCCGGGGTGGAGGTGGGGCTCGCGCTGGAAGGGCTCGAGACGGCGGCCGCGGCGGGACCCGGTGTGCAGATCGCCGCCTTCCGCATCGTGCAGGAGGCACTGAGCAACGCCGTCCGTCACGCCCCGGGCGCGCGCGTCTCCGTCCGGCTCCACGCCGGCCCCGAGGGCCTCCGCATCTCGGTGCGCAACGCGGCACCTCCGCACCCGTCGGAGTCCCACCCCGGTGGCTACGGCCTGCGCGGGATGCGTGAACGCGCCGAGCTGCTCGGCGGAAGCCTGACGGCCGGTCCCACCGTCGACGGCGGGTGGGAGGTGGACGCCCTGCTCCCGCTGTCCTCCGCGACCGTCCCGCCGTCCCCCACCGCTCCGGCGGAAGAGAAGGAGACCCCGTGACCATCAGCGTGCTCATCGCCGACGACCAGGCGATGGTCCGTGCCGGCTTCGCCGCCCTGCTGGACGCTCATGAGGGCATCCGCGTGGTGGGCCAGGCCGCCGACGGCACCGAGGCGGTCGCCCTCTCCGCCCGGCTGGATCCCGACGTGATCCTCATGGACGTCCGTATGCCGGAGCTGGACGGGATCGAAGCCACCCGGCGCATCCTCGGCCCGTCCTATCCGGCCGCCCACGTGCCGCGGATCCTCATGCTCACCACGTTCGACATCGATGACTACGTCTACGACGCCCTCGCCGCCGGGGCCAGCGGGTTCCTCCTCAAGGACGCGCTCCCGGAGGAGCTCGTGCACGCGGTGCGCGTGGTGGCCGGCGGCGACGCCCTGCTGGCCCCGAGCGTCACCCGGCGGATGATCGAGCAGTTCGCCGGCAGGCGTCCGGCCTCCCGACGCTCCACGACCGCCCTCGCCGAGCTCACCGACCGTGAGCGGGAGGTGCTCGTCCTCATCGGCAAGGGCCGGTCCAACACCGAGATCGCGGGCGACCTCTTCATCGCCGAGCAGACGGTGAAGACGCACGTCGGGAAGGTGCTCGCCAAGCTGGGCCTGCGCGATCGCGTGCACGCCGTGATCCTCGCCTATGACACCGGCCTGGTGGAGCCCTCCGCCTGAATCACTCCGCCGTAGGGGTCAGGACGGCACCACGGGGTGATGTCCGGCGGACCACCGCGTCCATAGCCTCCGAGGACACCGTTCCCAGGAGGACTCATGGTCATCGCCGCGGCTCCACGCCTCAGCACCCGCTCATCCGCCGCTTCGGCCCCCACCGGCCACCGCGACACCGGCATCGACTTCGTGCGGGCCCTGTGCGTGCTCGGCGTCGTCCTGCTGCATGCGCTCATGGTGGGAGTCACGGTGTCCGAGACCGGACCGGTGTTCGAGAACGCGAGCGACGGCACGGGGTGGATCGCGCCGGTGAGCTGGCTGCTGCAGGTGATGCCCCTGTTCTTCGTGATCGGCGGGTTCTCCGGGCTCCTCGCCTATCGTCGTCTCCGTGACCGCGGTGAGAGCGCCGCCGCCTTCGTGGCCGGGCGCGTGCATCGGCTCCTGCGCCCCGCTCTCTTCGTCATCGCCGCCGTCGGTGTCACGCTCGCGGTCCTCACTGTGCTCGGCGTCGCCCCTGACCTCATCGCCGTCGCCGGCTTCCGATACGGGCAGCCCCTGTGGTTTCTCGGCGTCTTCCTGCTGTGCCAGGCGCTCCTTCCGGCCTTCGTCGCCCTGCACGAGCGCGCGCCGCTGCGCACCATCGGCCTCCTCGCCGCGGGCGCCGTGGCTGTCGACGCGCTGCGCGCCGCGACCGGGAACGACGCCATCGGTTTCCTCAACCTCGCCTTCGTCTGGCTGACGATGCAGCAGCTCGGGTTCTTCCTCGCCGACGGCCGGGTGGATTCGCTGCGCCGGCGGACGCGCATCACCATCGGCGCCGGCTCCCTCGTGCTGCTCATCGGGTTCTTCCTCCTGGGCGTGTACTCCCCCGACCTCATCGCCAACATCAATCCGCCGACGGCCGCCCTGCTGCTGGTCGGCCTGGTGCACACGGCGCTGTTCTCCCTGTATCGCGACCGCATCCGCCGCTTCAGCCGCCGGGGCGCCGTCGCCGCGTTCACCGGTTTCGTCACGCGCCGCACGATGACCATCTACCTCTGGCACATGCCGGTGCTGCTCGTCATGGCCGGAGCGACGGCCCTGGCCGCCCTCGCGGGCGGGATCGAGCTCCCCGTGCTCGACAGCCCGGACTGGTGGGCGGCCCGCCCGCTCTGGCTCCTGACGGCCCTCGCCCTCACCGCTCTGCTGGCGGTGCGCGTCGACCGATTCGAGAACCACCCCTCCCCGGAGCCCTCGGGTTCGCACCGCCGGCTGGCGCTGGGTACTCTGCTGGGCCTGGCCGGGGTGGTACTCCTTCTCGTCCTCGGTACGACGGTCTCCACCGCCATCCTCGCCGTGCTGCTGCTGATGGCGGCGCTGCGGCTGGCGGGACGCTCCCGCAGCGCTGCGCCCGGCACCGCCGTCCTGGCCTGACCGTCAGCCGACACCACGGGCGGCGATGGCATCGCCGACCTGGTCCGCGTGGCGCAGCGTCAGGACCAACAGCGGCACCACGCCTCGCACGCCCAGGCGCACCCCTCGGGCCCGTTCCGCGTCCCGCACCCGCTGCGCGAAGCCCGTCACGACGGGCACCATTGTCAGCGTGAGCGAGATCGCCAACGACACCGCCCCCGGGTCGACCCCGAATCGGCGCAGCGGACGCAGGAGTCGCTGCAGCACCGCCAGGAGGTCGGACATGCGCGTTGTCGAGGTGAGCAGAGCGGCGAGGAGCAGCAGGGCGGTGACCCGTCCCGTGCTCACCCAGGCGACCACAGGAGACACGAAGACGGTGAGGGCGATGGCCAGCACGAGCAGGATCCCGCGCAGCCGCCACAGCTCGGCAGCGGCGTCGGTGAGCGGCACGCCGCCGATCGGGTACAGCGCGAGCACGAGGACGAGGGAGACGCCGATGCTGACCGGGCCCTGCGGGAAGATCGTCAACGCGAGCGCCGCGACCGCGAGGGCTCCCAGCTTCGCACCGGCCGGTACCCGATGCAGGAGGCCCGTATCGACGACAACCGGCGGAATCATCCGCACAGCCGGCGGTAGCAGGAGATGACGGGGTCCGGCTCTCCCTGCGCGACCACCCGTCCTCCGTCGAACAGGACGGCTGCGTCGCAGCGTGCGGCGAGCTCGAGGTCGTGGGTGACGATCAGCACCTGCGCCTCCTGCGACAGCAGCAGATCGCCGATCCGTCGCGCGTTGCGCAGGTCGAGGAGCGTGGTGGGCTCGTCCGCGACGATGAGCGCAGGCTCGGCGAGGAGGACGGCGGCGAGGGCCAGCATCTGCTTCTGCCCGCCGGAAAGCGACGCCGCCGGGACGTCGGCGTGAGCGCCGAGGCCGTGCCGGTCCAGGGTCTCCTGCACGCGGGCGGCGACTTCATCGCGGGGTCGGCCGCGCAGTGAGAGCGCGAGATCCTCAGCCGGAGTCGGGAGCAGGATCTGGGCGTCCGGATCGGTGAAAACGAAGCCCACGCGGCGGCGCACCGCGGCCGGGTTCCGCCCCACGTCCAGGCCGTGGACGGTGACCGTGCCCGTGCTCGGCGTCACGAGGCCGTTCAGCAGCCGTGCGAACGTCGATTTCCCCGATCCGTTCGCTCCGATCACGGCGATGCGCGGGGCGTTGAGTTCCAGCGTCACATCGTCGAGCAGCACCCGGTCGTCGACCGTCACGCGGACGTCGCGCAGGCGCACGGTTCCCGGCTCCGTGGTCGTCGCCGTCGCGTGCTGCTGCCGCCAACGCATGCATCCTCCTGAACACCGTTCACCTGAACGCCGTTCACTATAGTGGGGGCATGAGCCCCGAGACGAATCCCGTCCGCCACGACCGGGAGAGCGTGTCACGGGCCGCGCTCGCCCTTCTCGACGAGGTCGGCTTGGCCGACCTCTCCATGCGCCGCATCGCCGCGCGGCTGGAGGTGCAGCCCAGCGCTCTCTACTGGCATGTCGCGAGCAAGCAGGAGCTGCTCGCCGACCTCGCCGACCGGATCACCGCGACGGTGCCGGACGGAGCGGAGGGAGTACTCACGACCGCCCGCGCACTCCGCGACGCCCTCTTCGCCTACCGGGACGGCGCCGAGCTGGTGCTCAGCACCTACGCGCTCCAGCTCGGCTCGGCTCGCGCTCGGGACGCACTGGTCGCGGCTCTCCGCGCCGAGGGAGCTGCCGACGCCGAGGACCGCGGCGCAGCGATCCTGCACTTCGTGCTGGGTCACGCGACCCTCGTCCAGCAGCGGATGCACGCCGACAGCCACGGCGCGCTCCCGGCCTCCCGCGAGGTGGATGTGACGGCCGGCCTGGACCGCGTGTTCGATCTCGGTGTCACCGCCCTCGCCGGAGAACTCAGCGCGCCGAGGACTCCGCGGCATGCCCGAGCCTGAGCCCGGGGATCAGCGCGAGAAGAACCAGCCCCACCCCGAACGCGAACACCACACCGAACGCCTCCGCGCCGCCGCCCAGAGTGGCCACGGCGAGCCCCGCCAGAGCGATCGCGACAGCCGATCCCGTCGCGTCCGAGATCGAGAGCGCCGATGAGTTGAAGCCCTGGTTCGTCTCGTCCGAATACGCCAGAGTCAGCACCGTGAGCCGCGGGTAGAGCAAACCCATGCCACCCCCGGCGAACGCCCACCCGACGATCACGAAGACCGGCGACACGTCGAACACCGCGGCGGTCAGCACACAGAGCATGGCCACCAGCAGCGCCGCCAGGCTGAGGGCGGTGATGCGGTGGTTGCCGAGCCGCTCACCGTACCGACCCTGCGCCGCCGACGCACCGGCCCAGGCGAAGGCCGCCAGCATGAGCGCGACCCCGGCCCAGGTGGCGGAGAAGTCGAACTTCCGCATCAGCAGATACGGGATGTAGGCCTCCGCGGCGAAGAACGCGCCGGCCGCCACGCCGCGCATGAGCACGACGCTGGGGAGACCGGTGCCTGCGCGCAGCGTGTGTCGGGGCAGGAGCGGCAGCACGGCGACGCCGATCGCGAGCATGGCTCCCAGTGCGACCGGCCAGCCGATCCCGGGCTCGAGATCGGCAGACAATCCGATCGCCACCGCGAGAATCGCCACGACCACGGCGAGCAGCAACCGGGTGAGCAGCGCCTTACGGTCCTGCGGCTCCCCCTGGCCGAGATCGACGCCACGCAGACGGATCGCGATCATCACGAACGCGATCGCGGTCAGCACCGCCACCCCCAGGAACGCCCACCGCCAGTCGAGGTACTCCGCGACCGCCCCGGCCAGGAACGGCCCGATCATCGACGGCACCACCCAGGCGGCCGCGAATGCCGCGAACACGCGCCCGTGAAGATGCGGCGGGTACAGTCGCGCGACCACGACGTACAGGGCGACGGTCTGACCGCCCGCGCCCAGCCCCTGCACCAGCCGTCCGATCAGGAACTGCGGCATCGTCGTCGCGAAGCCGGAGATCAGCAGGCCAAGGATGAAGAGGCTCACGGCGGCGTACAGCGCGCCGCGCGGACCGCGCGCGTCCGACCACGCCCCCGTCGCGACCATCCCGATCACGCTCGTCGCGAGCGTGCCGGCGAAGGCGACCGCATACAGCGACTGGCCGTCCAGGGCGTCGCTCACGATCGGCATCACCGTCGTCACCGCGAGAGCCTCGATCGCCGCGAGGAAGATGAGCGCGACCGCGCCGAGAGTCACCCAGATCCGGCTGCGGTCCCAGATGGTCGCCGTCGGCTCCGCGGTCGTCATCGCTCGACGAGCGCGGCGATGCGCTCGATCGCCTCGGTGAGGATCTCGGGGCTCGTGCCGAAGTTGAGGCGCACGTGCCCGGCGCCTTCCTCCCCGAATGCCGGACCGAAGTGCAGCGCCACCTTGGCCTCCCGGAGGATCCGTCGGGCAGGGTTGTCGCCCCAGTCGAGAGCGGAGAGATCGATCCACGCGAGATATCCCGCCTCCGGGATCCGATAGCGTGCGGCCGGGAGGTGACGGGCGAGCAGATCCTCGAGCAGGACGCGATTCTCGTCGAGAGTCCGCAGGAGACCGTCGAGCCACGCGTCGCTCTCCTCCGAGAACGCGGCAACGGCGGCGAGCAGGCCGAACTGCCCCGTCCGCCACTCGACCTCCACCGGGAGGTCGCGTACGACGGCCGCGGTCTCCTCGGCTGCGGTCACCATGAGCGCGCACTTCAAGCCTGCGAGGTTGAAGGCCTTGCTCGCGCTGACCACGGCATAACCCACCCGGGCCGCCGCGTCGCTCGCGGCGAGGAACGGCGTGAATCCCGCCCCCGGCTGCGCGAGGGGGGCATGGATCTCGTCCGAGACGACGGTCGCACCGAACTCCTCGGCCAGCTCGGCCAGCGCCGCCAGCGTCTCGCGATCGTGAACGGTGCCGGTCGGGTTGTGCGGGTTGCAGAGGAGCATGGTCGTCGCGCCGTCCTCGAAGGCGGCGCGGATCCCGTCGAGGTCGAGCTCCCAGCCGGTCCCCGTGTCACGCAGCGGGACGCGCTGCGCCTCGGCGCCCGCCTCGGCGACGAGGTCGTAGAACGGCGGGTAGACCGGCGGCGTCACGACGACCCGCTCCCCCGGCTGCGTGACGCGGCGCAGGATCTCGACGATGCCCATGCTCACGTCCGCAGTGCTGCGCATCCGCGCGGGGTCAGGGCGCCAGCCGAAGCGGCGCTCCGAGAATCCGGCGTAGGTCTCGGCGAGCGGTGTCCGCGAGGCGATGTAGCCGGTGTCGCCGAGGTCCAGCGCGCGCTGCAGGGTCGCGCTGATGGCCGGCGCGAGCGGAAAGTCCATCTCCGCCACGAAGAGCGGCAGCACATCGGCGGGGTACTCCCGCCATTTCTCACTGGTGCGCTCGCGCAGCTCCGACAGGGGCAGGGCCTTCACCGACAGCATTCGTCCTCCGATTCTCCCCGCGTCGATGCGGAGACGTCGAAGCGGGCGTGCTCGGCACGCCCGCTTCGTCTGGTGGTCAGGTGACCGGAACGCTCAGATCGCGAAACCGAGCGCACGCATCATGTCGCGCCCGTCGTCCGTGATCCGCTCCGGTCCCCACGGCGGCATCCACACCCAGTTGATGCGGAAGCGGTCCACGACATTGTCCAGGGCCTGCGCCGTCTGGTCTTCGAGGACGTCCGTGAGCGGGCAGCCCGCGCTGGTCAGCGTCATGTGGATGACGAGAGCATCGTTCTCGTCATCCCAGGCGAGGTCGTAGATGAGTCCGAGGTCGACGACGTTGATCCCGAGCTCCGGATCCATCACGTCCTTGAGGGCCTCGGTGACCGCGTCGTACTTCTCGTCCGTCAGGGTCGCTGTCATGCGATCAGCCTACGCCTCGATGGGGGCGGAGGGGTCGAGGAACCGGTCGTAACCCTCGTTCTCCAGGCGGTCGGCGAGCTCCGGGCCGCCCTCCTCGACGATCTTGCCGGCGACGACGACGTGCACGTAGTCCGGGCGGATGTAGCGGAGGATGCGGGTGTAGTGCGTGATGAGCAGCACGCCGAGACCGGTGGACTCCTTCGCGCGGTTGACGCCCTCGGAGACGATCTTCAGCGCGTCCACGTCGAGGCCGGAGTCGGTCTCGTCGAGCACCGCGAACTTCGGCTTGAGGACCTCGAGCTGGAGGATCTCGTGGCGCTTCTTCTCGCCGCCCGAGAAGCCCTCGTTGACGTTGCGCTGTGCGAACTTCGGGTCCATGCGGAGGTTCGCCATGGACTCCTTGACGTCCTTGGTCCACTGCCGGATCGACGGGGCCTCGCCGTCGAGAGCGGTCTTCGCGGTGCGCAGGAAGTTCGTCACCGTGACGCCGGGGATCTCCACCGGGTACTGCATCGCGAGGAACAGGCCGGCGCGGGCGCGCTCGTCGACGCTCATCGCCAGCACGTCCTCACCGTCGAAGGTGATGGAACCGGAGGTGACCGTGTACTTCGGGTGGCCGGCGATCGTGTAGGCCAGGGTGGACTTGCCCGAGCCGTTGGGGCCCATGATGGCGTGGGTCTCACCGGTGTTCATGGTGAGCGTGATTCCGTTGAGGATCGGGGTGGTCCCCGCCTCGGTCTCGACCGTCACATGCAGGTCGCGGATCTCGAGAACAGACATTCTTCAGACTTCCTTCGTCACAGCGGGATCGATGAGCACGTCGTCGCCGTCGATCTCGACGACGTAGACCGGGACGGGCTCATATGCGGGGAGATTCTGGGGCTTGCCGGTGATCAGGGAGAAGGCCGAGCCATGAGCCCAGCACTCGACCGTGTCGCCTTCCACGAAGCCCTCGGACAGCGAGATGTCGCCGTGGGTACAGGTGTCGCCGATGGCGTGGATGACGCCCTCGCCGTCCTTGATGACCGTGATCGGCACACCGTCCGGCTCGACGCGCAGCGGCGTGTCCTGCTCCAGCTCGGAGACGCCGCAGACGCGCTGCGCGGTCACGCGTTCACCTCGGCGAGCTCGGCCTCGATGGCGGCGAGCAGCTCCGACTCCAGGTCGGGGATGCCGAGGCGCAGCACGATGTCGGTGAGGAAGCCGAGCACCACCAGTCGGCGGGCCTCGTCCTCCGGGATGCCGCGAGCCTGGAGATAGAAGAGCTGCTCGTCATCGAAGCGGCCTGTGGCACTCGCGTGCCCGGCGCCGACGATGTCGCCCGTCTCGATCTCGAGGTTCGGGATGGAGTCGGCGCGTGCGCCCTCCGTGAGCACCAGGTTGCGGTTCGCCTCGTACGAGTCGGTGCCGGTGGCGTCCGGCCCGATGAGCACGTCGCCGATCCAGACACTGTGGGCACTCTCGCCCTGCAGCGCACCCTTGTAGAGCACGTCACCGGTCGTGTGCGGGCCCTTGTGGTGCAGGTACACCTGGCTCTCCAGGTGCTGACCGGAGTCCGCATAGGACAGCCCGTAGAGGTAGCCCTCCGAGCCGGCGCCGGCGAGCTCCACGCTCGGGTTCACCCGGACGACGCCACCGCCGAAGCTCACGACGAAGTGCTTCAGGGTGGCGTCCGCGCCGACACGTGCCTGGTGCGCGGCCGCGTGCACGGCGTCGTCGTCCCACTGCTGGACCGAGACGACCGTGAGCTTCGCGCCGTCACGGACGATGATCTCGACGTTCTGCGCGTACTGCGCGGAGCCCTTGTGCTGCAGCACCACGGTGGCCGCGCTGTGCTCGAGGGCCTCGATCACGATGTGGGCGTCGGCCCGACGATCGGCTCCGGCTCCCCTGAGCGACAGGAAGATCGGCGCGGCGACCTCCTCTTCGCGCGGGATGCGGATGTGCAGCGCCTCCGCTGCCCCCTGCCACGCGACGGCGGCGGTGATGTCCTCGGCGAGGAAGACTTCGCCACGCGGAGCGGTTCCCGCCGTGAGCGGGGCGGCGACGTACTGCTCGCCGGACGTGAACGAGTACTGCACGCCCTCCTCGCCCTCCGCGGTACGGAACAGCGGCGTGAGCGCCGCCACCGGCGTGTGCTTCCAGTTCACCTCGCGCCCTGTCGGCATGCCGAAGTCGTCCGGGTCGAACGAGTGCGGACGCTCCGAGCGGGTCTGCACCGGGACGAATCCGGCGTCCGCGACCTGGGCGGCCGGGTCGATGTGCGCGTTCGTGTGCTGCGCCTCGCTGGGCGCTGTCGTCGAGGCCGCCATTTAGCCGACCGATCCTTCCATGCCCATCTCGATGAGCTTGTTCAGTTCCATCGCGTACTCCATGGGCAGCTCGCGCGCGATCGGCTCGATGAAGCCGCGCACGATCATCGCCATCGCCTCGTCCTCCGGCATGCCCCGGGACTGCAGGTAGAAGAGCTGCTCCTCGCTGACCTTGGAGACGGTGGCCTCGTGGCCGAGCTGGACGTCGTCGACGCGGATGTCGATCGCCGGGTAGGTGTCCGAGCGCGACTTCGTGTCCACCAGCAGCGCGTCGCAGCGCACCGTGTTGGCGGAGTGGTGCGCGTTCGCATCCACCCGGACCTCACCGCGGTAGCCGGCGCGGCCGCCGCCGCGGGCGATCGACTTCGAGACGATCGACGACTGGGTGTACGGCGCCATGTGGATCATCTTCGCGCCGGCGTCCTGGTGCTGACCGGGGCCCGCGAAGGCGACGGAGAGCGTCTCGCCCTTGGCGTGCTCGCCCATCAGGTAGATCGACGGGTACTTCATCGTCACCTTGGAGCCGATGTTGCCGTCGACCCACTCCATGGTCGCGCCCTCGTGCGCCACGGCGCGCTTGGTGACCAGGTTGTAGACGTTGTTCGACCAGTTCTGGATCGTCGTGTAACGCACGCGGGCGTTCTTCTTCACGATGATCTCGACGACCGCCGAGTGCAGCGAGTCCGACTTGTAGATCGGCGCCGTGCAGCCCTCGATGTAGTGGACGTAGCTGCCCTCGTCGGCGATGATCAGGGTCCGCTCGAACTGGCCCATGTTCTCGGTGTTGATGCGGAAGTAGGCCTGCAGCGGGATCTCGACGTGCACACCCTTCGGGACGTACACGAACGAGCCGCCCGACCACACGGCGGTGTTCAGCGCGGCGAACTTGTTGTCGCCGGCCGGGATGACCGTGCCGAAGTACTCCTCGAAGAACTCGGGGTGCTCGCGCAGCGCCGTGTCGGTGTCCACGAAGATGACGCCCTGGGCCTCGAGGTCCTCGCGGATCTGGTGGTAGACGACCTCGGACTCGTACTGCGCGGCGACGCCGGCGACCAGACGCTGGCGCTCGGCCTCAGGGATGCCCAGGCGCTCGTACGTCTCGCGGATCTCCTCGGGGAGGTCTTCCCAGCTCTGCGCCTGCTTCTCGGTGGAGCGGACGAAGTACTTGATGTTGTCGAAGTCGATGTCGCTGAGGTCGGCGCCCCAGGTCGGCATCGGCTTACGACCGAAGAGCTGATAGCCCTTGAGGCGGGTCTTCAGCATCCACTCCGGCTCGTTCTTGAGGGCCGAGATCCCGCGGACGACCTCTTCGGAGATCCCGCGTTTGGCGACGGCACCCGCGGCATCCTCATCGTGCCAGCCGAATTCGTACACCCCCAGACCATCGAGCTCCGGGCGGTCGATCAGCACATCCGACATGCAACACTCTCCTCACAGGTCCCAAACGGTGTCATCCGCCCCGACACACCTGATCCCCGTCGAGTCTGCGGGAGCGGGTGCCGTTGGTGGGCCCTCATCACGGGCGCTTCCATCGCGCCTAAACTGTTGACGATGCTTCAGCGCGGTCAGCGCTCATCGCAACAATCCGATTCTACAGGTTCCGCCTGACGGACGGGCCGTGCGCCACGTCTTCGACGGGCCGGAGGACTTATGCCCGAGACGACCATCCCCGCCCCTCCGACGACCAGGGCGACCCCGTCCCCCGCTCCGCCGCCTGGGGTCGTGCGCTCACCGTCTTCGCGTGGCTGTCGTTCCTCAGCGAGACGATCATCATCGGAACCGGTGGTGCGGTGCGGCTGACCGGATCCGGTCTCGGCTGCACCGAATGGCCGCTGTGCACGCCGGAGTCCCTGGTGCCGATCGTCGAGGTGCAGGGCATCCACGGGATGATCGAGTTCGGCAACCGACTGATGACCGGTGTCGTCGGCATCATCGCGATCGCCGTCGTCCTGCTCGTCCTGCACACCATCAGCGGCCGCCGTGCGCTCATCAGCGCCCTGTGGTTCGCGCTCGGCGGCCTGGCCGGGGCGGCGATCGCCTTCGCACTCGTCTCGCTCACCGACTTCCCGGCCTTCCCCGTCGCCTCCGCCGTGCTTCTGCTCGCGGTCATCGCCGCCGCCGTGCATTCGGTGCGCACGACGCCCGCCCGTCGCGATCTCGTGCTGCTCGCCTGGCTCGTCCTCATCGGCGTCGTCGCGCAGGCACTGGTCGGCGGCATCACGGTGCTCACGGGTCTGAACCCGTTCATCGTCGGGTTCCACTACACGTCGTCGCTCCTGCTCGTCTGCATCACGGCCGCGTTCCTCGTGCGGCTGGCCACCCCGGCAGGGCCGCGGGAGCGTGCCGTGCCCACCTGGTTCGCGATCGTGACGCACGTCACCGGCCTCGCCCTGGCCGTGACCATCCTGTTCGGCGTGCTGACGACCGGATCCGGCCCCCACTCCGGCGACGCCGACGTGCTGCGCCGCGGCTTCGACGCCACGGTCCTCGCTCATGTCCACTCCTGGCCGGGCTACGTCCTCGCCGCGCTGGTGCTCTTCCTGACGATCGCGGCGTGGGTGCTCCGCCTGGAGCCCCGGCGGTGGCTGCTCGTGCTCGTCGTGGCGATCCTCGTGCAGGTCGCCGTCGGCGTGTGGCAGGCGCGGGAGGGGCTTCCCCCCGTGCTCGTCGGCATCCACATGGTCCTCGCATCGCTCTCCGCGGCGACCTACACGGTCGTCGTCCTGCATCTGAAGCGGACGACCGCGGCCGTACGGACCTCCGCCGACTGACGACCCGCACAGGGGATCCATAGCGCGCGCATCGGGCGCTCATCACCGCGTCGGCCAACGTGGTCGGCATGAACAAGACACTCACCCGCAGCGCCGGGTTCTGGCTCCTCGTCGTCGTCTCCCTCGCCGCGACCGCGGTCGGGGGCTGGATCATCGCCGGACAGGTCGGCACCATGACCACCACCCTGCTGGCCGGCACCGCCACCGGAGTCGAGGTGTACGTCGGTCAGTCGCTCGTCGTCGTCGGTGCGGTCGTCCTCGGCGCAGGCCTCGTCGGTCTGCTCCTGTCACTCGGCCTCGTCGCCGCACGCAGCCTGGTCCCCACTCCGGCTGCCTCGGCCCCTGCGGCCGGCACGGTCGCCACGGAAGAGGCGTCGACCACCGGTGCGCCCGCCGTTCCGGAGACGGACCCGTCACCCTCTGCCGACGTCGCGACCGCGGACACCTCCGCGGACGGGGACGAGCCGCCGGTTGCCGAGGATCAGAAGGGCAGCAGCGGGTCGATGGCGACCGCGACGAACAGCAGCGTGAGGTAGGTGATCGAGGCGTGGAAGACGCGCATCGGCCGCGCCTCGGTCCCTCGCACCGCCTGGTTGTACAGGCGGTGCGACTCGTAGATGAACCAGCCGCCGAATACCAGGGCCGACACGGTGTAGACGAGGCCCATCTCGGCGATCGGCACGAGCAGCAGCGAGCACGCCACCGTGGCCCACGCGTACAGGATGACCTGCAGGCCGACCTGGGACGCGTTGCGCGTGACGCCGAGCATGGGGACGTCGACGTCGTCGTAGTCGTCCTTGTACTTCATCGACAGCGGCCAGTAGTGCGGCGGCGTCCAGAGGAAGACGAGCAGGAAGAGGATGAAGGCGGGCCAGTCCAGCGAACCGGTGACGGCGGACCAGCCGATGAGGACCGGGAAGCAGCCCGCGATCCCGCCCCAGATGATGTTCTGCTCGGTGCGGCGCTTGAGGATCATCGTGTAGATCACGACGTAGAAGAAGATCGCCGAGGCGGACAGGACTGCCGTGAGCCAGTTCGTGGTGAACCAGAGCCAGACGGTCGACGCGATGGCGAGCGTCCAGGAGAAGATGAGGGCGCCGCGCGGGCTCACCTCGCCCGTCACGAGCGGTCGGTTCTCGGTGCGGTGCATGTGCGCGTCGATGTCGCGGTCGAGGTACATGTTGAACGCACCGGCGGAACCCGCGCTCATCGACCCGCCGATGACCGTGGCGAGCACGAGCCACAGATCGGGCAGTCCGCCCTGCGCGAGGAACATGACCGGCACGGTCGAGACGAGGAGGAGTTCGAGGACTCGGGGCTTCGTCAGCGTGACGTAGGCGCTCACCGTGCGACGGATGGACGACTTCCGTACGGTCTGATCAGACATCGTCGAGATCTCGATCGCCTCCTCCGCGCGCGTTACCGGACAACCTCTCCAGTGTATGACACGCCGTGACGCGATCCGCCCCTCCCGGCCCCCTGCCGCAGGGACCGTCCCCGCTATGCTGAGAGCACTCGCGCGCCCGGTGCTGCGCACAACCCGTCCGTCGCCTCGACGATGCGGAATGCGCCAGGGAAGTTGCGGATGCGCCAGGGAATACGGGCGCCCTCGAAACTGTCGGAAAGGGCATGAACGTGTCGGAATTGCAGTGGGACGAGATCGATCGACGCGCGGTGGACACCGCCCGGATCCTGGCGGCCGATGCGGTCGAGAAGGTCGGCAACGGTCATCCCGGCACGGCGATGAGTCTGGCGCCCGCTGCGTATCTGCTCTACCAGCGGGTCCTGCGGCATGACCCGACGGACACCGACTGGCTCGGCCGCGACCGCTTCATCCTGTCCGTCGGCCACTCGTCGCTGACGCAGTACGTGCAGCTGTACCTCGGCGGGTTCGGCCTCGAACTGGACGATCTCAAGGCGCTCCGCACCTGGGGTTCGAAGACCCCCGGCCACCCGGAGTACGGCCACACCAAGGGCGTCGAGATCACCACGGGCCCGCTGGGCCAGGGCCTCGCCTCCGCGGTGGGCTTCGCCTACGCCGCCCGCTACGAGCGCGGCCTCTTCGATCCGGACGCCCCGGCGGGCACCAGCCCGTTCGACCACTTCGTCTACGTGATCGCGGGCGACGGCGACCTGCAGGAGGGCGTCACCAGCGAGGCCTCCTCGCTGGCCGGACACCAGCAGCTCGGCAACCTGATCGCCATCTACGACTCGAACCAGATCTCGATCGAGGACGACACGAACGTCGCCTTCACGGAAGACGTGGCCGCGCGCTACGAGGCCTACGGCTGGCACGTGCAGACCGTGGACTGGAAGAAGACGGGCGAGTACGTCGAGGACGTCGCGGAACTGTACGCCGCGATCGAGGCTGCCAAGGGCGAGACCGACAAGCCGTCGCTCATCATCCTCAAGACCATCATCGGCTGGCCGGCTCCCGGCAAGCAGAACACCGGCAAGATCCACGGCTCCGCACTCGGCGCCGACGAGCTCGCCGCCACCAAGGAGGTCCTCGGCTTCGACCCGGAGCAGAGCTTCGTCGTCGCCGATGACGTGATCGCCCGCACCCGCGGCCTCGCGGAGCGTGCCGCCGAGGCCCGCGCTGCCTGGCAGGAGTCGTTCGACGCCTGGGCCGCCGCCAACCCCGAGCGCAAGGCCCTGCTGGACCGCGTCGAGGCGCACGAGCTCCCGGCCGACATCGCCGACGCCCTCCCGGTTTTCGAGGCCGGCAAGGATGTCTCCACCCGTGCCGCGTCCGGCCAGGTCATCAACGCGCTGGCCGCACAGCTCCCTGAGCTCTGGGGCGGCTCCGCCGACCTCGCCGAGTCGAACCTCACGACGATCAAGGAGGCGCCGTCGTTCATCCCCGCCGAGTGGTCGACGCACGAGTGGTCGGGCACGCCGTACGGCCGGGTGCTGCACTTCGGCATCCGCGAGCACGCGATGGGCGCGATCGTCAACGGCATCGTGCTGCACGGCCCCACGCGGGCCTTCGGCGGAACGTTCCTCATCTTCAGCGACTACATGCGCCCGTCCGTGCGCCTGGCCGCGCTGATGAACGTGCCGAGCATCTTCGTCTGGACGCACGACTCCGTCGCCCTCGGCGAGGACGGGCCCACGCACCAGCCGATCGAGCAGCTCGCGACCCTTCGCGCGATCCCGAACCTGGCCGTCGTCCGCCCGGCGGACGCCAACGAGACCGCCGCCGTCTGGCTCGAGATCCTGCGTCGCCACGAGGGCCCGGCCGGTATCGCCCTGACCCGCCAGAACATCCCGGTGTTCCCGCGGGGCGAGGGTGACGCCTCCGGCGACACGTTCGCCTCCGCCGCCCAGGCCGCCAAGGGCGCCTACGTGCTGGCCGAGGCGCCGGGTGGAACGCCGGACGTCATCATCGTCGCCACCGGTTCCGAGGTGCAGCTCGCCGTGAACGCCCGCGAGGTCCTTGCGGGCGAGGGCGTGAACGTCCGCGTCGTCTCCGCCCCGTCCCTGGAGTGGTTCGCGGAGCAGGACGACGCCTACCGCGAGAGCGTGCTGCCGTCGTCCGTCACCGCGCGCGTGTCGGTCGAGGCCGGTTCCGTCCTCACCTGGCGAGGCATCGTCGGCGACCGTGGCCGTTCGGTCGGCATCGACCACTTCGGCGCCTCCGCTGACTACAAGACCCTCTTCGAGAAGTTCGGCATCACCACCGAGGCCGTCGTCGCGGCCGCCCGCGAGACCATCAAGGAGAACGCATGAGCACCCCCACCGCCCAGCTCGCCGCCGCCGGCGTCAGCATCTGGCTCGACGACCTCTCGCGCACCCGCATCTCCTCTGGCAACCTCGCCGAGCTGATCGCGTCGCGCAACGTCGTGGGCGTCACGACGAACCCGACGATCTTCGCGAACGCGATCACCGACAAGAACGACACCTCCTACGACGCGCAGGTCTCCGAGCTCGCGGCGTCCGGCGCCTCGGCCGAAGACGCCGTGTTCGCCGCGACCACCCAGGACGTCCGTGCCGCACTCGACGTCTTCCGTCCGGTGTGGGAGGAGTCCGGTCACGTCGACGGCCGCGTGTCGATCGAGGTCTCCCCCGACCTCGCGCACGACACCGAAGGCACCGTGGCGCAGGCCAAGGAGCTGTGGAAGACCATCGACCGTCCCAACCTCCTCGTGAAGATCCCGGCGACCAAGGCCGGGCTCCCCGCGATCGCCGAGGCCATCGCGAACGGCATCAGCGTCAACGTGACCCTCATCTTCAGCCTGGAGCGCTACGCCGAGGTCATCGAGGCCTACCTCACCGGCCTGGAGCGCGCGAAGGAGGCGGGAATCGATCTGTCCACGATCCACTCCGTGGCCTCGTTCTTCGTCTCGCGCGTCGACACCGAGACCGACAAGCGACTGACCGCCATCGGCACGGACGCCGCCACCGCTCTGAAGAGCAAGGCCGGGCTCGCGAACGCCCGCCTCGCCTACGAGCTCTTCGAGAAGACCTTCGCCGAGAAGCGCGCGCAGGACCTCCTCGCCGCCGGCGCCAACGTGCAGCGCCCCCTGTGGGCGTCCACGGGTGTGAAGGACCCCGCCCTTCCCGACACCCTGTACGTGACAGAGCTGGTCGCGCAGGGCGTCGTCAACACGATGCCGGAGAAGACGCTCGAGGCGACCTTCGACCACGCGGTCGTCACGGGAGACACCATCACGGGCGGCTACGAAGAGGCCCGCCGGGTCTTCGCCGGGCTCGCCGAGGTGGGCGTCGACTTCGATGCGGTCACGGAGGTGCTCGAGGAGGAGGGCGTGGCGAAGTTCATCGACTCCTGGCACGACCTGCTCGCCCAGGTCACCGAGGCGCTGGAGGCACAGCGATGACTTTCGCCATCCACGCGTCCGGCGCGGCGCGAGTCGCCATCGACGAGACCGTGCCCGCACTGGTCCACGACCTCGTCGCCTCCCGGATCACGAGCGGCGATGCGACGCTCTGGGGCCCGGCCGCCGAGGCCGAGGCCGCCATCAGGCTCGGCTGGGTGGAGGCGGTATCCGTCTCCCGGCCGCTCGTGGCCGAGATCGTCGCACTGCGTGAGCAGCTCGCCTCGCAGGGCGTCACGCGCGTCGTCCTGGCCGGAATGGGCGGATCCTCGCTCGCTCCCGAGGTGATCGCCCAGACCTCCGGCGTACCGCTCACCATCCTCGACGCCACCGCACCGGGGCAGGTCCTCGCCGCGCTCGACGAGGGCCTCGCGAGCACCGTCCTGGTGGTGTCGTCCAAGTCAGGCTCGACGGTCGAGACCGACTCGCAGCGCCGGACCTTCGAGGCGGCTTTCCGGGACCTCGGCATCGACCCGACCGAGCGGATCGTCGTGGTGACCGACCCGGGTTCGCCGCTCGACACCTCTGCACGCGACGCCGGGTACCGGGTCTTCAACGCCGACCCGAACGTGGGCGGCCGCTACTCCGCGCTGACCGCCTTCGGTCTCGTCCCGTCCGGTCTCGCGGGTGTCGACATCGCCGAGCTCCTGGACGAGGCGGAGGCCTCGCTGCTCGAGGTCGCCGTGGACTCGGCGGAGAATCCCGCGCTCCGTCTCGGCGCCGCGATCGCCGCCACCAGCCCTCGTCGCGACAAGCTGGGCCTGATCACCGACGGTACGCATATCAAGGGACTGCCCGACTGGATCGAGCAGCTCATCGCCGAGTCGACGGGCAAGGAGGGCACCGGCATCCTCCCGGTCGTCCTGCTACCGGTCTCGCCGGAGCTCGACTCCGTGCCGGCCGATCTCCAGATCGTGCGACTCGTCGACGACGCCAACGAGTTCCACCTGCACGAACGGTACGAGGGTGAGATCCTCGTCAGCGGCACGCTCGGTGCGCAGTTCATCGTCTGGGAATACGCGACAGCGATCGCCGGGCACCTGCTCGGCATCAACCCGTTCGACCAGCCCGACGTGGAGTCGGCCAAGGTCGCCGCCCGCGGCCTCCTCGACGCCCGCCCGGAGCCCACGGCCCCGGCGTTCGTCGAGAACGGGGTCGAGGTGCGGGTCTCCGACCCCGCCCTCGCGGTCTCCGGTACGGTCGAAGGCGTCCTGGACGCGCTCTGGGCCCAGCTTCCCGCCGACGGCTACGTGTCGATCCAGGCCTACGTCAACCGCCTCGAGGTGCCGCAGCTCCAGGGCCTGCGCGAGCTCGTCGCTGCCGATTCCGGGCGCCCGACGACCTTCGGCTGGGGCCCGCGCTTCCTGCACTCCACGGGCCAGTACCACAAGGGCGGTCCCGCGCAGGGCGTGTTCCTGCAGATCCTGGAGCGCACGGATGTGGACCTGGAGATCCCCGACCGTCCGTTCACGTTCGGGCAGCTCATCCAGGCGCAGGCTGCCGGCGACGCGGGCGTGCTCGCGGAACACGGACGGCCCGTCGTCACGCTGACGATCACCGAGTCGCCGGACGACGTGCTCGCCCTCTTCGAAGCCGCACAGAAGTAACCGCAGGAGAGCCCCCACCGATGTCTGTTCCCATCTCGCGCGGACACAACCCGCTGCGTGACCCCGACGATCGCCGCCTCAACCGGATCGCAGGGCCCAGCGCCCTCGTGATCTTCGGCGTGACCGGTGACCTGTCCCGCAAGAAGCTCATGCCCGCGGTCTACGATCTCGCGAACCGCGGACTGCTCCCCCCGGGCTTCGCCCTCGTGGGGTTCGCACGGCGCGACTGGGAGGACCAGGATTTCGCGCAGGTCGTCTACGACGCCGTGAAGCAGCACGCCCGCACGCCGTTCCGCGAGGAGACCTGGACGCAGCTGCTACAGGGCATCCGTTTCGTGTCCGGCGAGTTCGACAATCCCGACTCCTTCCGCAAGCTGCGGGAGACCGTCGAGAAGCTCGACGTGGAACGCGGCACCATGGGCAATCACGCCTACTACCTCTCGATCCCGCCGAAGGACTTCCCGCTGGTCGCGAAGCAGCTCAAGGACTCCGGTCTCGTGGGCGAAGACGCGGACGACGACGAGCGGTGGCGACGCGTGGTCATCGAGAAGCCGTTCGGCCACGACCTCGACTCGGCGCGCGCCCTCAACGCCGCGCTCGAGGTGGCGTTCCCGGCCGATTCCATCTTCCGCATCGACCACTACCTCGGTAAGGAGACGGTGCAGAACATCCTCGCGCTGCGCTTCGCCAACGAGCTGTACGAGCCGATCTGGAACCGCAACTACGTCGACCACGTGCAGATCACGATGGCCGAGGACATCGGTGTCGGCGGCCGAGCCGGCTATTACGACGGCATCGGCGCGGCCCGCGACGTCATTCAGAACCACCTCCTCCAGCTGCTCGCCCTCACCGCCATGGAGGAGCCGATCAGCCTCTCGGCCGAGCACCTGCGTGCCGAGAAGGAGAAGGTCCTCGCGGCCGTGCACGTCCCGGAGGACCTCTCCCTGGCCACAGCGCGCGGACAGTACGCCGGCGGCTGGCAGGGCGGAGAGAAGGTCACCGGTTTCCTCGACGAGGAGGGGATGGACCCCGAGTCGACGACGGAGACCTACGCGGCGATCAAACTCGAGATCGACACCCGCCGCTGGGCCGGTGTGCCGTTCTACCTGCGCACCGGGAAGCGCCTGGGCCGCCGTGTGACGGAGATCGCCGTGGTGTTCAACCGCGCACCGCAGCACCTGTTCGGACGCGGCAACGCCTCGGAGCTCGGTCAGAACGCGCTCGTGATCCGCGTGCAGCCGGACGAGGGCGTGACGATCCGCTTCGGCTCGAAGGTGCCGGGCAACGGCACGAACGTCCGCGACGTGACGATGGACTTCGGCTATGGCCACGCCTTTACGGAGGCGAGCCCTGAGGCCTACGAGCGGCTGATCCTCGACGTCCTCTTGGGCGACCCGCCGCTCTTCCCGCGGCATGAGGAGGTCGAGCTCTCCTGGAAGATCCTCGACCCGGTGGAGAAGTACTGGGCCGCCCAGGGCGGTCCTGTGGAGCAGTACGCGCCCGGCTCGTGGGGACCGGCCTCGGCCGACGACCTGCTGGCCCGCGACGGACGAGTCTGGAGACGCCCGTGATCATCGACCTTCCCGACACGACCGTCAGCCAGGTCGCCAAGCAGCTCGTCAAGGTGCGCGAGGAGGGCGGTGCCGTCGCCCTCGGTCGCGTCCTCACACTCGTCATCTCCGCGCGGAAGGGCGTTGCGGAGGCGGCGATCGACGCCGCGAACGACGCGTCACGCGAGCACCCGATGCGGGTCATCGTGCTGACCACCGGCGACGGCGAGTCCCGCCTCGACGCCCAGATCCGGGTGGGCGGCGACGCCGGAGCCAGCGAGGTCGTCGTGCTGCACGCGCATGGCGACGCCGCGAGCAACGAGGAGAGCCTTCTCACGGGACTTCTCCTGCCCGACGCCCCCGTGGTCGCGTGGTGGCCGGATGAGGCACCGACCTCGCCCGCCACGTCCCCGCTCGGCCGCATCGCTCAGCGACGGATCACCGACGCCGCCACGTCGCCGGACGTGCGCGACCGGCTCGCCCTCCTCGGGCGCACGCACGCCCCCGGCGACACCGACCTCGCGTGGACGCGCCTCACGCACTGGCGCGAGCAGCTCGCCGCCGTGCTGGATCAGCCGCCGTACGAGGCCATCACCGCCGTGGAGGTCCGCGGTGCGAGCGCCTCGCCGTCCACCGCCCTGCTCGCCGCGTGGCTGCAGATGGCGCTGGACGTGCCCGTCCGGTGGTCGTACGAAGACCCGGAGCACTGGCAGGAGGGAATCAAGTCGGTGCGCCTCACCCGGGAATCGGGCGACATCCTGCTCGAGCGGCCCTCGCCCGGCGTGGCGGTCCTCACGCAGCCGAACCAGCCCGACCACGATCTCCACCTGCCGCGGCGTACGCTGCGCGAGTGCCTCGCGGAGGAGCTGCGCCGGCTCGACCCCGACGTCCTGTACGGTCGAGTGATCACGGAGGGCTGGGAGAAGCTCGGTCCGCCCGAGACAGGAGAGTGACGTCGATGCCGGGATCGTCCGCAGAGAAGCGGGTCGTGGTCGAAGCCACCCCGACGGCCCTCGCCCTCCGGGTCGCCGACCGTTTCCTCACCCGCGTCCGAGCACGTACGCGCAACGGCCGGCTCGCCCACGTCGCCCTGACGGGTGGTTCGATGGGGGGAGCCGTGTTGAGCGCCGTGCGCGAGAACCCGCGCGCCGCCGAGATCGACTGGTCACTCGTCCACTTCTGGTGGGGCGACGAGCGGTACGTACCCAGGGACGACGCGGATCGCAACGCGGTCCAATCCCGACACGCGTTGCTCGATCACATCACCATCCCCGCCGAGAACGTGCACGAGGTCGCCGCGTCCGACAGCGGCCTCAGCCTCGACGAGGCCGCGGCCGCGTATGCCGCCGAGCTCGCCCGCCACGGTACCGACGAGCACCCGTGGCCGTCGTTCGCCGTGTGCTTCCTCGGGGTCGGCCCGGACGGACACATCGCATCCCTGTTCCCCGACCGCGAGGAGGTCACGGTGACCGACGCCGCGGCCCTTCCCGTCCGTGACTCCCCCAAGCCTCCGCCGGAGCGCGTGACGCTCACCCGACCCGTCCTCAACGCGTCCAAGCGCGTGTGGCTGGTCCTCACCGGCGCCGACAAGGCGTCAGCGCTGGGGCTCGCCCTCGCCGGCGCGAGCTACACGAGCGTTCCCGCAGCCGGCGCCAAGGGGCGCAAGCGGACGGTCTTCTTCGTCGACGAGGCCGCGGCATCCGAGGTCTCCCCCGACCTCATCGACCAGGCCTACTGAGCGTCGGGGTCGCGTCTCTCGGGCGCGTCGGGGTGCTCCGGCGCGCCCGGCGCCGGAGAGGTCGGCGGAGCCACCGGATCGCTCCCCCGCGTGATGCCGAGATCCTGGCTCTCGCTGAGGACCTGGGGATGGAATCGCGCGAGGCCGACGACGCCCCAAACCGCGATGCCTCCGGCGACGCCGAAGATGATGAAGACCCACCACGGCGCCGCGGCGGCCTCACCGAGCACGAGCATGCCGATGAGCACGGCCACCATGGGGTCGACCACCGTCAGGCCCGCGATGACGAGGTCGGGCGGGCCGGAGCTGTAGGCGGTCTGCACGAAGTACGCGCCCACGGCTCCCGCGGAGAGCAGCGCGAGCAGGCAGACCGCGGTGATCCACTCGAACTGGCCCGCCTCGATGCGCTTGATGATGACCTTCGCGAGGGTGGCGACGAAACCGTAGAGGATGCCGGCGCCGATGATGTAGAACAGCGCCCGCATCCGATGCCGGAGGATGAGCCAGAAGGCTCCCAGCACGATGATCACGACGAGCAGGATCGCAAGGATGACGAACAGCTCGCGGTCCGTGACCTCCTTCTCCGTCGCGTAGATCGCGGCGAAGAACACGAAGAGGAAGATGCCGCCGACGCAGGCGATGATCGCGGTGAGGGACTGCCTCGTGGGGGCGTGACCGGAGATACGGGCGTTGAGCAGCGTCGTGATGACCAGGGCGATGGCGCCGAGCGGCTGCACCACGATGAGCGGCGCCTTGACGAGCGCGGCCAGCTGGCAGACGATCGCGAGACCCAACATGAGCGTCCCGATCACCCAGGACGGTCGCGTAAACAGGCGCTTGAGCTGATCGAGGCTGAGACCGGCGGCGCCGTCGGACCCGCTGAGCCGCTCGACCTTCTCCACGCCGCGGTGCTGGTACTGCGCCCCGAGCGACATGAACACCGCACCGGCGAGGGCCAGCGGGATGCCCAGGAGGAGGCCGGGGTTCTGGAACGCTCCGACCAGCTGGTCGCCGACGTCCTCGACCGTCCCCATCCACACCCCTGCGCTCACAGTACGACCCTACCCGGAGAGTGGCGCCGACTAGGGTTGTGACGTGGCTGTCCTTCCGATTCGCATCATGGGCGATCCCGTCCTGCACTCCCCCGCCTCCCCCGTCGAGGCGATCACCGACGAGATCCGCACCCTCGTCGCCGACATGTTCGAGACCATGGACGCCGCGCCCGGCGTTGGCCTCGCCGCCCCTCAGGTCGGCGTGCCGCTGCGGATCTACACGTACTCCTACGTCGACGACGACGACCAGCCCTGGCGCGGAGTCCTCATCAATCCTGAACTGTGGATGACGCCGCCCGAGCCCGGTGCGCCCGACGAGGAGCTCGAGTCGGAGGGGTGCCTGTCGTTCCCCGGTGAGCGCTTCCCGCTCCGCCGCTCCGACCGCGTGCGGGTGAAGGCCACCGACCTCGACGGCGCTCCCGTCTCCCTCGACGTGGACGGCTGGCGCGCCCGCATCATGCAGCACGAGTTCGACCATCTCGACGGCGTGCTCTACATCGACCGCCTGTCCGACTCCGACTGGAAGACGACGCAGAAGATCGCACGCAAGCGCGGATGGGGACGACCGGGCGTGAGTTGGCTGCCCGGTGTGGACGACCTCGAAGGCTGACCGCGTCCAGCCAGCACACAGCATCCTTCGAGTTGCGTCATAGACTCCGGGCACTATAGCGTGTTCGCGGCGGGGATATTCAGCATGCCCCGCGTCACGCTTTGAAGGGGAAATCCATGATGAAGTCGCGCACCCGTCGCGCACTCGTGCTCACCGGTTCGGCCGTCGCCGTCTCGCTCGCCCTCACCGGCTGCAGCGCCATCAACAGCATCCTCGGCGGAGGCCGCGCCGACGCCGACCGCGACGAGGAGACCGGCCAGGTCACCGAGAGCGCGAACATCGACGTCTTCTCGGTCAAGCTCGGCGACTGCATGCTCGAGACGGGATCCGGGATGCTCACCGACGCGAACGTCGTGCCGTGCTCCGAGCCGCACGACGAAGAGGTCTTCTACGAGATCAAGATGGAGGACGGCGACTACTCCGAGGACGCCATCAGCACCGCCTCCGAGGGGTGCATCGGCGACGCGTACACCTCGTTCGTCGGCGTCAGCTACCAGGAGTCCTCGCTCGATGTGACCACGCTCACGCCCAGCAAGGACTCGTGGGAGCAGGCCAACGACCGCGTGATCCAGTGCATCATCGTCGACCCCGCCGGCCAGGTCGAGGGGTCGCTCAAGGGCGCCGCCCGCTGACCCACCTCGCCGTTCCGAAGGGCTCCGCCGCGAGGCGGGGCCCTTCGCCGTTCCCGGCCCGGACGTCAGCCGTCGGCGGCCCGTAACGCGAGCCAGGCCGCGACCCGGTCGTCCGGATCGGAGAGGGAGAGACCGGTCAGGTCCTCGATCCGTCGGACACGGGCCGTGAGCGTCTGCCGATGGATGCGCAGTCGCGCGGCACTCTCGCTCCACGCCCCGTTGTTCGCAAGGAACACGCGGAGGGTGTCGAGCAGCTCGGACGGTCGGGCCGCCGCGCGCAGCGGGTCGAGCAGACTCGCGAGGCGATCGCTCTGTTCCGGGTCCAGTGCCCCGAGGACGAAGGACACGGTCGGGATGGCCTCGTACCGGATGACGCGTTCGCCGCCGGTACGCGCAGCCTCGCAAGCGTGCCGCGCCTCGTCGATGCTGCGCGCGAGGGCGTCGGTTCCCGCCGGTCGGCCGAGCCCGAGATAGAGGGTGGACGCGAAGGACCTGGCGCGATGCGCGATGTCGTCGGCATGCGCCTCGCGCACGACACCCTGTACGAGACCTCGCTGCGAGCTGAAGACGTGCTCGGCCCCGAGTTCGTCGAGCCACAGCCCCAGCAGGTGCTCGACGTCGACCCCGCTGGTCCGTGAGGCGAGGGCGAAGCCCACCAGCACCCGCTCATGCACGCCCCAGCGGCGGAGCAGACGGGTCGCCTCGTCCCCACCCTGCCGCACCGTCTCGAACATCATCGAGCGCCCGAGACGCTCCAGCTGGCTGCTGTCGCGCGTCCGCATCAGGAGGTCGAGCAGCGCGGCCGCCTGCGAGCTGAGCTCGCGCCCGCGGCCGGAGCTGTCGTTGCGCGGAGCGGTCACGAGCTGCGCGCTGATGTCCTGCCCCGGTCCGACGGGGTGGACCTGCAGCGCGCGATGACGCACGCGCACCGGCCTGCCGACGGCGACGGCGATCGCATCATCGATGTGCAGGCTCCCGGCGCCCGCTGTCGTGATGACCTCGCCGTGCCGGTCGAGAAGCACGGCCCAGCCGTCGATGCGGTGGGCCAGCTCGGCGATGACGCCGCTGATGCCGCTGCGCCGCGCCGCGAGGGTGAGCACCCGCATCGCGGACGTGATCGCGCGGGCCTCCGCCGCCTGATCGACGGCGAGGAGCGAGGTCAGTGTGGGCACCAGCAGCAGTGGGGCCAGAGACACCCCGGTCACCGCCGTGATCCCCGCGTCCCGCAGGAGGTCGCGAAGGCTCTCGCTGTCGGCGCTCGTCACCACGACCGCGTCCTGGAGCGCGGCGAGCCGGTCGGCGCTGGCATCGAGGAGCGCTATCTCGTCCGTCGTGACGAGTGTCGCGTGGAGCTGGTCCACCGGCGGACCGAAGTCCTCCAGCGCCACGACGGCGTTCACCGGTCGCCCGCCGGGGACCGCGCCGGGCAGGAGCTCGGCGCGAAGGTATCTGGCCACGGAGGCGACGTCACGAGCCACGCTTCGATCATACAGATTGTCCAACAGCGGCTCGCATGATCACACTTCTGTCGGATGCCGAGGTCTTCCGCTCTCTCCTAGCATCGTGCGCATCCCCACTTCCCGAAGGATGTCATGAAAGCTGTTGTCTTCCGCGACCCCGCGTCGCCCATCGAGTTCGTCGACGTCGACCTCGCACCGCCCCGCGCCGGCGAGGTGCGTGTCCGTATCGCCGCCGCAGGCGTCTGCCACTCGGACCTGCACGTCAAGCGCGGCGAGTGGGATGCTGCCGCTCCCCTGGTCATGGGCCACGAGGGCTCCGGCGTCGTCACCGAGCTGGGTGAAGGCGTCACGACGCTGGCCGTCGGAGACCACGTCGTGCTGAGCTGGGTGCCGCCCTGCGGCGAGTGTCGTTACTGCCGCGCCGGTCACGAGGCCCGGTGCCAGAAGGTGGCGACCGTCGTCGCTCCCCTCGGCGTGCTGTTCGACGGTACGTCCCGGCTGAGCCGCCACGGCGAGCAGCTTCACCACTACCTCGGCGTCTCCTCGTTCGCGGAGGAGGTCGTCGTTCCCGCGTCCGGCGCGGTGAAGGTCCGCGACGACGCGCCACTGGACGTCATCGCGGTCGTCGGCTGCGCGGTCGCGACCGGCGTCGGCGCCGTCCTGAACACTGCGGCCGTCGAGCCGGGATCGACCGTCGCCGTCATCGGCTGCGGCGGTGTCGGCCTCAATGTCGTCCAGGGAGCGCGGCTCGCCGGCGCCGAGCGTATCGTCGCGATCGACGTGCGTCCGGAGAAGACCCAGATGGCCCTGCAGTTCGGGGCGACGGACCGCATCGACGCCTCCCAGGGTGACGCCGTGGCGCAGCTGCGAGAGCTCATCCCGGACGGCGTCGACTACGCGTTCGACGCGATCGGTCGGACGAGCACGACCGAGCAATCCATCCAGATGCTCGGACTCGGCGGCGCCGCCGTCATCGTGGGGCTGCCGCCCACGGGGGCACGGGCCTCATTCGAACCGCTCGTCCTCGCGGAGGCCGACCAGCGCATCCTCGGGTCGAACTACGGTTCGGTGCGGCCGTCGATCGACGTGCCCGCCCTCGTGGATCGGTACATGGACGGACAGCTCAAGATCGACCCTCTGATCTCGGGACGCCGCCCGCTGTCCGAGGCGGCCGCCGCGCTGGACGACCTCGACGGCGGATCCGCCCTCCGCACCCTCCTCATCCCCTGACCGCCGCGCGCGGCCCCCACCACCCCCTGAAACCCGAATCCAGGAGAACAATGTCAGACACCGTCGTCGCCCCGCCTGGCGCCCCGAAGGACGCCGGTCTCCGCACCGGCGTGATGAGCGGTCCGGAGCTCGCCGCCCAGGCCATCGCGAACATCGCCCCCAGCGCCGTCATCGCCTTCACGGCGGCGGCGATCTTCCTCGGCGCCGGGAACGGCACCATCTACGCCTTCGCCCTCGCCACGATCGTCATCCTGTGCGTCGGCTACTGCGTGGTGGTGTTCGCCCGCAAGCACGCCTCCGCCGGCTCGCTCTACACCTACGTGTCGAAGGGCCTCGGCCCGTTCGGCGCCTTCCTCGCCGGGGTCACCCTGCTGATCGGCTGCTTCGGCATCGCCGCAGCCTCCCTGAGCGGCTCGGTCAGCTACATGGCGCAGTTCCTGAGCATGCTCGGCCTGCCGGCGCAGGGCCTCGGCTGGGACATCGGCCTCGCGATCGTACTCGGGGGCCTCGCCACCCTGTTCACGATCCGCGGCATCCGGCTCTCCGCCCGGGTCTCGCTCGTCCTCGAGCTCCTGTCGGTCGGCATCATTCTCGTACTGCTCGTCGCAGCGCTCGCGTGGGCCGGGCCCGCCGCGTGGGACCCCGCGCAGGTCCTCGCGACGGGATCCTCGTTCCAGGGCATCGCGTCCGGCATGGTGCTCGGCATCCTCGGCTTCGTGGGCTTCTCGTCGGCAGACGCCCTCGGCCGCGAGGCGAAGGAGCCGTACAAGGCGATCCCCCGCGCGATCATGTGGAGTGCTCTCGGCGTGGGCGTCCTCTATGTGTTCGCCGCCTATACGCAGATCGCGGTTCTCGGCGACGACCTCGCCACCGCCGCGAGCCCGCTGGAGAGCATGTCCGCCCTGATCGGCATGCCGGGCTGGTTCGCGGCCGTCCTCACCTTCGGCGTCTCGGCGTCGTTCTTCGCGGTCGTCGTCGCCCCGCTCAACGTGATCGGGCGCATCCTCTACGTGATGGGCAAGGAGGGCGTCGTCGCAGAACGCTTCGGCCGCACGCACGAGCAGCACCTCACACCGCACCGGGTCCTCATCCTCGCCGGGGCCGCGGCGATCGCGGTCGACATCGTGCTGCTGCTCGCAGGAGCCGCGACGGGAGACATCCTCGTCTGGGTCAACACCTGGGGTACGTACGGCTACATGGTCGCCTACGCCCTCGTCGCCATCGCCTGCGTGGTCTACACGCAGCGAGCGCAGATGCGGAACGGTCTCGTGAAGGCGTGCGCCACGGTCGCGGTCGTCACGATGGCGTACGTGTTCTTCGCGAACGTCTGGCCCGTCCCGGCCTTCCCGTACAACGTCATCCCGTACGTGTTCCTCGTCACCGTCGCGGTCGCGCTGACGCGGTACGCCTACCTCGCACGTCGTCGCCCCGAGGTGATCGCCCGGATCGGGAACACCGAGACGAGCGCCATGGAGGGCGTCGGCTGATCGCCCCGCCCCCACGACAAGAGCCCCTCCGCGTGGAGGGGCTCTTTCCCTGTCCGGTGCCGTTCGCGACAGCCCGGGAACGAGAGAAGCCCCCTCACCAGAGGGGGCTTCTCTCGTTGGCTCCCCGGCTTGGACTCGAACCAAGAACCTGCCGTTCAGGAAGCACACGACCGAGGCTTACACCGAAGGACGCCACATCATGGATAGATTCAGTGCGGAAATACCAGGTCAGGACACTTTAGTGTTTGACGCGTGTGGAGCACTCCGCAAGATTCACAATACTCGTTGAGACGAGTTCACCTGCGATGTTTCGGGTTGATTCGCGTGAGTTGAACGGGCGGCGCTCTCCTAATACGCCTGGCTCGGTGCGTCAGGAGTATCTGATCCCGCCGCAGCCGGAAGATGCTGCTCAAGAGCGGTGCCGCGCCTCGCGCTCCGAGCGAGCACGCTCGCCAGCTCCGCGAGCGAATTCTCCTCGAACATCGCCGGGCTCTCAACCATCCGACGGACCAACTCCGCGACCATCTCGGACGGCATCGCGGAAAGGGCCTCCCGGACAGAGTCCGTGCTGTCGCCGCCCACGATCTCTGAACCGTCAACCAGGCGCATTTGCTCATCGGCGAACGCGCGCGCAGCAATTGCGGCGAGCATACGCGCTTGCGCCTCCGCGGTCGACATCGGAGGATGCGGCTCCGCCGCATCGATCTCCGTAGCGGTCGACTCGGCCGGCTCCTGGACACGGATCTCCATACTCGCCACGCGATGCTTCCGCCGCGTAACCCACTCGCGTACATCACTGGCGAACGGCTTTACCTTCTCACGCCAGAGCTTCGCGACGTGTGGCTGCGCCTTCACGACTCCGAGGATGACTAGTTGGGTGATGGCCTCACCGATTGCGTTCTCGAGTTCCTCCTGCTCGTGGCTCTTACGGCGCGCTTCAACCGGGACGTATATGTGCTCTGTGACCACGAGAGGATCGGGGTCGATGTCACCAGGCACGAATCGCGCATTGCCACGCAGCTTCCCTCCCTCATCAAAGAGGTTCTGGTGAAGGCCTCCGCCCGCACGCTGCCCCGGAGTCAGATCGTCATCGTCCCACTCGTAATGTCCCGGAATTCTGCCCATGTTGAATGTTATCGACGACGCCGACGCCCACGATCGCAAGGTTCTGCCCTATATGGGCAGAGGGGATTTGCGATGCGCATTCCGCCTCCCCCGCGACCTGATGCTGTGCTGCTCGGTCTCCCCGCGCGGCGCGTCGACGCCATTCCATTCGTAGAAGCGCCGCCACTCACACTTCGGACACCCCGTCATCATGCCGCCCGCTGCCCGGCGCTATGGCGCTAGTCGAGCCACGCTCGCCGCGAAGGTGCCCGACGCCGTGTCCGAACGCAACATGAAACCCACCGCGGCTTCGCCGCCGACGTGCACCACTGAGGTCGAGCTCAAGCCGACGGCAGCAGGCTTCGTTCACCGTACGCTGTCGTCCCAAGGTAACGAACCCGCGCGTCTAGCTTCTCAACCTCCATCACGCACGCCGCGACGCAGGAACACAGCAGACTCCAGGACGGCTTCACCATGAACGTCGCGCCTACGCCGTCGCTCTCAGTCACTTGCTCGAAGTCTCCGAGGTCCCGCGTGAGGTGGTCGCTTCCGTGGAGGAACGCCGACGTCATCTTCCACACCACATACGGGCTGTCGACCCCGTATGGTTGCCCAGGTGGCACGGTCGGCGACACGGCCTGGAGGATCCGCCACAGCTTCGGAGGCTTCGTAAGCTCCTTCTGCCTCAGCGTCCCGACTGCGTCCTTCAGTCCGACGAGTCTCTCCGTCTTGTCGTCGCGAAATTTGATGTACGGCGCCGCCTCGTCTTCCTTCCCAACGACCGAAGCGAAATCGGCATACTCGACGATGTGCGCGTACGCGACCTGCAGCGCACGGTAAATGCGGTCATGCTTCTTCGACGACTGAATGGTCCAGAGGGCCATCGCCGATGCTTCGATGCTCATGCGTACGAGTGCGTACATGGCCATCGGCCGCGCCTCCAACCGGCCGCTCGTCCGGTCGTGCATCGAGTCCATCAGCATCTCGAGCGCATCAACCGCCCTGGCCCGATGCCGCGCCACTTGATACTCCACTGGGTCAAACGCGGTAGCGGCGTTCTCCGCCACAAGCATCGATCCCGCCATCGCTTCACTGGGCTCATCCAGCGCTTCGAACCGTGTCCGGACCCGAAGCAACAGACGTGTGGCGACCTCCATCGCTTCCGCGGTCTCGACGCGGTCGTGCGCCCCCATCACCTGATTCATGCTTCGCAGGTTATCGGCTCTGCGCGCCCCTAAATCCACGAGAAGACAGGGCATGGACGCGGCGCCAAGACGCATGGTCATCGGACTACAAGGCCCGGCACCGCGAGACCGGCACCCTCGCGGGCTGACGCTGCGAAGCCCCCATCGAGATGGGCGCCCGCTCGTGAGCGGATTGCGGCCCAACCCGAGGATGAACGGGTTGACCATCTCACAGCCAAAGTGCGTGGATGTCTCTAGGCCTCACGGATGTACGTCACGCCGAAGGCCTTCACTTGACGGAACTCCTGGCGAGTAGTTCCGAAGTCGAACCAGCCGCCGTCCGACTTCTGGAAGATGTCGAGTCCGCGGCCGAGGTTGATCCGCCAACCCGTGTCGGTACGAATCCATCGATCGTGACCACCGGGGTCTTTGCCGACGTCGACTTTGATGCCCTGCTGCGCGGCACCGCTCACGATCTGGGTGAGCATCTGAAGCTGCCGCTGCTGATACTCCATGTCATCTTCGAGCAGGGTGAAGAGCTTGAACGTGACTTCTTCCGCGGGGTCCTTGGCCGCTGCGATCAGAGCCAGCAGCTCTACGAGGTTGCGACCTTGGTGAGGCTGGCGGATGTACGGATCGTGGAACTCGATCTCGGTCGCGCCACGCAGGTAGGGCAATAGCAGGTTCTCATAGGAGACGCCTCGCTGGTTCTCCACGAAGTCGCGCTGCCCATGGAAGAGGTCCGCCTGCATCGGCTCCCGCGAATTCGGGCCGTCGGTTACGGGCCCAGGAGCTTCTACTGCAGGCTCGGCGCCAGGAGCACCCGGCCGGCCGCGATAGTAGTGCGACCGGTATTCGTCCTCTTCGAGGGTCGTGACGGCAGTCCAGCCCGCGGTATGCGAGTTGTACCCGAACTTCACTTCGGCCATGGTGTCGTCAATTCGCAGGATCTGGTCCTTGACCCGCTTGCGGCCCTCAATCGAGAACCGCAGGATCTCCTCGATCTCGTCAGGCGTCGCGTGCTCGTGCGGATAGAGCAGCTTCATGAGACCGGAGAAGGTCTTGTGGATGCCATCGCGATCACGAGTCGAGATGTCCGGGCCGAGCGTGAAGTACCGCTGGTACCGGTCGGAGTAATCCAAGTTCCGCATCGACTTCAGCACCTCGGCGATGTAGTCGACGACGAACCCGTAGCCGGCCGAAAACATCTCACTGCGGATCGTGTCAACTTCCCATCCCGGGATGTAGAAGTGCAGTCGATCGAGGAACGCTGAGTCGTGGTAACTCTCTGGCAGTTCGTCGAACAGGTCGGAGTGCTTGAGCATGTACGGCACCGTGTGCGACGTATTCCCAACGAACACCATGGACGCCTCGGCGCCGAGCGTCTCGACACCACGAGAGAACGACTTGTTCGCCATGTAGTTCTTCATGATGTCGACGAGCGCCTTATCGGTTCGCTTCTTCTTACCCGCGAACTCGTCGAAGGCCACCACGTCCCAGTACCCGACAAGGCCGAGGCGACCATTGGCGTTATTGACGAACAGCTTGGGCACGGTGACCTCGCCGCCGGAGATCAGCATGCCGTGAGGCGAGAACTCCGAGTAGATGTGCGACTTGCCGGTGCCCTTCGGGCCGAGCTCAACGAGGTTGTAGTTCCGCTCAACGAACGGGATCAGACGGATGAGCTGCAGCAACTTGGCGCGTCGCCCAAACATCTCGGGGTTGAACCCGATGGACTGGATGAGCAGGTCGATCCACTCGTCGGTCGTGAATTTCGCGCGGGACTCGAGGTAGGCCTGGTAGTCGAAGTTCGACATCTGGATCGGCTTCAGGCTCCCCAGAATCCACGGCACGGCGCGGGCATCGTCGTTATGGAAGTACTCAATATCGCAGCGGCACCACACTCCGCCGACCAAGAGCTTCTGATTCGCGTTGACGGTACTCGGCTCAACGACGACGCCGCTGATCCCGAGGTTCGCGAACGACGCCTCGTAGACGTCATCCTTCTCGTTCAAGGTGACGTTGACTTTGTCGATGATCCGGAATCGGCCCTTCTCACGAATCTTCGACTTGACCAGTTCCGACTCGTTGCGGTGCACGTAATGTTGAGCGAGGATGCCCCGCACCTTGTCGATGCCCGCTTGGATCGTCGCCTCGTCGTCGGATGCCGCATACTGGCCGAGCAAGTACTCCAGCACGTACGACGGCACGATCGCGTTGCCCTTGACTGCCTTTACGAGATCCTTGCGAACGACGGCGCCGGCGAAATGCTCGTTGATCTTCGGGTCGAGTTCGCTCTCCGGGGCGGTCTCCTGCGGGACCCCACCATCGACAGCCTCCGCGAGAGGCGGGGCTGTTGTGAGGTCGATGTCGTCACTCATCAGAAATCCCATCCGTCGTCACTCGCGAAAGCGCGCTTCACCGTGTACGGCACCCCTCGATACTTCTTCCACTGGTCGGTGCCTTCGATCGGTTCCGACAAGCGGAACTCAACGCTCTGGTTGTTCGCGCTGTCTGCGTCCTTGCTCAGCAGCAGCGTCACGCTTTGGAAGCGGTCGCGTCCTTCCGCGCTGTCCGAGTCGAAGATCATCTCCTGCTCGTTCGAGATCAGCTGGTCCCCCAAGTAGAGTCCAGCGCGAAGCCGCCGCGCAGGCCGGTTCGGCTCCACCTTGGTCGACTGGTACAGCTTCACCACGACCTGACCGGTCGTAATCTTGTCGGACTCCGGATGGATCTCGACGTTGACGGGCTCGACCGTATCGCTGCGCCCCTTGTTGATCGAGATGACGGGCACGACGATCTCCTGCAGTGACGCTCCCCCATGCACGAACTGAAATCCTGCGCCGGGCTGAACGATGCGCTGGATGGAGTTCGGGATCTGTACCTCAAGATCGCTCGAGAGGCCGATCTGCTCCGGTTGGAAGGTCCGGAATGCGGGGTCCTGCTTTAGTCCCCGGCCGAGCACGTAGCGTCGCTTCTCGGCCACGATCTTCTCGCCCTGCGGCTTCACAGTGAGGTTGAACTGAGGGGCTAGCTTCGACCGTTGAAAAATGAAGCCGTGGTCCGCCGTCACGAAGATGTTCGTCGCGTTCGCGCTCGCGAGCTTCTTGATGATGTCGAGCAGCTCGCGGATCGCGTCCGCTGCGGCGGTGAATGTGCGGTGCTCTGACACTGCCTTGTCGCCAGTGGCATCGATCGTGTCGTGGTATACGTACAGAACCTGATGCGATGCGTACAGGTCTCGGCGATCGGCCGGCTTCATCTCGATGAAAGTCTTAGCTTGGATCGCTGCCCCACCAACAGAGTTGAGAATCTTCGTCCGGTTCGCGGTACCGTCTGACTTCTGCCCGTCGACAAGCACGGGATCCCCGTTAGGCGAGTGGGCAAGCGTCTGGTTCGGCAACAGGGATGCCATCCCCAACTGGGTGTAGCTCGGGAGCACGCCCAACACGGCTTCGATCTTGGCTTCGAACTTGTTTTCGCCGCGAATACTCGAGGTGAGTTCTTCTGCGACCTCGTAGCGCAAGGCATCCGAGATGACGACGACTGCCTTCTTGCGGCCCTTGAGGATCTTGGCCACGTAGTGCTCGTAGAACGACGATTGGGAGGGGACGTTGAGGGTCCGCCAGCGCTCCACCCCGTCGACCTGCTCCTGCCAATTCGCGCCGAGTTTCGCTAGGTAGTCGGTGACGTACGCGTTCTCCACGAGGTCACCCAATGCTTCGAGCGGCTGTTTGAACTCGGCGGTCAGGTATGCATGGGTGAACCGTCGGTAGAGCTGGTCGATGCGGAACCATTCGTCGCGATACCGCGTCAGCCCCTCATCGAAGGAAGCGATGTCGAATTTCGCGGTTCGGATCGCAGGGATCAGTTCCGCCGCGGCGCTCACCGCGTCGTAGAGCGTCGCGTAGTCGTCGGCCCAGAAGCTTTCGCGGCGTCGAGCGCTGATTGTGTCAAGCATGTCTCTCGTCGACATCGACTGCGAGATGATGCTCTCGACGAGACGGTGGATGACTTCACGCTCGGATGCCTCAAAGACATCAGAGTCGCGGAGCGTCTCCCAGGGCAGTTGCGTGGCCACGTTCTTATAGTTGAGGTCATCCTCAATCTTCCGGGCAAGTGCCTTCATCGCGGGTGCACTCCGCTTGGAATCACGAAAGCTACGGAAGTCGATGGCGAGATTACGCGCCTTGTTCGAGGAAGCGGTATCGAAGCCCTCCGCCGCGCGCTGGAACATCCATAGGGCGAAACCAGCTACGGTCGGGGCAGCCGTTGCGTAGCCGTAGATGTGCTGGGCGCCGGCCCAGTGGAAGTCAACAAGCTCGTGCTTCTGGATGGCCTCGACCCCGGCAGAATTTCCGTCTGCGTGCTGGATGAGCAGCGCGCGCGTTAGCTCGGAGAAGCTGTGCTCCTTCTGACCTAACAGCGCCGCGCACATCTTGGCTCGCACGACGGTTAGATCGTCTCCAGGCGCGAGTAGCGCTCGGAACCTGGCCACCAACTTACTGTCCCCGAAGAACGTGGCATGCTGCGCGACGAGTTCGGCGGCTCCAGGTCCGGTCAGGCCGAGGGTCGCCCCCATGAGCGCGCTGCGGTCGGCGGTGAAGATGGGGCCATTCGAGAGTTCTAGGTCCAGCAGCCAGTTCCCCACACCCTCGGGCACCTTTCCGGTGCGATAGATCAGGAACTTCGACACCTTATCCTCGCGCAGGATCCGATGTTTGAGCGCGAACTCGTTGTCGGCAACGCGCAACGCCGTGACGCCGACCGGCAGGTGATCCTCGAGCTCGTCGGCATAGCTGCCGTCAGAGTCGTGCCACACGACAATACGCGAGCCCTCGAATCGGGCTGCGAGATGATCGGCGATCGTTGGAGTCTTATTCATTCCTCAGCCTCGTCGTCGCGGCCTGGACCGCGTGCCGAGAACCTCCGTCTGGATGCCGCGGCCCGACCCGCCGTTTCATCAGCATTAACGCAAGGATCGCTTGCACGGCAACCCCTGCGCGGGCTTCCTCGATCAGCGACCTTCCCCGATCGATCAGGCCATCTGCGCCACTTGGTACGGCCTGCCCTGGTTCAACCATTGCTCACCTCCAGCGCTGCGATCTTCTTCACCGCTGGACGCAACTTCGGGTAGTTCGCTTTCACGCCATCGTCAAGATCGATCGCAACCTGCTTCGTTGCGAGCGGGTAGAGCACGTCGTGCTCATAGTCTCGCAACTCAGCAAGCACCTTACGGAACCAGTCGGCTTCCTTTTGGTCCTTGACCGACCCGCCACCGACACTGGCCGCTTCCGCCTGCTGGAGGGCAACCGTGAGCTTCGCCTCATACTCGCGCAGATACTCATTGAGCACCGTCGAGGCCGTAGAAGGCGTGTAACGGTGCAGGTAGATCAGTGCATTGAACGATCCCTTTGGACTAGAGAACATCCAGTAGATCGGCCGCTGTTTGTAGCGCTGCACGTGATCGTCGTAGAACCTCGACTTGCCGGACTTCGTGATGAAGTAGTCACGCAGTGCCTTCACGCCGAGCGACTCTGCCACGAAGCGCAAATTCTGCTCGAAGTGCTCGGTACCGAACGCCGCTCGTAGGAACTGCCGGAAGCGCTCGACGATATCGTCTTCGAACCACCCGTCGTCGACGAAGGGGATGACGTTGTCGAGATCTGGCATGAACGTCGGCGAAGGAACCTTTGCGAGGTAATCCTGGAGCGTGGATCCCTGATCGCCGAGGATCAGCCCCGGCTTATCCAGGCTATATCTCCCGAACATGCAGCCCACCGCATACGAAACGAGATCGACGATGGCAGATTCCGCGAAGAGAACATCTCGTTCCTCGGGTGTCTTGTTTGGCCAGCGGAACGCTGAGTTGTTCGTGAGTGAGACACGCTCGAGCGGCACGTGCGAGGGCACTTCGTCTTCGAGCTCATACAGCTTCGCTACGGCTTCGTTGTTCTCTATCTCCAATCGCTGCTGTTCGAGTGAGCGCAACTTCCAGTCGTCGCGATACTGCGCAACGGTCTGCTCAAGCGTCTTCAACAGGTGCCTCACTATGTAGTGACTGGTTCAACTTCCACAGGCGTCGACGCGCCAGGCGCGGGGCGACCGAGGCAGTCGATATGTGATTTCACCAGGCTACCGGCCCAGTCCGACCATAGTCGCAGACGATGCGAGTGCCGCTCGAGTTCGTGTGCGATCGGTATGGAGGTAAGCCTGTGTGCTCAGCACTGATGAATGCCCAAGCACGGCTTTGATCGTGCTGTCATCGACACCGCCGGCAAGGAGCAGAGTGGCAGCAGTATGTCGCGCTTCGTAGAGCAACGGACGACGGGTCTCGCCACTCGGAAGCGACACGGTAACCCCAGCCTGGTCAGCGATCTCGTACCACTGCGCACGATCGAACTCGGCCGAGCGTGGGGCGCCGTCACCACGCGGCCACACGAGGTTGAATGATGAAGACGGCGCACTTGCTCGCCAGGTGGACAGCGCCTCGGCGAGCCATGGAACCATCGGCACAACACGGATCCCAGCACGCGTCTTAGGTCGGACCAAATGATGCGCGCCCGAAAGGTGCCGTGACTCGAACCCGCGGGGGACCCGGAAGCCGCTCGCCGGGCGTCGGCGCTCCACGTAAGGTAGTGCCTTGAGCTGCCATGCGAGCGTATGGTCGCCGCTTCCAGATCAACCATGTCCCAGGTGAGCCCGAGTGCTTCCGCAGGGCGCAGTCCCTCCACGAGCGCCGCTACCCAGCGGGAGGCGTCCGGGCGCGTTGCGACGACAGCGATGATCCGCATCGTATCGTCAACACTGAGCGCCTGCCGTGTGGACACGCCCAAACCAGGCCCGCTCGTCTCGCGAGCACGTTGCGATACCTGGTAGCCCTCAGCAACCGCGTCCGCGAGGATCTTTCCCAGCACCGCGTGCGTGCGCTGCATCGTGGGGAGCGCGAGCCCCGCACCTTCCTGAACTGATGCGACTTTGCGCACATCAGCAGGTACTAGGGCATCGAGTCGGAGATGACCTAGTGTCGGGACGATCCAGCGGTTAACCGCTGATCGATCGGAGACGTACGTGCCAGGGCGCACAACCAACTGTCGTTGCGTGAGCCATTGATCGGTCCACCGCTTGACAGTAATCGTGGCGAACGACGTGACCAGCCCCTCGGCCGCGATTCGTCGCTGTGCTTCTGCGAGCCGGACACGGATCGCCGCCTCCGTCCGCGCCTTGAGAGTGAGCCGACGCCGCGTTCCCCGCTCGGTCCAGCCGGCCTCGATGGTCGCCACCCACTGGCCCCGGGAGTTCTGGTAGATCGATCCTGACCCTTTGCTGCGTTGCGTGTGTTCCATCGTTCTAGGTCACACCACCGCGACCCGGTCGTCAGGGTAGCCATCGGGTTAGCCATCCATTCGTCCCACGACTTCTTCGTGCCGCTGAGTCTCGAACTCGCTGCCGAGCGCTGTTGGGCGTGGGATCAGGCTATTCCTCGGCGTCGAACGGGTAGCCATCGGGATGGCCATCGAGCCCCGAGCTGGGTTACAAGCATGAGCGGCTGTCGCTGCCTTCACGACCTCCGCGGGCCCTACAGACAGGCGTATCCGCGTGCACTTCCAAACCTCCTTTCACAGTTCATGAAGGACAGGTACCCCGATTCGAAGTCCGACCTGTTCGCGAGCTTCATCGAGCGCTGCACGAACCTCGCCGGACCTCGAGGAACCGTAGCCATGATCACGATGCAGTCCTGGATGTTCCTCAGCTCGTACGAGAAGCTCCGCGCCTCACTCCTCACCAAGCAGCGGATCACCTCGATGCTGCACCTTGGCGCTCGCGCCTTTGATTCGATCGGGGGCGATGTCGTCTCTTCGACCGCGTTCACCATGACGAACGTACCGCCAGAAGCCCGCGGTACTGACCGCACGCGCGCGGGCACCTTCATCCGTCTCGTGAATGGGACCTCCGAATCGGAGAAGGCTACCGCACTGAGCACGGCCCTTGAGCTCCGGTCTAAGGACGCGGGTTTCCATCTCGCGTCGGACGCAGACTTCCTGGCGATTCCTGGCTCGCCGATCGTCTACTGGCTCAGTGAAAATGTTCGGAGTGCGTTCCGAAATGGAACGGCTCTTGGCGAGATCGCCGAGCCGCGACAGGGTATGGCTACAGCCGACAACGCTCGGTTCGTCCGCCAGTGGTGGGAGGTTTCGAGAAAACGCACCGCATACGAGTGTGGTGCACGTGAGGATGCTGTCGCCAGCGGCGCGCGATGGTTCCCATACACCGACGGCGGGGAGTTCCGTCGTTGGTACGGGAATCGGCACGCCGTCGTGAACTGGGAAAAGGATGGCGCGGAGCTTCGAGCCTTCGAGCGCTCGGTCGTGAGGAATCCCGGACTCTATTTTCGTGAATCATTGACTTGGTCCGCCGTCGGTTCCGGAGTACCCGCGTTCCGTTCCGTGCCTGCTGGGTCGATCTTTTCAAACGCTGGAATGTCCGTTTTTGCCTCGTCGGAGCGCTTGGCGGAACTTGCCGCAATCTGCAACTCTGCCGCGGCCGAGATGCTATTTGGCGCGATCGCGCCCACCCTCAACCTTGGCGTGGGAGAGATCGGCAAATTGCCGATCTTGAAGTTCGCTCCGGGTTCAACCCACGCGGTTTCCAGGCTGGTAGCACAGTCAAGAAGCGACTGGGACTCGGCCGAGACCTCATGGAACTTTGAAGGCAATCCGCTGGCTTACAACGCAGACGTGCGGAATGCCGTTACGAGCGGATTGGATGCGAATGCCCAAGACGTCTCCGATTGATTCCAATCAGCTTTGGCAGACTCGACGAGTTCTCGGGCTAGCGATGCCACGACGGGTGAACGGCGGAAGGGCAGAGAGGCCAGCGCTTCGCCCGTCATATTGATTGTCGGAGAGGTCGCAGCCAGGATGGTGATCGCGAACGGGGAGTTGCAAACGCCGAGGGCTGACATGCGGTCCTCGTGGGAGTCGAAGTACAGGCACTTGCTGGCGGAATCGATGACAAATCCAGCTGGATAGAACCTGAATGACGGTGTCGAGGACGTGATCTTCCCCACCGAAATCGACGGCTGAAAGTAGCACTTCTCACTGCGAATCTGCTTGGAGTATGAGACCTTCATCTTCTCGATAATGAACCTCTTCATGTCCGCGCCATCGTCTCGCCAATTGATCACGATGTCGGTGTTGCCATACCAGAGACGGTACGGTCCGCCGGAGTTCAAGGGAAACCAAGTGGCACCGCTGTTCGCCGCGTAGTCACGCGACGGAGCGTCGAGGGAACATTTCGAGAGACCGACTTCCCACCACTGCCGCTTGAACCTGGCATTGTCTGTTGAGGTCAGCCCCTCACGGGGTTGCGTAATCTCTCCCAGAAGTTTGTTTGCGCTGAAGGCGCCTAACACTCTTTCACTGAGCCAGTAGACGATCGGCGAGCCAGGAATCGCCAGGAAGTCTGCGTCCGACGCGAGATGGAAACCCGCGTCCTTAGACCGGAGCTCAAGGGCCGTGCTCAGTGCGGTAGCCTTCTCCGATTCGGAGGTCCCATTCACGAGACGGATGAAGGTGCCCGCGCGCGTGCGGTCAGTACCGCGGGCTTCTGGCGGTACGTTCGTCATGGTGAACGCGGTCGAAGAGACGACATCGCCCCCGATCGAATCAAAGGCGCGAGCGCCAAGGTGCAGCATCGAGGTGATCCGCTGCTTGGTGAGGAGTGAGGCGCGGAGCTTCTCGTACGAGCTGAGGAACATCCAGGACTGCATCGTGATCATGGCTACGGTTCCTCGAGGTCCGGCGAGGTTCGTGCAGCGCTCGATGAAGCTCGCGAACAGGTCGGACTTCGAATCGGGGTACCTGTCCTTCATGAACTGTGAAAGGAGGCCGTTCATCTGCTTGCTGCCCATGTACGGTGGGTTCGCGATCACCACCGCGTACTTTGCAGAGAGCACCTCAACTTGCCGCACGAGCTTCCGTGCACGCCCTACGGCATCTGCGAACAGCAAGGAGTCAGCCTCGTCGAAATGCTCGAGTGAGTCAGCCACGGCACTCAACGGGCCCAGATCAGGCTGAATCAGCGATCCGAAGGTATCGGCATGCTCGAACTGATTCCAGAACACCTCATCTGCCGACTCGTGGACCACGTCAGCAGTAAGTAGCTGGATCTCATCGACGCCAAATCTGATTGGCTCGATCACGCAGATCGACGGCTTGACATCACGAGCAAGGAATCGGCGGTCCTTCGCACGCGCCTTCATGGTGAGCGCGAACGCTGCGAGCGCACCGGCGCGTGGGTCGATCTCGGTGCCATGAATATTGTGCGTGAGGATCAGACTCGGGATCTCAGAGGGTGCATAACCTTCCTCCTCATAGATCGCGTAGAGGAGATCGAAAGCGTAGGTGAGCATGTGGCCCGATCCGCAGGCTGGGTCAATCACGCTCAACTCTTCGGGCCCGGAGAGAACCAGAAAATCAGTCTCCTCGTCAACGGGCTCGATGTAGTAGTCCATGCTGTCGAGGAGCCGGGACGCCGGCCTATTGAGCATCCACAGCCTGCCGACCGAGTTCTCGACGAGGTAGCGGACGATCCAGTGCGGGGTGAAGAGCTGTGTGGCGGCGGGGATTTCGTCGGCCCCCGCCTTCTTGTTCTTCTTGAACCCGGCGAAGACTTCATCTTTCCGCTCGGAGATGTAGAACTGGTAGAGCCAGCCGATGACCTCTACGTCGTCGCAGACCCCCTCGGTGAGCACGTTGCGGGCGCGGGCCACGATGCCGCCGTCAGTGAGCAAGCCCGCGGGGACGAGCAGTTCGGTGTAGTCACCCTCGCGTTCGAACATGAACGGCATCGATTTGTGCCAGTACCGGCAGTACTCGGTGAGTAGCAGTGCGTATGCTTCGCCCTCCGCATCGGTGCTGCGGCGAGTGCCGTCAAGTAGACCAAGAATGGCGTCACGCGTGGCTGAGCTCGTCACGATATCGGCATCGATATCGCCGCGCTTCGCGTTGGCGAGGATCTCAGGTTGGCCGTGCACCTGGCCGTGAGCGGGCGAGACGACTCCGGCACCCGTATAACCCTTAGCGTCCATAAATCGCAGGGCGATGAGTCGGTTGAACCAGGTGTAGGCGACCTTGTCGATCACGTGTTCGTGGCTGTGCGCGGCGATCTCGCTTTCGAGGCGGCGCACCGTGTCTGCTCGCTCAGTTCGCGCCACGGACCCGGGGGCGAGCACAGCCGACGCTTGCGCAGAGACCGCAGCGATCAGTTCGCGGCGTGCGGTCTTTGCGAAACTCTCGAGGGGTTTCGTGTCCATGCCTTGTTCCTTAGAGAGTAATGCGCTTGTTTTCGTGGATCGTGTCGACGAGCAGCGAGCGGAGTTCACCGAGGTACGCGTCGATGTCGTCCTCGGTTTCGAGCAGCCCACCGGCCATCGGGAGTGCGAGCTTCTTGATCGAGACGCTCTGCCTCAACGATTTCTTCGAGTGGATCGGACCCGTCGGTGTCGACTCAATATCGCTATCGATCGAGGGATCCGAGACAGGCTGCGGCGGCCTGGCCGATTCCAGCTCGTCGAGGATGGCCGGGTAAGTCGTGTCAGCGAACTGCGCCGCGAGATTGCGTATCGCGGGGATCTGCGTCTCCTGCTGCACTCGTGCCAATGCAGCCTCGGCCCTACGCGTCACAGATCCGCGGGCGGCCTCGGTCGCGGCGCCAAATGCTGCACTGACCGGTACCTGCTTCCAGTAGTCGTTGATCGCTCCGATGGCAGCGTCGCGTTCCGCGGCAACGATGACGCTCAGCTGCGCTTGTAAATCAGCGACCGCGTTCCCGAGCTGCGTCGTCCGGTTTCCTCGGAAGATCTGCGAATCCTCAAGTGCAATCTCGACTCCGTCGGACACGCTCGCACCCAGGAACGCGAGGTTCGTACGGTTGAGCTGCATGAACTTTGTCGCGCTGTCGTAAATGCTGCGCTGACTGCCATTGAGGAACGCCTTGATCGGATCGATCACGTTGTCCTTCGCATCCAGGAGTTCGTCCGCGGTGGAACCAGCCTCGTTGAAATGCTCCAGGAACCAGTCCGCGTTGTTTGCTGTCAGTTCACCCAGCAGTTGGATCGGTTGGTCCAGTTGGTCGATGAACGGGTAAGTGGCCGCACCTGACCGCAGCGCCTTCAGCTCGAGGAGCTTCGCTTCAAGGTGTTCCTTCCCGACACGGCCGAGTTCAGCCGCATCTTTCGTGAGGCTCCCGTCGTCGGTGAAGTCGATGACGAACTTGCGGAAGGCGTTCACGATCTTCTGGTCGTAGACCCGCTGTGGAGCGACGACGAGGTTGGGATATCGCTGCGTGTTGCGCAGCGCCCCGGTGATCTCGGTGCGAGCGAGTGTCTTGCCGTCGATCTGCAGCTCAATCTTCGACTGTCCCGCGAGGTAGGCCACCACCGCGGCGATCGACCATTGGTCCCAGCCAAACGGCTTGGCAGCGTAGCGGTCGACTAGCTGCTTCATCGTGACCATCTCATGCCGCTTGCCACGCATCTCCAGGTGCCCAAGAACATCCTCCGAAGGCACCTCCAGGATGCTGAGGCTTTCATCGAACATCCCGTCTATCGGGTTTACCAGCCCGTTGAGACTCTGCTCACTGAAAGTCTTGCCACCTAGCATGCTCAGGTTGGTGTACGTGGCAGCGATGACCTTCGCGAAGCCTTCGTTGATTCGGGTCTGTGCATCGCTCGTGGTGACGTCAATCACCGCGGCGTTGTGAATCAGCGTCGCACTGCCGACAGCGGTTCGGAGACGTTCGACGATCTCTTTCTCGCGCTCGGCGTTCTGAGTTCCCTTCTCGGCGAGGATGCGGGTTTCGATCGCGGTCCGACTCGATCCCTGCGCACGCTTGACGTACTTCTCAGTCTTCAGCAACAGGCGAAGATCAGCGAGGATCCGGTTCGCCTCGGACGAGAGAACAACCCGCAATTCATCGAGACCCGCGCTGTGCGCCTTTATCTGGTCCAGACTGAACTCGGTCTCCGGACTAGTGAAGTGCAGCGACAGCTCGTGCTGCTTGCCATACGGGGTGCCATCGAGCTTGTAGCCGAACGGGAAGTTCTGGCCATTCTTCGCGACCGTCTTCGTCGTCTTCACGACCGACTCAGCGAGAAGCTTGTTGAGCTTCGCGGAGACCTCGGCGGTGTCGATGTCGACGTCCTTGATCTCCTGCTCAATCTTCTGCTCTTCGTTGGTCAGATAGTCGTACAGGTCGCCATTGCGCTGAATGTAGGTCTGCGCCTCGAGCGCGTTGAGGGCTTCGCTGACATCCCTGCCGAGCTGGATGAGGTCCGTACCGAAACGGTCGTAGACCAGGACGGTGAGGTTGCGGGCCGTGGCTTTGAAGCTGTCGACGTACTTGACCAAGAACAGCGCCTTCAAGAGGCGCACCGCGAGCGAACTGAGTTTGCCGCTGCCTGCCGCGCTCTCGGCGTTGATGATCGCCCGCTGATTTGCGGATTTCAGCGAGGCACGGATGCCCTCGAACATCTGGTCGAAAGTTGCCAAGGATCCGAGTGGCCGATCGGCGAGGTGGGTCGCGACCTGCTGCACGACGCCGAGCATCGACCGCTCACCGACGGAGCTATTTCGTCCTTCGAAGATGTTGTGATCGCTGATGCCCTCGATCGCGGCTTGGAAGAGGGGGAACTGATACGTGACGAACGGGTACGTACCGACAAAGTGCGACTCGTCGCGGTAGTTCGAGTAATGGCGACCCTCGACGAAATCGAATAGTGTCTTGAAATTCGCGTGCTCCGCGTCGTACACGGCGGCGACCTCACCAGCGGCGGCATCCGTCTTCGCGAGAAGGCGCTTTCGAATCACCTCTTCGACGTCCTGGCTGGTTAGCTTGAGCCGGTTTTTGAAGCGGGCCTGGATCTTGGAGAAGTCACTCGCCTGCTGCTTGGTTCGGTCGCCGCCGACCTTCTCCATGTCTTCCTGCGAGGTGACGAAGATCCACGCCCGACCGTTGCACTTCGTGGCAAGTGACTCGGCGATGGTCTGCAGGTTCAGCATGAGCTGCGTATTCGTGCCGATGAACTGGCCGACCTCGTCGACGAAGAAGTTCAGGCGGAAGCCTGCCGGCTGCGCCTCAAGCCATGCGGCCACCTCTTCGGCGAAGTCTTCGATCGATACCGAGTAGTTGGCGCTGTACTGACGGATGATACCCGGGCTCTCCGCGCCGTTCACCTCAGCGAACGCCCGGTCTATGTTCCCTGCTTCGAGGGCCGCCTGTTCGCGGCCCCGCGCCCATTCGATTCCCGCAGCGCGTGCGAACGCCGCTTTGAAAGCGTCATACTGGCCCCGCGAATCAAGGTCCCGCTCAAAACGAGCGATGTGGCCCTGGTTACCGTAGTACCCACGCGCCTCGTCGAAGATCTTCACAAACACCTTCAGCAGAGCGTCATTCTGATCCTTGGAGATCAGGGTTGCCTTCTGATCGATGTTGAACAGGAGGCTGCGTGACTGGATCCGATCGGCCTTCTCGATCAACGCAGGCAGGAACGCGTCGTCCGCCTTGGAGCGGAACTGCTCTGACACGAGGGCGCGCGGGTAGTCATGGCCTTCGATGTCGCCAAGCAGGTGCGCCAGCATCTTCAGCAGGTGCGACTTTCCGGATCCGAAGAAGCCCGAGATCCATACGCCGTTGGCATTCGTGTAATTGGTGTACGCCTCGAGCACATGCTCAAGCCCCTTGGCGGCTTCGTTCGTGAGGACGTACTCCTCGACCTCCGTCGCCAGATGTGAGGTGTCATCCGCCTTGATGACACCCTCGATCGGACGGCCGATCGGCTTCGCGAAGATCTCATCGATCATCGTTGCGCTCATGCTTCTTGCTCCAGGATGTCTTTGGCGCGGTAGTAACTGTCGCTAGCGCTGAGATTCAGCGCGCGCAATTGATGGCCAGCCGTCTGTGTGAACTCGTACGTACCGGGGAACCACGCAAGCATCGGACGTCCCACCACAACGCTCTGCAGGTTCTCCAGCACCGTGTGGGTGCGGATGAAGGGGAAGACTTCTCCAAGCCCGGTGAGGAAGACGATGTCGCTCGACTGGTTCTGTAAGCGGCCGCGGATGGCTGGCGCGATGTGATCGTGCGGGTCGAGCATCCCCTGCAAGACCTCGCGGAACTCGCTCTTGTCCATCGTCGGCTCCAGCTCGACGACTCGCTCCCAGACCCCTCGCTCGGTGAGGAGCTCAACAGCGAGATCGTATAAGTCGATCTGAGCGACAGTGAGTCCATCGTCACTCTGGAGCTTCGTTCGTACCCGGTCCCGCATGCTCTCCACGTCGTGCGTCCATGAGGGTGGGAAATGGTAAATGAAGAAGGGGACTTCTTTCGAAAGCCCCTCCATCTTCAGGAATCGCTTGCTGCGGAGCACGTCGTAGACGTGCCTCTCGTCGCTCGGTACGCTGCGCTTCGTCTGTGTCATTGCTCTGCCCCTACGGATGTCGTCGTCGGGAAGAAACGGACATCGCTCGGCGTGCGCCTGTTCAACGTCTCAATAACACGCTCCGACATCACTGCGGGAACGATGCTCCCTCTCTCCGAAAGCAGCCCGGCATCTTGCAGCATCCGGAACATGTTCTGACGCAACTTCATACTCGTCGATGGCTTCAGCTCATCCAGCTCGGGATGCCACAAGCTCTTGCCAACGAGGAAGCGATCGAAGTCATCAGTGCTCAGGCTCGGCGCCATCAGCAGGAACCGTTCACGGACGACCTCTTCGGCGAACTCCGCGATAAGACGGTAGCGACGGCATGCTGCAGCCCACATCAGGATCTGCTGCTCACTCGGGCCGGCGTCAGCGAGGAGATTGATCTCGGCGTCTGTCAGCATGCTAAGCCGCTGGACGGTCTCGCGGATCACCCGCACGCTCGAGGAGGATGTGCGCGCCTGCAGAACGTTTCGCTCGACGGCGATCTTTCGCACGTCGTTCCAGTCGCGCTCCACGAGATAGAGCGATGTGAGCAAAGTCGCCTCACGCAACAGGAGGCCACCGCTCGTGAACGACAGCGCATAGCGCTCATGTGAGTCAGCGAACACACGACCTCCTCTCGAATTGGGCAGTGGATCAACGTACAAGGGACCACCGACATCGCTGCGGTCCACTGAAGATTGAGGGGTTCGTCAAGGGGATTCTGCTTCATCGGGCGCGGCCGCTCCACCGCGTCGCACCCAGTCGTCAACTTCGCTCGCCTGGAACTTCCAGAGGCGCCCAATCTTGTGGGCAGGCATGCTCTTATCGGCGATCCACGTGTACACGGTGTCCTTCGTGACCCCGAGATGAGAGGCGATGTCGTCGGCAGACAGCCACGGCTCGGTCACTACGGTCCTCCCTTTCGATCTCAGCAGATCGACGTTCCCGATGATATCCGAGAAAGACCGGGTTAAGTAGGGTTCTTCCAGGTGTTGTCACCCGCGCGGACTGGCATGATGCCGACTCGGAGCACCACACCAGTACGCGCTCTTCGGACTCATGGTGAGTGTCAGGGCGAGTCCATAGCCAAGGGCCACCGGGGAGAGTCGGCGCTGTGGGGCACGTGGTGTTAGGGCGAATTCGTCCTATACTCGGGCGATGCTAATCGATCAGCTCCTCAGGCTTCGACATCGTCGAGGTCTCTCTGCGACGATCCTGGGCGCGCGCACGGGCATCGACGCGAGCGCGGTCTACGCATACGAGCATGGCCGTCGGGATCCCCGCGTATCGACAGCCGAGGCATGGGCGCGTGGGCTCGGAGCCCGGCTTATCGCGGTGGACACACACGGCCGCGCAAGCGCGGCAGAGACTGCCGCCCGGATCCAGGACCACCTCAGGGTCGGCGACCGCAACGCCGCCGCACAGGCGCTCCTCCAATTTGCGAGCACCCTCCAGGTCTGCGACGTCCTCGCCGTAGCTGCACTGACTGTCGACGAGCCGGAATCAAAGGAAGACGGATGGACATGGGCGATCGCCGGCCTCGTCGAGTATGTGACCGCGTGTCGTGGCATCCCCACGCCAGCCTGGGCAAGCCAAACCGCCGGGGATCCGACCGCCCGATGGAGCCCCTGGGCGACAGAACTGGCAGACCTCGTCGACCTCGACAAGGTACCCGAGCCGCTGCGCCGCCGAGGCGTTCTCATCGAAGCCGGCGAACTCGAGTCGGCATGATTCGCCGGTAGCTCGAATCGGCATGATTCGCGGTAGCGATGAGCTGCGGTCTTTGCGGACGCCACGTCCGGCGGCACTACCCGACGCTCTGGTCCTTGCTCAAGACGAACTCCCGGACGGACGTAGCTGTCCACCGAAGATGCTTGCCGATCTTGATCGGGGCCGGCCCGGTATCAGCCTGACGCCACGCCTCGATCGTTCTGGGCGAGACGCCGAAGTACTCCGCCACGTCCTCCTTAGTCAGCAACGTCGGAAGATCAGCCGCCGCGAGCCGGTCGGTGCGGCCTGAATCGGACACATCATGCACAGTCATGAGGCCACCTAATCAGGCAGGCCACAAACGGCATAGTGTTAACGCGTATCAACGCGTAGACCACTCAGAAACCGGCTGTTTTCGGTGAGTTTAAGGTGAGTTGGAGCCACTTACACATGAGTGCTCCAATAAGCAAATGGCCCCCGATCCCTTGAAAACACTGGGATCGGGGGCCACATGTTGGCTCCCCGGCTTGGACTCGAACCAAGAACCTGCCGGTTAACAGCCGGCTGCTCTGCCAATTGAGCTACCGAGGAATGTGCGCCGCTGTGCGGGCAACTCGTCAAGCTTAGCAAACTCCGGACGCTTCTCGTGACACCGAGGCGCCTTCCGGCGCCGTCGGGCGTGTCGCGCTCAGCGGCGGGAATCCGACTCCGCGTTGGGCACCCAGAGCAGGTCCTTGCCCACCCCGCGCGCCACGACGTGGCCTCCGCGCAGCATGAGCGTCTCAGCGTTCAGCTCCCGGATGAAGTCCGCGTCGTTGGTGACCAACAGCGCCGCCATCCCCTCTTCCTTGCGGCGCCGGGTGATGGCGTCGAACACCACAGGGCGCACCTCCAGATCGAGGTTCGCCAGGATCTCGTCCGCGATGAGCACGCGCGGCTCCAGCACGAACGAGCGAGCGATCGCGACGCGCTGACGCATGCCCGCGCTGAGCTCGTAAGGGAACTTCGTCGCGGTCCCGAGCGGCAGATGGAGCTCGTCCAGGAGGGTCGCCACGCGGATCGACAAGGCGCGCGTGTTGACGCGCCGCTCGCGGATGAGGATCGGTTCCGCGATGACCTCGTTGACCGTGAGCTGGGGCGGCAGGTCTGCCCCCGCACCCTGGGGCACGAACCCCGTGCGGTAGGTGAGGATGCGGTGCTTGCGACCGGGGCGACGGATGTCGACGCCGCACACCTGGGCGCTCCCGCCGACGACGCGCACTGAGGGATCGGTGGAGCCCGCGAGCGCCGCGACGAGCGTCGACTTACCGGATCCGGTGGGTCCCGCCACGCAGATCAGCCCGCCGGGCGCGAGCGAGAACGTCACGCCGTCGACGGCGCGATTGGGCGTGCCGTGACCGATCCGATCGATGACCAGATCGGAGCACTCGATCGCGTTCGAGGATTCGGGCGTGCGGGGCATGTGTCCATCCTGCCGTCTCGTCCGCCGCCGTTCCGGTTACGACTCGGCGAAGAACCGCTGGCGCTCCACGTCGATGTCCCGCAGCCGGACACGAAGCGCGCGCCCGCCGTCCGAGTCCGCGGGAACGCGCTGCACGGCTCCCAGCAGCTCCTGCTTCTCGTGCTCGAGCTGACGCAGCACCAGTCGACGCGCGAGATCGGTCGCGGATGCCACCGCCCCCGCCTCGTCCCGCGCCGGGAAGGGCGTCATCAGGAGCTCGCCGGCGAGGGAGCGGTAGGGCTCGCGCACACTGTTGACGGCATCGGTCACCCACCCGGGCCGGCTGTGGTCGGGCGCTGCGGCGACCGCCTGGCGCACCGCCTCGAGGGCCGGCGTGCGGAAGGGCTCGGACAAGGCCCTGGTCAACAGGGCGGCGTCGATCTGGTGGCCGTACTGCAGCGCGCCCATGAGGGCGTCGCGTTCCACGGCGACATCGCGCGATCGCGGCAGGCTGGCCAGCGTGACCGCGGCGACGACCGGGGCACCGGTGGTCGGATCGACACGCGGGGTGGTATCGCGGCGCGGGTGCGACGCAGCAGCCTGCGCCCCGCGGGCGGCGCGCTCGACCTCGCCGTGCACCTCGGTCGGGTCCATGCCGAGTCGACGAGCGAGCACCCGCTCGTAGCCCGGACGCAGCAGCCCATCCCGGATCTCGGCGACGATCGGTGCCGCGGCGCGGAGGGCACCGACCCGGCCCTCGACCGTGGCGAGGTCGAAGCCCGCGAGCTTGCGGTCGATCGCGAACTCGAACATCGGCTGCTTCGCGTCCATGAGACCGCGCACCGCCGCGTCCCCGCGCTGCAAACGGAGATCGCACGGGTCGAGGCCGTCCGGCGCGACCGCGACGAAGGTCTGCGCGTTGAATCTGTTGTCTTCCGTGAACGCCCGCAGGGCGGCCTTCTGCCCCGCCTCGTCGCCGTCGAATGTGAACACCACCTCGCCCGAGGCGTTGTCGTCGCCCATCACCCGGCGGAGCACCTTGATGTGCTCGGCGCCGAAGGCCGTGCCACACGTCGCGACCGCCGTCGTGAGGCCCGCGAGATGGCAGGCCATCACGTCGGTGTAGCCCTCGACGACCACCACACGGCGGGGATCGCCGCGGGAGATGTCGCGCTTGGCGAGATCGAGCCCGTAGAGCACCTGGGCCTTCTTGTAGATCGGAGTCTCAGGGGTGTTGAGGTACTTGGGACCCTGGTCGTCGTCGAAGAGCTTGCGTGCGCCGAAGCCGATGGTCTGCCCCGACACGTCGCGGATCGGCCAGACGAGGCGTCCACGGAACCGGTCGTACACGCCGCGCTGTCCCGTCGACACGAGGCCGGCCGTGCTCAGCTCCTCTCGTGTGAAGCCCTGCGCCGTGAGCGCCTTGAGCATGCCGTCCCAGCCTCGCGGCGCGAACCCGACGCCGAAGTGGGCCGCGGCACCGGCGTCGAAACCGCGCTCCCCCAGGAACCGACGCGCAGCCTCAGCGTCGGGCGAGAGAAGCTGGGAGCGGAAGAACTCCCCGGCCGCGGTGTTTGCCGCATACAGACGACTACGCCCGCTCGTCTCCGGCGCCGCACCCCCGTCCTCGTAGTGCAGTGTGTAACCGATACGGCCGGCGAGCCGCTCGACCGCCTCCGTGAAGCTCACGTGGTCCATCGCGCGAAGGAACGAGTACACATCGCCCGACTCCCCACAGCCGAAGCAGTGGTAGTAGCCGACCTGCTGACGGACGTGGAAGCTCGGGCTCTTCTCGTCGTGGAACGGGCACAGCCCCTTGAGGGAACCGACTCCCGCGGATTTGAGGGCGACGCGCTCCCCCACGATGTCCGCGATGTTGGTACGAGCCTTGACCTCGTCGACGTCGGCCTGCCTGATGCGGGGCATCAGCGCGCGCCTTCTGCGACGGGCCGCCTCTCGACGGGCGTGCGCGCGCCGGGGCGCGCATGACGCGGCGTCCAGATGCCGACCTCCGCCGGGTCGATCTCGCCGACCAGCCGGTTGTGCCAGTCAATCGCGCTCTGATCGGTCAGGCTCGCGATCTGATCGACGACCACACGCGCCCGCTCGGCATCGCTCTCCGCTGCGACGAAGTCCGCCGCGAACGCCGGTTCGAGCACATCGGCTCCGGCCGACCACAGGGTGTCGGTCGACCAGAGGGCGTCGGCCAAGCGCTTCAGCACACGGCGCTGCTCCTTGTAGACGCCCTTGCGCGCATCGATCGTGACGATGGCCTGACCCATGATGCCCTTGAGCACCGCGATCTCGACCTCGACGACGCGGGGCACGATCACGTGCGCGTTGTAGCGGACCAGTCGGGTGCCGCCGAACGCCTCGCGCGTGGCCGAGACTGCGGCCCGTGCGAAGCGCCCGATGAGGTCGCTGGTGAGGTTCTTGAGCCGGGCGAGGTCTTGACGGGAGCGGTCGAACGACGCCAGCCACATCGGCTGCGAGGCGAGCCGGTAGAGGGCGTCGGCGAGCTCGTCGCGCGTGAAGTCGTAACCGACCCACTGCTGGATCCGGCTGAGCAGGGCATCGTGCGCCGCGGGGTCGGCGAGCTGTGCGACGTCGACGTAGCCGTTGACGATCGCGTCCTCGAAGTCGTGCACCGAGTAGGCGATGTCATCGGACAGGTCCATGATCTCGGCCTCGATGCAGCGCAGGCGGCCAGGAGCCCCCTCGCGCATCCACCGGAACACGGACTCGTCCTCCGGGTACACGCCGAACTTCAGTCGGCCGCCCGGGTCGGGGACGGGGCTGTCGACCGTCCACGGATACTTGCAGGTCGCGTCGAGACTCGCTCGCGTGAGGTTCAGACCGACGGAGGAGCCGTCGGCGTCGAGCACCTTCGCCTCCAGGCGAGTGAGGATGCGCAGGGACTGGGCGTTGCCCTCGAAGCCGCCGATCGCCTCGGCCCACTCGTTGAGCGCCCGCTCGCCATTGTGGCCGAAAGGAGGGTGACCGAGATCGTGACTCAGGCACGCGGTGTCCACGACGTCCGCCGAGACGCCGAGGGCCGCGGCGAGCTCTCGACCGACCTGGGCGACCTCGAGCGAATGGGTCAGGCGGTTGCGGGCGAAATCGGCGGTGCTGGCGGGGCTGAGCACCTGCGTCTTCGCAGCGAGCCGTCGCAGCGCCGCGGAGTGCAGCACGCGAGCACGGTCACGAGCGAAATCGTCCCGTTCGGAACGATGCGTCTCCGCGAAGAAGCGCTCGGCGTCGCGAGGGTCATAGCCGTCGGCGCGTGCGCCGACCCTAGGGTCATCCGCCACTGTTCTCGATCTCCGCTCCACGCATCATCTCCGAGGCCGACGAGGCGATCTCGCGCGACTCCAGCCACTTCTCGGGAAGAGCTGTCTTCTTCGGGTGACCCGCGCGCCCCCGCTGCCCTTCGGCATCGGCGCCCGGATACGGGGCGGAACGGTCGAGCCGCCCGAGGAGGTCGTCGATCTCCTGCAGGCTCGACGCCGTCGCGAGCCCCGTCCGGATATCGCCGCCCACCGGGTACCCCTTGAAGTACCACGAGACGTGCTTGCGGATGTCGCGGCAGCCGCGGTCCTCGTCCTCGAAGAACTCGACGAGCAGCTCGGCGTGACGGCGGAACGCGTCGGCGACGAAGCCGAGGGTCGCGTCGACCGTCTTGCCCTCTCCCCCGAAGGCGAGAGCCAGCTGTCCGAACAGCCACGGCCGTCCGAGGCAGCCGCGGCCGACGACGACGCCGTCGCAGTCGGTCTCCGCCATCATGCGAACCGCGTCGTCCGCCGACCAGATGTCGCCATTGCCGAGGACCGGAATGCTGGTCACCGCCTGCTTGAGCTCGCCGATGGCGTTCCAGTCGGCGTGCCCGGAGTAGAACTCGCTCGCGGTGCGGGCGTGCAGCGCGACGGCGGCGGCTCCGGCGTCCTCCGCGGCACGGCCGGCGTCGAGGAACGTGAGGTGGTCGCGGTCGATGCCCTTGCGCATCTTCACTGTGAGGGGGATGTCGCCGGCGGCCTTGACCGCCTGGTCGACGATGTCGGCGAAGAGCTTCGACTTCCACGGCAGGGCCGCGCCCCCGCCCTTGCGGGTCACCTTGGGGACCGGACAGCCGAAATTGAGGTCGATGTGGTCGGCGTGGTCCTCCGCGACGATGATGCGGACGGCCTCCGCGATGGTCTTCGGGTCGACGCCGTAGAGCTGGATGGACCGCGGCGTCTCCGACTCGTGGTGCCGGATCAGCCGCATGGTCGTCTCATTGCGCTCGACGAGGGCGCGCGACGTGATCATCTCGCTGACATAGAGCCCGGCCCCGTACTCGCGACACAGACGCCGGAAGGCCGTATTGGTGATGCCGGCCATGGGCGCGAGGACGACCGGCACGTCGAGGTCGATCGGACCGATGCGGAGGGGGCGGGCGGGGGGCGGTGGCGACAGTCATGGCGTGTCCATTCTCCCAGACCCGGGGCCGGTGGGGATGCGGCGACCTAAGCTGTGCATATGACCGATTCCGCGCTCCGTTCCATCCCCTTCACCGACGCCCAGGGCCAGGAGAAGACCCTGGACGATCTGGGAGCCGACGTGGTGCTCGTGGTGAACGTCGCCTCCAAGTGCGGCCTGACGCCCCAGTATGAGCAGTTGGAGGAACTGCAACGCCGGTTCGGTGACCGTGGCTTCACCGTGGTCGGGTTCCCCTGCAACCAGTTCTTCGGTCAGGAGCCCGGTTCGGTCGAGGAGATCCTCGAGTTCTGCTCGACGACGTATGGCGTCTCGTTCCCGGTCAATGACAAGGTCAAGGTCAACGGCCGGAACGCCGCCGAGCTCTACAAGGCGCTGAAGGAGACGCCGGACGCGGGGGGCAAGGCCGGCCGCGTGGAGTGGAACTTCGAGAAGTTCCTCGTCCTGCCGGACGGTGAGGTGCTCCGCTTCCGACCGAAGCAGAAGCCGGACGCACCGGAGATCGTCGAGGCGATCGAGGCCGCGCTCATCCGCTGAGCGCCGTTCACCTCCGCGTCACGCGCGCGCGGCCGTCGCAGACCCGTCGACGCGGGCCTCGTTCATCTTCCGGTCTCCCCGTCGACATCTGGCGTCCCTAGTCTCGCCCGCGGCGATATCCGCCCGAAGACGAAGGAGACCACGCATGCCCGACCGACTGCCGATCAGCCGGCGAACCGTCCTCACCGCGGGAGCGCTCGGTGCGCTCGGCACCGCCCTCCCCTCGGAACGGCCCCCGCCGCCGCGGCGACCGTTCCGGCATCTCCCGGAGCGGCACAGGCGCGGAACCTGCGCTTTCGTGCGGACGGCACCTTCAAGGTCGTCCAGTTCAACGACACCCAGGACGATGAACTCACCGATCGCCGCACCGTCGAGCTCATGGAGAAGGTGCTCGACCAGGAGAAGCCGGACTTCGTGGTCATCAACGGCGACGTCATCACCGGGGGGTGCGAGACCAGGCTGGCGGTGAAGCAGGCGATCAACAACGTCGTCATGCCGATGGAGTCCCGCCGCATCCCGTGGGCCGTCACCTACGGCAATCACGACGAGGACTCACTGCCTCAGTCGGGCGTCGACGAGGCGGGGATGCTGAAGATCTACCGCTCCTACGAATACAACGTCAACGCCGAGAACACGCGGGGTGTGACGGGCACGAGCAACACGATCGTCACGATCGGCTCCGCCGCGAAGAGGAACCGCGAAGCCTTCGCGTTGTGGCTGATGGACTCCGGCCGGTATGCGCCCGACGCCATCGACGGCCAGGACTTCGCCGGCTATCCCGCGTGGGACTGGCTGCGCATGGACCAGGTGGCCTGGTACCGCGACCAGTCGCAGCGGCTGGAGCAGAAGCGCGGCCGCAAGATCCCCGGCCTCATGTTCCTCCACATCGCGCTGTGGGAGCACCGCTTCATGTGGTGGGGAGGGGTGGATACGCGCACAGCGGCCGACGCCGCGCGCGGCAAGGCTCGGCACGGCATCGTCGGTGAACGCAACGAGGACGAATGCCCCGGCCCGTTCAACTCGGGGATGTTCAACGCGATCCTCGAGCGCGGCGACGTGAAGGGCGTGTTCGTCGGGCACGACCACATCAACGACTACGTGGGCGACTACTACGGTGTGATGCTGGGCTACGCCCCCGGTACCGGCTTCGGCGCGTACGGCCTCGCCGGCGCCGAGCGCAACCGCATGCGCGGCGGTCGGGTCTTCGAGCTGAAGGAGACCGGCGACGAGGTCGCCATCGCCACACGTGTCGTCTACGCCAGAGACCTCGGCATCGACCTGACCGCGAACGACCAGCCGATGGAACCGCTCCCCCTGGGCCCGCGTCAGCAGCGCATCTGAGCCTCGGCAACAGAACGGCGGGGACCCCGCCCCAGGGTCCCCGCCGTCGTCTGTCGGTGCGGTCAGGCCTCGACGGCCGCGTCGCGCTGCGCCCAGAGGTCGCGGATCACGTTCTCGAACGCCGCCGGCGGCTGAGCCCCGCTGATGCCGTACTGTCCGTCGACGACGAAGAACGGCACGCCCTGGATTCCGTAAGCGCGAGCCTGCGCCTGGTCCTGCCGCACGTCCGGAAGGTACTGGTCGCTCTCCAGTGCGGCGCGGGCTCGGTCGGCGTCGAGACCGACCTCGGACGCGAGGGCCACGAGGTCGTCGATGCGCCCGACGTGCTTGCCCTCGGTGAAGTAGGCGGACATCAGCCGCTCCTCCATCTCGTGCTGACGACCCTCGGCCTTCGCGAAGTGCAGCAGCTCGTGCGCCTTCACGGTGTTCGTGTGCTGCAGGAGGTCGAACCGGTACTGCAGGCCCGCGTTCGCGGCGACGTTCGTGACGTTGGCGAGCATCTGCTCGACCTGCGTGCGCGGCATCCCCTTGTGCCCGGAGAGGAAGTCGATCTCGTCGCCGTCGAAGTCGACCGGGGTGTCCGGGGAGAGCTCGAAGGAGTGGAAGGTGACCGTGACCTGCGGAGCGTCCTCGTCGGCCGCGACCGCTTCGAGACCCTTCTCGAGGTTGCGCTTGCCGATGTAGCACCAGGGGCAGGCGATGTCGGACCAGATGTCGATGGAGATGGGTTCAGTCACACCGTGATCAACCACTCGGGCGTCCGACGTATTCCGTCAGTAGAATCCTCGGATGCTCTCCGCCGACGATCCCCTGCCCTTCCGGCCCGCTCGGGTGCTCGTCGCGGGCGTCACCGGGTCGGGGAAGACGACTCTGTCCCGACGGCTCGCCGCCCTCTGGGACCTCCGTCACGTGGAGATCGACGGCCTGTTCCACGGCCCGGACTGGACCCCGCGGGCGGAGTTCCTCGACGACGTGCGCGCCTTCGCCGCGGAGGAGCGCTGGGTGACCGAGTGGCAGTACACGAGCAAGGGCACCGACGAGATCCTGACCCCGAGGGCGCAGCTCGCGCTCTGGCTCGACTACCCGTACCGCGTGGTGCGGTCGCGTCTGCTCCGGCGCACCCTCAGCCGCAGCATCCTCCGCACCCGGATGTGGAACGGCAACGTCGAGAAGCCGATCTGGCGGATGCTGGGGGCCCCGCCGGAGGAGAGCATCCTGGCCTGGCAGACGAAGACGCTGCGAACCTGGTCCGAGCGCTTTCCCGCGGTGCAGGAGCGCTTCCCCCACCTCACGATCGTGCGGCTGACGCATCCGCGCGAGACGGAGCGCTGGCTGCGGGCTCAGGCCGAGGTCGGGGTGTCCACGGCGCCGCCGAAGCGTCGGTCGCGGGAGAGGTAGACCCCGATCGCGCGCCAGAGCTCCTCGCGCGAGAAGTCCGGCCACAGGGTGTCGAGGAACACCATCTCGGCGTAGGCCGACTGCCACAGCAGGAAGTTGGAGGTGCGCTGCTCCCCCGAGCTGCGCAGGAACAGGTCCACGTCCGGCATGTCGGGCACGTAGAGGTGACGACGGATCATCTTCTCGCTGATCGCGTTGGGCTTCACCCGCCCGACGGCGACATCGGCCGCGATGGCCCGCATCGCGTCGACGAGCTCGACCCGACCGCCGTAGTTCACGCACATGGTGAGGGTGAGCACGTCGTTGTCGCGGGTGAGCTGCTCGGCGTACTGCAGCTCCCTGATGACGCTCCCCCAGAGCCGCGGCTTCCGCCCGGCCCACCGCACGCGCACCCCCCACTCGTTGAGCTGATCGCGACGGCGGTGCAGCACATCGCGGTTGTACCCCATGAGGAAACGGACCTCCTCCGGAGAGCGCGCCCAGTTCTCCGTGGAGAACGCATAGACCGAGAGGTGCTTCACGCCGGCCTGGATCGCTCCGGCCACGACGTCGAGCAGCACCTCCTCCCCCGCCTTGTGCCCTTCGATGCGGTTGAGACCGCGCCGGTTGGCCCAGCGGCCGTTGCCGTCCATGACGATCGCGACATGTTCGGGCACCGCGGGGAAGGCCGGCGGATACACGCCGGTCCAGTCGAGCGGCCGGTAGGCCACGGCGTCCTTGTGCGTGTAGGGCTTCGGGCTCACCGTGCTCCTTCTCCCGGGGTGGATGACACGTGCGCGAGCGAGCGGATGCCCCGCTCCAGATGCCACTGGGCGTACGCCGCGACGAGGCCGGATGCGGCGGCGGTGTCGGCGTGCGGGGCCGCGTCGATGAGGTCCCAGTCGCCGCGGATCAGCGCGCGCAGCAGTGTCAGGGTCTTCTCGGCGATCCGCGGGCTCCCGGCGGGTGCATCGGCGTGGCAGACCAGGCCGCCCAGCTGCGCGACGAAGACGAAGTGCGGCCCCGGAGCCCCGCAGCGCGCGCAGTCCTCGAGGGACGGTGCCCACCCCGAGAGGGACATGACCCGCAGCAGGTACGAATCGAGGATGCTGCGCGGAGCGTGCTCGCCGCGGGACAGCGCCCGCAGCCCGCCGACGAGCAGGAGGTACTGCTCCGGGGTGGCCTCGGCGTCACTGAGCCGATCCGCCGTCTCGACCATGGCGTTCGCGGCGGTGAACCGGTCGTAATGCGCGGCGATGTCCGTGCCGTAGGCCCCGAGCGACTCGGCCTGCTGCACGATGTCGAGCGAGCGCCCTTCGTACAGCTGCACGTCCGCGACCATGAACGGCTCCAGCCGGGAACCGAACTTCGAGGAGGTGCGGCGCACACCCTTCGCGACCGCGCGCACCTTGCCGTGCCGCCGCGACAGCATCGTGACGATGCGATCCGCCTCCCCCAGCTTGTGGGTGCGCAGGATCACTGCTTCGTCTCGGTAGGTGGGCACCCTTCGATTATCCTCCGTGCGGGACAATGGACGCGTGACCGAACCGCTCTTCACCATTCCGCTGTGGGCGGACCTCCTCGGCGTCGGGCTCGGCGGAGTGCAGGGCGCGATGTTCGCCGCCGGCTTCCAGGGGCAGCGCCGACTCGACTGGCTGGGCGTCGCGATCATCGGAATCATGATCGGTATGGGCGGCGGTCTCATCCGCGACATCCTCCTCGGCCAGACCCCGGCCACCCTCCAGAACCAGTGGTACCTGGTGACCGCGGCGGGTGCCGCCCTCCTCGGCATGCTGCTGGCCGGACTCTTCACGCGGCTCAACACCGCGATCGTCGTGCTCGACGCCGTGGTGATCGGCATGTTCGGCGCGTTCGGTACGAGCAAGGCGCTCGCGTTCGGCATCCCGGAGGTTCCTGCGGTCTTCATCGGGGTCTGCGCGGCCGTCGGCGGGAGTGTGCTCCGAGACATGCTCATGGGCCTGCCGACGGCGATCATGCACGTCGGCTCCCTGTACGCGGTGGCTGCGGCCGCCGGGTGCACGTTCATCGTCATCGCGAACGCGGTCGGCATGCCCATCCCGCTCGCGGCCGTGATCGGCATCGTCGTCACCGCCGTCATCCGGATCCTCGCGGTGACGTTCGACGTCTCACTTCCGGAACAGCGCCGCCTCTACCGTCGCAAGGTCGCCGCGGAGACCGGCGCCATCGCGATCGTGAAGCCCCAGGACTGACTTCGAATCGCCCGATTGGCTCCATCCCGCCGCTGAATACGACCAATCGCGCGATTCGAACGACGATCAGGTGGCGGCGAGCCCGTCGATCACGCGCGCGAGGCCGAACTCCCACGCGGTTCGAGCGTCGTAGGGCACGCCCATGGTTTCCCCGGCAGCCTGACCCACCGCTCGGGCGAGCGGCATCTCGTCACCCAGGTAGGCCGCCAGACGCGGTGCCGCCTCCGCCCAGGAGGCCGCGAACGACTCCGCGCTCTGCTGCTCCCGCATGCGCGCCGCCGCGGAGAGGCTGAAATCCAGCACGAAACTCAACGCCGCGTCGCGTTCCACGGCGTCGAGACCGAGGCCGTCGAAGGCGTGGAGTTCGCGGTCGTACTTGGCGATGGTGCCCGGGCCGAGCGCCACCCGCGGATCGTGGACGTCGATGAGCCACGGGTGGGTCCGCAAGAGGCGCAGGTTGTCCTCGGCGATCGCCCGGACCGCGTCGCGCCATCCGGAGGCCGACGCGGGCTCGGGGTACATCCCGGCATGCATCGCATCCGCCATCAGGACGAGCAGGTCGGCACGGCTGTTGACGTGCGTGTAGATCGACATCGGCGTGAGCTCGAGGCTCTGCGCGAGAGACCGGATGGTCACCGCACCGAGGCCATCGGCGTCAGCCAGCGCCACGGCGCGGTCGACGACGTCATCTGTCGAGTGTCGCGCCTTCGGCCCACGCCGACCGACCACGGCGGCCGTGGGGCTGTGCCGCCAGAGGAGGTCGACGAGATTCTTGGGCATCGGGAATAGCCTAGACCGCCTCCGCCTTAACCATGTACGCTGTACAAACTTTCGGAATGGAGAACCGTGAACATCACGCAGACAGCCCTCTCGCTCAACGTCCCCGACGTCGCCGCCTCCGCCGCCTTCGCCATGACGCACTTCGGGTTCGAGGAGGCGATGTCCGCGGAGGGATTCATCTCGTTGCAGCACCCGGGGCCCGTCCCGAACGTCATCTTCCTCGAGACCGGGCTGCCGACGTTCCGCCCGACGGAGATCGCCGGATCCGCTGGTCAAGGCACTCTGCTCGTTTTCGTCGTCGACGACATCGACCACGAGTTCGCCCGCATCGCCGCCGCGGGCGCACGGGTGGTCACCGCTCCGGAGACGGAGCCGTGGGGTGAGCGCTACTGCCAGTTCGCCGACCCCAACGGCCTCGTCTGGCAGTTGGTGCAGTGGGTGGATTGACCGACATCGAAGCGCGCGGTCGGTCCCGTCCGAAGGGCGGACAAGACCGACCGCGCGATTCGCACGGTGGTCACACCGCAGCGAGCTCGTGCTGACGGCTGCGGATCGAGCGGTTCACACCGGACACGATCGCCTTGAGGGACGCGGTCGAGATGTCGCCGTCGATGCCGACGCCCCACAGCCGCTGGTCCCCCACCTGCAGCTCGACGTACGCCGCCGCTTGCGCGTCTCCACCGGCGCTGAGCGCGTGCTCGACGTAGTCGTAGACGGTGATGTCGAAGCCTTGACCGCGCAGCACCTCCACGAACGCGGCGACCGGACCGTTGCCGTTGCCCGAGACCGACACCTCCCGGTCGTCATCGCGCAGCACGACGTCGAGCACGACGTCGCCGGACATGTCGCTCCGGGTCTGTGTGGCGAGCAGCTCGAAACGCCCCCACTTCGCCTCGGTGTCGGCGGCGGGGAGGTACTCGTCGGTGAAGATCGACCAGATCTGCTCGCTCGTGACCTCGCCACCCTCGGCGTCCGTCTTGGCCTGGACCACCCCGGAGAACTCGATCTGGAGCTTGCGCGGCAGATCGATCGCGTGGTCCGACTTCAGCAGGTAGGCGACGCCGCCCTTGCCCGACTGGGAGTTCACGCGGATGACGGCCTCGTAGGAGCGACCGAGGTCCTTCGGGTCGACCGGCAGGTACGGCACGGCCCACTCGATCTCGTCGACCGTCACGCCCTGCGCGTCGGCCCGAGCCGCCATGGCCTCGAAGCCCTTCTTGATCGCGTCCTGGTGGGAGCCGCTGAACGCCGTGAACACCAGGTCGCCCGCCCAGGGGCTGCGCTCCGGCACCGGCAGCTGGTTGCAGTACTCGACCGTTCGCTTGACCTGGTCGATGTCGCTGAAGTCGATCTGCGGATCGATGCCCTGCGTGAACATGTTGATGCCCAACGCGACGAGGTCGACGTTGCCCGTGCGCTCACCGTTGCCGAACAGGCAGCCCTCGATGCGGTCGGCCCCGGCCATGTAGCCGAGCTCGGCCGCGGCGATCGCGGTGCCACGGTCGTTGTGCGGATGCAGCGACAGGATGACGTTCTCGCGGTGGTTCAGATGACGGCTCATCCACTCGATCGAGTCGGCATAGACATTCGGGGTCGCCATTTCGACCGTCGCCGGGAGGTTGATGATGACCTTGCGGTCGGGGGTCGGCTCGAAGATCTCGATGACCTGGTTGCACACGTCGACCGCGAACTCCAGCTCGGTGCCGGTGTAGCTCTCGGGGGAGTACTCGTAGTAGACCTGCGTGTCCGGGATCGTCTTCTCGAATCTCCGGCACAGGCGGGCACCCTCGAGCGCGATGTCGATGATCCCCTGCTTGTCGGTGCGGAAGACCACCTCGCGCTGCAGCACGCTGGTCGAGTTGTACAGGTGGACGATGGCCTGCTTGGCTCCGGCGATCGCCTCATAGGTGCGCGCGATCAGGTGCTCGCGCGCCTGCGTGAGGACCTGGATCGTCACGTCATCCGGGATCAGGTTCTCCTCGATGAGCTGTCGCACGAAGTCGAAGTCGGTCTGGCTCGCCGACGGGAAGCCGACCTCGATCTCCTTGTAGCCCATGCTGACGAGCAGCTCGAACATGACCCGCTTGCGCTCCGGCGACATGGGATCGATGAGGGCCTGGTTGCCGTCACGGAGGTCGACCGCACACCAGCGGGGTGCCTCGGTGATGCGGGCGTCGGGCCACGTGCGGTCGGGCAGGTGGACGGTGAGCTGCTCGTGGAACGGCCGATACTTGTGGATCGGCATCGCGGACGGGCGCTGAGTGTTCTGCATGATGGGGCTTCTTCTCTTCGTCGGAATGGACGGGCCAACACAAGCGCCGCGACGAGGAAGGCCCTAGTGTCAGGACTCGTCGCGGCAGCTAAGGAGAAGCAGACCGCCGAAAGGCATGTGGTCATGCTAGCAGGGAAGCCGACGGCGATTCGACGTTCCGAGACGATGTCCTCGCGCGAGACACTGAGCGGTATGAGCTTCCTCCGCGACCGTCCTGCCTTCGCCGCCGGTGCCGTAACGGTTGTGCTGCTGCTGACCGGCTGCGCCGCCGCGCCGGGAGGATCCGCACCGCCCACGAGCACGACGGTCCCGTCGGACATGCGCCTGGAGGAGGCCGAGCCCGCTCCCCCGGAGGGCCGGGTCGTCGGGACCGGCACCGTGCTCGACGCCTCCGGCGACGTCCGGCTCTGCCTCGGTGCGATCCAGGAGTCCTATCCGCCGCAGTGCGACGGCGTCCCTCTCGACGAGTGGAGCTGGGACGGCGTGGGCGGTAGCGAGGCTTCCGGCGACACACGCTGGGGGGCGTATGCCGTCACCGGCACCTGGGACGGCGAGCGGTTCGCCGTGACCGATCCGCCCGCGCTCCTCGCGCTCTACGACCCGGCGGCGGCGGAGGACCCGACGGGGGGTGTGGACGGCACCGGCACGGCGGAAGAGCTCGACCGGATTCAGAACGACATCATCGGCCGCCTCGGCGCCGAGGCTCTCACCGTGTCGACCGATCGCGGCTATGTGTGGCTCCAGGTGGTCTGGGACGACGGCACGCTTCAGCGGGCGGTCGATGCGGAGTACGGGGACGGCCTCGTGGTCGTCACGCCGGCACTGCGCGTGATCGACTAGGTTCCGGGGACGAGGGCGAGCTTGCCGCCCGGGTGGCCGGTGGCGAGAAGGCGGTGCGCGGCCTGCGCCTCGGTCAGCGGGAAGGTCCGCGCGACCGGGACCACGAGATCCCCGTTCTGTGCCAGGGCGAGGAGTTCGCTGCGCACCTCATCGCGGAAGCGGGCGCTGTCGGGCATCGACCCGGCGATCGCGAGGAAGCCGTCGGCGGACGCTCGGAAGGGGTTCGCGATCGTGACGATCCGTCGGCGGTCCGCCACCAGGCTCAGGGACACCTCGACCGCCTCATCGGTGCCCACCGCGTCCAGAGCCGCAGCGACCGGGCCGTCCGCCAGCGCGGTCACACGGTCGGCGAGTCCGGGTCCGTAGGCGACCGGGACCCCACCGAATCGCGTCACCTCGCCGAAGCGCTCGGAGCTCGCCGTGCCGATGACCCGCACGTCACGCAGCCGTGCCTGTTGCAGCACGCTCACACCCACGGCACCGGACGCGCCGTGCAGCAGGACCGTCTCCCCCGGAGCCGCGCCCGTGACGGCGAGCATCTCCGCGGCCGTCGTGCCGACCAGCAGGAGGTTCGCCGCCTCCGGGTACGTCAACGACGTCGGCTTCGCGAAGACCTTTCCCGCGGGCACCGTGACCTCGGTCGCATAGCCGCCCTGCACCCGGAAGGCGACGACCTCGTCTCCGACCTCGCCCGCACCGGAACCGATGCGGGTCGCCGGGCCGATCGCGGTGAGCACTCCCGACACCTCATACCCGATCGGTACCGGGAACTCGAGCCCCGGTCGGGGAGCCGCGACGTGCTTCGCGTCGGCCGGATTCACCCCGGCGGCGCGGACGCGGATCGTGACCTCGCCCGCACGTGGCGCCGCCGGCTCGTACTCCTCGAACGCCCAGGACTCCGGAGAGCCCACCGCCGTCGCCACCCAGTGCTTCGCCATGACCCGTCCCTCGTCCTCAGAAGAAGCAGCGGATGTTGCTCGGGGAACCGGACACATTGCTCCACGCGTTGGCCGAGATCGTCGCCAAGACCGACGACCCGTTGCGCACCTGCGCGTACCCGGAGGTGCGGGCGTTGGCGGCCGACTTCGTGGGGAAGGACGTCGGGATCGTGATGGTCGTACAGCTTCCCCAGCTCAGCATGGCGCCGACGCGGTTGAGCTCCCGGTAGGCGCAGATCCGACCGGTCGCACAGGTGCCGACCGCTCTCGCCATCGTGCGAACCGTCTCGCTGCTCGAGGTGTACTCCATGTCGAGCTTCGGCCAGACGGCGCTGCCGGCGTCGATCACGACACCACCGGGCACCTCCTCGAGGATCCGCACCATCAACGGATCGAGCGACGGTTCCTCAGCAGCGGCCGCGACGACCGGACCCCCCGTCCCCGCCAGCGCCAGCGCCAGCGCGACCACGAGGACCCTTCGCAACCGCGTCATCGCAGCATCTCATCGTCGATATCCCACATCCGGTAGTCGACGATCGCCCCGGCGGGGAACACGCCGTCGTCCTTGAGCACCGTGCGTTCGAGCCCCACGATCCGTCCGGTGTCGAGCGACACGAGGACGTCGTCGCGAACGACGCCATCCGCGGAGATGACTCGGATCCCCGCGACCGGGCGGCCGAGACGATCGTTCGTCGTCCCCAGGGCCTCCGCGCCTCCTGACTCCTCGATCAGGGTCAGCAGCTCGGCGTGCTGCGCGTTCGTGAGGGTCCACTGGCCGAAGACCGAGGTGATCGCCGTCACGACCTCGAAGGCGCTCGGCTGCTCCGGCATGTCGAAGGCGACGAGCAGCGACCGCACGTCGGCTGCGGACTCCCCCGGTACGTCGACGACAGGGGCGTCGAATTCACCCGGGGCGAGGACGACCCGCGATGCCACCTCGCCGGTGCTCCTGACCTCCGCTCGGCCGTTGGCAACCGCATCCGTCGGCGCGTAGGGCTCGCCGTTGATGGCGATGGCCTCACCGGAGAGATCTTCGTTCCAGGTGAAGGTCGCGAACTGCGGAACGACCTCGGCCCGTTCGGTGTCCACCTCGACGTTGTACGACCAGAACGCCGTGCGCGACGAACGCTCCGGCTCGGCGGGCGGGCTGAACGTCGCCAGATCCGCTTCGGCCGCCGCCACCGTGTCGCCCAGCGAGCCGGCTTCCTCGAACACGAGGGGGGACGGCGCCCCCGCCACGGCGGCTCCCTGGGGCAGAAGGACGCCGAAAGCCACGGCGGCGGACGCGGCGACGGCCGTCAGTCCCGCGGCCCAGCCGATCGTCCTCGCGCGCCGACGTCGCGGGGCAGGCGCAGAGCGGATGATGCGGTCGCACGCGGCGATGGCGCGTGCGTCCGGCGCGGCGTCGCGCGGCGTACGGGCGGGATCGGCCTCGACGAGCACGCGCTCAAGCAGGGCATTGTCAGACATCACGTACTCCCCGTCCCCTCCAGTCCCAGCGTCGCCCGCAGCCGATCTTCGGCCCGAGCCAGCGTCTTCCGCACCCGGGACTCAGAAGCGCGCAACAACTCCGCGATCTCCCCCACCGCGAGTCCATCCCAGTACGTGAGCATGATGATACGCCGTTGCAGCGGAGTGAGGACACCCAAAGCTCGGAGCACCTCGCTACGCCCGAATCCGCCCAGGGTCTCGGCGTCGCCGGAGACACCGGCATGCACGGCGTCGATCGCTCCCCGTATGGCGGGGGACCGCCGAGACCGCGCGCGCAGCCGTCGCTCGGTCGCCCTGAGCAGCCACACCTTTCCCGGGGGGTTCGCCGGCCGGAGCTTCGACCACGCGACGAGGAACACCTCCGACACGATCTCGCTGACCTCGTCGTCGTCGGGGACGACGCCCTCGATGTGGTGGCGTACCGTCGCCCAGTGCTCGTCGAACACTCGTCGGAAGACCTCGTTGCGCAGCGAGCTCGGGTCTTCGCCGCGGCCGATCATGTCGGTGGGGTCGGCGGTCTGCCCGCCGCCTCCGGCGTCCTGCTGCCCTGCATGTCAGAACCCGAGCCGGCCGAGCTGCTTGGGATCGCGCTGCCACTCCTTCGCGACCTTGACATGGAGACCCAGGAACACACGGGTGCCGAGCAGCTCCTCGATGCCGGCACGAGCGCGCGCACCCACGTCGCGGAGTCGCTTGCCCTTGTGGCCGATGATGATCGCCTTCTGGCTGTCGCGCTCGACGACGATCGACGCGTGCACGTCGGTGAGATCGCTGTCCTCGCGCGGGGCGACGTCGTCCACCACCACGGCGATCGAGTGCGGGAGCTCGTCGCGCACGCCGTCCAAGGCGGCTTCGCGGATGATCTCGGCGATGCGGTCCTCGGCAGACTCATCCGTGGTGACGCCCTCGGGATAGAGAGCGGGCCCTTCCGGCATCAGCTGCAGGATCTCGTCTGCCAGCACCTCGAGTTGATCACGCGTCAGCGCCGACAGCGGGATCACGGCGGCCCAGTCCTCGCGGAGGGAGTCCACCTCCATCAGCCGCTCGGTGATCTCGTCCCGTCCGGCGGCATCGGTCTTCGTGACGATGGCGATCTTCTGCGCGCGCGGATACCCATCCAGCGAGGCGGCGATACGGCGGTCGCCCGGACCGACCTTCTCGGTCGCGGGCACGCAGAAGCCGATGACGTCGACATCGCCGAGGACCTGCTCGACGAGGTCGTTCAGGCGCTCGCCCAGGAGCGTGCGCGGCTTGTGGATGCCGGGAGTGTCGACGATGACAAGCTGTCCGTCAGGACGGTTGAGGATGCCGCGAATCGCGCGACGCGTCGTCTGCGGCTTCTCACTCGTGATCGCGATCTTCTCGCCGACGAGGGCGTTGGTCAGCGTCGACTTGCCCACGTTCGGCCGTCCGACGAAGGTCACGAACCCGCTCCGCGTGTCTTCAGTCATCGCGCCGCTCTCCTTCTTCCTGCACATCGTCGGGCTCGGCGGCCCGCTCCACGAACACCGTCGCGATCCCTCGTCCCCGCCCCCGGGACGCCCCGCCGGTGAGCACGAGGCCGTGGACGGTCGCCGTCGCTCCGGGCTGTGGCACCTGACCGAGGGTCTTGCCGAGCAGACCTCCGATGGAGTCGACGTCCTCGTCTTCGAGTTCGAGGCCGAACAGGTCGCCCACGTCCTCCAGGGACAGCCGCGAACTCACCCGATACCGGCCGTGGCCGAGATCGACGAACTCTGCGGACACCTGATCGTACTCGTCGGAGATCTCCCCGACGAGCTCTTCGATGAGGTCCTCCAGCGTCACGAGGCCGGAGATGCCGCCGTGCTCGTCGATCACGAGGCAGACGTGCACGGCGTCGCGCTTCATCTGCTGAAGCAGCGTCTCCGCACGCATCGACTCCGGCACGAAGGTGGCCGGTCGGGCGATCGGGCGGATGGACGCGGCCCGCCAGGCGCTGTCGTCGCGGTACGCGAACTGCACGAGGTCCTTGAGATACAGCACCCCGACGACGTCGTCGGCCTCGTCGTCGACCACGGGCATGCGGGACACGCCGCGTTGCAGGAAGAGCGACATGGCCTCATCGGTCGTGGCCTCGGCACCCACGGTCACCATCTCGGTCCGCGGCACCATCACGGCACGGACGAACTGGTCGGTGAAGTCGAAGACCGAGTGGATCAGATCGCGGTCGTCCTCCTCGATCAGATCGTTCGAGGCAGCCTCGTCGACCATACTCAGGAGCTGGTCCTCACTGGAGAACGAGCTGCGTCCGGTACCGGGGGTCACCCGGTTGCCCAGGACGACGAGCCCCTGCGCGATCGGTCCCAGGATCATCCGGAGTGCGCGAACGATGCTCGCGCTTCCGCGGATCATGGCCTCGGCGTGCTGGTGTCCGAACGTGCGCGGGCTGGCCCCGACGAGGACGAACGTGATGCCCGTCATGAGGATCGCGGCGGCGAGCATCGCCCACCAAATGTTCTCGAAGACGATCGTGAACGCGACGGTCACGAGCACCGCGGCCGTCACCTCCGCGAGGACACGGATGAAGGCCACGGCGTTGACGTGGGCGTCGAGGTCGGCGGCGATGCGTTCCAGGGCTTTCGCACGCCGGCCCTCGGTGGCCATGTCGGACAGCCCTGCCCGAGAGGTCACGCCGTACGCCGCGTCGATCGCGGCCATGAGGCCGCCGAACGCCACCAGCAGCACGGCGGCGACGAGCAGCAGCAGCTCCGTCATCGTCGGCGGCGCTCGGACGCGGCGAACCCCTGGATGAGCTGCTTCTGCAGTCCGAACATCTCCCGCTCCTCGTCCGGCTCGGCGTGGTCGAAGCCGAGGAGGTGCAGCAGCCCGTGCGTGGTGAGCAGGATCAGCTCGTCCATGAGGGTGTGACCGGCGGCCTGCGCCTGGGTCTCCGCGACCTGCGGGCAGAGCACGATGTCGCCGAGCAGTCCGGGAGGCGTCGGCCGGTCCTCGGTCCCGGGGCGCAGCTCGTCCATCGGGAAGCTCAGGACGTCGGTGGGGCCCGGTTCGTCCATCCACTGCACGTGCAGGGCCTCCATCGCCCCCTCATCGACGAGCACGATGGCGACCTCGGCGTCCGCGCTGACGTGGAGCTGTGCGAGGTTGAAGTCCGTCAGCCGCTGCAGCACCGTCTCGTCGACGTCGATCGCCGACTCGTTGTTGATCTCGATCATGAGAGCCCTCGTTTCGGCATGCGATCCCGTGGTCCCGGTCGCTGGGCGCCGCGCCGCTCGGCACGGTTGGCGAACTCGTGCGCCTGCTCGCGCTCGGCCCGCTGTGCCACGCGCCGCTCGTCGTACTCGCTGTAGGCGTCGACGATCCGCCCCACCAGGGAGTGCCGCACCACGTCGTCGCTGGTCAGACGGGAGAAGTGGATGTCGTCGATGCCGTCGAGCACGCGGGTGACCAGTCGAAGGCCGGAGGCTCCCTGCGGGAGGTCGACCTGCGTGATGTCACCGGTGACCACCATCTTCGTGCCGAAACCGAGACGGGTCAGGAACATCTTCATCTGTTCCGGCGTGGTGTTCTGCGCCTCGTCGAGGACGACGAACGAGTCGTTGAGCGTACGCCCGCGCATGTAGGCGAGCGGGGCGACCTCGATCGTCCCGGTCGCCATCAGCCGCGGCACGACCTCCGGGTCCATCATCTCGTTGAGCGCGTCGTAGAGCGGTCGGAGATAGGGATCGATCTTGTCGGTGAGCGTGCCGGGGAGGAACCCGAGCCGTTCGCCCGCCTCGACGGCCGGACGGGTGAGGATGATGCGGGTGACCTCCTTGCGCTGCAGCGCCTGGACGGCCTTCGCCATGGCCAGGTAGGTCTTGCCCGTCCCCGCCGGCCCGATGCCGAACACGATCGTGTTCTCCTCGATCGCGTCGACGTACTCCTTCTGCCCGAGCGTCTTCGGCCGGATCACCTTGCCGCGCGTGGACAGGATCGCCTCGCCCAGCACTTCGCTGGGACGCGGACCCCCCTCCTGCCGGAGCATCCGCGCCGAGCTGGAGACGTCGCTCGGCGCGAGGTCGTGGCCGGCCTTGGTCATCGCGAGCAGTTCGTCGACGAGGTTCTTGGCCGCGGCGACCGCCGCACGCTCGCCCGTGAGCGTGATCTCGTTGCCGCGGACGAGCACCTGCACATCGCGGTGCTCGCGCTCCAGCATCCGCAGCAGCCGGTCCTGGGGACCGAGCAACTGCACCATCGCGACACCATCGGCGTAGAGCCGTTCGGTGACGTTTTCCTGATCGTCAGAAGCCAACGAGCTTGTTCTCCTCGAGGTTGCCGAGCACATGGGCGTGCACGTGGAAGACGGACTGCGCGACACTCGCGCCGTTGTTGAAGATGAGGCGGTACTCGCCGTTGGCGTGCTCCTCGGCGATGCGCTTGGCGGCGCCGACCATCTCGGCGAGCAGCGCGGGGTCTCCTGCCGCGAGTTCCGTGACGTCGCGGTACTCCTCGGTCTTGGGGATGACGAGCACGTGGAGCGGCGCCTGCGGGTCGATGTCGCGGATCGCGAAGACCCGGCCCGTGTCGAGCAGGATCTCGCCCGGGATGTCCCCGGCGAGGATGCGCGTGAAGATCGAGGGTTCGCTCATGCTCACAGCTTACCGGGGGGGATGCTCGGCGCGGCCGGTCACCAGCGGCCGAGGGCCACCGACAGCACGGCGATGGCGGCGGGGCCCGCCGTCGACGTGCGCAGCACGGTGTCGCCGAGCAGCACGCGCTCGGCCCCGGCGGCCGTGAGCTTCTCGAGCTCTTCCGGAGCGATCCCGCCCTCCGGCCCCACCACGAGGACCAGGTCGCGCTCATCGGGGACGAGCGTGGAGAGCCGGGCGGGAGCGGTCGGGTCGAGCAGCAGTACCCGCTGCGACGCAGCCCGGGCGGCGAGCTGTGCGGTCGACTCGGGAGCAGCCACCTCCGGTACCCAGGACCGGTGCGCCTGCTTGGCCGCCTCGCGGACGATCGTCGCCCAGCGCTCCCTCCCCTTCGCGGCTTTCGGACCTTCCCAGCGCGACACGCTCCGAGCCGCCTGCCACGGCACGATCTCGTCCACGCCCAGCTCGCACGCCGCCTGCACCGCGAGCTCGTCGCGGTCGCCCTTGGCCAACGCCTGCACGAGCACGAGACGCGGAGTCGCCGGCGCATGCTCGACGCGTTCCGCGATCCGCACGTCGACCCGCGACGGCGACACCTCCTCGGCGACACCGGTCAGCCAGACGCCGCGACCGTCCCCCACGGTGACGCTCTCGCCGATGCGAAGACGCCGAACGACGGCCGCGTGCTTGGCCTCGGCCCCGGTCAGCGACACGAGGCCGCCCACCGCGGCGTCGCCGGCGGATTCGACGAGGAAGTGCAGCGCCACGATCAGTGCGCGCGGAAGCGGTCGCGGAGCTTGGAGAAGAGGCCCTGCTGGAACTGGGCCAGCTGCGGTCCCGGCGCCTTGTTCTTCTTCGCGAAGTCCTCGATGAGCCGGCGCTGCGCGGAGTCCAGCTTGGTCGGCGTGATCACCTGCACGCCGACGCGGAGGTCGCCGCGCTGGGTGCCGCGCAGGGGCGTGATGCCCCGCCCCTTGATGGTGAGCACGTCGCCGGACTGCACGCCGGGACGGATCTCGAGGTCGACCTCGCCGTCGAGTCCCTCGATCGAGGTCTCGGTGCCCAGGATCGCGTCGGTCATCGATACCTCGAGCGTGGCGAGCAGGTCGTCGCCATCGCGGCTGAAGGCAGGGTGGGGGTTGACCGTCACCTCGACGTACAGGTCGCCGTTCGGGCCGCCGGCGCGTCCCACCTCGCCGGAGCCCGGGAGCTGCAGGCGCAGGCCGGTCTCGACGCCGGCCGGGATGTCCAGGGACACCGTGCGGCGGGAGCGGACGCGCCCCTGGCCTCCGCAGGTGCCGCAGGGGTATGGGATCGTCGTGCCGTACCCCTCGCAGGTACCGCACGGCTGAGAGGTGACGACGTTGCCCAGCAGGCTGCGCACCTGGCGCTGCACGTGCCCCGTGCCGCCGCAGATGTCGCAGGTGACCGGCGACGTGCCCTCCTGGCAGCACGACCCCTGGCACGTCTCGCAGAGCACGGCCGTGTCGACCTCGATGTCGCGGTGCGCGCCGAAGACGACGTCGCCGAGGTCGAGCGTGACCCGGACGAGGGCGTCCTGTCCCCGCTCTCGCCGCGACCGCGGGCGGGCCCCGCGACCGCCCCCCTGGGAGGCTCCGAAGAACGTCTCGAAGATGTCCCCGAAGCCACCGAAGCCGCCGAAGTTGTTCGCCCCGTCACCGCCGCCCATGTCGTAGCGGCGACGCGACTCCTCGTCGCTGAGCACGTCGTAGGCATGCGTGACGAGCTTGAACTTCTCGGCGGCTTCCTCACCCGGGTTCACGTCGGGGTGGAGCTGCCGCGCCAGGCGTCGATACGCCTTCTTGATCTCGTCGGTGGAAGCGTCCCGGGACACCCCGAGAACCTCGTAGTGGTCCGCCACAATCGCCTTTCTGCGTGTGTTATCCGTGGGGCCGCGTCAGCGGCCGGCCTCGTCGTCGTCGAGCATCCGGGACAGGTAGCGGGCGACCGCCCGCGCCGCTGCCAGGTTGCTCGGATAGTCCATCCGGGTCGGCCCCATGACGCCGACCCGTGCGGTGCCCGTGGGGGCCGCGTAGTTGCTCGCCACGATCGACGCCTCTCCCAGTCCGAAGGGCGCGTTCTCGGTGCCGATGCTCGCCGCGAGGCCGTGCTCGTCGGCCACCATCTCGCTCATGAGTCGCAGGAGCGTCACCTGCTCCTCGATGGCTTCGAGGAGCGGATGGATGCTGCCGCGGAAGTCCTGCTCTCGGCGCGCCAGCGTCGCCGCGCCGGCCATCACGAGGCGCTCTTGACGGAAGCTTCCGAGCTCGTCGATCACCACACCGGCGAGGGTGCGAAGCAGCCGGTCCTGCGGGGTCTCTTCGGCCGCAAGGAGGGCCTGGAGGCGGTCGGACGCCGCCGCGATCGCCTGCCCCGTGATGAGCGCCGACAGCCTCGCACGGAGCAGCGCGAGGTCGGCCTCGTCGATCGTGTCCGGCAGCGCCGTCATCCGCTGGGACACTCCGCCGGCGTCCGTCACCAGGACCGTGAGAAGACGGTTGGGAGCCAGCGCCACGAGTTCGACGTGCGTCACGTGCGCCCGCGCGAAAGACGGGTACTGCGCGAGGGCGACCTGTCCGGTGAGCTGCGTGAGCACCCGCACCGTCCTCGCCATGAGGTCATCGAGGTCGGCGGGGTCGGTGAGGAAAGACTCGATCGCCGAGCGCTGCGCGGTGGAGAGCGGGCGGAGCTGCGCGAGGTGATTGACGAACACCCGATACCCCTTGTCGGTGGGCACGCGGCCGGACGACGTGTGTGGAGCCGTGATCAGCTCCTCGTCCTCCAACTGCGCCATGTCGTTGCGGATCGTCGCGGCGGACACCCCGAAGGAGTGGCGGTCGACGATGGAACGGCTGCCGACGGGTTCATGGGTCTCGACGTAGTCCTGCACGATCGCGCGGAGAACCTGCAGCCCTCGCTCTGTGACCATGGCTTCCCCTTCCCGCCGACCGCGTGCTGGCACTCTGACACCCTGAGTGCCAATCCTACCTCCTGTGACCGAGGAGATCACCGAAGCCGAGGTCGCCCGCGGAGGGACTCAGTCGGTGAGCTCGCGGACGACGGCATCGGCGAGGAGGCGTCCGCGGAGGGTGAGTTGCACGCGGCCGTGGATCGCCGCCGGCGCATCGATCAGGCCGTCCGCGATGAGCCCCGCGATCCGATCCCTGTTCGGTTCCGGCACGTCCGCGACGGCGATCCCCTCACGGAGGCGGCTGAGAAGCAGGATGCGCTCCAACGTCCGGGCCTCGACGTCGGGGCGTTCGCGCCCTGCCGCCGGCGACGACGAAGCCGCCAGACGCTGCGCGTACGCCGCGGGATGCTTGACGTTCCACCATCGGAGCCCTGCGACGTGGCTGTGCGCGCCAGGCCCGAAACCCCACCAGTCGCTTCCCCGCCAGTAGGCGAGGTTGTGCCGTGAGCGCTGCTCGGCACTGCGTGCCCAGTTGCTGACCTCGTACCATTCGAATCCGCCGCCGGCGAGCTTCGCATCCGCGAGCTCGTACATGTCCGCCTGCAGATCGTCGTCCGGCGTCGGCACTTCCCCCCGGCGGATCTGCCGCGCGAGCTTCGTGCCGTCCTCGACGATGAGGGCGTACGCCGAGATGTGATCGGACTCCAGCGCGAGTGCCGCGTCGAGCGAGGCCTCCCAATCGGACAGGGACTCCCCCGGCGCGCCGTAGATGAGGTCGACGCTCACGGCGAGTCCCGCGTCTTTCGCGGCGGCGACCGCGGTACGGACGTTCTCGGGCCGGTGGGTCCGGTCGAGGGCGGCGAGGACGTGCGGAACGGCTGACTGCATGCCAACGGAAAGCCGGGTGACCCCGGCCTCGGCGAGAGTCCGCGCCACCTCCGGCGTCACGGTGTCGGGATTGGCCTCGACCGTCACCTCGGCGTTCGGGGCGAGACCGAACGCGGCCGTCGCTGCCCCGAGCATGCGGGCCAGGTCGCCGGCGGGCAGGAGCGTGGGGGTGCCACCGCCGAAGAACACGGTGTCCATCGGACGCAGGGCGTCGGCCTCGTCCAGCACCCTCCGGGCGAGAGCGATCTCACCGATGAGGGTGGAGGCGTAGTCCTCCTGCTTCGCCCCGCGGAGCTCGCTGGACGTGTAGGTGTTGAAGTCGCAGTAGCCGCAGCGTACGCGGCAGAACGGAACGTGGAGATAGGCGGAGAACGGGGTCTCCGCGGAGATCGGAAGGTCGCCGGGGAGCCGCCCGTCCGCGGGCGCCGGATCTCCGAGCGGAAGAGGTCCCGCCATCACACGGGGGTCGCGTAGAGCGGGGAGATCGCGCGGAGGTAACGCGCGAAGAGCTCGCGACGACGGCGCTTCATCAGGGCCGGAACGAGGCGGTAGAGGAGAGTGTTCGGAGCGTCGAAGGCCCGGACGGTGAACCAGACCTCGTCGTTGTCCTCGCGCCAGTCCACATCGAACGACTCCTCGCCGCTGACGACGGACCCGCCGACCGTGCCCAGCACGAATCCGATCCGGCGGGTCTCCTCGGTGACGGAGATCACCCTCAGCTCGGAATCGGCGCGCATGCCGCCGACGCGACCCCGCAGGTGCAGCGTCATCCCGGCACCCACGAAGGGCATCCCTTCCGCGTCGTACCGCGGCTCCACGTCGCGCTTACTCGGCGCGATCGGGTTGCCTTCCGCGTCGAAGCTCACCCCCGCATACGCAGGACCGGGAGCGGGTCGGACGTCTTCCACGGAGAGCCCGGCCGCGCGCTGCGCCGTCCACGACAGCAGCGCTTCGCCGGCCGTCTGGAACCGCTCTTCGCCGCTGCCGATCCGCCAGGACTCCTCCGCCGGAACGCTGCGCTCCGGCGGGTACTGCATCAGGTCGGGGGCATGGGTCGCACCCACGGCCGCATAGTCCACCGTGTCGTCTCGGAAAGTCCCGCGCCGCATGAGTTCCAGCCTACTTCGCGTTACCTGAGCGAACACCCCCCGCGCCGCACGCCGTCACATCCAACGGAGAGGCTGGGTCCCTGAGCCCGCCGGAAGGCCCGCTACCCGGTGTCGAAGGGCTCCTCCACAAGGCTGGGTCCCTGGGCCTGTGCTCAGCGACCGACCGAGCGCTCAGGGACCCGCCGAGAGCAAGAGCGAACGGCTACTTCTTGTCCTTGGTCTCGACGTCCCCGGAGAGCGCAGCGATGAAGGCTTCCTGGGGGACCTCGACGCGACCCACCATCTTCATGCGCTTCTTGCCCTCCTTCTGCTTCTCGAGGAGCTTGCGCTTACGGGTGATGTCGCCGCCGTAGCATTTCGCGAGCACGTCCTTGCGGATCGCGCGGATGGTCTCGCGAGCGATGATGCGCGCACCGATCGCCGCCTGGATGGGCACCTCGAACTGCTGGCGAGGGATGAGCTTGCGCAACCGCTCCGCCATCATCGTCCCGTAGGCGTACGCCTTGTCGCGGTGCACGATCGAGCTGAACGCGTCGACCTTCTCGCCCTGCAGGAGGATGTCGACCTTGACCAGGTCGGCCTCCTGCTGACCGGAGGGCTCGTAGTCCAGGGAGGCATAACCCTGCGTCTTGGACTTGAGCTGGTCGAAGAAGTCGAACACGATCTCGCCGAGCGGCATGTTGTAGCGCAGTTCGACGCGCTCCTCGGAGAAGTACTCCATGCCGAGCAGCGTGCCGCGCCGTGACTGGCACAGCTCCATGACGGTACCGACGTAGTCCTTGGGCAGCAGGATCGCCGCCTTCACCATCGGCTCCGACACCGAGCCGATGCGCCCGTCCGGGTACTCGCTCGGGTTCGTGACGGTCACCGTCTCGCCGGTGTCGCTCGTCACGACCTCGTAGATCACGCTCGGGGCGGTCGTGATGAGGTCGAGGCCGAACTCGCGCGAAAGCCGCTCGGTCACGATCTCCAGGTGCAGCAGGCCGAGGAAGCCGCAGCGGAATCCGAAGCCGAGGGCCACGGACGTCTCCGGCTCGTACTGCAGCGAAGCGTCGGAGAGCTTCAGCTTGTCGAGCGCCTCGCGCAGTTCCGCGTAGTCGCTCCCGTCGATGGGGTAGATACCAGAGAAGACCATGGGCTTCGGGTCGGTGTAGCCGGGAAGCGCCTCCGCTGCGGGCTTGCGCGCGTTGGTGATCGTGTCGCCGACCTTGGACTGCCGCACGTCCTTCACGCCGGTGATGAGGTATCCCACCTCCCCGACGCCGAGGCCTTTGGTCGGGGTGGGCTCCGGACTGGAGACGCCGACCTCGAGCGCCTCGTGGTTCGCGCCGGTGGACATCATCTGGATGCGCTCGCGGGGCGAGAGGCTGCCGTCGACCATCCGGACGTAGGTGACGACGCCACGGTAGGCGTCGTACACGGAGTCGAAGATCATGGCACGGGCCGGGGCATCGGCATCCCCGACCGGAGCCGGGATCTCCTCGACGATCCGGTCGAGAAGGTCCTCCACGCCCATGCCGGTCTTCCCGGACACGCGCAGCACGTCCTCCGGCTTGCCGCCGATGAGCGAGGCGAGCTCCTTCGCGTACTTCTCGGGGTCTGCGGCAGGGAGGTCGATCTTGTTGAGGACGGGGATGATGTGGAGGTCGTTCTCCAGCGCGAGGTAGAGGTTGGCCAGCGTCTGGGCCTCGATGCCCTGCGCCGCGTCGACGAGGAGGATGGCACCCTCGCACGCGGCCAGCGACCGGGACACCTCATACGTGAAGTCGACGTGACCGGGGGTGTCGATCATGTTGAGCGCGAACACCTCGTCCGGCCCCTCGGCCTGCGGAAGGGCCCACGGCATCCGCACGGCCTGGCTCTTGATCGTGATGCCCCGCTCGCGCTCGATGTCCATGCGGTCGAGGTACTGGGCGCGCATGTCCCGCTCCGCGACCACGCCGGTGATCTGGAGCATGCGGTCGGCCAGGGTCGACTTGCCGTGGTCGATGTGGGCGATGATGCAGAAATTGCGGATCTGCGCAGCCGGCGTCGCGGCAGGCTGAAGAGGAGTGAGAGCGCGTGGGGACATGTCCCGTCGATTGTACGGTGAGGGCCCTCATAATCCCCATTCGCGCGTATCGGTGATAGTCTCCCGAAGTTGCCCGGGATCAATCCGTGACACCGGATCCCGTAAGCGATACGACTCCGTCACAGACTCCGTGGGGGCTGTCGCGTCGCGCGGAACGGCGGATGACACCCGATCATCCGCCCGGCTCAGCGTTGCGTCGGCAGACCCCGAGCGCGTCTGGAGAAGAGAAGGACAAATCCCCCTTGATCAAGTACCTCGCGCGCCGTGCCCTCGGCTGGCTGCTCATGATCGTGGTCGCGACGAACCTCACCTACTTCCTCGCGTGGGGCTTCCTCGATCCGCGCAGCAACTACGTGGGTCGTCGACCTCCGCTCACCGAAGAGCAGATCGTGAACACCCTCGCCCCGCGCAACCTGAGCGACACCGTCCCGCTCATCGAGCGGTGGTGGACCTGGCTCACCGGCATCCTTCTCCGCTGGGACTGGGGCGTGAGCCCGACCGGCGGATCCGTCAACGAGCAGGTCGCCTACCGTATGTGGGTCAGCGCCGAACTCGTCCTCGGCGCCACCATCCTGACCACGGTCCTCGGCATCGCGCTCGGCGTGTACACGGCCTCCCGCCAGTACAAGCTCGCCGACCGCATCGGCCAGGCCACGAGCATCATCACCCTGAACATTCCGATCGTCGTCGCGGCGTTCGCGATCGTGCTCCTCGCCATCGGTCTGAACAATGCCACAGGCACCCGGATCTTCTACGTCACCGGTAACGCGAGCCAAGGGGTCGAGGGCTTCTTCCCCACCCTCATAGACGTGTTGCAACACCTCACGCTGCCCACGATCGCGCTCGTGCTCACGGGATACGCCAGCATCCACTTCCTGCAGCGGTCACTTCTCCTGGACAACATCAACGCCGACTACGTCCGCACAGCCCGCGCGAAGGGTCTGACCAAGCAGCAGGCCATCCGCAAGCACGCACTGCGCACATCGCTCATCCCGGTCGCCACGCAGGTCGCCTTCACCATCCCCGCGATCTTCACCGGCGCGGTGCTGACGGAGACGATCTTCGCCTGGAACGGCATGGGCCGCTATTTCATCGACACCATCACCAAGAACGACATCCACGGAACCGTCGCGATCGCCGCCTTCGGTGCGGTCCTCACGGCGATCGGCGCGATCCTCGCCGACATCGCCGTCGTCGTCCTCGACCCGCGCGTGAGAGTGAGCTGACATGAGCACCGACATGCTCGACCCGACCATCCACCCCGAGCCGGAGACCGCCGGCCCTGAGACGACACACGTCGCGACCAAGCGGCTGTCGAAGTGGACGCTGTACTGGCGGCGCTTCTCGCGTAACCGCGGGGCCCTCATCGGCCTTGTGATCTTCGTCCTCCTGGTCCTCTTCGCCATCTTCGGGCCGCTGATCGCTCGGTACGACCACATCGAGCTCGACTTCCTGAGCCTGAGCATGCCGCCGTCGGCAGAGCACTGGTTCGGCACGAACAACGCCGGCAACGATCTCTTCGCCCAGGTCGCCGTGGGTCTGCAGCGCTCGCTCATGATCGCTATCACCGTCTCGGTCGGCGTCACGATCGTCTCGGCCCTCGTCGGCACGGCCGCCGCATACTTCGGCGGCTGGACCGAGCGCATCTCGCTCCTGGTCATCCACTTCATGATGGTGATCCCGAGCTTCCTCATCCTCGCGATGATCTCCAACAAGGCCGGTGGCGACTGGCGCGTCATCGCGCTCATCATGATCTTCGTGATCGGGTGGTACTTCCCCGCCCGCGTCATCTGGACCATGGCGCTGTCGCTCCGCGAGCGGGAGTACGTCAGCGCCGCACGTTACATGGGCGTCGGCGGCATGCGGATCGTGCTGCGGCACCTGCTGCCCAACATCGGCTCCCTCCTCGTCATCAACTTCACCCTCGGCGTCGTCAACGCCGTGGTGACGGAGACCGGCCTGTCCTTCCTCGGCTTCGGCGTCAAGATCCCCGACGTCTCCCTCGGTGCCCTCATCGGTGCCGGGTCGAGCTCGCTGACCACGTCGCCCTGGCTGTTCTACTTCCCGGCGGCGGCGCTGACTCTGCTCACCGTGTCGATGGCGTTGATCGCCGACGGCCTGCGCGACGCCCTCGATCCCACTTCGGCTGCTGGAGGCCGCGCATGACCAACGTCCTCTCCGTCCGCGATCTCAAGGTCAGCTTCGCTTCCGAAGCCGGCCGCGTCGACGCCGTCCGCGGTGTCTCCTTCGACCTCGAAGCCGGCAAGACCCTCGGTATCGTCGGCGAGTCCGGGTCCGGCAAGTCGGTGACGTCGCTGGCCATCATGGGACTCCTCGACGAGAACGCCAAGGTCACCGGCTCGATCATGTACGACGGCCAAGAGCTAATCGGCATGAGCGACAAGCAACTGTCGGTCATCCGCGGCAACGGCATGTCGATGGTCTTCCAGGACCCGCTGACCTCGCTCACGCCGGTCTACACGGTGGGCGATCAGCTCATCGAGGCCCTCACCGTCCACCGCGGCCTGTCGAAGAAGGACGCCTGGGACCGATCCGTCGAGCTCCTCCAGCTCGTCGGCATCACCGAGCCCGAGCGCCGGATGAAGTCCTTCCCGCACGAATTCTCCGGCGGCATGCGGCAGCGCGTCGTCATCGCCATCGCGATGGCCAACAACCCGAAGCTCATCATCTGCGACGAGCCCACCACGGCGCTCGACGTCACCATCCAGGCGCAGATCCTCGACCTCATCGAGAAGGCTCAGGACGAGACCGGTGCTGCGGTCATCATGATCACACACGACATGGGCGTGGTCGCCCGCACCGCCGACGACGTGCTCGTGATGTACGCCGGCAAGCCCGTGGAGCACGCGCCCGTCCGCGAACTGTTCCACAAGACCCGCATGCCGTACTCGATCGGCCTCCTCGGTGCCATCCCCCGCGTGGACAAGGCGGAGAAGGAACCGCTCACGCCCATCAAGGGCAACCCGCCGCTGCTGATCAACCTCCCGGACGCCTGCCCGTTCGCCGATCGCTGCCCGATCGTGATGGACGCCTGCCGCGCCAAGGAGCCCGAGCTCCTCCCCGTACCGACGGGATCCGGCGACCTGCATCAGGCCGCCTGCATCCGCTCGCACGAGATCGAGGACGGCGGCCTGCTCGGTGGGCTGCCCGTCTATCCGGTTCGCCCGGTGCCGGAAAGCGACCTCACGCGATCCCCGCGCGAGGAGCGGCCGGTCACGCTCGAGGTCAAGAACCTCCGCAAGACCTTCCCCCTGCTGAAGGGTGCGTTCCTGAAGCGCAAGGTCGGCGAGGTCCAGGCGATCAAGGGCATCAGCTTCGACGTGCGCGAGGGCGAGACCATGGCCATCGTCGGAGAGTCGGGCTCGGGAAAGACGACGACGCTGCTGCAGATCATGGACATGGTGAAGCAGACTGACGGCGACATCGTGATCGCCGGCACCAGTGTCAACGACATCCACAGTCGGAAGGTCGAGCGTGCCCTGCGCCGCGACATCCAGATCGTCTTCCAGGACCCGATGGGCGCCCTCGACCCGCGCATGACGGTCGCCGACATCATCTCGGAGCCGCTGTTCGCAATCGGCACCCCCAAGGAGGAGGCGCACCGGCGGGTGGACGAGCTGATGGATCTCGTCGGCCTCAACCCCGCGCACAGCGACCGGTTCCCGCAGGCGTTCTCGGGTGGCCAGCGCCAGCGCATCGGTATCGCCCGGGCTCTGTCGACGAACCCGAAGATCGTCGTGCTCGATGAGCCGGTCTCCGCTCTCGACGTGTCGATCCAGGCCGGTGTCATCAACCTGCTCGACGAACTCAAGACGAAGCTCGGCCTGTCGTACCTCTTCGTCGCCCACGACCTGTCGGTGGTGCGTCACATCGCCGATCGCGTCGCCGTGATGTACCTCGGCGAGTTCGTGGAGCACGGCGATGTCGACGACGTCTTCGACAATCCGCAGCACCCGTACACCAAGGCGCTGCTCTCCGCGATCCCGGTGCCGGACCCCGACATCGAGCGCACGCGCGAGCGTGTCGTCTTCGACGCCGAGACCATGTCGACGAAGCCTGCCACCGTCTGACTCGGCTGCAGGCTTCACCCCCGGTCACCGTCCGATAACGGTTAGGCGGCATTCACCGCACGGCGCTGTACCGGGATAAAGCGCGAACTAGTCTTCCCTTTATGAAACGCCGAAAGGCGAAAGGAGCACCATGAAGAACAAGAAGTTGCTGGGGGCGGTCGCAGTCGGCGGCGCCCTCGCACTCGCCCTCGCGGGTTGCGCGAGCGGTTCCGGGAACACCGGCGGCGGAGACAACGGCGGCGAGAAGGTCGAGACCAAGACGGCCGACTACAACCCGCAGGACCGCAGCAACCTCCAGGAGGGTGGCGAGGTCAACTTCCCGATCAACGAGGTTCCGGAGCAGCTCAACGCCTTCAACAGCGACGGCAGCGCCGACACGTCCCGCCTCTGGTCGTGGTACATGCCGCAGATCCTCCTCGTCTCGCCGGAGGGCGACGTCACCAAGAACGACGCCTACCTCGATGCCTACGAGATCGGCGAGAAGGATGGCAACACGACCATCACCTTCACGTTCAAGGACGAGGCACACTTCAACGACGGCACGGACATGGACTGGACGTCCGTCGACGCTACGTGGAAGGCGAACCGCTCCTACGACGAGGGCTTCAACCCGAACGCCACCGACGGCTACAAGCAGATCAAGAGCGTCGAACAGGGCGACTCCCCGAAGACCGCCATCGTGACCTTCGATGGCATCTACGCCTGGCCGTCCATGGCCTTCCTCACGGGTGGCGTGCTGCACCCGGCTGCTGCCGACCCGGCCGTCTTCAACGAGGGCTTCATCGGCAACATGCACCCGGAGTGGGGTGCGGGCCCGTACACGGTCGACACCTTCGACGCCAACGGCGGCTTCGTCTCGTTCAAGCCGAACCCCGAGTGGTGGGGCAACGCGCCGCTGCTCGACTCGGTCACCTTCACGGCCATGGAGCCGGACGCCGCGGTCAACGCCTTCAAGAACGGCGAGATCGACATGGTGGGCGCCAACACGAACGACCGCCTCAAGCAGGTCCAGGACGTTGACGACACCGTCGTCCGCCGTGCGCAGCAGACCGCGAAGACGGTTCTGCTCGTCGACGCCGACAAGCCGCAGTTCGAGGACATCGACGTGCGGAAGGCGTTCTTCCTCGGCGTGAACGTCGACCAGCAGAAGCAGATCGCGTGGAACGGCCTCGGCTACGAGGAGCCCGTCGCCGGTTCGCTCAACCTGTACTCGTTCCAGGACGGCTACAAGGACTCGTTCGGCGAGGCCGGTCTGAAGCACGACGTCGACGCGGCCAAGAAGCTGCTCGACGACGCCGGGTGGACCGAGGGCGAGGACGGCATCCGTGAGAAGGACGGCGAGAAGCTGACCGTCACCTTCCCGGTCTTCGGCGAGGACCCCACGCTCGAGGCGCTCGCGAAGTCGCTCCAGGCGCAGCAGAAGGAGATCGGCATCGACCTCAAGATCGATGTCCGCGCTTCGGCTGACTTCTCCAACGACTTCACGTCGAAGAACTGGGACGTCGTGTCGCTCCGCTTCACCGACTCCGACCCGTTCGGCCCGGCTTGGTTCTGCCAGCTCTACTGCTCGGACAGCGGCCTGAACCTCTCGGGCACCGGCACGCCGGAGATCGACAAGCAGATCGCCGACGAGGTGGAGACCCAGAAGGACGCCGAGTCCTGGACGACCGCCGCGATGGACCTCGAGCCGAAGATCATCGAGGAGACCTGGGGTCTGATCCCGCTGTACAGCGGTCCCTCGATCTACGTGGTCAAGAACGGCCTGGCGAACCTCACGCCGGAGCCCTACGTCGGTCTCGACCTGTTCGGCGTCACGCCGATCGAGAACGTCGGCTGGGAGAAGTAACATCCTCTGACACATCTCGTGTCGAAGCGGGGTCGGTGGTTCATCCACCGGCCCCGCTTCCTTATGCTGAAGGCGTGACCGTCCAGACCGTCCTCGTACACGGCATCCGTACGTCGGCCACCATGTGGCGGTCGCAGGTCGAGTACCTGGAGGCCCACGGGCACCCGGTCACCGCCGTCGACCTCCCCGGCCACGGCAGCCGGATGGACGAGGACTTCACCCTGCACGAGGCACTGCACACGATCGACGCGGCCGTCCGCGCCGCGGCCGAGAGGGGCCCCGTGCTGCTGGTCGGCCACTCCATGGGCGGGCTGCTCTCGCTCGCGTACACCGGTGGCGCGGAGCCTCGCCCCGTCGACGGACTCGTCGCCGCCGCGTGCACCTCACTCCCCCGCGGCGCAGGGCTCCGCGCCTACCGACTCTTCGCCCGAGCCGTCGACTCCCTGCCCGACCGCGGCATGTGGCTGACGCAGCGGATGCTCGCCGCGACGATCCCAGAGGAGAACCGCGGCGACTTCTCCGCCGGCGGCTACGCACTCGACATCCAGGACCAGGCGCTCCGGAGCCTCGCCGCCCTCGACGTGGCCGCTGCGGTCCCCCGCATCCAGGTGCCCCTCTGGTTCGTGAACGGCCAGTACGATCAGCTGCGGCTGAACGAGCCCCTGTTCCGGCGCCTGGCACCGGAGGCGGAGCTCATCGTCGTGCCACGGACCACGCACCTGCTCACGGCCATGCGCCCGCGGGTGTTCAACGCCGTCCTCGCCCTCGCCATCGCGACGATCGAACAGCGCGTGGCGTCAGTCTGACGCCACGCGGTCGCGCGGCGGCGGTGAGCGCTCCCCCGACGAGCGACAGGACGGCCGCTGCGAGGAAGACGAGCCAGAAACCGCCGGCAACGGCCACCAGCCCCGCCCCGAGGACAGGCCCGATGAGCTGTCCGAGGGCGGCGGTGACGTTGACGATGCCGAGGTCGCGCGCGTGGTCCTGCTCATCCGGCAGCAGGTCCGCCGCGAACGCGAGGCCCACGGTCGAAAAGGCTCCGTAACCGACACCCATGAGCGCGGCCGCCAGCATGGTCATCTCGAAGGTGGGCACAGCCACGATCACCACGCCCGACGCTGCCTGCACGACCGCGGCCGCCACGGTGAGCCGGCGCCGCTCGCCGGTGCGGTCGGAGACGATCCCGGTGATCACCGAGGCGAGCACGACGAAGACCGTGTAGACGACGATGAGCAGCAGGAGGTTGTCCTGTGCGGTCGTGCTCTCCTGTCCGAGGCCGTGGAGGAGGAAGAAGAGGAACAGGGCCGTCCCGAGGGCGTTGCCGATGTTCGTGATGAGCCGGCCGGACAGCATCCAGGCGAAGTCGCGGTCGCGGAGCGATGCCAGGCGGGGCCGTCCGATGCGCTGCGGACGCAGCGCCTCCGTGCTGGGCGGGTCAGGCAGCAGCAGGGCCGCCGCGATGCCCACCGCGCTGATGACGCCCGCGAGGAGCAGATAGCCGGTGACGATGTCGAGGCCCAGCAGCACGACGAGGCCGACCCCCAGCACGATCCCCACCGCCTGGCTCGACCCGACCGCCGCGGATGCAGCGCCGCGCTGCGTCGTCGGGAGCTGGTCGGCGATGAGCGCGGTGAAGGCGGCGGACGACACCGCGACGCCGATCGACACACCGACCCATCCGGCGCCGACTGCCCACGGACCGCTGGCGAACCCGGTGGCCACGAGACAGGCGGCCGTGAGCATGACGCCCCCCACAGCCCACGGTCGCCGTCGATGCGTGCCGGCGCGGCCGCGGTCCGAGAGGGCACCGGCGAGTGGACCGGCCACGACGCCCGCGAGGCCACCCACCCCGAGCACGATGCCGGAGGAGATGACGCCGCGGATCCAGTCATCCTCCGGAGTGTCGAGCTGCAGCGGAAGCAGGAGCTGCACGGGGGTGAGCTGGACGGTCCAGATGGCGAGCCAGGCGAGGGTGAACAGCGACATCCACCGCAGCCCCGCCCTCCGCGTGGCGATGACCCGGTTGCCACTCATGGCCGTGCCGCCGCGGCGTCCCTGGCCGCTCTCGCACCCGCGACGAGATCGCGATACCAGCGGTAAGAGGCCTTCGGGGTGCGCTCCCCCGTCGTGAAGTCCACGTGCACGAGACCGAACCGCTGGGTGTAGCCGTCCGTCCATTCCCAGTTGTCGAGCAGCGACCAGACGGTGTACTCCTCGACCCGGACGCCGGCGTCGATGGCCTCCCCCACCGCGTCGATGTGCGCGGAGAGGTAGGCGATCCGGTCGGTGTCCTCCACGGGGCCGGCGTCGTCCGGTTCCGGGAAGGACGCCCCGTTCTCGCCGATGATGATCGGGGGCATGCCGGGGTGGCGTCGGTGCAGGTCGACCAGGAGGTCGCGCAGCGCGGACGGCATGATCGGCCACTCGGGACCGAACCCCGTGACCGGGACCCCGGGTGTGGGCACGATCGCGAACGGGATGTCGTTCCCGGGGCCGGCTGCGGTGACGGTCGTCGGGTTGTAGAAGTTCATGCCGTAGAAGTCGATCGATCCGGCGATGCGCGCGAGGTCGTCGCCGAGGACGGGGAGCGGCGGGAGCCCGAGCACCTCCAGGTTCGGTGTCGTCCCGGAAAGGAGGGGCTCGCTGAACAGCCGGTTGTGCAGGAGGTCGTACACCGCGGCCGCGGCGCGATCCTCGTCGGTGTCCCGCAACGGCAGGACCCAGGTGTGGTTGTTGACGAGACCGACGCTCGCCGTGCCTCGGGTATGCAGCGCCTCAGCGGCTCGCGAATGGGCGAGCAGCTGATGATGCGCGGTCGGAAGCGCGCCGTACAGGAGCTGTCTGCCCGGAGCGAGCGCACCGACCGCATAGCCCTGCAGGGTGGTCATGGCGGGCTCGTTGAGCGTGTACCAGGAGGAGACCCGATCCCCGAGACGCGCAGCGACGAGCGCGGCGTACTCACCGAAGCGCTCGGCGGTGTCACGGACGAGCCAGCCGCCGTCGGCTTCCACCGCGCTCGGCAACTCCCAGTGGTACAGGGTCGGGAAGGGCGTGACTCCGACGTCGAGAAGAGCGTCGACGACGCGAGCGTAGTGGTCCAGCGCCTTGACGTTGCCCGGGCCGCGTCCGTCCGGCTGCACGCGGGACCACGGGATCGAGAACCGGTACCGATCGAGGCCGAGACCGGCGGCCACGGCGACGTCGTCGTCCACACGGCGATAGCTGTCACAGGCCGGCTCCGCGGTCGAGCCGTCGCGGATACGCCCCGGCTTCGCGATCTCGTCATCCCAGATCGACCGTCCCGCGCCATCGGCGCGGCGGGAACCCTCGATCTGGACGGACGAGGTGGCGGCGGACCAGCGGAGCCGCGCACGAGCGATCGGGTCGGTGCTGAGGGGGGTCATCGGACTCCTGACGTCGTCGTCGTTGAGGATGATTCTGCACCCGGTCCCACCTGGAGCGCGACGGCGTCTCGGTCGTTCGGCGCCGTTTCGCACGATCCGGCCCGGTACTGGTAGACTCGACTCTTGGCTTGCGTGTGGGTTCTTCCCTCACGACCGCCGTGCAGCAGCCCTCTTCTGCTGCCGGCACTCCGAATAACTCCTGTACAGAAAGCGTCCACACGTGGCAAACATCAAGTCGCAGATCAAGCGCAACAAGACCAACGAGAAGGCTCACGAGCGCAACAAGGCCGTGAAGAGCGAGCTGAAGACTCTCGTCCGCCAGACCCGCGAGGCCGTCGCCGCCGGCGACAAGGCCGCTGCCGAGAAGAGCCTGAAGAAGGCCTCGGTCAAGCTCGACAAGGCCGTCAGCAAGGGTGTGCTGCACAAGAACCAGGCGTCGAACCGCAAGTCGGCGATCGCCAAGCAGGTTGCGGCTCTCTGAGCATCCGACTTCCGGAAAGCCCGTCTCCTCGTGAGGCGGGCTTTCTGCTTTCTCCGGGAGGAGCCGTTCGTCACCCGCCGAACGGCTCGCGCGTGGCGATGACGGTGACCATGCGCTCGAGAGCGAAGATCGGATCGCGCGCCGCCCCCTTGACCTCGGCATCGGCCCGCGCGGTGGCCTGGATCGCCATCCCGAGCGAGCGCTCGTTCCAGCCCGCCAAGTCGCGACGGGCACGATCGACCTGCCAGTCCTTCATCCCGAGGCGCTGGGCGAGCTGTCTACTGGGCTCGCGGTTGCCCGCGACCCGCGCCATCGTGCGCAGCTTCATCGCGAACGCGGCCACCATCGGGACCGGGTCCGCACCGGACGACAGGGCATGGCGGAGCGCGATCAGAGCCTCGCCGTAGCGACCGGCGATGGCCGTATCGGCGACGACGAAGGCAGACACCTCGACCCGCCCGCCGTAGTACTTGGTGACGACGTCTTCCGTGATGTCGCCGTCGACGTCGCCGATGAGCTGCTGGCACGCGGCGGCGAGCTCGGTGAGGTCGTCGGCGAAGGCCGAGACGAGCGCTCGGAGCGCCGGCGGAGCGATACGCTTCTTCGCGGCCTTGAACTCCCCCGCCGCGAAGTCGACTCGGTCGCCGTCGCGCTTGATGGCGGGGCAGGCGATCTCGATCCCGCCTCCGGTCCCCGCGCGCAGGGCGTCGAGGAGCTTCTTGCCGCGGACACTGGCTCCGGTGTGGCGGAGCACGACCGTGGCACCCTCCTGCGGGTTCTCCAGGTACCCGATCGCTTCCTGGAGGAAGGCGTCGGAGCACTTCTCCACGCCGGACACTCGGACAAGTCGCGGCTCCCCGAAAAGCGACGGCGAGGTGAGAGAAAGCAGCGTGCCGGGGGCGTAGTCATCGGCCCGGACGTCGCTGACCTCGAGCGCCGGGTCTTCGGCGCGGAGGTAGTCTCGCACCCCGGCGATCGCGCGCTCGGCGCAGATCTCCTCCGGGCCCGAGACGAGCACGAGGGGCGCGGGGTGCGGCTCACGCCAGGACACCTGGGGGATCTTCGTGGCCTTCGCGCCGCCACGGGAGGGAGGACGGGAAGCTGCCATGGGACCAGCCTACCGGCGGCGTCGGACACCCGACTCAGGGCGACGCGACCTCGGTCCAGACGCGCAGGGCATCGTCCTCGATGCCGAGCAGAGTGCGGCCGTCACGATCGGTGCGATACACGCGCGCGCCGAGAGCCGACAGGATCTCCAGGGTCTCCCGACGCGGGTGCCCGTAGTCGTTGCCGGCGCCGACCGTGATGAGCGCCACGCTCGGATGCGCCGCCTCGTACAGCGCGGATTCCTGATCAGCACTGCCGTGGTGTGCGACCTTCACCACGCCATATCCGGTCAACGACGTGCTGCGAAGCAGCGCCCGCTGCGCGACCGCGGAGAGGTCGCCGAGGAACAGGGCCCGTGGCACTCCTCCCCCGGCGAACTCGGTGACCACACTCGCATCGTTGCCTGGCGGGAAGGCGACGCTGTCCGGCAGCGGCCAGAGCACCCGCCACGACGCGGCACCCAGTGAGCCCCGGTCCCCGGCGCCGACGGCCCGAAGGGCGGCGCCCGCCCGCGCCAGACTGTCGAGCATTCGCGCATCACCGGCATCGACGGGCGGTCCATGCAGGACGGTGTCCACCCTGCCTTCGAGCACCGCTGCGCCCCGGACGTGGTCCGCGTCGAAATGCGTGAGCACGAGGAGGTCGATGCGATCGATGCTCAGCGAACGCAGGCAGGCGTCGAGTGCCCCTGGGTCCGGTCCCGTGTCGATGAGGGCGATCTCGTCGTCGGACCGGAGGAGCACAGCGTCCCCCTGGCCCACCGCACAGGCGGCGACGGCCCAGTCCTGCGGCGCCCGCAACGAGGCGAGCGGCCCGTCGATCAGCGCACGAGACGCGCCGACCGCCGCCAGGACGATCAGAAGGGCGACCGCCGCGCCGCGGGCGATGGGGAGCAGGGAGGCACCGGCGCGAGTCCGCCCCTCACGAGCCGGCTCTGTCCCTGGACTCTCCAGCGCGGCGCCCCGAGGGTGGGGACGTCCGCGGCAGCACACCACCCCGATCGCGACACTCACCGCCGCGACCAGCGCGGCGCTGCCGAGGCCCGCTGGCAGCAGCACCTGCGCCCCCGGCATCCCGGCAGTGACTCGCGCCACTGTCGCGATCCACGCCGACGGCAGCCACGCGGACGCGGCGAGCAGATCGGCGAGGAGCGGAAGAGGCGCAGACAGACAGGCGAGGAGCCCGATCACCGTGGCGATCGGCGCGGCCGGCTCCGCCAGGAGGTTCGCGACGACCGAGACCAGCGACTGCTGCTCCGCGAACAGCGCGATCACGGGCGCGCACGCGAGCTGCGCGGCCAGCGGCACAGCGATCGCGACGGCGATCGGGCTCGGCAGCCACCGCGCGATGCCGTTCGCGAGCTTCGGGCCGAGGAGAATGAGCGCCCCGGACGCCACGGCAGACAGCGCGAATCCCGGCGTCGATGCGAGCCAGGGGTCGGCGACGAGGAGCGCGGTGACGCAGAGCGCCAGGATGCCGGCGCCCGCGCTCGGACGCCCGAGCAGTATCGACAGCATGCCCGCCGCGGCCATCGTGGCGGACCGGATGACGCTCGGCTCCGGGGTGACGAGCACGACGAAGGCCGCCAGCGCAACGGCGGCGAGCACGACCCGCAGCGCTCGCGTCCCTCCGCACAGCGCAACCACCCCGAAAACCGCCGCGACGACGATCGCGCAGTTCGCCCCGGACACCGCGGTGAGGTGACTGAGGCCACTCGCTCGCATGTCGGCGGCGAGTTCGGCGGGAACCGCGGTGGTGTCGCCCACGGCGAGTCCCGGGAGAAGACCCGCACCCGGCTCCGGGAGTCGCGTCGCACGCTCGACGAACGACCGGCGGAGGTCGGCAGCGAATCCGAAGACCCCCGGCGCGGTGCGTTCCACGGTTCCCGCAGTCACGAAGATGACGAGCGCCGCCCGCTCCCCCGGATCCGTTGCCGCACTCTCACCGGTCACCCGCACCTGCGCACCGAGGGCGAACCCCTCCGCCTCCTCGATGCCGATGCGCACCGGCCCGCCGGCCGGCGCCGCGGCGCCCGGCGCACCGATGCGGCTCAGCTGCAGGTCCATCCACAGGCGCCCATCGCGCCCCACGGTCGCCGAGGACGACACCTGCCCCACCGCCTCGACGACTCTGCCGCCCCATCCCTGCACGGTCTCGCGGTCCGCGGACTGCGCGAACACCGCGAACGCCACGGCCGCCGCCGTCGCGAGGACCACGATCACCAGTCCGCCGATCGTCGCGGCTCGCCGGCACCGGATCGTGAGCACGGCACCGATGACCACCGCGGATGCCAGGAAACCCGCCGCCAGCCACCCCGCCGTTCCTGGCACGAACTCGCATATCAGAGCCGTGCCCCACGCGCCGATCGCCACCGGCAGCAGCCGGAGATCACGCGTCGACCGGCTCCCTACTCCGGGGCCCGGGGAGACAACGTGCGACTCGTGCATCCGCTCAACCTAGAGGTGCGCAGACGGCCCCTCCGACCTCGTCGGCACGAGCGGAGGAGAACGTCTCACGAGGATGAGATGTGGAGGAGCGATCCGCGGATCCTCGGGGTCGGTCGCTCCGGCACGAGCGTGGGCGACTCTCACACGCGCACCCCGTCGCGCAGCCCCTCCAGAACCTTCTCCCCGATCCCCGGCACCGCCAGGAGGTCGTCCACCGTGCGGAATCGCCCGTTCTCCTCGCGCCAGGCGACGATACGCTCTGCCAGCGCCGGTCCGATTCCCGGGAGCTCTTCCAGGGCCGCCTGATCCGCCGTGTTCAGGTCGACGGTCCCGTCGCCGGGAGGGGCGGCCGAAGGGTCGGAGATGGCCCCCACGACGGGCACGAGGATCTGCTCCCCGTCCTCCACCGGTCGGGCGAGGTTGACCCCCGCGAGGTCGGCGGCGTCCGTCGACCCGCCGGCGGCCGCGAGAGCATCGACGACCCGGGAGTCCGCGTGCAGGACGTACAGGCCCGGACGCTCGACCGCCCCGAGCACGTGCACGTACAGCTCTGCGGGCGCGGGCTCGACCGACGCCGTGCTCTCCGCGAGCGGAACGGCTTCCACGGACGACTGCTGCCCCTGCAGCAGCCCGAGCCCGACGGCCGTGGAGAGCGCGACGATCGCCAGCACGACCGCCGCACCGAGCCCGAGGCGGAGCGTCCGACGAGGCGGAGGCGATGGAGCCGGCGACGAGGTCATCCGGTCACACTATGTGCCCCGTTCGCGCCTCCCGCCGCGGGACCCAGCGGTCGTGGAGAGACGTTCAGACGGGAACCGTCGTGGAGGACGGCCGCGACCGGGTCCGGGCGTCATCCCTTCGCGCAGGACAGATTCGCGTACACTTCGACGACCCTCTGGTCATCGGGGAAACCCGCCTCCTCCAGCGCCGTCCGCACGTCTTCGCGCACGGATTCCAGGTAGGCGGAACCGCGCAGCCGGATCGCGGGAACCGTGTCGAGGTCGGGGTCGTCATCGAGGAGGCGGTACCAGTCGTCCCACTGTCGATCGCTGACGGTCGCGTCCTGCAGAGCGTCGGCGGCGATGCGCTCCGCGTCCGCGGGCGGGTTCTCCACCGCCGGACCCAGCCACCACCCGATCTCGCACGTTCCGCCCAACGACGGCACCGACTCCGACCTGTCTGGCCCGCTGATCGGGGGCACGGTCCCGCAGCCGCTCAGGGCCAGCGCCCCGATGAGGAGGCACGCCCCCCAGGACACCCGTCCCCGCACGCCGAGGACTCAGCCCTTGACGACGATGCTGACGATCTTCGGGGCCCGCACGACGACCTTGACGATCTCGCGGTCGCCGATCGAGCGGATCACTCGCTCGTCCGCACGTGCCAGCGCTTCCAGCTCGGCCTCGCTAATCCGGGCGGGCACCTCGAGCTGCGCCCGTACCTTGCCGCCGATCTGGACGACCGCGGTGACGGTGTCCTCGACCAGCAGCGCCGGGTCGGCGGAGCGCCACGACACGAGTCCGACGGACGGCTCGTGCCCCAGGATCTCCCACATCTCCTCCGCGGTGTGCGGGGCGATGAGGTCGAGCATGACGGCGATGGTCTCCGCCGCCTCGCGCACGGCGGGGTCGGCGGCACCGGCGGCGCCGTCGATCGTCTTGCGGGTCACGTTGACGAGCTCCATCAGCCGCGCGACGAGAACGTTGAACTTCGTCTGCTCGACCAGGGCGGGGGCCTCGGAGAGGAGTTTGTGCGTCGCGCGCCGCAGCCCCGCGTCCCCGCCGTCGAAGACCACGTCGACCGGGCTCGCGACCTCGTGGGCGACACGAAGAGCCCGCGAAAGGAACTTCTGGGCACCGGTCATCGAGACGTCGGCCCAGTCCTTGTCGTCCTCCACGGGACCGGCGAAGGCCAGACCGACGCGCAGGGCGTCGGCACCGTGGGCATCGAGCTCCTCCTGGAACAGCACCAGGTTGCCCTTGCTCTTCGACATCTTCTGCCCGTCGAGCAGCACCATGCCCTGGTTGATCAGGTTGGAGAAGGGCTCGGTGAAGTCGATCAGCCCCATGTCGAAGAGGACCTTGGTGATGAACCGGGCGTAGAGCAGGTGCAGGATGGCGTGCTCGACGCCGCCGATGTACGAGTCCACCGGCGCCCAGCGCGCCGCCTGGGCCGGGTCGAACGCCACCGTGTCGCTGTTCGGGGACAGGAAGCGGAGGAAGTACCAGGAGCTGTCCACGAAGGTGTCCATCGTGTCGGGATCGCGCAGCACCGGGTCGCCGGTCTCCGGGTCGGTCGTGCGTACCCAGCTCTCCGCGCCGCCCAGCGGCGAGGTGCCCTTCGGCTTGAGGTCGAGTCCCTCCACGCTCGGCAGCTTCACCGGCAGCCGGTCCTCGGGAACCGGGATGATCCGGCCGTCCTCGGCGTGCAGCATCGGGATCGGTGTTCCCCAGAAGCGCTGGCGCGAGATCAGCCAGTCACGCAGCCGGTAGTTCTTCGCCGCACGTCCGGTGCCCGATGCCTCCAGCTGCTCGATGGCACGCGCGATCGCGTTGCGCTTGGACAGGCCGTTCAGTGTGCCCGAGTTGATCATGCGCCCTTCACCGGTGAGCGCGATCCCTGTCTTGGCCGGGTTCTGCTCGTCGAGAGCGGCATCGGCATCGATCGGCACGCCGTCTTCGTCCACCTCGATGACCGGCATCGCTCCGGTGACCGGAGCGGTCGTGTCGACGACCACCTTGACCGGCAGATCGAACGCGCGCGCGAAGTCCAGGTCGCGCTGGTCGTGTGCCGGCACGGCCATGACGGCGCCGTGCCCGTAGTCGGCCAGCACGTAGTCGGCCGCCCAGATCGGCAGTTTCTCGCCGTTGACCGGATTGATCGCGTACCGACCCAGGAACACGCCCGTCTTCGGACGGTCGGTGGATTGCCGATCGATGTCCGTGGTCTTCTGCACCTCGGCCAGGTAGGCCTGGAAGCGCTCGCGCACCTCGGGCTCGGCGTCCGCGGCGATCTCCGCGGCCAGGTCGCCGTCCGGGGCCACGACGAAGAACGTCGCCCCGTGCAGGGTGTCGGGGCGCGTCGAGAACACCGTCACCGGCTCCTCGCGCCCCTCGATGCGGAAGTCGACGTCGGCACCGACGGAGCGGCCGATCCAGTTCCGCTGCATCTGCAGCACCTTATGCGGCCAGAACCCCTCGAGCTGGTTCAGATCGTCCAGCAGACGGTCCGCGTAGTCGGTGATGCGGAAGTACCACTGGGTGAGCTTCTTCTTGACGACCTCATAGCCACAGCGCTCGCATCGCCCGTCGATCACCTGCTCGTTCGCCAGCACGGTCTGATCGTTCGGGCACCAGTTCACCGGGCTCTTCTTGCGATACGCCAGTCCGCGCTCGTACATCTTCAGGAACAGCCACTGGTTCCAGCGGTAGTACTCGGGGTCGGACGTGTGCAGCACCCTGCTCCAGTCGAACGAGACGCCGTACTGCTGGAAGCCCACCTTCTGCTGCGCGATGTTATGGTACGTCCACTCGCGCGGGTCGGCGCCCTGGCGGATCGCGGCGTTCTCCGCGGGGAGGCCGAAGGAGTCCCACCCGATGGGGTTCAGGACGTTGTGGCCGCGGTGACGCCAGAAGCGGGCGACGATGTCGGAGTACAGATAGTTCTCCGCGTGCCCCATGTGCAGGTCCCCGGAGGGGTACGGGAACATCGCCAGCACGTACCGCCGCGGCCGCGTGTCCTCGTCGCCGCCCGTGAGGAACGTCTCGTGCTCCGCCCAGTACTTCTGCCACTTGGCCTGGATGGCGTGCGGCGAGGAGAACTCCTCGTCGACGGGAGCGGTGGACATGTTCTCGGACAACGAACGCACGACCAATCTGAAGGGAAAAACGGGATCAGTTCAGGATATCGGAACGCCAGGTCGCGGGCATTTCCGCACCCAGCGCCGCAAGGGGCGCCCGGGCCTTGGTGCCGACCTCACGCACCTCGGCCGCGGGCACCGAGCCCCAGGTGATCCCGCCGCCCGCGCCGACGAACGCCGCCCCCTCATCCATGACGATGCTGCGGATGACCATCGCGAGGTCGAGAGTCCCATCCACCCCGATGTAGCCGAAGCAGCCCGCATACAGGTCGCGGGGGCCGCCTTCGAGCTCCTGCAGCTGTGTCATCGCGGACAGCTTCGGCGCTCCGGTCATGCTCCCGGCGGGGAACGCCGCTGCCAGCAGCGCTCCGACCGTCGTCCCCTCCGCGGCCACGCCGCTGACGGTGCTGACGAGCTGATGCACCGCCGGGTAGCTCTCCACCACCCAGAGCCCCTCGACCCTGATCGACCCCGGGACGCAGACCCGCGAGAGGTCATTGCGCATGAGGTCGACGATCATGACGTTCTCTGCCCGCTCCTTCGGGTCGGCGGCCAGCTCTGCGGCGAGCGCAGCATCGGTCACCGTGTCGGCCCCACGGGGACGGGTGCCTTTGATGGGCCGGGTGCGGATGACGCCGCCACGGGCATGGAGGAACTGTTCGGGGCTGGCGCTGAGGAGCGCTCGTCCGCCGATGCGCAGGAATCCCCCGTGGTGTGCCGGGGTCGCCGCGCGGAGCCGACGGTACACGGCGACCGCATCGTGCGCACCCGGCACGGTGAACCGCGTCGTGAGACAGAGCTGGTAGGCGATCCCCGCCCGGATGAGACCCCGGCAGCGGTCGATGAGCTCCTCGTACGCCGCGGGCGTGTGCCGGGCCGCGGCGATGTGCTTCTCCCCTGCCGCCCGTCGCGCCGGCACCTCGGCGGTCAGGAGCTTCTCCAGCCATCGTTCCCCATCCTCCGTCACCTCCTCCTCCGTCGCCTCCTCCTCCGGGGCCAGGAGCCACAGCCGACGCGCGTCGTGATCGAAGGCCAAGGCCGTGGTCACCCGTAGCCAAGTCCGGGCGTCCGGCTCCGGTTCGGTGGCGACCGGAGCCCCCGCCAGGGCCGCGCCGCTCTCGTAGTCGCGCCAACCCACCCATCCCCCGCGGAACGGCGGCAGACCCTCGTCGACGGGCCCGACGTCGAGGCGCACGGCCTCGGGAAGCACCTCCGGGACCCCGATGCCGAGGAAGCTCCACCCCTCGGTCGCGTCGGGGCCGGCGTCGAGCCAGAACACGTCGGCGTGCTGCTGGCTGAGTGCCGGGAAGAGACGCTCCGGCGACACCCAGGAGGAGAGCGGGCGGGGGCTCAGGCGGTCGGGCACCTTTCCAGCCTAGGACCGGGCCCCTCCCGTATCCTCATGGGGTGGATGACCTCCTGCTCTGGCTCCTCGACACCGTGCAGTCGATCGATCCGGTCACGCGCACGCTGGTCGCGGCTCTCGCCGTGATGCTGGAGACGAGCATCCTCATCGGCCTCGTCGTCCCCGGCGACACGATCGTCATCATCGCCTCGATGGGTGTCGCCACCCCACTGGAGGGCATCGCGATGGGCGTCGCCGTCGTGGTGGGCGCCCTCATCGGAGAGAGCATCGGGTTCTGGCTCGGCCGCTGGCTGGGGCCCTACATCCGCGCGTCCTGGCTCGGCCGGCGGATCGGCGAGCACAACTGGGTCCGTGCGGAGAACTACCTGGCCCGTCGCGGCGGCATCGCCATCTTCCTCTCGCGCTTCCTGCCGGTCCTCCACTCCCTCGTCCCCCTCACCGTCGGGATGAGCGAGTACCCGTACCGGCGCTTCCTCGCCTGGACCACCCCGGCGTGCATCATCTGGGCCTCGGCCTACGTGAGCGTGACCTCACTCGCCGCGGGGAGCTTCCGCGAGCTCGTCGACCGCGTGCATTTCGCCGGCTACCTGTTCGTCGGCGTCATCGCGGTCTTCCTCCTCCTCGCCTACCTGGGCAAGCGGCTGCTGCACCGTCTCGAAGCACGTCATCTGGAGGCCCCGGCGGCGGAGTCCGACGCCGACGTGAAAGACTGAGGCAATGGCCCCCGCACCCCCGGCGCCCAGAATCCACTGGTTCGCCCGCCTCGAGCACCGACTGCACGTGTGGCGCGAGGGACGCGCGCGCCGTCGCGGCCGCAACGCCACCGTCCTGCCCTTCCCGGGGTACGGGGGTCCCGGGTGGGTGCGTGTGCTCGGCCGCGTCCTCATCGTCCCGCCGCAGCGCCGCAACCGCGACGGCGAGCCGGCGAGCATCCGCGGGTGGCGGAGCTTCGTCGGCATCCCGGTGGGATTCGCCTCGGTCAGCGTCCATCTGGGAGACGGCACCCACCAGGTGGTCGCCGATCGCGGCGGTGTGATCGACTCCGTCATCCGTGCAGACCTCGAGCCCGGCTGGCAGACCTTCACCGTCACGGTCGAGGGACAGGAGCCCATCGAGGCCCGCGCGTTCATCGTCGCGGAGAACACCCGATTCGGTGTCGTCTCCGATGTCGACGACACCGTCATGGTCACGGCGCTCCCCCGCCCGTTCATCGCCTTCTGGAACTCGTTCGTCGTCGACGAGCACGCACGCATCCCCGTGCCGGGCATGGCGGTGCTCCTCGATCAGCTCCTTCGGCAGCACCCCGGCGCGCCGATGGTCTATCTCTCCACGGGTGCCTGGAACGTCGCGCCGACGCTGTCGCGGTTCCTCGGCCGGCACCTCTTCCCCGCCGGCTCGCTGCTCCTCACCGATTGGGGTCCGACGCACGATCGGTGGTTCCGGAGCGGACGCGAGCACAAGCTCACGAACCTGCGGCGCCTGGCCACCGAGTTCCCCGACGTCAAGTGGCTCCTCATCGGTGACGACGGCCAGCACGACGAGGCCATCTACACGCAGTTCCAGGAGGAGCATCCGGACTCGGTCGCCGGAGTCGCGATCCGGCGACTCCTGCCCGCCGAAGCGGTGCTCGCCGGTGGACGTGCCGAGATGGAGTCCCACGACGCCGACGATGCGCCGTGGGTCAGCGCCGAGGACGGCGCCGGACTGCGCGACCAGCTCGGCGACGTCGGCATCCTGCACTGACATGATCCTGACGCGCGACGACTGGCTCCAGCGGGAGCAGGTACACAGGGACCGGGCGGATGCGCTGACCGCGGCGCACCGGGACCGCGTCGCGCGTGGTGAGAAGCACCCCGTATGGGATTTCCTCTTCACCTACTACGGGTACAAGCCAGGGCAGCTCCGTCGCTGGCACCCCGGAGCCGGTGTGGAGCTGCGAGACGCCCCCGAACGCGTCGGCTGGCGCTGGTATCGCTCCGGAGACACGCGAGACGCAGCACGACCTGACCCGGAGCGATTCGCCGCCGAGAAGCCGGAGCTCGCGCGCCTGGTCGAGCTGATGCTGCGCCGTACCGGTTCCCGGCCGGGGCAGTTCGGCTGCTTCGGCTTGCACGAGTGGGCGATGGTCTACCGCGCGCAGGAGCACCGTCATCCCGCGCCGCTGCGGCTCGGTCAGGCGGGCACGGACGCCGTGGTCGAGGCCCATGACCTCCGGTGCACGCACTTCGACGCCTTCCGGTTCTTCACCCCCGCGGCGGTGCCACGCAACCGAGCGGCGCTGACGCGGGACGACCAGCCCGCGATCGAGCAGCCTGGCTGTCTGCACGCGGGGATGGACCTGTACAAGTGGGCCACGAAGCTCGGCCCACTCGTCCCCGGCGAACTGCTGCTGGACTCGTTCGAGCTGGCGCGGGACATCCGGCTGCTCGACATGCAGGCGGCGCCGTACGACCTCTCCGCCTGGGACATCGAACCCGTGCGCATCGAGACGGTGGAGGGCAAGGCCGAGTACGTCCGCCGCCAGCGTGCCTTCGCCGAGCGCGGCGGCGCGCTGCGTGCCGCTCTTCTCACGGCCTGGCTCGGTCCCGTGGGCCGGGTCGCGGCCTGAACGTCAGTTCACCGGCGCGCAGTCGGCGCAGGCCGTCCAGGAAGTCGTCGCCGCGGAGAGCCGGAGGCGTAGTGCGAGCACCCGGGTCGCGGCATCCGCCACGCGGTCGGCGGAGAGCGTGCCCGCGTCGACGGCCGCGGCGATCCCTGCGGCCATCTCCCCCGCTGTCTGCGCGTCGGAACCCGCGATCATGAGGACGAGGTCGTTGCCCGCGGCCACGGCGGCGACGCCATTCGCCACCGGATCGGCATAGGCGGGGTCTCCCGACGACAGCAGCATGCCGAGGTCGTCCGTCACGGCCACACCGTCGAAGCCGAGTTCCTCGCGTGCGATGCGATGCCATTCGGCCGACAGCGAGGCGGGACGGCTGTCGACGCTCGTGTACGCCAGGTGCCCGTACATGAGCATCGAGGCTCCGGCGTCGATCCCTGCGGCGAACGGCACGGCGTCGGCCGCTCGCCACTCGTCCTCGGTCATGTCCGTGCTCGGGATGGCGTGGTGCGAATCCCCCGGCGCCGCTCCGTGTCCGGGGAAGTGCTTGAGGGTCGAAGCGATGAGCTGCTCCTGCGCCTCCGTCGCGGCAGCGGTACGGTCCGCGGCGCCCTCCGGGTCGGCCCCGAGGGCTCGGGCGAAGATGAAGGACTCGGGATCCGCAGGCACATCGGCCACGGTCCCGAAGTCCACGGTGATCCCTGCTCGCGCGACCAGCGCACCGCGCGCGGCGAACGCCGCAGAGGTCTCGTCGACCGGCCGGTTCTTCAGCGTCGGCGACGCCGGGAAGGTGTCCCACGGCAGCCGCGACACGACGCCGCCCTCCTGATCCACGGCGATGAGCGGCGGCATCGCAGGATCGATCGTCAGGGCAGCCGTCAGCGTGCGAAGCTCGGACTCTGTCCCCGGGATGTTCCCGCCCATGAGGATGAAACCGCCCAGTCCCGACTGCATGTAGGCGCGCAGCGCCGCGGGGTCGGTCCCTCCGATGTGTCCCATCACGAGGGACGACGCTTGCTCGGCGGTGCTCATCTCGGCCACGAGCGCGGCCGCTCGCTCCCGGATCGCGTCGGGCTCCGCCGCCCGCACCGTCACGGACTCCGCGGCCTTGTCCGAGGCCGATTGCGCCGCCGTCGGCAGGGCGACGGCGACAACGGCGAGGGCCAGCGCGGCACAGGCGTATCGCCGCGCTGGCCGCTCGAGGAACCTGCGCCGGTTCATCGTCCTCAGCGTGCGAGCGCGTCGGCGATCGGAACCGAGGTCTCCTCGTCGCCGTTGCCGAAGCGGATCGTGCGCCCGATCGTGCCGGGGTCGTCGAGGGCGGCGACGATGACGGCCGCCACGTCGGCGCGGGAGACCTCGCCGCGCCCCTCCGGGTCGATACGGATGCGCCCGGTCGGGTCGTCGAAGGTCAGTGTGCCGGGGCCCAGGATCGTCCCGTCGAGGCCCGAGGCGCGAAGGTGCTCGTCTGCCGCCCACTTCGCGTCGGCGTACGGGAAGAACGAATCGTCTTCCGGAACACCGTGGTCGGCCGTGGAGCCGATCCAGGACACCATGACGTAGCGCCGCACGCCCGCGCGCTCGGCGGCGTCCATGGACCGCTCCGCCGCATCGCGGTCGACGGCGTAGGTGCGCTCGGGGCTTCCGCCGCCGGCACCTGCGGACCAGACAACGGCGTCGTGCCCGCGGATGATCTCCGCGAGCGCGTCGACGTCCATGGTCTCGATGTCGGCGACGAGCGCGATCGCGCCGCCCTCCTCCACTTCGGACACGTGATCGGGGTTCCTGATCACCCCGGTGACCTCATGACCCCGGGCGACGAGGAGCGGTGCGAGCAGCAGGGCGATGCGGCCGTGGCCGCCGAAGACGAGGATGCGCGACATGTCTTCACCCTACGCGCCCGGACCGACGTCAGCCCGGAGTCTGCGAACTGTCGATCACGAAGGCCTGCGGGTGCGAGGGCAGGTAGCGGACGACCACGGGCGCATCGCTGGGGATCCAGGCATCCCGGTCCGGGTACACGGCAGGAGTGAAGAAGTCGCTCTCCAGCGTGTACTCGGTGCCGTCGGCGGCGGTGAACGTCACCCAGTCCCCGTCCATGGTGCCCGTCGTCGGACGCCCGTTCTCGAAGATGTAGGCACGGGTCACCGGCACACCGGTCAGACTGAGGATGCCGATGATGAGAGACCCGAGCATCACGAAGGCCAGGACTCGGAAGACCACACGGATCACAGCGCCGGCGGCGTTCCCCCTGGTTCGCGTCTCCGCCGGAAGCAGCCCTTCGCGCTCGCGAACGGTGCGCAGCGATCCGCCTGTCGCCGTGGATCGCGCGGATATCCCGAACAGCCCGAGGATCGAGAACGCCGCGATGAAGACCATCGCATAGCCGTGCGCAGCCGGGAAGTTCACCAGCCACATCAGCGTGTCCAGGGGGTTCATCGGCCCGCCTCCTTCTCGATCGTGACGGCGACGGTGTGCGGGTCCTCCCGCCGATAGAACGCCCAGACCGGTGCCCCCACCTGCAGGCGTGACACGGCCTGCGGATAGACGAACACGGTGGTGTCCGCCTCCCACGGCTCCGCGCCCTCAGGGGCGAGGAGCACGGTGAGCGCGAGTTCGCTCTGCCCCTCCCGGCGTCGACCGGTCGGACGGACCTGAACGACCGACGCAGGGACCTGCGTTCCCGTCGTCCGGGCTCGTACCTGGGACGGGTCGATGAGGCCACGGTCGATGCGCCACTGCAGCATCGCCTCCCGGACGGCCGGGTCGCTGAGATCGGCGAGCTCGACCGTGTCCGGATCCTGGACGCTGTAGCGGACCGGGACGGGCTGTCCGACCTGCAGCGCTCCGACGTCGCCGGCGTCGAGCAACATGCGGAGTTGTCCGATGAAGTCGTCACCCGCGTTCGGGCTGACGCGGACGAAGAGGTCGTACTGGGGCACGTCGTTCACGGTCAGGCCGGTCCGCGACATCTCCACGATGGTGCCGACGCCGATCTGTGCCGGTCCGCGGACCTTCTTGCGCCGCGTAAGGCCCGTCATCGACCCGCCGAACGTGAGGAGGAGACCCCACGCCACGCCGATCACGATGGGGCCGCCGAGACCGTCGTCGCTCGCGAACGGGAGGATCGACTCGCGCTGGTTCACCCCGAAGAGCCCTTCGCCGACCCACACCACCAGCCACGCGGAAAGCAGCAGCCAGACGACGGTCAGCACGATGCGCAGCATGCCTCCCAGCGTATCCAGAGGTGCCACGCACGGATAAACCGGTCAGGAGGAGACGGGCGTCCCCACCCCCTCGAGGGCACGGATCACGCCGGCGGCAGCAGCCCGCCCCGCCCGGTTCGCGCCGATGGTGCTCGCGGAGGGTCCGTAGCCGACGAGCTGCACCCGCGGATCGGCCACCGCCGTCGTGCCGCGACCGCCCCGGTCGAGTTGGATCCCGCCCGCCGCGCTGCGCAGGTGAAGCGGGGCGAGATGGCCGATCGCGGGCCGGAAGCCCGTCGCCCAGAGGATCGTATCCACGCGCTCGAACGATCCGTCAGCCCAACGCACGCCGTCGGGCTCGATCCGCTGGAAGAGCGGGCGCCGGTGGGCATAGGCACCGAGGCGCTCGGCCTCCCGCTCCTGAGGGCGCAGCATGAGGCCCGTGACGCTGACCACGCTCTCCGGCGGCAGCCCCGCCGCCACGCGCTTCTCGACGAGAGCCACCGCCGCAGCGCCGGCTTCCGGCGTGAAGTCGTCGTCCCGCCACACGGGTGGCCGCCTGGTCACCCACAGGGTGTCCGTGATCGGGGCCAGAGCGCCGAGGAACTGGACCGCGGACGCTCCGCCACCGACCACGAGTACCCGCTTGCCGACGAAGTGCTCCGGTCCCGGGTAGTCCACCGTGTGGAGCTGCTCTCCGAGGAAGGTCTCCATCCCCGGGTAGTGCGGGACGAAGGGCTGCGTCCAGGTGCCGGTCGCATTGACGAGGGTGCGGGTGCGCCACTCCCCCTCCTCCGCCTCGACGAGGAGAACACCCGCGTCGTCGCGAACCCGACGGACGTGGACCGGCCGCAGCACCGGAAGGTCGTGCGCCTCCTCGTAGGCGGCGAAGTACGCGGGCACCACGACGTTCGCCCGACGCTCGTCTCGAGGCGGCGGGGTGTCACCGGGAAGCTCGGCCACCCCGTGTACGTCACGCATCGTGAGGGCGTCCCACCGGTGCTGCCATGCTCCTCCGGCCCGCTCGTCGGCGTCCACGACGAGGTGCTCCACTCCCCGACGCCGCAGATGGAACGACGCGGACAGTCCGGCCTGGCCGGCACCGATCACGAGGCTGTCGAGGATGTCCACGATGGATCGAACGCTCGGGCGTGGATGGATGTTCCGGGCTCCACGACGCGCCCGGGCGGCCCGCCCCGATTGGTGCGGATGCCGAATCGTGTAGTAGTGTTTTCACGTTGCCCGGGGTTCCCGGAGCAGCGTCTGGGCCTGTGGCGCAGCTGGTAGCGCACCTGCATGGCATGCAGGGGGTCAGGGGTTCGAGTCCCCTCAGGTCCACGAAAAACCCCTGGTGATCCAGGGGTTTTTGCGTTTCTGAGGAGCACCGTTTCGAGGCCGCTCACGACTTACTCACGATTTTCCACGAGTTCTAACCATCTCGGACGAAAAGCAACGAGCGCCCACGTGCTGAGCATGCTGAGCTGCCAGTGCACCCTCACCGGCGACTTGCGCCGCGCGATGCGGCCTCGAGGATCTGGGGGGCTCTGGCCGCCCCACTCGCGCACCCTGCTATGAGGCCACGCTAAGGAGGAGACGCTCCGCCAACCCCGACAGTGTCGTGATCGCTGCGGATGCCACAGCTATCAGGATCACCGCGTATGTCGCGACTATTGAGCGCGGCAATTTCTCAGACCAGGCGTAGATCAGTACCCCAGCGGCAGCGCAAAAACTGCACACTGCCGCAGCCACTTGCGCGAAAGCCATTCTCACGAATGCGATTGGCTCCTCGCTGGGGCCAGCGTTAGAGAATACCACCGCCACAAGGATGGGAATTATCACGATTCCGAAGAATGCTACCCACCCTAACCTCTTGGTCAATCGTGCAATATTCCGATGTGCAGTATCCCGATGTGCAGAATCACTCGTTTCGACCATAGGACGAGAATATCGCTATATGCTTCCGCGTACGCCAGTCACCCTGATAGACAGTTGACTCATAGGCATATCAAACGGCACCCGAGTCGCAGCAAAGGTGCCCCAGCACAGGGAGGCAATCATGAGAAAGCAGTCGAATCAGGCCCCCAGGACTCGCGCAACAGCAGCAATCGGAGCCATCGCACTTGCCACAATGATCGCAGTCAGCGGAGTAACTGCAGCTCACGCTGACGGATACAACGTCGTGGGCTCCCACGGCGGCCTCGGCCGCACCGAGCTCAACGTCAAGGGTTCCGGTCTGTACGTCAAGGGTGCGGACATCAGCCACAATCACGCGGCCGAGTTCTATCTGAACTTGTGCGGTCACCAGACGAAGTCGTGGGGGACGCTGAGGGACGGCGGAGGCACCAAGACCTCGTACTCATTCAAGAACAGCGGCTGCAGCTGGTACGCGTTCTGGGGATACACCTCCCCCGCGGCATACTTCAAGCACGGCACGACCCTCAAAGGACAGGCCTACCACGACAAGGATTGGGCCGCGGGCATCCCGCAGGTCGGTATCTGGAGATAGCAGTGACGAGTAACATTCGCGCTTGGCACCGGGCTCAAGTCCTCGTGCCAAGCGTCGTCCTCCTCGGCGCCCTTGCCCTAGCCGGTTGTGCCGCCGAGGCTCCCGTTACCGAACTCGACGTCAGCGAGATCGCGGCTGACACGACCCCATTCCAGGCGAAGATCCTTGAGGACGGGATGGTGAGCCCGGCCGAGTATGAGCGAGCGCTTCTGTCACAGCGTGACTGTGTGGTGTCCGCTGGAGGTGACGCAGGGGAGATCGTGGACATCGGAAACGGTGAGAAGGGCTTTGAGTACTCAGTTACCGCTTCCACAGAACAAGAGCGGCTCAAGCTGGAAGCCGCCACGGAGGCGTGCGCTCGCGACTATATCGAGGACATAGGACTCGTTTGGGGCTTCCAAAACCTCCCGTCCCAGGAAGACCTCGACGACATGCGACCCCAGGTCGCTGCCTGTCTGCGTGGGGTCGGCATCGAAGTCGATGATGACTTCACGCGCGACACGCTAAAGGAAGAGGTGGGAGCGTCTGAGGCGAAGTACGAAGCGATGCGGCCGTGCGCGGAGGAATTCAAGGAGTTCTTCGCAGGAAATCCAGCTGAGCGCGACGAGACCAGCCATGTCGAGGAGGACGGGGGATCTTGAGGTTCCTCCGAAACTGGCTGATCATTCTCTCCTGCGTAGCCATCCCTGTAGTTGGCCTCCTCGCCGGCATCAGCATTCTTCGTGAGATTGAACGCGCAGAGTCATCAGTGGTCCCCGAACGTGTGTGGCTTCCTATAGAGGCGCAGGTACTCGACTCATCCCAAACGCTGACTCTCGCTCTCAAATGGCGAGATGGAGCGCCCGTCGCTGCGCCCGCTTGGGAAGGAACCGTGACGAGCGTGGCAATCGCGCCCGGAGACACTGTGACGACCGGGACACGGGTCGTACAGATCGACGGCATTTGGCGTATCGCGGTCGCATCATCGATTCCGCTCTACACCGCGGTGAATGAGACAAGCACCTCCGCAGAGAAGACACTCGGCGTGGACGTGCTGAACCGTCTCGGATACTCCCATGTAGATCAGTGGGACTGGGATGCCGTTCTCGCGGTCCGAGATCTCGCCTCAAACATCGGTGTTCCACACTCAGAGCTGGCGGACACCCTCGACCCAGCTTGGTTCGTGTGGCTCAGCGCCGAATCGATCAGCGTTGGAGCCGCGTCGGTACGAGCTGGACAACCAGCACCCACGACTGGGGAACCCGTGTTCACGACCAAACCTTCGCTGGCATCAGTCACAGCCGATGAGCAAACGACAACGCTGCCTGAGTTCGACGGCAAGACGGCATGGACCCTCGCGGTCGATGACGCCGAGGTGTCCCTGAAGACGTTGCCGCTCTCTGACACGCCCGCCCTCGAAAAGTTGAGCAGCACGGTGGACGCCGGCACAGAGGAAATCACCGCGACGTTGGCATTGGAGAAGGCACCGACAGGCTGGTCCGTGCCGACCAAGGCTGTCGTCGCGCAACGGGACGGAAAGCAGTGCGTGTTTGTCAAAGGCGGAAAGAACGCCAGCGAGCCAGTCCTCATCACCTTGCTTCCAGGGGCGCCGCCGGGCATTTCGTGGGTTTCTGCTAAAGGCTATGACCCAAGCATCCTCCTGCTCACGAACCCAGGCGAGTTTCGGTCGTCCAGATCATGCAGCTAGTGGTGAATCAGATCCGCTTTCGATACGCACGATCAGGAAGCCCGATCGTCGAGGACCTGACTTTCGCTGCGAAAGCGGGAGAAATCACCGTGCTGAGTGGCCCAAGCGGATGCGGCAAGTCAACGGTGCTCGATCTCCTAGGCGGGCTGCGGGAAGTAGAGGCCGGCAGAATCGAGCTCCAAACGCGCGATGAAACACTGCCCCCAGGCCACTACGGAGTGTCATGGGTGTCCCAGAGCAATCCGGTGATGGGCGGACGGAGCGCGAGGGACAACGCCGCTATTCCGCTTCTATCACTAGGTCACAGCATGCGGAGCGCCCGCGCCTCTGCCGATGAGGCACTCCACCGAGTCGGGCTCGCGCATCGAGCTTCAGCACTCGTCAGAGAGCTATCCGGCGGTGAAGTACAGAGGGTCGTCATCGCTCGGTGTCTGGTTGCTCCCGCAGCAGTACTCCTTGCTGACGAACCAACGGGCCAACTCGACGGGCAGAACACTCGCCTCGTCATCGACGCGATACGCGCAATCGCTGAATCGGGCCGTGTGGTGATCCTCGCGTCTCACGACCCATGGGTGATGAACCAGTGCGATCAGCATCTTCCCCTGCGCACCGGTGCCAGCTATGAGTAACATCAGGGCGAAGGAGATTCTCGCCGAAGCACTTAGATCTGCGGCAGCCAGGCCAGCTAGATTCCTGGCACTGGCCGTCCTGTCCATCTTGCCTCTGGCTGGACTCATCCTTCTCGAGACAGCTGAGTCCAACACCATCCGAACCGCAGAAGAGGACGCAGTCGCCACAGGCGCATATGTTCTCACTGTCACCAACGACGGCAACAAGTTCGACGGCAGCTCGTGTGCCCGCGCGCAAGACCTCGCGATGGTCGTGCGCAGTGGCGTGATCTACGAAACCCGGTCTGCCACCCTCGTCGATTTCCCAACCGTACCCCTCCAGTTAGCGGTGGTGAGCCCCGGTCTCGTCCAGGTCGCGGACCCGAACATCCGCTATGAAGCAGTCGGGACATACGTGCTGGGAGACGCCGTCTCCGAGGAGCTGTCGCTGCAGGCCGGCAGCCCCCTACGCGTAAAGGGCGAGCGAGTAGGCACAGTGGGTGGCTTCGATACCGACACGCGCCGCGCCGAAGCTCAGGCCCGGTGGATGTACCGCGTCGATCAGAGGGCGTTGGATCGACCCATCGTCCAATGCTGGCTGGAAACCGCCCCCGGACAGCTCGCCGAACTCACCGCCTTAGTGCCGCTTCTGTTCGATGGACTCGATACCCTGCGGGCATCGACACTCGCCTCGTCCGATGCACTCGATCAGGTGAAGACACGATTCGAGCAGCGCCCATCGAAGTATGGATGGATCGCCTTGGGCGTGCTGTTGGGCATGATCACGTTCATCTCCATATCGAGCAGGCGATCTGAGTACGCTATCTACATCACATCCGGGCTAGCACGCCACGAAGTAGCGTTAGTAACAACCGTGGAGTACTGGGTTCTTGCGACATTCACTGGCGCTGCGAGTTTCTGCATCGCCGTAGGAATCCAGACCACTTTTGGTGCGCCGTTATACAGCGTGATGGAGGTAGCCCTCCAAACTCTGCTGCTCACTCTCACCACCGGCGCGATCGTGTGCGGATCTCTCAGCGCTTTCGTATGGGCTAACGACCTTTCCCGCGCGCTGAAGAATCGAGACTGACTTGTTGATAGGTCGTCGGGCGGTTGCTCGGCGTCGCTGACGAGCGACTCCGATTCGGTCAACGCGAGGGCGGCCCGCTCCTGCTCGGAGAAGAACGCGGACTCGGCGGCAGGGGTTCGCCCCCATCGAGCTCGCCTTGACGCGAGCGTGAACCGTCACACGCCGCCTCCCCGCAGCCGGCAAGGACTTGGTCGATAGCGTGACGGTCCGCGTCGGCGATCGACAGGCTGTACTTCGCGGAGATCTGCACGTACGAGGCCACATACGTGCACGCGTACGCGGTGTTCGGCGGCATCCAATCCGAGGGGCCCTTCGCGGACTTCGACGTGTTCGTGGGACCGTCGACAGCTAGCAGCACCATCGGGTCGTTTGCGTACGCCTCGCGCTGCTCGTCGGTCCACGCGTACGCGCCCGCCGCCCACACGTCCGCAAGAGCATGCCTACATATGTGCGGCGGCGGCGTCGACGTGCGCAGATGCGCATAAGGCAGTGGCGACAGGATTTGCACCGGACTCCCGGTCTCGGACACCGGCGCTTGGGTCCGCTAGGCGACGCCCCCTCGTCCAGCACGGTTCGCAGACGAGGTGCCGGACATCGTATCCCCTGGACCAACACAGGGACCGGGCGGTGTTGGGTGGCGCGACCTGCATCAGTCGGGCGATGACGCATGGTAGTGCTCGTGGAGGGAGGCGTCGGGCGGGGCGTTCCGATGATCTTGCGCAGGCGCCGTGACTGACGAAGAGGCGGCGCGGCCCACTCCAGCGGTACCTCGGCACGGCCTCACGAGGTCACGTTCGTGAATGTCCCGTCGCACGACCGAAACACAACAGCCGCCGGGGTCAGCATTCCACCCCGGGGCGAGCAGGAACACCAGTAACAGCACCAGGGCTCGGAACGGCGAAGGAGGACGCTGCGACGACGCCACCTGCACCGCCCACGGGCTGGCTCCTAGCGATGACCGAAGTGTGTGCCCGAGACGCGTGCTCGTTCGCTGACTTCAAGGGTCAGTTCATCCTGTGATACCCGAGTGCAGGTGGCGTTGTACAGGCCGGCTACTACAGTCTCGCCTTGTCTGCATGACACCACGAGGGCGTCGAGGGCGAAGCGAGACTCGGCTCGATCGCTCTGCAGAAGGCGGATAACAGGCCCTCCGTCAGTCTCGATTATTCTGATGCTTCCGGCGCTCTTCTTCGCCTCCAGGCTCGTTCAGGGCCGCGGCGTCGGGTACCTGTCGTCCGTCACCGGCCGGCTGCGCATGAGATGGCTCGGGGTGAGCGTCATCATCGCCGCGAGCGTCCTCCCCATCGTGTTGTTGGCCGCTCTGGGGCTCCGGCTGGCCATGGGCGCGCCTACCCGCGTCGACCTCACCCATCCGAACGTCTGGTTGCTGAGCGTTCTCGTAATCGTGTTGATCCCGTTCCAAGCAATGGCAGAAGAGTATGTCTTCCGCGGCTACCTCATGCAGCTCGTCGGTGCCTGGCTCCGCCGCCCCGTCTATGCCATCCTCCTCCCCATCCCGCTGTTCACCTTCGGGCACTACTACGACCTCTGGGGCATGCTCGACGTGACCGTCTTCGCCATCGCCGCCGCCTGGCTCACCTGGCGCACTGGCGGCCTGGAAGCTGCCATCGCTCTCCACGTCGTCAACAACATCCTCGTGATGCTGCTCAACGCGATGGGCATCGATCTCAGCGACGGCGTCCTCGGACTCCCCGGACTACTGATCTCCACCATCGGCGTCGTGGGCTACACCGTCCTCATCGTCCGTTTCGCCGACCGACTCCGAATCGAACGCGGTCGCGCTCTCATCGGAAGCGACCAGGATGGGAGCCTCTCACTCCGCGCGAGGCCCGGTCAGGCGGCACCGCATGGCATTGGCTGACCGCCGCAACATCTGGCGCCTCCCCGCGTGCCGTCACCGCCCGCTTTCTCCCGACCTCCGTTAACTGGGGATAAGCCCCCCGTCAGCGTCACGTCCTCGCCCCCGGACACCCGGAGCGAGCGGCGGAACCGTGCTCGCTCCCTGGCACGTACCCGACGCGAAAGCGGGTGATGCACCAGGTGTGACCTAGGATCCACGCCAGCCAGACACCGGAGAAGTCCCGACTTACTCACGCTAAACAGCAGCAACTAGCGGTAACCAACCCGACTGTTGCCGACACCGAAGCCACGGCAGTTGCTAAAGTCCATCGCAGATCAACAACAACCAGAAAAGACCAGACTGCACGCAAGCCATGCAGGGGGTCAGGGGTTCGAGTCCCCTCGGGTCCACGAAAAACCCTCGGTCCGCCGGGAGTTTTTGCGTACCCGGGTCGGTTGCCGAGGCGCCGCATCAGGCGTTGACGCCGTAAGGCCCGCGCTCGGGGACGACCTGCCTGCTGTGGCCCGATCGCCTGACGCTGCGTGACCTCCTAGCGGCCGCCGGCATGCCCCGTCAACCGCCTCCCCCGCAGACGCGAGCGCGCGTAGACAGAGGGCGTCCGACGAAAGGAGACGACATGTCCAACACGACTCCGCCGATCCCGCCTCTCCCACCGATCGCGGACGGCGACGAGGAAGACGTCCCGACGCGCGAAGTCGACGGCGACGAGGTGCTCGACGAGGACATCGACGACGCACGGATCGACAGCGCGGAGGCCGACCGCGCCGCGACCACCGGCGAAGGCGACTGACTCCGACAGCGATGATGGGCGCCACCTCGGCGAGGGGCGCCCATCTGTCGTGCCGCGCGGACTAGGTGGCCAGCAGCGGCGGACGGTGCGGGATGGAGATGGGCCGTGTGGCCCGGCTCGCTCCCTGCATCCTCTCGACCTCCTCCAGGACCTCGAACGCCGTGCCGTAGCGGATCGCCAGCGGCAGATCACGAAGCCACGTCACCTCGACCTCGGTGTCGGCGAGTTCGTACACGCAGGCGACGACGTGGCGCGGGTCGTTCTGGGGATAGCGCAGGTCGTTGATCACCCACTCCGACGGCGTGATCCGGTGAAGCACGAAACGGGGATCAGGAACTTCTGACATCAGTCGGCCCTCCAGGACTCTCTGACAGGAGTTTTACTATCGCGCGTCCAGGAAGGAAGGCCCTTGACACCCCGACGAGGAGGTGCAGGAGAATAGTCTGATCGGCCGTTCTCAGCCCTGCGGACGCACCGTGAGATCCGTCAGCTGCGCATCGCGGGGAAGGTCGAGGGCCGTGATGATGGTCGTCGCGATCGCCTCCGGCGTGATGAACAACGACGCGTCGTAGTCCTGACCCTCCTGCCGGTGAACGCGCTCCTGCATGGGGGTCGCCGTGCGCCCAGGGTAGACCGAGGTCACTCGGACGCCGTGCTCGGACTCCTCCTGCCGGAGAGCGTCTGCCAGCGCCCGCAGGCCGTGCTTCGACGCGGCATACGCCGACCACCCGGGATTGGCCCGCAGTCCTGCTCCCGAATTGACGAAGACGACGTGCCCACGCGATACCCGCAGGACGGGAAGGAGAAGCCGGGTGAGCTCCGCCGGGGCGACGAGGTTCACGGCCAGTTGCTGATCCCACAGCGCGGGCGTGAGTTCTCCGACCGTGCCGAGGTCCACGACTCCGGCGGCATGCACGAGGGAGTCGATGCGTTCGGGAAGACTCTGCTTCGACAGCGCCCACGAGAGACGCCCGGGTTGCGCGAGGTCGCCGACGACCGTCGAGACCCCGGGGAGTGCGTCCGCGATCTGTCGAGCGCGCCCCGCGTCGCGCGCGAGCGCCACCACCGCGTCGCCCCGCTCCAGGAGTCGACGAGCCAGCGAGGCTCCGATGCCCGAGCCTGCACCGGTGAGCAGGTGCGTCGCCATGTCAGCGCGGATCGGCGGTCGGTTCGGCGACCTCGAGCGGAATCACCGGGCAGTCCTTCCAGAGGCGCTCGAGTCCGTAGTAGACCCGCTCCTCCTGGTGGAAGACGTGCACGATGAGGTCGCCGAAGTCCAGCAGAACCCAGCGAGCCTCGGCGCGACCCTCACGACGTACACGCTTGTGACCAGACTCGACGAGACGGTCTTCGATCTCATCCGCGATCGCGGCGACGTTCCGTTCGCTGTTCCCCGTCACGAGGAGGAAGATGTCGACGAGCGGCAGCGGCTCGGAGACGTTGAGCGCGACGAGGTCCTCGCCGCCCTTGGCGACGGCGGCCTCGGCGGCGATGCGCAGCATCTGTTCGGCGGTTTCGGGTGATTGCATCAGAAGACATTCCCTGTAATGGCGAAGACGAGCGCCGTTCCGAGCCCGAGCGCCAGCGCACCGGCGATGATGGCGGCGACCAGCATCAGCCGGTTGCCCTTCTCGGGCGCCGGCGGGCGGATCACCTCACCCGCGGGCTTGATGGTGCTCACGGCGGAACTGGCGGCGATGGGGGTGGGCGACGACGCGGGAGGCAGTTCCCCGTCGATGAGAACGGCGTCGACCTCTTTGCCGTCCGTGGTGCCGTGGGCGTGGCCCTGTGAGCCCAGCCCCTTCGGAAGCTCATACGAACCCGTGACGAGGATCTCGCCCGTCGACGCGACCGGACCGGACAGCGACCCCTCACCGGGCGAGGGGGTGAAGATCAGAGCGTTCGGTGCCGAGTGCTGCGTACCACCGGAGTCGTTGCTGGTGAGCAGCTCATCGAACGAGGCGCGGAAGGAAGCGCGCTCGGCGGGAGCCTCCTCCTGCAGCACGCCCTCGCCGAAGGATGGGCTCACGGTCGGACGGTCGCCCTCCTCGACGTCGTCCTCAGACTCCTCTGCGAGGAGGTCGTCGGCGGGCTCCGCGTCCGCGGTCACCTCGTCGTCCGAGTGCTGGGGGCGCTCCGCTTCCGGAGCGAGCGGGACCTCTCCCCCGCTCTCAACGACTCCGGACGCGCGCACGGGCGCGATGGTGGCGTCCTCGTCGACCGCGTCTTCGTCGACTGCGTCCTCATCGTCCTGCGTCCGCGCCGCTGGAGCGAAATCCGGAATACCGGACACGATGTCGTCGGGGCTCTCGACGACGGCGGGCTCGTCCGCCGTGTCGGCGGCGGCAGCATCGGGCTGCGCCTCCTCGGGGATCTCCGCTGCCTCGCCGCCGACCACCGGGACGGACGCCGTCTTGATCTTCTCCTGCTCGCGGGCCTGACGCCGCGTCAACGGCGCGGCACCGAGGTCGACCGACGCGTCCGCGACGGGCGCAGGGGGCACGACGACCGGCTCGGCGGCACGGGGCAGCGGCGCGACCGGAGCCGGGGGTGCGGACTCCGCCGCGGCGTTCGCCTGCTCCTCGCTGATGATCGGGGTGGATCCCGTCAACCGGATCTCCCGCAGCTGCTTCCGCGTCAGCGGACCTCGCTGATCCGATGTGCTCATGCCTTGCTCCGATACAGATGATGCTTCGCGATGTACTGGACGACTCCGTCGGGGACGAGGTACCAGACCGGTTGGTCGTCGCGGACGCGTTCACGACAGTCCGTGGACGAGATCGACAGCGCCGGCACCTCGAGCTGGCTGACGTCGTCGCTCGGGAGGCCGTCGATGCTCAGAACGTGTCCTGGTCGGGAGACCGCGACGAAGTGGGCCAGTTCCCACAGCTCATCATGGTCTCTCCAACTGAGAATTTGCGCCACGGCATCGGCACCACTGATGAAGAACAGCTCCGCGTCCGGGCGCTGCGCCTTCAGATCGCGAAGGGTGTCGATCGTGTACGTGGGGCCCGCGCGATCGATGTCGACCCTGCTCACGGTGAACTGCGGGTTCGACGCCGTCGCGATGACGGTCATGAGGTAGCGGTGCTCACTAGGCGTGACGTCGGCCTTCTGCCACGGACGTCCGGTCGGAACGAACACCACCTCGTCGAGATCGAACGAGTGCGCGACCTCGCTGGCGGCGACCAGATGGCCGTGATGGATCGGATCGAAGGTTCCGCCCATCACGCCGATACGCGGTGCGCGCGTGGTCGCGATGCTCATGAGGGCCTAGTGGCCGTGTCCCGCCTCGTGGTCCTTGCCGTGCTTCGCCGCCCAGGCCTCCGCCTTCGCCGAGTGCCGGTTCGCGACGTTCTTGTACGAGAACGTCACGATGCCGAGCGCGGCGAACACGATCGCAGCGATGACTCCGAAGATGAGCGTGTCGAGCGCGACGTTGCCGTGGTGCTCGGTCTCTGCGGCGGTCATCGCGATCTGTGCGACGAGGTTCATCCTGACTCCGTTCGTGGCGTGCTGTCTCGAGGGACCTGTGGGGATACAGCGTTCCCCAGTCTAGCCCTCAGCCGCGGGTCTGACCTGCCCCACGCGCCAGCCATTTCGTACTGGTCAGCTCGGCGAGCCCCATCGGACCTCGCGTGTGGAGCTTCTGCGTGGAGATGCCGACCTCGGCGCCGAAGCCGAACTCGGCACCGTCGGTGAACCGTGTCGACGCGTTCGCCATCACGACCGCGGAGTCGACCTCGGCCAGGAACCGCTCCGCGTTGCGGGTGTCGGTGGTGACGATGGACTCGGTGTGACCGGTGCTGTAGCGGCGGATGTGGTCGAGCGCGTCGTCGAGGCTGTCGACCACCTTCATCGCCACGTCGAGGCTCAGGTACTCGGTGGCCCAGTCCTCCTCGGTCGCCGGGATGATGTTCGCGACGAGTCCCGCGACGACGTCGTCGCCGTGGATGGCGACGCCCTCGCTCATGAGCGCGCTGGCGACGAGCGGGATGAGACGCGGAGCGGCCTGTCGGTGCACGAGCACCGTCTCGACGGCGTTGCACACGCTCGGGCGCTGCACCTTGGCGTTCACGACGATGTCGCAGGCCCAGTCGTCGGGGGCGCTCTCGTCGAGGAGGATGTGGACGTTCCCTGCCCCGGTCTCGATCACGGGAACGGTCGACTCCGTGACGACCGTCTCGATGAGTCCCGCACTGCCTCGGGGCACGAGCACGTCGATGAAGCCTCGCCCGTGCATGAGGGCCTTCGCCCCCTCGCGTCCGAAGTCGTCGACCGTCTGTATCGCCTCCGGCGTGACCCCGGCCTCGGCGAGGGCGGTGCGCATGACGTCGACCAAGACCGTGTTGGACTCGCGCGCGGCGCTCCCTCCGCGCAGGACGACGGCGTTGCCGGAGCGCAACGCGAGGGCGGCGATGTCGACCGTCACGTTCGGCCGCGCCTCGTAGATCGCCCCGACGACACCGAAGGGGACGCGGACCTGTTCGAGCGCCACGCCGTTCGGCATGCGATGTCCGCCGACCACGCGACCGACCGGATCGGGCAGCGCAGCGACCTCCCGCACGGCAGCGGCGAGTGCGGAGACCCGCTTCTCGTCGAGGCGGAGGCGATCGATCAACGACTCCCCGATGCCCTCGTCCCGACCCCGCTCGACGTCTCGCCCGTTCGCGGCGACGATGCGCGACGCGTTCGCCTCCAGGGCCGCGGCGATGGCGTCGAGGGCCCGGGCCTTGTCGTCACTCGTGAGGGCGGCGGTGGCACGGGAGGCCTCCTTGGCCCGCTCCAGGCGCGGCTGAGGGGTGAGGTCGGTCATCCGCCCAGTCTAGGAGGTGGCGGGTTCGAACCAGGTCCCGATGTCGGCTCCCGCAAGGGCCTGGGCGACCAGGTCGGCGCTCGTCACCAGCACACCGATGCCGGAGGCGGCGGCCAGCCGCGCGGCGGAGACCTTCGTGGCCGCTCCGCCCGTGCCGACGCTGTTGACGACGGTCGCACCGAACTCCAGACCGGAGAGATCCGCATCGGGTGCGACCACATCGATGGGCTCGGCGCCGGGATCGCTCGGTGGGCGCGTGTACAGGGACTCGATGTCGCTGAGCAGGATGAGTGCGTCCGCCTCGATGAGCTGCGCCACGAGGGCGCCGAGCCGGTCGTTGTCACCGAACCGGATCTCCTGGGTGGCGACCGTGTCGTTCTCGTTCACGATCGGCAGGGTGCGCAGCCCCAGAAGGCGCTCCATGGCCCGGCGCGCGTTCGATCGCGACGTGGGATTCTCCAGGTCGCCCGTGGTCAGCAGGACCTGGCCCGCGACGATGTCGAACGGACGCAGAGCCTCCTGGTAGCGGTACACGAGGATGTTCTGGCCGACGGCGGCCGCGGCCTGCTGCGTGGCGAGATCGGTGGGCCGCGCGTCCAGGCGCAGGAACGGGATGCCGGAGGCGATCGCCCCCGACGACACGAGCACGACCTCGGCCCCGCGGGCGTGTGCGGCGGCCAGCGCCTCGACGATCACGGGAATGCGCCAGGACGACTCGCCGCTGATGGACGACGAGCCCACCTTCACGACGATCCGCATCGCCGACGCGAGGTCGGCGCGCGTCCGTGCGGTCACGCCTGGTCCTCGCGGTACGTGGCGAGGCGCTCCGCCTCCAGCTCGGCACGCGCCTCGGCCTTGGCGTCCATGCGCTCGTAGTACTGCTCACGCCGCTCGGACGTCGTCCGCCGGGCGTTCGGAGCGAGTCGCGGGTCGATGCCGCGGGGCGCCGTCATCAGCTCGGCCGCCGAGCTCATCGTGGGCTCCCAGTCGAAGACGATGCTGTCGCCCTCGCCGATCACGACGGTCGAGCCCTGCACCGCGCCGAGGCGGAAGAGCTCGTCTTCCACGCCCAGCTTCTCCAGGCGATCGGCGAGGTAGCCCACGGCCTCCTCGTTCTGGAAGTCGGTCTGCTGCACCCAGCGCACCGGCTTCTCGCCGAGGATGCGGTAGATGTTGCCGTACGTGCCGCCCTCGACGCGGATCGTGAACGGCTTGACAGCATCCTTGGGGCGGATGACCACGCGCTCCCGCGGCGCCTCCACCGCAGTCTCCTTGCGGTGCCTCTCCACCAGTTCCCCGAGCGCGAGGGTGAGCGGGCGCAGTCCCTCGTGCGAAACCGTGGAGATCTCGAACACGCGGAATCCGCGGGCCTCCAGATCGGGGCGCACAAGATCGGCGAGGTCACGCGCCTCCGGCACGTCGACCTTGTTCAGAGCCACGAACTGCGGACGCTCCAGCAACGGCGTCTGACCCTCCGGGACCTCGTACGCGGCCAGTTCCGCGAGGATCACGTCGAGGTCGGAGATCGGGTCGCGGTTCGGCTCCAACGTCGCGCAGTCGAGCACGTGCAGCAGGGCCGAGCAGCGCTCCACGTGCCGCAGGAACTCGAGCCCCAAGCCACGGCCTTCGCTCGCGCCCTCGATGAGCCCCGGCACATCGGCGACGGTGTAGCGGAAGTCCTCGACCTGGACGACGCCGAGGTTCGGGTGCAACGTCGTGAACGGGTAGTCGGCGATCTTGGGTCGCGCGGCGGAGATCGCTCCGATGAGGCTGGACTTCCCGGCGGACGGGTATCCGACGAGGGCCACGTCCGCCACGGTCTTGAGCTCGAGCACGACGTCGCCCTCGAAACCGGGCGTGCCGAGCAGCGCGAACCCGGGGGCCTTGCGCTTCGGGGTCGCCAGTGCGGCATTGCCCAGTCCGCCCTGGCCCCCCGCGGCCACGACGAAGCGCTCCCCTGGCTCGATCATGTCGATGAGGACCTCGCCGCTCGGGCTCTTCACGACGGTGCCCACCGGGACGGGGAGCTCGAGGGTCTCGCCGTCGAAACCGGACCGGTGGTCGCCCATCCCGGGACCGCCGTTGCCGGAGGAACGATGCGGCGAGTGGTGGTACGACAGCAAGGTGCCGGTCTGCGTGTCGGCGACGAGCACGATGTCGCCGCCGTCACCGCCGTTGCCGCCGTCCGGGCCGCCGAGGGGCTTGAACTTCTCACGGTGCACGGAGACGCAGCCGTTACCGCCCTTGCCTGCACGCAGGTGCAGCGTGACGGTGTCGACGAACGTGACCATGTGGAGTCCTTCGGTTGCTCAGGGTGCCTGACGGCAGATACGCGGACGGGGCGAGCCGAAGCCCGCCCCGAACCGGATGTCTAACGTGGTGCTGTGATCACTCAGCAGCAGCGACGATGTTGACGACCTTGCGGCCGCCCTTCGCGCCGAACTCGACCGCGCCGGCGGCCAGAGCGAACAGCGTGTCGTCGCCACCACGGCCGACGTTGGCGCCGGGGTGGAAGTGCGTGCCGCGCTGACGGACGATGATCTCGCCGGCGAGGACCTGCTGACCGCCGAAGCGCTTCACGCCGAGGCGCTGTGCGTTGGAGTCACGACCGTTGCGGGTGGAGCTTGCGCCCTTTTTGTGTGCCATGTCCTGGTCTCCTCGGTCTTACTTGATGCCGGTGATCTTGACGCGCGTGAGCTCCTGGCGGTGGCCCTGACGCTTCTTGTAGCCGGTCTTGTTCTTGTACTTCTGGATGACGATCTTCGGCCCGCGGAGGTTGCCGACGACCTCAGCCGTGACGGTCACCTTGGCCAGCGCGTCGGCGTCGGTGGTCACCGTGGAGCCGTCGACGAGCAGCACAGCGGGCAGCTGGATCTTGTCGCCCTGGGCAGCCTGAACACGGTCGAGCTGAACGATGGTGCCGACCTCGACCTTCTCCTGCCGGCCACCGGCGCGCACTACTGCGTAAACCACTTCATACCTGTTTCGTTGGGGAGCACGCGGCTCCGAGAATCTCACGGGAAGACTGTTGCTTGCATGCGTCGCTGGTACGACGGGCGCGAATGCAAGACTCTCCGCTTCGGCCGTCGAGGACGACGCGGCATGCGCACCAAGGGACTACTTTACCGGATGCGGGACGACCTCGCAAAGCGAGCCGGGTCGCCCCCGCGGTCGTAGGCTGACGGAGTGACCGTACTCGTCGACGACCCCCGCTGGCCCGCCCACGGACGCCTGTGGGCGCATCTGGTCAGCGACGAGAACCTCGACGAGCTGCACGCGTTCGCGCGGGCGCACGGCATCCCCGCCCGTGCCTTCGACCTGGACCACTACGACGTGCCGGAGGACGCGGTTCCCCGGCTCATCTCCGGCGGCGCCCAGCATGTCCCCGGCAAGGAGCTGGTGCGCCGCCTGATCGCCTCAGGCCTGCGGGTCCGCGGACGCGACCGGCGGCACTGACGACTCCGATCCGACCGACACCGGCGTACCGGAGAGCGCCGCAGTGGTGACCCGGCGCCGGCCCCGCCCCTGCCCCGGCGCCTTCGGCTCCGGAAGCGCATCGAGCACGGAGTCGAGGAGCTCCTCGGTGGGGGTCTTCGGCGCCTTGCGGTCCCCGCGCTTCTTCCGCGCCTTCTTGGGCCTCTCGACCGCGGAGTCGGCAGTCGAGTCGGCGACGGGAGCCTCGACGGCCGGCTCCCCGGGCGCGGCGATCGTGGATGCCGCGATCTGCGCGAGGGCCGACTTCGCCCCTTCGGTGATGCTGTGCGTGACCGGAGGAGCGACGGGGGCGGCGTTACCGTTCCCGTTCCCGTTGCCACCGCGCTGACGACGCCCGCCGTTGTTGCCGTTACCGTTGCCGCCGTTGCCGTTCGCGCGGTGCTTCACCACGGGGTCATGGTGGACGATCACGCCACGGCCCGCACACACCTCACAGGCCTCGCTGAAAGTCTCCAGCAGCCCGAGACCCAGCTTCTTGCGGGTCATCTGCACGAGCCCGAGCGAGGTGACCTCGGCGACCTGGTGCTTCGTCCGGTCACGGCTGAGGCACTCGATCAGCCGACGCAGTACGAGGTCACGGTTGGACTCCAGCACCATGTCGATGAAGTCGACGACGATGATGCCGCCGATGTCGCGCAGCCGGAGCTGACGGACGATCTCCTCCGCCGCCTCGAGGTTGTTCTTGGTGACGGTCTCCTCGAGGTTGCCCCCGGAACCGACGAACTTGCCGGTGTTGACGTCGACGACCGTCATGGCCTCGGTGCGGTCGATCACGAGCGAACCACCGGACGGCAGCCACACCTTGCGGTCCAGCGCCTTCTCGATCTGCTCCGTGATGCGGAACGCGTCGAACGGATCGACGTCGTCCTCATACGCCTCGACCCGCTCCAGCAGATCCGGCGCGACGCTCTCCAGGTAGGCGCGGATCGTGCGCTGCGAGTCCTCGCCCTGGATGAGCATCTTCGTGAAGTCCTCGTTGAAGACGTCACGGACGATCTTCACGAGCAGATCCGGCTCGGCGTGCAGGAGCGCGGGAGCCTGCTGGCTCTCCACCTGCTTCTGGATGTGCTCCCACTGCGAGGTGAGCCGCTGCACGTCACGCGTGAGCTGCTCCTCCGTCGCCCCCTCGGCCGCCGTGCGCACGATGACGCCGGAGGACTCGGGCAGCACCTCCTTGAGGATGCGCTTGAGACGGGCGCGCTCGTTGTCGGGGAGCTTCCGGCTGATGCCGTTCATCGACCCGCCGGGGACGTACACGAGGTAGCGGCCTGGCAGCGAGATCTGGCTCGTGAGGCGCGCACCCTTGTGACCCACCGGGTCCTTCGTGACCTGGACGAGCACGCGGTCGCCCGGCTTCAGCGCCAGTTCGATGCGGCGAGGCTGGTTGCCGGTCTCGACGCCGTCCCAGTCCACCTCGCCGGAGTAGAGCACGGCGTTGCGGCCGCGACCGATGTCGACGAACGCGGCCTCCATGCTCGGGAGCACGTTCTGCACGCGGCCGAGGTAGACGTTGCCGATCAGCGATGCGTCCTGGTTGCGGGCGACGTAGTGCTCCACGAGCACGCCGTCCTCCAGCACGCCGATCTGCGTACGGCCGTTCTTGGAGCGCACGACCATCTTGCGGTCCACCGACTCGCGCCGGGCGAGGAACTCGGCCTCGGTCACGACGGGACGGCGCCGGCCCGCATCGCGACCGTCGCGACGGCGCTGCTTCTTGGCCTCCAAGCGTGTCGAGCCCTTGATGGCCTTCGGCTCGGTGATGTACTCGACGACGCGCTGGCGCTGCCGCGGCTCATCGCGCTGGTCATCACCCTCGGCGCCTCCGCGGCGACGACGCCCGCGGCGGCCTCCTCCGGACTCCTCCTGGTCGCGCTCCGGCGCACGGTCGTCGCGACCGGGGCGCGCAGGCAGCGGAACGATCTCGGGCGCATAGAAGTGCAGCTGGGTCGAGACCTGAGAGACGAAAACCTCCGGCAGCAGACCGAGCGACACGGCGGTGACGGCCGCGGGCTTCTCCGGCTCGGCGGGCGTTGCGGGCGTCGGCTGCGCCGCGGCCTCCTCGACAGGGACCTCCTCGACGGGGGCCTCTTCGACGGGGACCTCTTCGACAGGGGCCGCCTCGGCAGGAGCCTCCTCGACAGGAGCCTCCTCGACAGGGGCCGCCTCGACAGGAGCTTCCTCCGCCTGCGCCGCGGCGTCGATCGCTTCGGCGGCGGCGTCGTCCGCGGCCGAGGCATCCTCGGCTGCGGCTGCGGCCGCATCGTCCGCCGCCGCAGCGGCGTCATCGGCGGCCGCGTTCGCAGCGTCACGGTCGTCTGCCGCCGACTCGGCGGCGGCGTCGTCCGCGTCCTCCTGGGCCTGCGCGGCGTCCTCCGACTGCTCCGCAGCGGGAGTGGTGGGCGCCGTCAGCGGCTCCGCGGCATCAGCCGGAGCGTCGAGGGCGGGGGCGTTGTTGTCATTGTTCTCATCGGCCATCTCTGGCGTGCTCCCTGGCACGGGCCACCGGGTGTCCCGTGAAATCTCATGCGGCACCCGCGGGTGTCGCGAACTCAATCGGCTTGCGACCGGCTCATGGCTCTGGTCGCGTGGGGCATGGGCCCCGAAGTCTGCTCGACACGTGTCGCGGCAACGCCGTTCATCGCATCACAGGCCATTATCGCATCAAGTGCGTGCGATCGCGGCATCCCGTCGACGCGGACCGGTTTTCTCCGGGCTGCTCTCGCCCTTTCCATAGCCGCCGCTGTGATAATTCGAAGCATGAGCGAGCAGCGCACCCGCCCCGTCGTCTATGCCGTGTGGTTGATCATCGCGAGCGTCGTGGGCTGGTACGCCGCCTTCCAGCTCACCGTCGAGAAGTTCGCGCTGCTGGAGAACCCGCAGGAGGCGCTCGGCTGCGATCTCAGCCCGTTCATCCAGTGCAGCACCAACCTGCAGTCGTGGCAGGGATCGGTGTTCGGGTTCCCGAACCCGATCCTCGGGCTCGCCGGCTGGATGGCGCCGCTCGTCGTCGGTGTCGCGATCCTGTCCGGCGCACGCTTCTCGCGATGGTTCTGGGCCGCGTTCGGCGTCGGCATCACCTTCGCATTCGGGTTCGTGTGCTGGCTGATCGGGCAGAGCCTGTACGACCTCTTCGTGCTCTGCCCCTGGTGCATGGTCACCTGGGCGGTCACGATCCCCACCTTCTTCGCCACCATGGTGCACCTCGCCCGGAACGGCACGTTCACCGCGAACGGGAAGGTTCGCGACCGCGCCGAGAAGCTCATGCCCTGGGTACCGCTGGCGACCGTCATCGCCTACGCCGTGATCATCGTCCTCGCACAGCTGCAGGGCCTCGACTTCCTCGGCGAGATGGCGAGGATCCTCTTCTGAACCGGTCTGCTCTCACGACGAAGCCCGTCCGCCATTCCGGCGGGCGGGCTTCGTCGTGATGATCGGGGTCAGTCGAACCAGATCCCCAGTTCGCGCGCGGCCGACTCGGGGCTGTCCGAGCCGTGCACGAGGTTCTGCTGCACCTTCAGGCCCCAGTCGCGGCCGAAGTCGCCGCGGATCGTGCCGGGAGCGGCGGTCGTCGGGTCGGTCGTGCCGGCGAGGGAGCGGAAACCCTCGATGACGCGGTTGCCGGCGAGCCGGATCGCCACCGAAGGACCGGACATCATGAATTCGAGGAGGGGCTCGTAGAACGGCTTGCCCTCGTGCTCGGCGTAGTGCGCGGCGAGGAGATCGCGGTCGGGCTCGACGAGACGGATGTCGACGAGCGCGTAGCCCTTCGCCTCGATGCGGGCCAGGATCGCTCCGGTGAGGCCGCGGGCGACACCGTCCGGCTTGACGAGGACGAGGGTTTCTTCGGTGGCCATGTCATTCACTCTCTGTGTCTGCGTTCTGCGCGGTCGAGGACTCGCTCGGGCGTCGTGCGTCCAGACGAGCCCCCATGATGGTCGCATACGCCCACATGCCGCCGAAAATCAGGACGACGAGAAGCACCGCGGGGACGGCGATGGCCGAGAGGGCCACGACGATCTGGACGACCCAGCCCGCGGCGATCGCCCACGGCTTCGTGATCATCCCGGCGATGACGACGCACGCCACGGCGACGACGGCTCCGCCCACGATCCCCCACCACTGCTCGATGCCCGGCGGCAGCGCCTTCAGACCGAAGATCGTGAGCCCGACGAGGAAGACCACGATCGCCTCGAACCCGAGCACCACCGGGGCGAGCTTCTGGACGAGAGTGCGTGGAGCACGGGGCCGACGCGGTGCGCCAGCGGCACTCATGCGCGCCACCCCGACTTCCAATCCTCCTCCTCCGAGAGCGCGATCGCCTCCCCGGCGAGGACGACGGAGCCGGCGATGACCACCGCCCGCCTGTCCGACGCGGCGGCCCACTCGCGCGCAGCGTCCGCGGCGTCCGCGAGCGAGGAGTGGACCGTGGCACGCTGCCCGCTCTGCTCGACCAGGTCGGCGATGAGATCCGCGTCGCTCGCGCGGTCGGACTCGGGCGCCGTTGCGAACACGTGAGCGGCCACGGGGGCGAGACGGGCGACGATTCCCGCCGCGTCCTTGTCTGCAAGGACGCCGAGCACGAGGCCCCACTCGTCGAAGTCGAAGCTGTCGTCCAGCGCTTGGGCGAGCGCAGCGGCACCGTGCGGATTGTGCGCCGCGTCGACGATGACCGTCGGCGCGATGCCCAGGAGTTGCAGGCGCCCCGGAGAGGTGCTGCCCTGGAGCCCGTCCGAGATGACTCCCCCTGCGATGGCCTGCCCCGCGCCGCCGATGAGCGACTCGACGGCGGCGACCGCGAGGGCGGCGTTGTGTCCCTGGTGGGCGCCGTACAGCGGCAGGTACTCCTCCTCGTACTGCCCCGCGAGCCCGCGGATCGTCAGGAGCTGACCGCCGACGGCGAGCTTCTGCTCGGCGAGTCCGAAGTCCTCGCCCTCGAAGGCGATCGTGGCATGACGCTCGGCCGCGACGCGGCGCAGCACGGCGGCGGCCTCGGGCGGCTGCTGGGCGGAGACCACGGCAGCGCCCTCCTTGATGATGCCGGCCTTGACCTGGGCGATCTCGGCGATGGTGCCCCCCAGGCGGTCGGCATGATCGATGTCGATGGGGGCGAACACAGCGACGTCACCGTCGGCCGTGTTCGTCGAGTCCCACTCTCCGCCCATGCCGACTTCGAGGACGAGCACGTCGACGGGCGCATCGGCGACGGCGACGAAAGCGAGCACCGTCAGCAGCTCGAAGAACGTCAGCGGAGCCTCCCCCGCCGCCTCGAGCTCGGCGTCGACGATCGCCACGAACGGCTCGATCTCGTCCCAGGCGTCGGCCACGGCCTCGTCCGCGATCGGTTCCCCGTCGATCATGATGCGCTCGGTGAACCGCTCCAGGTGCGGACTCGTGAACAGGCCGGTTCGCAGGTCGTGCGCCCGCAGCAGGCTTTCGATCATCCGCGCGGTCGACGTCTTGCCGTTGGTGCCGGTGATGTGGATGACCCGGTACGTGCGCTGCGGATCGTCGAGGTACTCGAGGATCCGCGCGGTCCGCTCCTTGCGCGGCTGCACCCAGCGTTCCCCCGCGCGGCTCAGCAGCGTCTCGTAGACGGCGTCGGCCCGGTCTCTCGCACTCATGCGCCCACCTTCTCCAGGTTCGTGTCGATCGTGACGAGGAGCGGCGCCTTCCCGGCCCCGAGGGCCTTCGCCCCGCTCCGGTGCACGCCGCCCCCAGGGCTCGTGACCTCGTCGACGAGCCGGTCGAGGTCGTCCGTCGGCTGCACGGCGAACGCGACGGCGAGCGTCTCGGCGGCGATGAGGTAGGCGTGGGTCTCCAGCGCCGCCGCCTCCGCCGGGGCTGCGTTCAGGGCCAGCACGATCCTGTCGCTGACGTCGAGACCGGCGTTCTTACGCGCCTCCTGTACGACGCGGATGGCGTCGCGGGCGATGCCCTCCGCCTCCAGTTCCGGCGTCGTGTCGGTGTCGAGCAGGACGAACCCGCCCGACGGCACGATCGCCAGTGCCTCGCCCTCGGGACGACCGGTGGTCTCCAGGACCAGGTCGTACTCCGCGGGTTCCAGTGCGATGCCACCGGCGGTCACGACGCCGTCGGTCTCGGACCAGTCGCCGGAACGCGCCGCCTGGATGGCCTTCTGCACGTCCTTGCCGAGGCGCGGCCCCGCGGCCCGGGCGTTGACGCTCAGACGGTGGCTGATGCCGTACTCCCCCGCCGCCTCGTCGGTCAGCGGGACGAGTTCCACGGTCTTGACGTTGAGCTCCTCGCGGAGGATGTCCTCGAACTGACCCAGGTCGGCTGCGAGCGGCGACACGACCGTGAGTCGCGCGAGCGGCAGGCGCACGCGGAGCTTCTCCTTCTTGCGCAGCGCGTTGCCGACGCTGGACAGCTCCCGGACGGCATCCATGGCATCGCGGATCTCGTCGGCCGCGGGGAACTGCTTCGCGTCTGGCCAGTCCTGCAGGTGCACGCTGCGCCCGCCGGTGAGGCCCTGCCACACGCGCTCGCTGATGAGCGGGACGAGCGGCGCGGCCACACGGCACAGCGTCTCCAGCACGGTGTAGAGCGTGTCGAAGGCCTCGCGGCTCTTCGGGTCGTCCGTCACGCCCACCCAGAACCGGTCGCGCGAACGGCGGATGTACCAGTTCGTCAGAATCTCGGCGAAGTCGCGAAGTCGTGCGGACGCGGTCGTCGAGTCGAGACCCTCCAGGTCGGCGCGCACCTCCCGGACGAGGTCGCCCAGGCGCGCGAGGATGTAGCGGTCCAGGACGTCGGTCGAGTCGGTGCGCCACGACGCTTCGTACCCGCCCCCCGTGGCCGCTGAGCCGGTCGAAGCATTGGCATACGTCGCGAAGAAGTACCACGAGTTCCACAGCGGCAGCAGGAACTCCCGGACGCCCGAGCGGATGCCCTCCTCGGTGACGATGAGGTTGCCGCCGCGGAGCACCGCGCTCGACATGAGGAACCAGCGCATCGCGTCGGACCCGTCGCGGTCCAGCACCTCCGACACGTCGGGGTAATTCCGCAGCGACTTCGACATCTTGTAGCCGTCGCTGCCGAGCACGATGCCGTGGCAGCTGACGCCGGTGAACGCCGGGCGGTTGAACAGCGCCGTCGAGAGCACGTGCATGACGTAGAACCAGCCGCGGGTCTGACCGATGTACTCCACGATGAAGTCCGCCGGGGAGTGCGAGTCGAACCACTCCTGGTTCTCGAAGGGATAGTGCACCTGGGCGTACGGCATCGACCCGGAGTCGAACCACACGTCGAAGACGTCGCCGATCCGCCGCATCGTGCTCTTTCCCGTCGGGTCGTCCGGATTCGGCCGGGTCAGGTGATCGATGTAGGGACGGTGGAGATCGACCTCACCCTCGGGGTTGCGCGGGAGCGTGCCGAAGTCGCGCTCCAGCTCTTCCAAGGAACCGTAGGCGTCGACCCGCGGGTACTCCGGGTCGTCGCTCTTCCAGATCGGGATGGGCGAGCCCCAGTACCGGTTGCGGCTGATCGACCAGTCGCGTGCACCCTCGAGCCACTTGCCGAACTGCCCCTCCTTCACGTTCTCCGGCACCCAGGTGATCTGCTCGTTGTTGGCGAGGAGGTCGTCCTTGATGTCGGTGACCCGGATGAACCAGCTCGACACGGCCTTGTAGATCAGGGGATTCCGGCAGCGCCAGCAGTGCGGGTACGAGTGCTCGTAGCTGTGCAGCCGGACCAGGCGGCCGTTGTCGCGGATGATCCGCACGAGCGGGGTGTTCGCGTCCATCCACAGTTCGCCCGCGACGTCGGTCACGTTCGGGAGGAAGCGTCCGCCGTCGTCGAGGGACAGGATCGTCGGGATGCCCGCCGCCCCCGCGACGCGCTGGTCGTCCTCGCCGTAGGCCGGTGCCTGGTGGACGATACCGGTGCCGTCGGTCGTGGTGACGTAGTCGTCGACGAGGATGCGCCACGCGTTCGCCGTCCCGTAGGTCTCCTCGTCCGCGTAGTAGTCGAAGAGGCGGTCGTAGGTGACGTCGGCCAGGTCGGAGCCGCGCAGCGTCGCGTCGACCGCGGCGAGCGCATCCTCCGCGCTCTCGTAGCCGAGGTCCTTGGCGTAGCCCCCGAGGAGGTCCTTGGCGAGAAGGTATCGGTGCGCGGAGGCCTCGACGGCGAGCTGGTCGGCCGACGGCAGGGCGCGGCCCTGATGCACGTCCGAGGCGCCGGCGGGACCGGCGGGCAGCACGACGTACTCGATGTCCGGGCCCACAGCGAGCGCGAGGTTCGTCGGCAGCGTCCAGGGTGTGGTGGTCCAGGCGAGGGCACGCACGCCCGTGAGTCCGAGCGCTTCCGCCTTCGCGCCGGTCAGCGGGAAGGTGACGGTCACCGACGGATCCTGACGCATCTGGTACACGTCGTCGTCCATGCGCAGCTCATGCGCGGACAGCGGCGTCTCATCGCGCCAGCAGTACGGGAGTACTCGGTAGCCCTCGTAGGCGAGCCCCTTGTCGTACAGGGTCTTGAACGCCCAGAGCACGCTCTCCATGTATCCGAGGTCGAGCGTTTTGTAGCCGCGCTCGAAGTCCACCCACCGCGCCTGGCGGGTGACGTAGTCCTCCCACTCCCGCGTGTACTTCAGGACCGAGGAACGCGCCTTCTCGTTGAAGACGTCGATCCCCATCTCTTCGATCTCGCTCTTCTCGGTGATCCCGAGCTGCTTCATCGCCTCGAGTTCGGCAGGGAGCCCGTGCGTGTCCCAGCCGAACACCCGGTCCACCTTGTGCCCGATCATGGTCTGGAAGCGCGGGAACACGTCCTTCGCGTAGCCCGTAAGGAGGTGGCCGTAGTGCGGCAGACCGTTCGCGAACGGAGGACCGTCGTAGAACACCCACTCGGGGGCGCCCTCGCGCTGCTCGATGGAGGCGCGGAAGGTGTCGTCGGTCTTCCAGAAGTCGAGCACCTCCTCCTCGATCTGCGGGAAGCGGGGGCTCGGCGCCACAGTGGCGGCCTGGTCGGCGGCGGGGCCGAAGGAGGAGCGCGGGTAGGTCATGGTCTCTCGCAGTGGTCGTCGTGGCGGATGCTGCTGCGAGGACGACCCTCCCGGACCGCGGTACCACCTCGCGTGCCCCTGCGCCCCCGTCGTCAAGCTCAGGGACCCACGGACCACTCTCACTGCGGCTGTGACGGGCCTGCCCCGCTCGGTTCTACTGAGTCCGTCTCCGGACCGTTCTTCCGAGAGCTCCCCGGTGATGGCCGGATCGATGCTCGTACGGCCATTGTACCGTCGCGGATTCTCTTCGATGTCGCAGGATCCGGGGGAATCTCTGCGACCCGGGGCGGTTTCTGCGACGTCACGCGGTCCGGGCACGATGCAATCCCTGGGCGACGGCGCGCATGATGAGGTCCTGCACCACGGGCCACTCGTCCATCACCTGGTGATAGCCGAGGCGGATGACATGGAAACCACGCAGCTTCAGCTCCGCATCGTGACGGTTGTCCTGGTCACGCTGCGGTCCGACATGGGTGCCGCCGTCGATCTGCAGCACGAGCCGTTCGCCGATCAGCGCATCCACCCGATGGCCGGCGATCCACGTCTGGAAGTGCAGCGGGACGCGGAGCCAGCGCAGTCGCACGCGCAAGTACGTCTCGAGCCCCGCGTCCGCGAACGGCATGGCGTCGGCCAGGAGCCTCCGCCCGTGCGGTCCCCACGGGAGTCGGAGCAGCCTCTCTCGATCGACGAGCCCCTTGTTCAACGCCGACTCCCAGGTCGCGAGCGCCCGCTCGTACGGTTCGCACGTGGACACCAGGCTCAGCACGTTCTCGATCGGGTCCTCCAGATTATCGGGGTGTCTCGGGACGAGGGGCCGAGCCCAGTGCACGCGGACCCCCCGTGGCTTCCCGCCCCGGCTCCCCGGGCTGGCGGCGAGGTGAAGGCGCGGTGACTCGTCGTGTACCCAGATCCCCAGCCGCCGCGCCTGCGTCACGCACGTGAGGCGAACGCCGTGCTGTGCCGCGGTCACCCGAAGCGGATCGGCGTCGGGCAGCGCCACCCACCCGACCCGCACCCGGCGGATGATCCGCTCCACGACCGCCGTCTCGAGGTCGTACCGGCTGACCCCGCGTTCTCGGAGCCGCTCGACCCGTGCGATCCCGTCGACCTCGCGCATCGCCCGCAGCAGCCGCGTCCGCCTCGTTCCGTCCATGTCCTCGATGCTGCTCCCCCGTACGCTCCCTCCTCCCTGAGTCGGCCGGGTCAACTCAGCCGCTGTGCACAACCCGCCTTCGCTCCCTCGTGTGCAGTCTCAGTCCCCCGCCTCGGGGCCCCGGCCGACATCGCAGATCCACGCTCGCGGCGGAGATCCCGACCGAGAGTCTGCGACCTCGCACGGATCTGCGACGCTCCGCAGGCGGGAGTCCCGGGGTCGCGTCGGGCAGGGGCGGTCGCAGATCGGACGTCGCGTCGCAGGTTGCCGCGGAGAGCCTGCGACACGGCGCGGATCTGCGACTCCGGAGCTGGAGGTGTCGGAGGGACGACGTAGCCTCGGAGGATGCCGAAGCCCCCGACCGCGCCCCGAATCTCCGCGCCCGATCTGCCGCCCGTGCTGGAGCCGCGCGAAGCCGCCCGCCGCGCCGACCTCGTCGCCGCCGCGCTGGACCTCGCGGGTACCGTCGACCTCGCGTACGCCACGCTCGAGCAGTGCGCGGTGCAGGCGGACGCGGACAGCATCGACCTCACCGGGGGCACCCTGCTGGACGTCGACTTTCCCGACCCGCGCATCGCCTCACTCCGGATGCGGAACGCGAGCGTCCGCCGGCTCCGGGTCACCGCAGGGCGCATCGGTACCCTCGACCTCAGCGACGCCCGCGTGGCGGAGCTCGAGCTGCGCGACGTGCGCATCGACTACCTGAACCTGGGGGCCGCCCGCGCTGACGACGTCGACATCGTCGGCTGTGACATCCGCACGATCGACCTCCCGCAGGCCGAGCTGACGCGCGTCCGGTTCCGGACCACGCGCAGCGACGAGGTCGACCCCCGGGGCTTGCGTGCGAAGGACCTCGATCTGCGGGGCCTCGACGCGCTCTCCTACCTCGACGTCCAGAGCCTCCGCGGAGCGACCCTCTCGTCGATGCAGGTGCAGCAGCTCGCGCCGGTGATGGCGACGGGTCTGGGGATCATCGTCACGGATTGACGGGCCCGCTCGCCGCGAGCAACTCCCGCGTGAACGGATGCTGCGGGGCGGCGAACACGTCCGCCGTCCGTCCCTGCTCCACGATCCTGCCGTCCTGCATCACCACGACGTCATCCGCCACCGCCCCCACGACGTCGAGGTCATGGGAGACGAACACCATCGTCAGCCGGCGTTCCTCCTGCACTCGTGCGAGAAGCCGGAGCACCCGCTCCCGGACCGACGGGTCGAGGGCCGAGACCGGTTCGTCGAGTACCAGCACCTCGGGGTCCGCCGCGAGGGCACGCGCCACGGCGGCCCGCTGCCGCTGACCGCCCGACAGCGCCGAGGGTCGACGCTCCGCCAGCGCCCCGTCGAGCCCGACCTCCGCGAGCAGCGCCGCCACGCGCGCGCGTCGCTCGCCCCGGGGCACGCCGCCCGCTTCCAGCGCCTCCTCCAGAGAACGGCCGACCGTCCACCGGGGGTCGAACGCCCCGAGCGGATTCTGGTGCACGAGCTGCACCCTCGGCGTCCCGTTCCACCGCAGCACTCCCGCATCTGGTGATTCGACCCCGACCATCATCCGGGCGAGAGTCGTCTTGCCCGATCCGGACTCGCCGACGATGCCCAGCGTCCGTCCCGCAGCCACCGTGAACGACGCACCGACGACGGCCGGCGCCCCACGGAACGCCTTGGACACGCCGTCCACCACGAGCATGACCGCGGTCGACCCGGGGCGCTCCGCCCGCGGCTCGTGCATGGTCGCGGCGATGAGCTGCCGGGTGTACGGGTGCTGCGGGTCAGCCAGCACCTCCCCGACCGGTCCGGACTCCACGATCCGGCCTTCCTTCATCACGACCACCCGGTCCGCCACCCGCCGCACGGCCGCGAAATCGTGACTGATGAAGACCACGGCCGTACCGCGGTCGACGATCTCCCGGAGGAGCGCGAGGATCCGCGCCTGCACGGTCGCATCGAGGGCCGTCGTCGGCTCATCCGCCACGAGGACCGCAGGGTCCCCGGCCAGCGCGGAGGCGATGAGCGCGCGCTGCCGAAGACCGCCGGAGAGCTCGTGTGGGCGCTGCCGCGCGCGGCGGTCCGGGTCCGGCATCCACACCCGTCCCAGGAGCTCGCGCACCCGGGTCCGGATGGCCGACCGCCCCCGTGCGAGGGCGTGCAGCCGCAGCGGCTCCGCGATCTCGTCCGCGATCCGGCGCAGCGGGTCCAGCGACACGAGGGCGTCCTGCGAGACGAGGCCGATCCCGGTCCCGCGGATGCGACGCCAGCCGCGCTCGGTCAACGCAGCGGCGTCCACGCCGTCGATGCGGAGCCGGTCGACGTCGACCTCGGCCGCCGTCGGCGTGAGGCCGAGCAGCGCACGAGCAGAGAGCGTCTTACCGGCGCCTGACTCGCCCACGATCGCCACGCACTCGCCGGCCTCCGCCGTGAACGAGACGCCCTCCACCACCGGTGTCCCCGCGAAGGCGATGCGCAGCCCTTCCACCTCCAGTGTCGCGCTCATGCGTCCCTCCCGTCCGCCCGGGCCCGGAGGATCCGTCCGATCACCGTCGCGCAGATCACCGTCAGCGTGATCGCGATACCGGGGAAGACGGACACCCACCACGCCTGTCCGAGGACATTGCGACCGCCCGCGAGCATGAGCCCCCACTCCGGGGTCGGCTCGGACGGTCCGAGGCCCAGGAAGCTCAGTCCGGCGGCGGCGAGGATGCTCGACCCGATGCCGATGGTCGCCAGAACGCTCAACGATCCCAGGACCCCCGGAACGACGTGCCTCCGGAACGCCCGCACCGGCGGCACACCGAGGATGCGTGCGGCCTCGACGTGCTCGGCCACACGCAGCGTGCGTGTCTGCACGCGGGCGAGCCGGACGTACACCGGAGCCGCGGCCAGCGTCACCGCGATCGCGATGTTCACGGGTCCCGGCCCCAGGACGGCCACGACGACCAGCGCCACGAGGAACTCGGGGAACGCCATGAGCACGTCGTTGATGCGCATGAGCGTGACGTCGACACCCCGCGGAGACGTACCGGCGATCGCCCCCACGAGCAGGCCCGCGACGAGGGCGGCCGCGGTGGCGAGCAGCCCGATGCCGACCGAGCGCCCGGCGCCGAAGACCACACGGGAGTACACGTCGCGGCCACTCTGGTCAGTGCCGAAGAGGTGTTCGCCGCTCGGCGGCAGGAGGGCGGCGCGAACCTCGGTCTGCAACGGATCGTGCGTGGCGAGCAGTCCCGGCCACAGCGCGGCGAGCGCGACGACCGCCAGCAGGCTCGCCGCAAGCGCCAGCAGGATCCGCTGCCCTCGACTCATCGGACGGCTCCCGCCCGGGTGTCCGCCACGCGGGGGTCGATCAGTGGATGCACGAGCTCCACCACCACGTTGATGACGACGAAGACGAGGGCACTCAGCAGGATGATCCCGGTGAGGACCGGCAGGTCGCGGTCGTTGATGGCGGCGAGGGTGACCCGGCCGAGACCGGGGCGCGCGAAGACGGTCTCGACGAGAACCGCGCCCCCGAGGACCGAACCGGTGAGGTAGGCGGCGAGGGTGACCGCTGATGCGGCCCCGTGCCGCACCCCGTGCCGCAGGGTGAACCAGGTCGGCCCTGCTCCCCGTGCACGGACCGTCTCCGCGAACGGCAGCCGCTCCGCCTGCATCAGGCCGTCCCGGAGCACCTGGCTCAGCAGCGCCCCCACGGGGAGGGCGAGGGTGACGGCCGGCAACACGATGGTCGCGGGGTTGCGTGCGCCCGAGACAGGGAACCAGCCCAGTCCGAAGGCGAAGACGCTCAGCAGCAGCAGCCCGATCCAGAACACGGGCGACGAGAGCACCACGAGCTCGATCCCTGCGGCGATGGTGCGCCCGACATGTCCCCGCACGAGCACCGTCACCGCGAGGGCGAGGACGACGGCGATCACCAGCGCGAGAGCCGAGAGCTGCACGGTCGCGCCGAGCTGCCGTCCGATGACCTCGGAAACGGGGAGGCGCAGTTGGTACGACTCGCCGAAGTCTCCCCGTGCGAGCTGCCCGATGAAGGAGATGTACTGCTCGAGCGGCGGGCGATCGAGTCCCAGGTCCGCGCGGATGCCGTCCTTGACGGCCTCACTCACCTGCGCCTGCGGCCCCAGCATCACCGACACCGGGTCGCCGGGGATCACCCGGAACGCCAGGAATGCGACGGTGGCCGCCCCCCAGAGCACCACGACCACCGAGGCGGCGAGCCCGAGCGCGCGGCCGAGCACCGCCTTCACGGTTCGATCACTCCGCCTGCTCCCTCGAAACGACGGCCGCCCGATATCAGCCGAGGCTCACATCGTAGAAGAGGGGCCGCCCGTAGAGGTCATACTCCAGGCCCTCGATGCGCTCGCCGACGGCCGTGATCGCCGAGGGGCTGTAGAGCGGGACGATCGCCGTGTACTCGGCGTTCCACTCCTGGAGTTGCGTGTAGAGCTCGTTGCGGGTGTCCTGGTCGCTGGAAGCGACGGCCTGCTCGAGGAGTCCGTCGATTTCAGGGTCGCTCACCTGGGAAGCGTTCTGGAAGCCGTCGGTCTGCAGGTGCGCGCGGAGGAAGTCGGCGTCCACACCGGAGAAACCCCAGTCCGTGAGGTCGAACGTCTTGGGCTCGTACTGGGCGTTGTAGGCGCCGGGCTCGAGTTCCTCGCGCTGCACGTCGAACCCGATCGCCTTGAGGTCGGACTGGATCGCGTTGGCCAGCGCCGCGCGGTCGTCGGGCACCGGAGTCCAGGCGATCCACCGCACGGACAGGCGCTCGCCGTCCTTCATGCGGATGCCGTCGGCGTCGCGTTCGGTCCAGCCCGCCTCGTCGAGCAGGGCGTTCGCGGCGTCGGGGTCGAACGGCCAGGAGCCCTCCAGCGACGCGTCGTACCCGGGGGTGGTGCTGCCGAGGATGCTCCAGGCGCGCGGGAACTGCCCGAAGTAGATCTCTTCGACGGCCGCATCGATGTCGATGCCGCGCGCGAACGCCTGCCGCACCTTCTCATCGGCGAAGAGACCGTACTTCTCGTTCAGGTACAGCGAATAGGGCAGGCCCGGGTACTCGACCGAATCGACGGTCACGCCGGCATCGTCGAGACCGGCGACCTGGTTCGGCGGGATGTTGCTGGCGAGGTCGGCTTCCCCGCTCTCGATCACTCCGGTGCGGACGGACGCCTCGGGCTGGATCTGCACGCGCAGCGTCTCGAACGCTGGTGCCTCCGCATCGTGCGGGCCCCAGGCATAGTCGTCGTTGCGCGTGTAGACGATCTCCTGGTCGGCGGTGTACTCCGTGAGCACGAACGGTCCGGTGCCGACGGTGACATCGGGACCGCCGGCCTTGAGCTTGTCGGCCGACTCCGCGAGAACGGCGGGCGAGTAGAAGCCGAGCTGCGGAGTGCTCGCCGCTTGCAGGAACGGCGCGTAGGGCTGTGTGAACGAGACCTTCACCGTGTGCTCGTCGACGACCTCGGTGCCGGCGTAGAAATCCGCGCCCAGCATGCTCGCCGCCTGGGCCGAGGCCGTCTCCGGGTCGACGATGCGGTCGAAGTTCGCCTTGACGGCCTCCGCATCGAACGGCTCGCCGTCGGTGAAGGTCACGTCGTCACGGAGCGTGAACGTGTACTCGGTGCTGTCGTCCGACACCTCCCACTCCTTCGCGAGCCACGGCGAGAACGTCCCGTCCTCCTCCTGGAAGACGAGCGAGTCGAGCACGGCGCGCTGCACCATCCCGGAGACGTCCAGCTGGCTCACCTGCGGGTCCATGTGCCCGGCCGACAGGTTCGCGCCCTCGATCGACCAGACGAGCTCGCCGCCGTCGCTCTCCGTCGACGGGCCGGCGCATGCGCTGAGCACCAGGGCGGTGGCGGCGGTGAGGGCGGCAAGGGGCAGGAGACGGCGCACGAAGGTGGCGGGCATGGGGATTCCTCAGAACGGGCGAGTCGGGATGCCTCCATCCTAGGGCGGTTTTTTGGACCCGGTCGATCTGCTCGGTCGGGGGGCTCAGCCGGCGGGGAGGACGATCCGGTGGCGTTCGGCCGCGCCGCGTCGCTCGCCGTCGATGAGCGTCTCTCCCGAGGCGACGACCGCGACGCTCAGCCCCTGCACCCGCGGCTCGGGCAGACCGATGAGGCGCACCTCCACGAGAAGGTCGCGCTGGTGGCCGGCGATCCGCCAGCGCAGCTCGGCCTCGGTCGCGGCGGCGACCACGCGGTCGGCGAACGGCGCCTGCTGCGCGCGCAACCCGCCGATCTCGTCCAGCTGCCTGGCGAGCCGGGCGTCCCGCACGTCCGCAGGGACGTCGTCGAGGACGTGGTCGGCGAGGAACGGGTAGTCGGCAGCGGGCTGCCCGGACCGGAGCGCGGCGTCGATCGCCCGCGCCGCGGCGATGGTCTCCGTCCACGGGTGCACGACCGCCGAGGGGGCATGCGTCGTTTCGAGGAGGTCCTGCAGCGCCGCCCCCGCAACCCGGCGGGCACCGAACTCGTCCGAATTGCCGAACGCGATCACGCCGATGCCCGTGGCCGCGTGCCACCGCATGTGCGCCGAGAAGCCGGGAAGCCCTCCGGAGTGCTGCACGACACGACCGAAGCGGCGGTCGTCCTCGACCACGAGCCCGTATCCGTAGCCGGCACCGGCGAGGTCTCGCCCGTCGAACGCGGCGGAGTGCACGGGGATCGGCGTGCGGGCCTGCTGCAGCTCCCGTCGCGACGCCGGCGCCAGCACGTCCGGCGCGACCGGATGGTCGGTGAAGGCCGAGCCGAGGAACCACATCCACGTCGCGATGTCGTCGACCGTGCTGAACATGCTTCCGATGCAGCCGAGCGCCCCGGAGCCCACCAACGGCTCGGCGCGGAACGTCGCACCGTCATCGAACGTCCGGAACCCACCGGCCAACTCCTCCGCGGCGAAGTCGTCCGGGACGTGCGACGTGCGGTGCAGGCCGAGTGGGTGCAGCAGGGCCTCCCGGATCACGTCCTCCACAGCACGCCCCGTCACCGCTTCCACGACGCGCCCGAGCAGCGACTGGCCGAGGTTGGAGTACTGGTAGACGGTCCCCGGCGCGGCCGTGAGGGGCACCCCGCCCGCGAACAGGGCGGCGATCTCGGCGCGGGGCGCGTCGAGGTGCCGGTCCACCCAGGCGTTGTCCTCCCCCAGCCCCGAGCGGTTGGAGAGCAGCAGGTCGCCCGTGACCTCGACGTCCGCATCGCGATGCCGTAATCGGACCTCGGGCAGATACGCGCGGATCGGCACGTGCAGGTCGAGCAGGCCGCGGTCGCGCAGCGAGAGCACTGCGGCGGCGAGGAAGCTCTTGGACATCGACGCGATGCGGAACACGGTGTCCCGTGTCGTCGGGGCCGCGTCGCCTCGGGGATGCCCGTGGGCCAGCACCGCGCGGACGCTCCCGCGTTCGGCGACCGCGGCGATGGCGGAGGGGGCGGCACGACGGGCGCGTTCGTCGAGGCCGTGGCGGAGCGCCTCGCTGGCGGTCTCCGCCGCAACGAGGACGCCCGCATCGTTCCGGGTCACGCCGGGACCCCGGCGCGCACCTCGTCGGCGAAGGCCTCGATGAGACCGCGACTGGCCGCGGTGTTGTGGTCGTGCACGCGCTCGGCGGCGGCGATGAGTGCCGGCAGTGATCGCCCCTCCCCGCGCAGGGCCGCATCGTCCCACCGTGCGAGGTCGGCAGCCGAGGCCTCGGGGTGGAACTGGACACCCCGGACCCGCCTCCCCAGCCGGAACGCCTGATTCTCGACGTCGGCACTCGACGCCAGCAGCACGGCGCCGCGGGGGAGCCGCGTGATCATGTCCTGGTGATTCTCGATCATCGGGGCCTCGTCACCGAGCGTGGCGAACAGCGCGTCCGTCCGCCCGGCGTCGGTCGGGCGGATCGGGGTCGCGCCGCGTTCGATCGGGCCCGTCTTCTCGGAGACCTCGCCGCCGGCGACGTGGGCGAGAAGCTGCCCGCCGAGGCAGATGCCGAGGGTGGGAAGGTCGGCGGCGATGGCCTCCGCGGCGAGCGCCCGCTCGGCCTCGAGCCACGGCGCGCGGTCGTCGTCATCCGGCATGAGGCCGCCGCCGAGCAGCACGAGGCCGGCGTAGCCGTTCAGCGAGGCCGGGAGGGCCTGCTCGGCGCCCACGATCTCCTCGACGTCGATCCCCTTCGCCCGCAGCCAGGTGCCGAGCCGGCGCGGCCCGGAGCTCGCGGAGTTCACGATCACGAGCACGCACGGGTTCACAGCGCGCCCTCCCGCGCCACCGTGTCCACCGCCGGAGCGAGCGCGGCCGCGGCGGGCTCTCCAGCGCGGCCGGCGAGGAAGGCCTCGTGGTCGGGGTCCGACGCCTCCAGCACCCGGAGGACGTTCTCGTGCGCCAGGGCCCGGAGGTCGCCCTCCGACCAGCCTCGACGCCGCAGCTCGGCGAACAGCGCCGGGTACCCCGAGACGTCGCCGAGACCGTCCGGCATCGCGTCGGAGCCGTCGTAGTCGGCGCCGATCCCGACCGTCTGCGCTCCGGCGACGTGACGCACGTGGTCCAGGTGGTCGGCGACATCACGGACGCCGACGCGCGGGGGCTCTCCCTGTCCCCCCGCCTCCCACCAGTCGCGGCGGGCCTGCGAGACGAACGTGGGGACGAAGGGGACCATCACGACGCCGCCCTGCGCGCCGATCGCGGCGAGCACGTCGTCGGGCACGTTGCGCGGGTGGTCGCACAGCGCGAAGGCGCCCGAATGGCTGACCATCACCGGCCGCGTCGTGACCTCGAGGGCATGCCGCATGGTGGTGGGGGCGACGTGGGAGAGGTCCACGAGCACGCCGATGCGGTTCATCTCCCTGACCACCTCGCGGCCGAAGTCCGTCAGCCCTCCGTGCCGCGCCTCGTCCGTCGCGGAGTCCGCCCAGTCGATGGTCCGTGACCAGGTGAGCGTGAGGTACCGCGCGCCCAGACGGGCGAACTGCCGCAGCACCGCGAGCGACCCGCCGAGCTGATCGCCGCCCTCGATCCCGATGAGCGAAGCGATACGGCCGTCCGCCATGGCCGCGCGCGCATCGGCCGCGGTCCGGGCGATCGCGAAGCGCTGCGGGTGGGCGTCGACGAGCCGGTGCACGAAGTCGATCTGCTCGAGCGTGGCCACCACCTGCTCCGCGCCCTCCAGCACGGGGTCGACCCACACCGACCAGAACTGCCCTGCGACGCCCCCGGCGGTCAGGCGAGGGAGATCGGTCTGCGTCGCCGGCACCGACCCGGACAGTTCGGCCACGCGGTAACCGAGCAACGTCCTGCTCGCCCAGGCGAGATCGTTGTGTCCGTCGATCACCCGATCGACGGGGCGCTCCTGGTCGACCATCTCAGTCCTCTCGTCCATCCAGCACCGCGTTCATCCGCGCGGTGAGTTCGCGGTCCACGCCACGAACGACACCATCCAGTTCACGAACCGGTACCGCACCGCGGGTGCTGGAGCACAGCCACAGGGCATCCGCCCGGTCCAGATCGTCCCGCCACATCGTGCCGACCCTCGACGGCACGTCGGCGAGTCCCGCGAACACGTCGGCCTGCGTCGTCCCGGGGAGTACGCCCTGCTCGGGCGGTGGCGTGACCAGTGTTCCATCGAGTCGCGCGATCAGCGTCGACCGCGGCCCTTCCAGCACGAAGCCGTCGGCGCTGACGAAGATGACATCGTCCGCGCCACGCCGCCGCGCCTCCCGCAGCGCCGCCTGGTTCACGGCGTACGCGAGCGACTTCGCCCCCTGCAGCAGCCAGGGCGCCGTCTGCATGACGTCGTGCCGGTACCCGCGGTCGAGGACCACTGCCGAGACACCCCGGTCACGGACGGCATCCGGGTCCTCGCCCGCGAAGCCCAGCACCCACCCCGTCGGTCCGGAGGAGTCGATTTCGTCGCCGCGGGTCATCGCGAACTTGATCGACGCGATCTCCCCGTCGCGGAGGACCCCCGGCCGGGAGACCTCGGCGGCCGCGCGGCGGACCGCCTCGGCCCACAGCTCCCGATGGGGTGTCGGCAGCGCCAGGAGCTGTGCCGAGCGTTCCAGTCGCGTCAGATGCGCCTCCAGGGCCTGCGGCCTCCCCCCGCGCACCACGGCGGTCTCGAAGACACCGTCGCCACGGGTCACGCCGAGGTCGGTCGCCCGGATGATCGGCTCCCGGGGGTCGACGGCATGGATCCCGCCCTCCGCTGCCTCGTCCGCGAGGTCGAGCCGGTACAGCAGCAGTGCACGCATGGGATTCCGCTCTCGCAGGGTCGGGATCGGTCAGCCCGCGGTCAGGACGGCCTCGGGGGCGTCCGCCGGGGAGGAGTCGAAGATGCGGGACGCGTCGCGGGCGATGCGCTCGACCAGCACCTCGTGCCCGATGCCCGGCCCGGTGGGGACCGTGACGCGACCAGCGGCCGCGGTCACCGGAGGAGCGATGATGTCGGACTCGTAGTACTTGTCCGACCCGGACACGTCCGACGGCAGCAGGAAACCGGGCAATGATGACAGCGCGACGTTCGCGGCGCGGCCGATGCCGAACTCGTGCATTCCGCCGCACCAGACGGGGATGCCCGCGTCCCGCGCCACATCGTGTGCCGCGCGAGCCACGGTGAGCCCGCCCATCCGGGACACCTTGATGTTCAGGACCCGTCCCGCCCCGAGCCGGATCATCGTTCGCAGGTCTCCGAGGTCGACGACGGATTCGTCGAGACACACGTCCGTGTCGAGGCGGGCCTGGAGGTCGGCGTGCGCCACGAGGTCGCGGGGCGCGAAGGGCTGCTCGATCATGGTGAGCGCCTCGCGATCCAGGCTCGTGAACACCGCGGCGGCGCGCTCGTCGTCGGCATACGCGCCGTTCGCGTCCACATGGAGGTCGAGGTCGGGGTAGGCGGCGCGCACCGCCCGCACCGGCTCGACGTCCCACCCCGGAGCGATCTTGAGCTTGACCCGGGGGTAGCCGGCCGCGCGCTGCAGCTCGACCTGGGCGAGCAGCTCATCGATCGACGGCTCGATCCCGAGCGACACCCCGGCGACGACCTCGTCGCGCGTCCCGCCCAGCGCTGCGGAGAGCGCGATCCCCCGCATCCGGGCGGCCAGGTCCCAGAGCGCGCCGGAGAACCCGGCCTTGGCGAACTCGTGCCCGCGGACCCGTGCCCACGATGCCTCGAGGTCGGTCGGCTCATCGCCTTCCGCACGCAGCAGCGCGGGCACGAGGTAGCGCGTCGCGATCTCCCACGCGGTGACGGTGGTCTCCGCGCCGTAGAACGGATCGCTCGGCGAGGCGATCTCCCCCCAGCCGGTCTGCCCACCGGCGTCGGTGACCTCGACCAGCACGTGCTCGATGCCGGATTTCCGGTGCGAACTCGTCTCGAAGCTGTGCAGGAGCGGCTGACGCAGGGCGAACAGCCGGACGCGGACGACCCTCACGCGTCCTCCTCCGGTCGGGGGCGCGATGTCTCGGGGCCGTAGAGCCCGAGCCGCGCCACCAGCCGGTCTCGTTCCGCCAGCCGTCGACGCGCGCCCTTCGCGCTCGCGGTGGTGAGCGCGCTCAGGAGATGACAGACCGCGGCGACTGGGGTCGGTGAGTCGGCGTACGACGCCGATCCGGTTCGCACCCGGATCAGGGAGGTCGCGATCGGCGCCAGCGGGGCGTCCTCGCTGTCGGTGATGACGACGAGCTGGCCCCCCGCCTCGTGGAAGAGCCGTCCGAGCCGCACGGTCTCCTCGCGGTAGCGCCGCAGCGAGAACGCGATGAGCACGTCGCTGGCCCGGACGTCCGTGAGCACGGTGAGCGGCTGCAGCGCATGACCGTCAACGAGGAACACGTTCGACAGGGTCGCCGACAGATCCGCGTTGAGGAGTTGCGCGTACGCGGCCGCCTTGCCCTCGCCGGCCACGTAGCGCCGGCGGGCACCGAGCAGCAGCGCCGCCGCGTGCGGGACCTGGGCGGAACGGCTCAGTTCCTCGAAGGTCTGCGCGAGCGTCCGCTGCTCGGTCTCGATGATCCGCGCCTGGATGCTCTCGGCGGAGAGGTTGGTCCGGATGCGCTCGCCGTAGCGGTCACGCGGAGAGACGAGGTCGCGATCCTCCTGGTCGTGGTCGTGGTCGTTCATGCCGTGCCCTCCCCGGGTGTCGCGCGGTAGACCGCCGTGTCCTCGTCGAGGCGTGCGGCCCCGACGAGGACCTCGCCGCGGCGGAACGCCGCGGTCATCGATCGCTCCAGATCCCGCCGCAGCACCGCACGCTCCTCGGCGTCGAGGGCGTCGGGGCGGGTGGGGATCGCGATCCAGGTGTCGCCGTCCGCCGTCACGGCTCGCCCCCCAGTCGTCCGGCCCGAGCATGGGCGGGACAGGGAGGGAGCCGGCGGACCGAGCGATCCGCGCCGTCGAGGTCCCACGAGACCACCAGGCGGTCGGTGTCGGGGCGCGCGTAGTAGTCCCGCTCGTACGCGATGCCGACCGCACCGAGGGAGCTCAGGTTGAAATGCGCGTTCCGGGAGAGCAGCGGATCGAACGTCCATCGCATGCTCCGCTGTCCCCATCGCAGTGCCACGGCGCGCTGCGCGAGCTTGAGCGCCTGGCCGACGCCACGCCCCTGCTGCGCGGGGTCGACGGCGGCCGCCTGCGAGTAGTGGAAACAGGCGCCGTCCGCATCGCAGCCCGCGAAGCCGTAGGCGAAGCCGATCAGCGCACCCTCCTCGGTGAAGGCGCCGACCGCGGAGCCGCCGTTGCGGGCCAGCGCGGTGAGGAGGTTCGCGTTCAGCGCGTACTCGCTCTCCGTGTATGCGAAGACGCGGGCGTACAGCGCGGCCGCCGCTCGGAACTCGGCGTGCTGGGTGAGCTCGCGGCAGCCGTAGCCGACACCGGCGTCGGCAGCCACCGAAGGATGAGGCACGATACGTTTCCTAAGATCGAGGGGTCATGCTGCTCTGAGCGATGCTATCGGCGGGTTGCGAGGCGATCAAGGGGCAAGATACGGTTCGTAACCGTGACGACTTCTCCGAGAGTGCGCGGCGCGGACCATCCTTCCGACGACATCATCGCACTCGTCCGCGAACTCGTGCTGATCGAGACGCCGAGCCGCGACCGGGAAGCGAGCGCCCGGATCGCCGATCTGCTGTCCGCCTGGTTCGCCAGCATCGGCGGGCGCGTTCACCGCAGCACCCACGAGCTCGGAACCGACCTCGTCATCGACGTCCCCGGTACCGGAGAGCCGATCCTGCTCATCGGGCACACGGATACCGTGTGGCCGGTCGGAACGCTCGACGGCGACGTTCCGTGGGCAGAAGAGGGCGATGTCGTGCGCGGCCCCGGCTCCTATGACATGAAGGCCGGCATCGTCGTGATGCTGGAGACGCTGCGCCAGCTGCAACCCCTGCCGGTCGAACGGCGCCGCGCCGTACGGATCGTGCTGGTGTCGGACGAGGAGATCGGCTCGCCCGCATCCGGCCCCCTGCTCGCGGAACGAGCTCGGGGCACGGCCTGTGCCGTCGGGTTCGAATCCCCCCACCCCGACGGCGCTCTGAAGGTCGGCCGCCGCGGCAGCGCCCGCGTGCGCGTCGCCGTCACCGGACGCGCCGCCCATGCCGCGCTCGACCCGGAGCACGGCGTCTCGGCGATCGACGAGCTCGTGGACCAGCTCCTTCGGGTCCGCGAGATCGTCGCCGACCCGGATCTTCCGACCCCGGTGCTGTGCAACGTCGGCGTCATCGGAGGCGGAGCCCGCACCAACGTGGTTCCGGCGCACGCGGAGGCCGAGCTCGGACTCCGCTTCCTCGACTCCGCCGCCGAGGATCTCGTCCTCACCGCGCTCCGGGGCCTGACGCCCGTTCGACCCGGCGCCCGAGTCGAGGTCGACGTTCTCGGAGCGCGTCCCGCCTGGCAGGCCTCCGCGGCGGACGCCGCCTTCCTCGCCCGGATCGCCGGCGCCGGCGCCGCCGTCGGGCAGCACATCGACGGACGCCCTGCGGCCGGAGCGGGCGACACGAACCTCCTGGGCTCTCTGGGCCTCCCGACCGTCGACGGCTTCGGACCTCGGGGCGGCGGCGCACACGCGCGGGACGAGCATTTCCTGCGTTCCTCCCTGCACGAACGCATTGCCCTCCTGCGCGCCGTGCTCACCATCCCGGTGGAGTGACGATACGATTCCGGTTCCCGCGCTCACCCCGAATCACCGCGGGATACGTTCCGGATGTCTTGCCCGGCGATAGCTCGGTAGTTCAGGCCATGTCGATGCGCGCATCCTGGCATCCGCGTGTTTCCGCCGTGTTACACCTCCGCGACGACGGGATCCCTCTCCCGAGCGCGGGACTTTTCTTCGGCGATACGCATCGAATGTCTTGACCGCACGGCCGTCTTCCGCTTGCATGGTCAGCACCGACCCGGCTTCACTGTGGATCCGGGCGGCGCCCGAAGGGACCTTCCATGCGTCTTGCCCCCCGCTCCAGAACCGTGCGAAGTCTGACCGCCGCCGCGATCGCCTCCGCGCTCCTCGTCGCCGCTCCGGTCGGTGCCGCCCAGGCACAGTCCGTCAGCGCGGCCACCGAATCCCCGGCGTCCGAGACAACGCTGCGTATCGCCACCTCCGGATTCGTGGACACGTTCAACCCGTTCATCTCGATCTACCTCACGCCGACGAACATCATCCGATACGTCTACGAGTCGCTCGTCCAGAACGATGCCGAGGACGGCTCCCCCACGAAGGGCCTCGCCGACTCCTGGGAGGCGACGGACGGCGGGCAGACGTGGACCTTCACGCTCCAGGACGACCTCGTGTGGTCGGACGGCGAACCCATCACCTCGGCCGACGTGAAGTACACCTACGACCAGATGATGACGGTTCCCGCGCTGGGCACCGCCAACGGCAACCTCGTCTCGAACTTCGAGAAGGTCGAGGCCCCGGACGACAAGACCGTCGTCATCACCCTGAAGACCCCGCAGGCCCCGAACCCCGGCTCGGAGATCCCGATCGTGCCGAAGCACATCTGGGAGGAGGTCGACGACCCGACGACCTTCACCAACGACGCCGACGTCGTCGGCTCCGGCCCGTTCGTCCTGGACAGCTACTCGGCCAACCAGTCCATCGTGCTGAAGGCGAACGAGAACTTCTGGCGCGGCGCCCCCAAGATCGACGCGATCCAGTACGTGTACTACACGAACTCCGACGCTCAGGTGCAGGCGCTCAAGGCCGGCGACGTCGACCTCGTCACTGGGCTCACCCCGACCCAGTTCTCGGCACTCGACGGCGTCGACGGCATCACCACGCACTCCGGTGAGGGCCGCCGCTACCACTCGATCAGCATCAACGTCGGCCAGCAGACGCGCGACAACGTGCCCTACGGCACGGGCAACGCGGCACTGAAGGAGCTCGAGGTGCGCCAGGCGATCCGTCTCGGCACCGACACGGAGACCCTGCTCGACAAGGTCCTGGACGGCGAGGGCACTCTCGCGACCAGCTTCATTCCCGCATCGTTCCCGAAGTGGCACCTGTCCGACGACGACGTGATCGTCGGCTTCGACCCCGAGGCGGCGCAGGCGAAGCTGGACGAGGCCGGCTGGGTCCCGGGGGCGGACGGTATCCGCGAGAAGGACGGCCAGCGCCTCAGTCTGCGTCTGCTGACGGATGCGGACGACGCCAACGAGCAGTCCATCTCGGACTTCTTCGTGCCCTGGATGAAGGACATCGGCATCGAGATCACGGTCGAGTCCACCGACTCCGACACGATCAGCGCGAAGGCCACCTCCGGCGACTACGACCTGTACTTCAGCGGCTGGTCGGTCAACCCCGACCCCGACTACCAGCTCGGCATCAACACCTGCATGAACCTGCCGACCGCGACCGACGGCACCGGCGGCACCACGCAGGACGGGTACTGCAACCCGGAGTTCGACGAGATGTACGCCGAACAGCGCTCCGAGATCGACGAGGAGAAGCGCCAGGAGATCGTGCACGACATGCTCGCGCTGAACTACACCGACACGGCGCAGGTCGCGACCTGGTACGCCAACTCGCTCGAGGCGTACCGCTCCGACCGGTTCACGGGCTTCACCCTGCAGCCCAAGGACGGCGGCATCATCGCCAACCAGGCCGGCTACTGGGGCTACCTGACCGTCGAGCCGGTCGAGGGGGCGTCCGCCGGCGGCACCGGCACGAACACCGGACTCATCATCGGAGGCGTCGTGGTGGGGGTGGTCCTGATCGGAGGACTCATCTTCTTCCTGATCCGTCGCCGCAACATCGCCGACGTCGAATGAGCCCGGCGAGACGCCGCGGGCGGCGGGCCCCCCCCCCCGCGGCGTCTCCCGCTCCGCTGTAAGGAGTCCCCCATGTCCAACGCGGTACCCCCGTCCACCTCCGCCATCGCCACGAGCGCTGCGGCCGAGGAGCAACCCCAGGGCGTCGGCGCCCTCCGGTACTTCCTGGTCAAGCTCGGCGGCGCGGCGATCAGCCTGGCGATGGTGATCCTCCTCGGATTCTTCGCCTTCAAGATCCTGCCGGGAGATCCCGTGGCGTCGATCGCCCGCGAACGCGGGATGAGCGCCGAGCAGGCCGACCAGCTGCGCGAGCAGCTCGGTCTGAACAAGCCGCTGTGGCAGCAGTTCCTCGACTACCTCGGCAACGTCTTCACCCTGAACTTCGGCACGAGCTACGTCTACCGCACCTCGGTGTCCGAGCTCATCGGCCAATACTTCTGGAACACGATCCTCCTCACCGGCACGGCGGCCGTCATCGCGATCGCCCTCGGCCTCTGGCTCGGACAGAAGGCCGCCTGGAAGCACGGCTCCACGTTCGATCGTCTCGTCTCCGGCACGTCGCTCGTGTTCTGGTCGGTGCCGACCTTCTGGCTGGCGCTGCTGCTCCTGATGATCTTCGGCGGCACGTTGCACTGGTTCCCGACCGGAGGCATGGTCTCGCCCAACCCGCCCACCGATCCGGTCGGCGCGGTCTTGGACGTGATCTCGCACATGGTGCTCCCGGTGATCACGATGGTCGCGGTCGTCTACGCGCAGTACCTGATGGTGATGCGCAGCTCGCTCCTCGAGGAGATGGGCGCCGACTACCTCACGACCGCGCGGGCCAAGGGCCTCCGGGAAGACCTCGTCCGACGCCGGCACGCCGTCCCCAACGCCCTGCTGCCGACCGTGACACTCGTCTTCATGCACATCGGCGGCCTGATCGCCGGCGCGGTCACCGTGGAGACGGTGTTCTCCTGGCCCGGCCTCGGGAAGCTGACCTTCGAGGCCATCTCCGGACCCGACCTCCCGCTCCTGCAGGGCACCTTCGTGGTGTTCTCCACCATCATCATCGCGATGAACCTCGTCGCGGACCTCATCTACCGGCAGCTCGACCCGAGGGTGAGGCGCGCATGACCATGGCATCCCCGACCACCCGTTCCCCCCGCGCCCTGGCGTGGCATCGCCGCGGCACGGCTTTCGCCGACTTCTGCCGGCAGTTCGCCCAGCACCGGGCGGGCATGGTGGGCCTCGTCTTCCTCGTGATCGTGGCTCTCATCGCGATCCTCGCGCCCGTCATCGCCCCCGCCAGCATGCTCGACGTCACGAAGCTCGTCGACGTGCAGCGCTTCGCCCCGCCGTCCTGGGAGCATCCCCTCGGAACCGACCATCAGGGTCGCGAGATCTGGGTCCGCATGGTGTGGGGCGCCCGGGTGTCCCTGCTCGTCGGTCTCGCCGCCACGGCGATGTCGATGATCATCGGCACCCTCGTCGGCCTCTCGGCGGGCCACTTCACCGGATTCTTCGGCGGGCTGATGATGCGCATCATCGACTTCTTCCTCGTGCTGCCGTCGCTGATCCTCGCGATCGTGCTGTCGTCGGTGCTGAGCCGCGGCGTCTGGACGATCATCATCGCGATCGGCCTGACCTCGTGGGCCGGCACCGCCCGCGTCGTCCGCGCGCAAACCCTCTCGGTGGAGTCGCGCGACTACATCGAACGCTCGCGGGCGCTGGGCGCCGGGCACTGGCACATCATCATGAAGCACCTCCTCCCCGGGGTGCTGCCGCTCGTGCTCGCCAACACGACGCTGACGGTCGGCTCGGCGATCATCTCCGAATCCACGCTGGCGTTCCTCGGCCTCGGCGACACCACACTGCAGTCGTGGGGCTCGATCCTGAAGAACGCGATGGACGTCTCCGCGGCGACCAGCGGCTACTGGTGGTACGTGCTCGTGCCCGGCATCGCCATCGTCCTCGTCGTGCTGTCGTTCACCCTGATGGGTCGCGCCGTCGAGAACATCACCAACCCGACGCTGAGGAGCCGCTGAGATGCCCGATCTGATCTTCGACGACGTCTCCATCACCTACCGCACCTCCGGCCGCTCCGGTCGGGACGAGGTGGCGGCCGTGCGCAACGTCTCGCTCACCCTCCCGGCAGGACAGACCCTCGGCATCGCCGGCGAATCCGGTTCCGGCAAGTCCACCCTCGCGATGAGCGTGCTGCGGCTCCTGCCGCGCAACGCGCGTCTCAGCGGTCGCGTGCTGCTCGGCGACCAGGACGTCGCGACGCTGTCCTTCGGGCAGCTGCGCACGGTGCGCTGGGCGCAGACGTCCATCGTGTTCCAGGGGGCGATGCACTCGCTGAATCCCGTCCGCACGGTCGGCTGGCAGCTCCTGGAAGCGTTGGAGCTGCATGCCTCCGAGAAGTGGAAGGGCGAGAAGGCGCGGAAGGAGCGGGTACGGGAGCTGCTCGACATCGTCGACCTGCCGCAGCAGAAGAGCGAGTCGTACCCGCACGAACTCTCCGGCGGTCAGAAGCAGCGCGTCATGATCGCCATGGCCCTCGCGTGCGACCCCGAGGTCATCATCGCGGACGAGCCGACGACAGCGCTGGACGTGATCGTGCAGAAGCAGATCCTCGACATGATCTCGCGTCTGGTGGCGGAGCGTGGCATCTCGATGCTCATGATCAGCCACGACCTTTCGGTGCTCGCCACCGCGTGCGACCGGATCGCCATCATGCGCGACGGCGAGCTCGTCGAGGTCGGCGAGAGCTACGCGGTCTGCACGACTCCCGAGCAGGCGTACACCCGTCAGCTCGCCGACGCCTTCCCCACGATCGGCGACCCGGCGTCGCGGATGGCCCCGGTGACCCGGCACGGTCGCGGCGCGGACGATGTGCCCGAGATCACGCACGGCGACGAGGTGCTGCTCGAGGCGCGCGGGGTCAACGTGACATACCGCTCCGGCGGGCGCCCCGTCCACGCCGTGCGCGATGTCGACCTCTCCGTCCGCAAGGGCGAGATCGTGGCGCTGGTCGGCCAATCCGGCTCGGGCAAGTCGACCCTCGCCCGCGCGCTGATGGGCTTGCAGCCCGCCGACCCCGGGTCGCAGATCCTCTTCGACGGCGCACCGATTCCCTCCAAGGGCCGCGACCTCGCGCGGTTCCGCTCCCAGGTGCAGCTCGTGCTGCAGGACCCGTGGGCGGCTCTGAACCCGAAGCACAGCGTTTACGAGTCCGTGGCCGAGGGGCTGCGCGTGCAGCGCTTCCCCGGCGACGAGCGCGAACGGGTGGCACAGAGTCTCGCCGACGCGGAGCTCACGCCTCCGGAGCGGTACTTCGGCGCCATCCCTCAGGAGCTCAGCGGCGGGCAGCGCCAACGGGTCGTCATCGCGGGTGCGCTCGCCGTACAGCCACAGATGCTCATCGCCGACGAGCCGGTCGCCTCGCTCGACGCCTCCGTACGCGGCGAGATCCTCGGCCTGATGCTGGAGCTGCGTCGCAGGCTGGGGCTCTCGGCCCTCGTCATCACGCACGACCTCGGCCTCGCCTGGAACATCGCCCACTCGGTCGCGGTGATGTACCACGGGCAGATCGTCGAGCACGGACCCACCGAAGAGGTGCTGCTGAACCCGCAGCACGAGTACACCAGGCACCTGCTGTCCGCGGCGCCGCGCATCGAGGAGAAGACGGCATGAGCGTCACGACGGAGGCGGCGGTGTCGCCGTATCTCGACACGGCTCCCCTGCAACCCGGCGACACGGTGGCGATCGTCTCGCCGTCGGGCCCGGGGAACGAGGAGAACACCCAGCGCGCGGTGGACTACTACGAGTCCTGGGGGCTGAAGGTCCGGGTCGGCGCGAACGTCCTCGCCCCGCATCCGCGAGCGTCCTACCTCGCGGGACCGGATGACCTCCGCCGCGCCGACCTCGTCGACGCCTGGCTCGACCCCGAGGTGGATGCCGTCGTGACGGCGCGCGGAGGCTACGGCGCCCTCCGGCTGCTCGACGGCATCGACTGGGCCGCCATGCGCCGCGGTGCGCTCCGCCGCGACGGACGACCCAAGCTGCTCACGGGCTCGTCGGACGTGACGGCGCTGCACGAGACCTGGCGGGCACACCTCGATGTCGCGACGCTGTTCTGTCCCATGGCCGGGAACAACGTCTTCCGCGACTCCGAACAGGTGCGCGACGACGTCCGCCGGTGGCTGTTCGAGCCCTGGCGCGGGCGGGAGCTCATCGGCCCGAAGACCGAGATCATGACGCCGGGCCGTGCCGAGGGGCGCTTCACAGGCGGGAACCTCAGCCTGCTGGCGGCGGGTCTGGGCGCACCGGAGGCCGACGTCCCCGCGCCCGGCATCCTCTTCCTGGAGGACATCACGGAGGAGCCGTACCGCCTCGACAGCTTCGTGACGCAGCTCCGGCGCGCGGGTCGTCTCGCGCAGGCGACCGGAGTCGTCCTGGGATCCTGGCACGAGTGCGGCGATCTCGAGCTCGTCCACGCACTGATGCGCGACGAGTTCCAGGGCGCCGGCGTCCCCGTGCTGTGGGAGCAGGGGTTCGGCCACGACCCTCACGCGCTGACCATCCCCCTGGGTGTCGACGGGGTGCTGGATGCGACCGGCGACGAGCCCCGCCTCACGGTGGGACTGCCCGCATGACCCCGCTCCCATCCCTCGACCCTCGCGTCACCTGGTCCGTCCGGGTGGTGGACGCCGAGACCGGCGCGATCCTCGCCGAGCACGACCCGCATACGCAGTGCGAGACCGCGAGCATCGGGAAGATCTTCCTGCTCCTCGAGGTCGCTCGACGGCTGGAGGCGGGAATGCTCGCACCGGACGACCGGATCACGATCCCCGACGAGCACCGCGTCGAGGACTCCGGGCTTCTCTACCGCATGCACGACCAGCACGTCACGGTGCACGATGCGGCGCTCCTCGTCGGTGCCGTGAGCGACAACCTCGCCACGAACGCCCTCATCCACCTCTGCGGACTGGAGGAAGTGCGGGCCGTGGCGCCGGCCCTCGGGTACCGCGACACCGCACTGCACGACTACATCCGCAACGAGCGCACCCCCGATCTGCCGTGGACGCCGTCGTTCGGCACCGCGGCGGAACTCTCGGACGTGATGCGCCGTCTGGGGACGGGCGACGCGTTCTCCCCCGGCGTGAGCGCCAGGGTGCTGGACTGGCTTGCCGCCGACACGGACACGTCGATGACCGCCGATGCCTTCCTCCTCGACCCGCTCGCCCACGTCGAGGCCGAGTACCAGGGCATGGTGCTGCGCCACAAGACCGGGAGTGTGAGCTTCGCCCGCGTGGACGTCGGGCTCCTGCGCGGACCGCAGGCGGCCGTCGCGTACGCGGTGGCGGCGAACTGGAAGGACTCTGCGGCCGATCTCCGCGCCCCCGTGCTCGACGGGATGCGGGCCGTCGGCGAGCTCATCCGTGCGCACGTGACCGGGCGAGCGAGGGATGAGGCGGACGCATGAGCACCATCGACGTCGACCTCCCGGACGACAACGGCACCGTGTGGTCGGTCCTCGTCCAGGACATCGACTCCGGCGAGGTGCTGCGGGAGCACCACCCCGAAACCGTGATGGACACCGCGAGCATCGGCAAGATCTTCCTCCTGCACCGGCTCCTCACCGAGGTCGACGCCGGCACGCGCACGCTCGAGGAGCGCGTCACGCGACGGCCGGCCGAAGCGATCGAGGACTCTGGCCTCTGGTACCTGTTGCAGACCTCCGAGCTGTCGCTCTACGACGTGGCCGCGCTCATCGGTGCGGTGAGCGACAACGCCGCGACCAACACGCTGGGCCGCGTCATCGGCATCCCGACCGTGCAGGAACACACCCGTGGCCTGGGCTACACGGCATCTGCGCTCGACGACATCGTGCGCTGGCCGATCCCGCCCGGCGCCCCGAAGACGCTGTCCCACGCGAACGCCGCGGAGCTCGTGCGCTTCATGTCGCGACTGGCCGACGGGACCGATCTCTCCCCCGCCTCGGCCGACACGCTGCGCCGCTGGCTCGGCGCCGGGATGGACCTGTCGATGGTCGCCGCGGCGTTCGACCTCGACCCCCTCGCACACTGGGGCTACGACCGTGGCGTCTGGCTGCTGAACAAGACCGGCACGATCTCCCGCGTCCGCGCCGACACCGGGATCGTGATGTCCCCCACCCGCCGGATCGCCTACGCCGTCTTGGCGAACTGGAACCGTGGCGCCGACGGACGCGGCCCCGTGCTGGCTGCCATGCGCCGCATCGGAGACGGCATCCACGCCGCGCTCACCGACTGATCACCGTTCACAACTCAGGAGTTCCGGCCGAGGGCGGCGCGACGCACCGCGCCCGGGGAAACAGCAGCACGGTCTCTCCTGAGTTGTGAACGCGGGTCAGACGGCTCCGGCTCGCGCCAGGCGCTCCCGCACCCGGTCGATCGGCACCGCCTGCGCCGTTCGCCCCTCGGGCCCCACCGTCGTCTCGGCGGCGAGCACGGAGTTGACCAACGCCTCCTCGGCCGCGTCCATCGTCGCGGCGAAGAGCGGCGAGAGCTCGTCGTCGGCCGTGGGGCCGTCCGCGGTCCGCTCGGCCACGGAGAAGGCGATCGCGTAGTCGCCGCTGCCCTGCGCATAGTCCGCCCCGACACCCCGCATGGCGAACACGGCGCGGTTGGCCACGCGGCCGAGCTGGCGGCCGTCGACCGGCGCGTCCGTCGCGACGACGATCATGCAGGAGTTGCCGACGGGCTGCGCCGGAGCGTCCGCGAGCAGCTCCTCCGCGGGCAGCGGGACGCCCGCGATCCGCAGCGTGCCGCTGAAGTTCGTCTGCACGAGCGCACCGACCGTGAACGGGTACCCCGCGACGGCGACGAGTCGGGACGCGGTGCCGATCCCGCCCTTGTACCCGAGGGCGACGGTTCCGGCGCCGGCGCCGACGCACCCTTCCGCGACCGGACCGGGAGCCGCAGCGGCCAGGGCCGTCGTCACCTGCTCCTCGCCCACCGCCCGCCGTCGGATGTCCGAGAGGAAGCCGTCGTTCGTCTCCCCCACCACCGGATTCAGCGTCGTCGTCCGCGCGTGCATCGGAGTCGCCAGCAGATGGCCGACGAGCGCGTCGGCGACACGGAACACCGACAGCGTCGATGTCAGCAGGATCGGCGTCTCCAGAGCCCCGAGCTCGCGGAGCTGAGTGGCGCCGACGAGCTTGCCGTAGCCGTTGCCGACCGACAGGTTCGCGGGCAGGCTGCGGCGCTCGGCACTGAGGGCGTCGGGCACGATCGCCGTCACACCCGTGTGTAGGCCGTCGCCGTGCAGCGTGGCATGGCCGACCCGCACGCCCGGGACGTCCGTGATGGCGTTCCCCGGGCCGCGCGCGAAGGCCCCGGACGGGACGCCGAGATCGGCGAGTCGGGGGCGGGGGCAAGGCGACGACGGCGATGTCATGCCTCGATCCTCCCAGCGGCCGGAGGGCGGGCGGCAGCGCCGCGCCGGAGGCACCCGCGGGGCGAGCACCCCGCTTCGCCGCTCGGTAGACTGGGCGGCACCACTCACACTCAGGCACGCTCACACAGTGCCGCATACATCGCTCGAGGAGACCTCCATGTCCGCCATTCCCGACAAGCCCGCACTCGAAGGTCTCGAAGCGAAATGGGACGCCGCCTGGGCGGAGCAGGGCACCTATCTGTTCGACCGCCTGCGCGCCGCCGAGCTGGGCCGGGAGGGCGTCTACTCGATCGACACCCCGCCGCCCACCGCCTCCGGCAGCCTCCACATCGGCCATGTGTTCTCCTACACGCACACCGACGTGAAGGCGCGGTACGAGCGGATGCGCGGCAAGACCGTGTTCTACCCGATGGGCTGGGACGACAACGGCCTTCCCACCGAGCGCCGCGTGCAGAACTACTACGGGGTCCGCTGCGATCCGTCGCTCCCCTACGACGCCGACTTCACCCCTCCCTTCGAGGGCGGCGACAACAAGTCGAGCCGGGCCGCCGACCAGCAGCCCATCAGCCGCCGCAACTTCATCGAGCTGTGCGAACGCCTCACGATCGAGGACGAGAAGCAGTTCGAGGCGCTGTTCCGTCAGCTCGGACTCAGCGTCGACTGGACACAGACCTACCGCACGATCTCCGACGACACGATCCGCCAGAGCCAGCTCGCGTTCCTCCGCAACCTCGAGCGCGGGGAGGCGTACCAGGCCCTCGCGCCGACGCTCTGGGACATCGACTTCCGCTCTGCGATCGCGCAGGCCGAGCTCGAGGACCGCGACCAGCAGGCCGCCTACCACACGATCGAGTTCCCCTTCGCGGACGGCTCCGGGTCCATCGCGATCGACACCACGCGGCCCGAGCTCCTCCCCGCGTGCATCGCGATCGTGACCCACCCCGAGGGTCCGCACAAGCACCTCATCGGGACGAAGGTCCGCACGCCGTACTTCGGCGCGGAGATCGAGATCCACGGGCACCACCTCGCCCAGCCGGACAAGGGCACCGGCGCCGCGATGGTCTGCACCTTCGGTGACGTCACCGACATCATCTGGTGGCGCGAGCTGCGCACCGCTGCCGGCCAGTCCCTGCCGAACATGACGACGATCGGCCTCGACGGCCGGTTCCTCCCGGAGGCCCCGGCGATCGTGGCCGACGCCGACGCACGCGCCTGGTACGCGGAGAACGTGGCGGGCAAGACCGTCTTCAGCGCCCGCAAGGCGATCGTGGAGAAGCTGCAGGAGACCGGCGACATGACGGCGGTCGGCAAGCCCTTCCAGCACGCCGTGAAGTTCTTCGAGAAGGGCGACCGCCCGCTCGAGATCGTCTCGACCCGTCAGTGGTACATCCGCAACGGAGCCAGGGACGGCGAGCTGCGCGATCAGCTCCTCGCGCACGGTACCGAGCTGGCGTGGCACCCCGACTTCATGCGTGTCCGCTACGAGAACTGGGTCGGCGGCCTCACGGGCGACTGGCTCGTGTCCCGGCAGCGGTTCTTCGGCGTGCCGATCCCGCTCTGGTACGCGCTGGATGAGAACGGTGAGCGCGATTACGACCGGGTGCTGACCCCGGACACCGCGACGCTGCCGATCGACCCGACGACGGATGTGCCGGCGGGCTACACCGAGGCCCAGCGCGGCGTGCCGGGCGGGTTCGACGCCGAGGCCGACATCCTCGACACCTGGGCGACCTCGTCCCTGACGCCGCAGCTCGCAGGCGGCTGGCAGCGCGACGAGGAGCTGTGGCAGCTCACGGCCCCGTTCGACCTGCGTCCGCAGGGGCAGGACATCATCCGCACCTGGCTCTTCTCGACCATGCTGCGCTCCACGCTCGAAGACGGCCGCGCCCCGTGGAAGAACGCCGCCATCTCCGGCTTCATCGTCGACCCCGACCGCAAGAAGATGTCGAAGTCGAAGGGCAACGTGGTCACCCCTGCTGACGTGCTCGACGCCCACGGCTCGGACGCGGTGCGGTACTGGGCCGCCTCGAGCCGGCTCGGCATGGACGCCGCCTTCGACCCGCAGAACCCGACGCAGGTGAAGATCGGTCGGCGTCTCGCGATCAAGGTGCTGAACGCCGCGAAGTTCGTGCTGTCGTTCCCGGTGCCCGAGGGCGCGCAGGTGACGCACGCACTGGATGCCTCGATGCTCACGGCGCTCGACGGCGTGGTGGCCGAGGCGACCGCGGCCTTCGACCGGTATGACGCGGCCCGGGCGCTGGAGCTGACCGAGGCGTTCTTCTGGACGTTCTGCGACGACTACCTGGAACTCGTGAAGGAGCGGGCCTACAACCAGAACGACGTCGGGCAGGCCTCTGCCGCTCTCGCGCTGCGTCTGGCGCTGTCCACGCTCCTCCGGCTGCTCGCGCCGGTGCTCTCCTTCGCCACGGAGGAGGCCTGGTCGTGGTTCGAGGAGGGCTCCGTGCATACGGCCGCCTGGCCCGAGGCGCTCGGCATCGAGGGCGACCCGGCCGTGCTGTCCGCCGCGAGCGAGGCACTCATCGGCATCCGCCGCGCGAAGACCGAGGCGAAGGCATCGCAGAAGACCCCGGTCTCGCGGGCCGCGATCGCCGCTCCCGCCGCGAAGGTCGAGGCGCTGCGTGCCGCGGCGGACGATCTCCGTGCGGTGGGCCGCATCGCCGAGCTCGAGATCACCGAGGCGGAGGAGTTCGCGGTCACCGCGATCGAGCTCGCCCCGGTCGAGGCCTCCTGATGCAGCTCGGCACGCGCTGGGCCGCGGGGGCCCAGCCTCCCGCGTCGGTTCCCGAGGCGCTGCGTCCCGCGATCGCCGAGGTGGAGTCGCGGGACCTCACCGGTCACTGGACGCTCACGTGGCTCGAGGGCCGCGCGATCGCCGAGCTCGACGCCGGCTGGGAGGTCGTCGAGACGCCCTCCGGCGAGGTCATCGCCCGCCCTTTCACCTGATCCCTCTCACCTGATCACCTGATCTCGAGACCCCGCTTCATCGCCGAGACCCCCTCGTATCCGCGCGGATACGAGGGGGTCTCGTCGTGGAGCCGGGGTGTCGGGTCAGCGGCGCGGGGTCCCGAGCTGCGCGAGGAGGTGGTCCACGGCGCGCGGGTCGTGGCGGCGGGCCTGCTGTTCGCGGAGGAGGTCGAGGGCCACGGTCCGCCGTCGTGCGCGACGCTCGATCCGGTGCTCGACCACGGCGGTCACCCGGTCGGCGAGGCGCAGCACACCGCGCTCAGCGCGCGTGGGACTGACGAGATGCAGGGTCGCGGCGGTCATGATGCCTCCGTCGTCTCCGCAGAGGCAGCGCCGCGCGGCGTCGGTAGATCGAAGAGCTCGGTTCGGAGCGAGACGCGCCGGACGTCGGGACCCTCTTGACCGCGGTACTGCTCGATCGCCCTCTCCACGATCGCCTCCAGCTCGGCCCGCAGCGACATCGCCTGTTCCGCGGTCATGTCGAGATGCGTGGTGATCGTCACCCCGACGTCGCGCCATCCCTCCGGCACCTCGGACTCCGGGCGGTTGAGGTACTGCATCAACGTCTCGTGTCGCAGCCGGAAGAACTCCGAGGTCACGATCTGCGCGGCGGCACGGTTGGCCGGCGACATCTGCTCGTCCGGTCCCGGCATGTCGATCCGGCCTTTCGGGCGCTCCCACCACCGCTCTCGTGCGGTGCCCCGACCTTCCACCTCGCGAATGAGGTCGTGCGCCGCGAGGGCGCGGAGGTGGTAGCTGGTGGACCCCGAGGTCTCCCCCACCAGGGCAGCGAGAGAGCTGGCGGTCTGGGGACCGCGGGAGGCGAGCAGATCGAAGATCTTGACCCGCAGCGGATGAGCGAGCGCCTTGAGCGCCCCCGAATCCAGCGTCCGTACCTGCGTCTCGTTCGTCATACATGCAAAGATACGCTTGCAAACACTTCTTTGCAAGCTTCTCTTTGCATCAAGTCAGGGCATCGGGTCAGCTCACTGCCTTTCGCGCCGCGACGAACGCCGCCACGCAGCGCTCGACCTGCTCGGCGGTGTGCGCAGCCGAGAGCTGCACGCGGATGCGTGCCTTCTCGCGCGGCACCACCGGGAAGCTGAACGCCGTCACGTAGACGCCCTGGTCTTGCATCGCCGCGGCGATCCTGGCCGTCAAAGCTGCGTCGCCGAACATGACGGGCACGATCGGATGCGCACCCGGAAGCAGATCGAAGCCCTCCTCCGTCATGCGGGACCGGAACAAGGCCGCATTCTCCTGCAGGCGCGCCCGCAGGTCCGCCGACCCTTCGACGAGATCGAGCGCAGTCAACGTGCCTGCCACGATGGCCGGAGCGAGGGTGTTCGAGAACAGGTACGGACGGGAGCGCTGACGCAGCAGCGCGACGATCTCCGCATGGGAGGCGACGTACCCGCCGGAGGCGCCGCCCAGCGCCTTGCCGAACGTGCCCGTGTAGATGTCGACGCGATCCGCGACGCCACACAGCTCCGGCGTTCCACGCCCGTTCTCGCCCACGAAGCCGACGGCGTGCGAGTCGTCCACGAAGACGAGGGCGTCGTACCGCTCCGCGAGGTCGCAGATCTCGGCGAGCGGGGCGATGTAGCCGTCCATCGAGAAGACGCCGTCGGTCACGATCACGCGGAACCGGGCATCGGCGGCAGCCTGCAGCTGCTCCTCCAGATCCGCCATGTCGCGGTTGCGGTACCGCAGCCGGCGTGCCTTGGACAGCCGGATGCCGTCGATGATGGATGCGTGGTTCAGCTCGTCCGAGATGATCGCATCCTCCGCGGAGAACAGCGTCTCGAAGACACCGCCGTTCGCGTCGAAGCAGGACGAGTAGAGGATCGCGTCGTCGGTGCCGAGGAAGCCCGCGAGCCGACGTTCCAGTTCGAGGTGCTGCTCCTGCGTGCCGCAGATGAAGCGGACGCTCGCGAGCCCGTACCCCCACTCGTCCAGTGCCCTCCGCGCTGCACCCAGGATGCGGGGGTCGTCGGCGAGTCCCAGGTAGTTGTTGGCACAGAAGTTGAGCACCTCGGCGCCGTCGGCGGTGATCTCCGCCCGCTGCGGTCCGCGGATGCCGCGCTCGTGCTTGGTGAGCCCTGCCTCCTCGATTCCCGCCAGCTCCTGCGCCACATGGTCCTTGAAGGTCGCGTACATCACAGCTCCGTCCAGTCGAGGATGATCTTGCCCGTGCCGGCGGACTCCGCCGCCGCGAATCCGCGCTCCCAATCGCGCGCCGGTACGACCTCGGCGATCACCCGGCCGATGGCCGCCCGCAGCGTCGCACTCGTCTGCAGCATCGCCCCCATGGCGTTCCAGGTCTCGAACATCTCACGGCCGTAGATACCGGTGATGGTGAGCATGTGGGTGACGAGCTTGCCCCAGTCGATGTCGAACCCGGTCGACGGCAGACCCAGCATCGCGATCCGCCCGCCGTGGTTCATGTTGTCGATCATCGCCGGGAGTGCCGACGCCGCGCCGCTCATCTCGAAGCCGACATCGAAGCCCTCGCGCATGCCGAGCGCACGCTGCGCGTCGCGGATCTCCTGATGGGAGACGTCGACGACCTCGTCGGCTCCCATTCCCCGCGCCATCTCCAGGCGCGGGGTGCTCACGTCGGTCCCCACGATGAAGCGGGCCCCCGCATGCCGTGCGACGGCGATCGCCATCAGGCCGATCGGACCGCACCCGGTGACGAGGACGTCCTCGCCGATGAGGGGGAAGCGGAGAGCGGTGTGCACGGCGTTTCCGAGCGGGTCGAAGATCGCGCCGAGCTCCGGGGCGACCTCGGCCTGGTGGACCCACACATTGGTCGCCGGCAGCGAGAGGTACTCGGCGAAGGCACCATCGCGCTGCAGCCCGAGTCCGATCGTGCGGATGCACATCTGGCGCCGTCCTGCGCGACAGTTCCGGCAGGTGCCGCAGACGATGTGCCCCTCGCCGGACACCCGGTCGCCGACGGCGATGTCGTGGACGAGCGGCCCGACCTCGACGACTTCGCCGTAGAACTCGTGCCCGGGGATGAGGGGTGCGGCGATCGCGGAGGCCGCCCAGTCGTCCCATCGCCGGATGTGCAGGTCGGTACCGCAGATGCCGGTGCGGAGGACGCGGATGACGACCTCACCCGGACCGGCGGTCGGATCCGGTCGCTCGACGAGCGCGAGGCCGGCACCCGGCTCTTCCTTGAACAGTGCTCTCATGCTCCGATCCCATCGCATCGCTCGGTGTAGAACAATCGCCAGGTTCTGCAGCGTCTGTATAGCGACAACTAAACTGTCAACGTGGAACTCCATCAACTCCAGATCCTCCGCGAGCTCGGCGCCCTCGGAAGCGCGACCGCCGTCGCCGAAGCGCTCCGCGTCACACCCTCCGCCGTCTCGCAGCAGCTGGCCGCACTGCAGCGCTCCTTTCCGGCCCCGCTCACCCGTCGTCAGGGGCGCACGCTCGTGCTGACGCCCGCCGGCGAGATCCTCGCGGCGGCCGGGGCCGAGGCCATCGACGCCATGGCGGCGGCGCGCCACGCCCTGGACGACTTCGAGGGTGCGGCGACAGGAGAGGTGAGCATCAGCGGCTTCCACAGCGTCGGGCAGGCGCTCTTCGGCGCGCTCGTGCGGGAGCTGTCCGGGAAGGAGCACGCCCCGACCGTGCGCCTCACGGACGAAGACGTCGCGCAGAGCGAGTTCCCCGGGCTCACCGCGCGGTACGACCTCGTCCTCGCCCATCGGATGGAGCACTCCGCGCCGTGGCCGGCCGAGGGCATCCGTGCGGTCGGTCTCGTGCGCGAGCCTCTGGACGTCGCGGTCGCCGCCGACCACCCGCTCGCCCGTCGCACCTTCGTCTCGCCGGACGAGGTCGCAGACGAGCAGTGGGTGACGAGCCGTGTGGGCTACTCCCCCGACGACGTGCTCCGCGCCGTCGCCGCCGTCGCGCGCCGTCCGGTCGAGGTCCGCCACCGCATCAACGACTACGGCGCGGTCTCGGCCGTGGTCGCGGCCGGCGGCGTCCTCGGGATGCTCCCCCGGTTCACCTCGCGCAGCGTCGACGATCACGACATCGTGCGTATCCCGCTCCGGGGCGTGAGCACGCACCGCATGATCGACGTCCTCGCACGTCCGGAGAACCTGCGCCGCCGCTCGGTGCGCGTCGTCGTCGACGCGCTGCGGCAGGTGATGACCCACCTCAGTGAGGAGCGTTCCGGGGACGGAGAGCGCGATGGCTAGGCTCGGAGGATGAGCGACGCCACCAACCCGCTGCTGCAGCCGTCGACCCTTCCCTTCGGCCTTCCGGACTATCGGGCGATCCGCCCGGAGCACTACCTCCCCGCCTTCCGAGCCGGATTCGCGGAGCACCTCGCCGAGGTCGCGAGCATCACCCGCGTGCGATCGATGCCGACGTTCGAGAACACCCTCGAAGCGCTGGAGCGATCGGGCGGGCTCCTCGACCGGGTGGCGCACGCGTTCTACACCGTGAGCTCGGCCGACGCGACGCCGGAGATCCAGGCGATCGACGAGGAACTCGCGCCGCTCATGGCGGCCCACCAGGACGCGATCACGCTCGATGCGGCGCTCTACGCCCGCGTGACCCACGTGTACGAGCAGCGCGACACCCTCGACCTCGACCCGGAGCAGCGCTACCTCGTGGAGCGCTACCACCGCGAGATGACACACGCCGGCGCCGGGCTCGACGGCGACGCCAAGGCGCAGCTCACGGCGCTGAACCAGAAGCTGTCCGTGCTCACGAACACGTTCGAGCGGAACCTGCTGAGCGACACGAACGATCTCGCCGTCGTCTTCGAATCCGCGGCCGAGCTGGAAGGCCTGAGTGCGGGAGAACTCTCCGCCGCCGCGCGCGCCGCCGCCGATCGAGGGCTCGACGGTCATTACCTCCTCACGCTGCCGCTGTTCACCGGCCACCCCGCGCTCGCACGGCTTGCGGTGCGGGAATCCCGACGCCGGGTCATGGCGGCGTCCCGAGCGCGAGGATCCCGCGATAACGCGAACGACAACCGTCCGGTGCTGCGCGAGATCGTGCGCCTCCGCGCCCAGCGCGCGCGCCTCTTGGGGTATTCGTCCCACGCCGCATACGTCACGGCCGACGAGACGGCGGGGACCCCGGAAGCGGTCGAGCAGATGCTGCGCCGGTTGGCCGGGCCGTCCGCGCGCAACGCCCGTGCCGAGCGCGCCGCGCTCCAGGCGATCGTCGACGAGACGGAACCCGAGCCCTTCCCCGTCGAAGCCCACGACTGGGCGTTCTACACGGAACGCGTGCGCGCTGCCCGCTACGACATCGACACCGCCGCCCTGCGTCCGTGGTTCGAGGCGGAGCGGGTGCTGCAGGAAGGCGTGTTCTTCGCAGCGACCCGACTCTACGGGGTGACGTTCCAGGAGCGACACGACCTCGCGGCCTACCATCCGCAGGCCCGTGTCTTCGAAGTGCGCAACGCCGACGACTCCCCGCTCGGTCTCTCCGTGCTCGACCTCTACACCCGGGACTCGAAACGCGGTGGCGCGTGGATGAACGCGATCGTCAGCCAGTCCCGCCTGCGTGGCAGCGCCCCCGTCGTGGTCAACAACCTCAATGTTGCTCAGCCCGGCGACGGCGAGCCCACGCTGCTGACGCTCGACGAGGTGACGACGCTGTTCCACGAGTTCGGGCACGCTCTGCACGGCCTGTTCGCCACGGTGACGTACCCGCACTTCGCCGGGACCAACGTGTTCCGCGACTTCGTCGAGTTCCCCAGCCAGGTGAACGAGATGTGGATCCTCTGGCCCGAGGTCCTCGACAACTACGCCCGGCATCACGAGACCGGCGAACCGCTGGACTCTGCCATCGTGGAGCGGCTTCGGGCGACCGCGACGTTCGATCAGGGGCATGCGACCAGCGAGTACCTGGCCGCGGCATGGCTGGACCAGGCGTGGCACCGGCTCTCCGTCGAGGATGCAGTGGACGACGTCGCGAGGTTCGAAGCGGCCGCGCTCGCCGATGTCGGGCTGGACGACCCCGCCGTTCCGACCCGATACTCCTCCACCTACTTCGCGCATGTCTTCTCGGGCGGCTACAGCGCGGGGTACTACTCCTACATCTGGAGCGAGGTGCTTGACGCCGACACGGTCGAGTGGTTCCGGGAGAACGGCGGGCTCACGCGGGCGAACGGCGACCGCTTCCGCGAGCGTCTGCTCGGCGTCGGCGGTTCGAAGGACCCGCTGGCCGCCTACCGCGACTTCCGCGGGCGGGACGCGGAGATCGAGCCGCTCCTGAAACGTCGTGGACTGGACTCGTGAGTCGTGAGACCCTGAGCGCATGGACGCATTCCCTGACGCACCGTTCGGCCCGGCGGACAGCCTGGAACTCGACGCCGTTCCCCTCGCCGTCATCCGGCACGAGGGCATTCTCCTCGCCGACCTCCGCGACGCCTTCGACACCGGGTACGCGGCGATCGGCTCCACGTTCGGTGACGGCACTCTGATCCCCGTCGGACCGGCCCTCGCGATCTACCACGGCGACCCGATGGGCGTGTTCGATCTGGAGCTCGGCTTTCCCGTGCAGACTCCACCCTCCGACGAGATCGTCGTCGGGGGCGCCGCGATCATCGCGTCGGCGATGCCGACAGGGCAGGCCGTCGCGACCACACTGTTCGGGTCCTACGACGGACTGGGTGCCGGCTGGGCCGGGCTCGTCGCGCGTGCCGCAGAGGCAGGGCTCCGGCCGCGCGGCATCTGGATCGAGGTCTACGTGTCAGATCCCGGGGTCGATCCGGACGAGCTGCGCACCGATCTGCTCATGCCGGTGGCCTGAGCAGGCACGTCCGACCTCGTCGGCCGAGCCGCGTCGCCCCGCTCAGGCGCTCTTGCGCTTGCGCTCCATCACGATGGTGGGCGGAGCACCCTCGTCGACGGCGGCGCGCGTGATGATCACCTTCGCAACGTCCTCTGCGGAGGGGATCTCGAACATCACGGGACCGAGCACATCCTCCAGGATGGCGCGGAGACCACGGGCACCGGTCTTGCGCTCGACCGCCAGGTCCGCGATTGACCGCAGCGCGTCCTCCTCGAACTCCAGCTGGACGCCGTCGAGCTCGAACATGCGCTGATACTGCTTCACGAGCGCGTTGCGAGGACCGGTAAGGATGTCGATGAGCGCGGCCTGGTCGAGCGGTGACACGTTCGTGACGACGGGCAGACGACCGATGAACTCCGGGATGAGCCCGAATTTGTGGAGGTCCTCCGGCAGCACCTCGCTGAACAGATCGAGGTCCTTGCCCTTGTCGTGCAGCGGAGCGCCGAAGCCGACGCCGTGCTTGCCGACGCGCGCCGAGACGATGTCCTCCAGGCCGGCGAAGGCACCGGCCACGATGAAGAGCACGTTCGAGGTGTCGATCTGCAGGAACTCCTGATGCGGGTGCTTGCGGCCGCCCTGCGGCGGCACCGAGGCAACCGTGCCCTCGATGATCTTCAGCAGCGCCTGCTGCACGCCCTCGCCCGACACGTCGCGGGTGATCGACGGGTTCTCGGCCTTGCGGGCGATCTTGTCGACCTCGTCGATGTAGATGATGCCCTGCTCGGCTCGCTTCACGTCGTAGTCCGCGGCCTGGATGAGCTTGAGGAGGATGTTCTCGACGTCTTCGCCGACGTAGCCCGCCTCGGTCAGCGCGGTCGCGTCGGCGACGGCGAACGGCACGTTGAGGCGCTTGGCGAGCGTCTGCGCCAGATAGGTCTTTCCGCAGCCCGTCGGCCCGATGAGCAGGATGTTGCTCTTCGCGATCTCGACTTCCTCAGCCTTCTGCTCGGCCGGCTGCAACGTGCCGTGTGCGCGCACGCGCTTGTAGTGGTTGTAGACGGCGACCGAGAGCGCGCGCTTCGCGGGCTCCTGCCCGACGACGTACTCCTCGAGGAACGTGAAGATCTCGCGGGGCTTCGGCAGCTCGAACTCGGCGACGCCCTCGGCGGACGACTCCGCCATGCGCTCCTCGATGATCTCGTTGCAGAGCTCGACGCACTCGTCGCAGATGTACACGCCGGGTCCGGCGATGAGCTGCTGCACCTGCTTCTGGCTCTTTCCGCAGAACGAGCACTTGAACAGGTCAGCGCTTTCACCGATGCGGGCCATGCGCGTCCTCCTCGGGGGGATCAGGATCGTTCTTCGAGCCTAACCGCTGCATGGGACACCGGGCCGCATTGGCGACGGGTCGTTCCGCGGGTCCCGGAGAACGACCTCACCGTCGTCACTCCGCAGGGAGGCAGCCACCGTCCATGATGTATCCGCCGACGTCCACGCGGACTTCGTCAGGACGCACGTCCCCGAAGACGCAGCCACCCTCCGGCCCATCGGCCCCGAACGCCACCGCGCGCGTGTCGCCTCGGACGACGTGATGGGTGAGACCGACCCCGCGCAGGGCGTCCTCGACGGCGACAACGGAGATCGTGCCCGCCGCGCGCAACCCCTCCAGGCGCTCACGGAGGTCCGCGACGGGCTTCTCGGCAGCGGCCACAGCCTCGTCCGATACGTCCATCCGCTCCCGATACCTGTCGTTCTGCGCCATCGCGTGGTCGGGATCGTAGGGCGCACACTCCGGCGGAAGCTCGGCGCCGTCCACCTGCGGGCAGGCGACGGTCGGCGTCACGGTCGGCGTCACGGTCGGCGTCGACTCGCCGGAGCCGACGTCCGCCGGCGCGGCAGCGCATCCGCCGAGGAGCAGCAGCGCCGCGAACACCATCGTCACTCGCACGGAGCCGGCCCGCGTCCCCCACGTCATCGCCATGCCGCCATGAAACCACAGCACCGGCGTCACACGAACGCTGCGCGAATGACGAGGGCCCCGCCGCGCGGTGCGCGACAGGGCCCTCGTCGATCCCGATATGTCGTCAGACCATGCTCTTGGTGTGCCAGACCGTCTTGACCTCGGTGAACGCGGCGATCCGCTCCGGCGAGGCGACCACGTCGCCGGGGGCGAGGACGCGCTTCAGCGTCTCCGCCGCGGCGATCTGCATGTCGACCCACTCCAGCGCGCCCGCGCCGGCGAGATCGAGGGCGTTCACATCCTGGTGCGAGGCGAGCCACGGCGCGATCTCCGCCGGCGAGCCGGTGAGCACGTTCACCACGCCCCCGGGGACATCACTGGTGGCGAGCACCTCGGCGAGACTGATCGCGGAGAGCGGGTACTGCTCGCTGGCGATCGCGACGACGGTGTTGCCTGCGACCAGAGCGGGCGCGACCACCGAGACCAGGCCGAGCAGCGCCGAGTCCTGCGGGGCCACGATCGCGACCACGCCGGTGGGCTCGGGCACCGAGATGTTGAAGTACGGGCCGGAGACCGGATTGGCGTTCCCCGCCACCTGCGCGTACTTGTCGCACCAGCCCGCGTACCAGACCCAGAGGTCGATCGCCTCGTCGACCTGTGCCGTGGCCGCCGAGGTCGAGACACCCTCCTGCGCGACGATCTCGTCGACGAACTGCGCGCGGCGCCCCTCGAGGACCTCGGCGACCCGGTAGAGCACCTGCCCGCGGTTGTAGGCCGTCGCACCGGACCAGCCCTTGACGGCGGCGCGAGCGGCGACGACCGCATCGCGGGCGTCCTTGCGGGAGGCCTTCGCGGCGTTCGCCAGGAATGCGCCCTTTCGGGTGACGACCTCGTAGGTGCGCCCCGACTCGCTCCGAGGGAACGCCCCACCGATCGCGAGCTTGTACGTCTTCGGAACGGTCAGTCGCTTACTCATGCTGCGGCTCCCTTGAGGTAGGCGGTGAGCCCCTGTCGACCGCCCTCGCGGCCGTACCCGGACTCCTTGTAGCCGCCGAACGGGCTCGACGGGTCGAAACGGTTGAACGTGTTCGCCCAGACGACGCCCGCGCGCAGCCGGTCGGCGACCGCGAGAATCCGCGACCCCTTGTCCGACCAGATGCCGGCGGAGAGACCGTACGGGGTGTTGTTGGCCTTGGCGATCGCCTCGGCGGGCGTCCGGAAGGTGAGGACCGACAGCACCGGCCCGAAGACCTCATCCCGAGCGATGCGGTGCGAGGCCTCGACCCCGGTGAAGATCGTCGGGGCGAACCAGAAGCCCTGCTCCGGGATGGCGCAGTCCGCGGTCCAGCGCTCCGCGCCCTCGGCCTCGCCGATGTCGCTGAGCTCCCGGATGCGGGCGAGCTGCGCGGCGGAGTTGATCGCGCCGATGTCCGTGTTCTTGTCGAGCGGGTCGCCGAGACGCAGGGTCGACAGCCGGTTCTTCAGCCGGTCGACGACCTCGTCGTGGATCGACTCCTGCACGAGCAGACGACTCCCGGCACAGCACACGTGGCCCTGGTTGAAGAAGATGCCGTTGACGATGCCCTCGACGGCCTGGTCGATCGGCGCGTCATCGAACACGATGTTCGCGGCCTTGCCGCCCAGCTCGAGCGTCAGCTTCTTGTTCGTCCCCGCGACGGCACGGGCGATGTCTCGGCCGACACCGGTCGAGCCGGTGAAGGCCACCTTGTCGACGTCGGGGTGACGGACCAGGGCGGCACCGGTCGGCCCGGCCCCCGTGACGATGTTCACGACACCGGCGGGGAGATCGGCCTGCTGCAGGATCTCGGCGAAGATCAGCGCCGTCAGCGGCGTGGTCTCGGCAGGCTTGAGCACGACCGTGTTGCCGGCCGCCAGCGCCGGGGCGAGTTTCCACGCGAGCATCAGTAGCGGGAAGTTCCACGGGATGACCTGACCGGCGACCCCCAGCGCGCGCGGGTTCGCACCCAGACCGGCGTAGTCGAGCTTGTCGGCCCAGCCCGCGTAGTAGAAGAACCAGGATGCGACGAGCGGCACGTCCACGTCGCGGCTCTCCTTGATGGGCTTGCCGTTGTCGAGGCTCTCGGCGACGGCCAGCTCGCGGGCGCGCTCCTGCACGAGACGAGCGATGCGGAACAGGTACTTGCCGCGGTCGCGGCCGCTCATCCGCGACCAGACCCGGTCGTAGGCGCGTCGTGCCGCCGCGACGGCGCGGTCGATGTCCGCGTCGTCGGCGGAGGCGATCTCGGCGATCTCCTTCTCCGTCGCCGGAGAGATGGTGCGGAAGGGGGTGCCTGCGCCGTCGACGAACTCGCCGTCGATGAACAGCCCGTAGCTGTCCTTGAGGTTCAGCACGGCCGTGGACTCCGGAGCCGGAGCGTATTCCAGGAATGACATGTCGGGTTTCCTAGTCGATCGTGACGTAGTCGGGGCCGGAGTAATGGCCGGTGGTGAGCTTCTGACGCTGCAGAAGCACGTCGTTGAGCAGGCTCGAGGCGCCGAAGCGGAACAGGTGCGGCTGGAGCCACTCCTCCCCCACGGTCTCGGCCACGGTCACGAGGTACTTGACCGCGTCCTTGGACGAGCGGATGCCGCCCGCGGGCTTCACGCCGATGCGCTCCCCCGTCCCGCGATACCAGTCACGCACGGTCTCCAGCATGAGCAGGGTGGTCGGCAACGTCGCCGCCGGCTGGACCTTGCCCGTCGAGGTCTTGATGAAGTCGCCCCCGGCGAGGATGGCCAGCCAGGAGGCGCGCTTGATGTTGTCGTAGGTGTTGAGCTCCCCGGTCTCGAGGATCACCTTGAGGGAGGCGTACGAACCGTCCTCGCGGCGGCACGCTTCCTTGACCTGGGCGATCTGGTCGAACACCAGCCCGTAACGGCCGGACAGGAACGCGCCGCGGTCGATGACCATGTCGATCTCGTCCGCACCGGCCGCGACCGCTTCCGCGGTGTCGGCGAGCTTGATCGCCAGGGAGGACCGTCCGCTCGGGAAGGCGGTGGCCACGGCGGCGACGGAGATGAGGCCGTCGTCGGGGTCGCCGTGCAGGCCGCCGAGAGCCGCGACCGCGTCGCCGACCATGTCGCCGTAGACGCAGACCGCGGCGACGCGGGGGGTCGAGGGGTCGGCGGCATCGGGGTTCTTCGCCTTAGCGACGAGGGAGCGCACCTTGCCTGGCGTGTCCGCACCTTCCAGCGTGGTCAGGTCGATCAGCTTGATGATCGTGTCGAGCGCCCAGGCTTTCGACGTCGTCTTGATGGAGCGCGTGCCGAGGCCGGCAGCGCGCTGCTCCAGCCCGACGGCGTCCACGCCGGGGAGGCCGTGCAGGAAGCGGCGGAGGGTGGCGTCGTCCGGCTCACCGCCGAGGACGTCCACCGCCGTCCTGCGGCTGAGTTCTGTCGTCGTCACTGTTCCTCCAACAATGCTCGTGCTGTGGTCTCATCGGTCACCAGGACCCCGCACAGGCCGCTGGTCACGACCGTGCGCGCGATGTCGTGCTTGGCGGGACCCGCCGTCACGAAGATGGCCCGCGCGGCACCGCGCAGGCGGTCGAGCGCGACGCCGACCGTGCGCGCGTCCAGCTGCGGGTCGACGATGTTGCCCTCGGCATCGACATAGCGCCCGAGGACATCTCCGACGGCGCCGCGGCGCGCGAGTTCCTCGACGTCGGTGGCGGTCAGATAGCCGTTCTCCACGTGGGCCGAGGTCGCGTCGCACGGGCCGGCGGTGAACAGGAAAGCCTGGGCGTCGGCGGCTTCCTCCAGCACGGCTGCGACGGTGCGGTCGCCTTCGATCGCCTGCTTCGTCTCGACGTGCTCCAGGATCGCCGGGCTCGGCAGCAGCGAGACCTGGCCGGAGGCGCGCTGGGCGATGGTCACCGCGAGTCCCGCGGCCCCTCCCGAGCGTCGGTTGAGGCTCACACCGCCGTTGAGCTGGACGACCGTGACGCCATGCGCCCAGCCGTCGGGCAGGGCCTCGGCGACGGCGCGGAGCGTCTTGCCCCAGCTCACCCCGAGGGTACGAGGGACGGGACGGAGCGCGGTCAGGAAATCCGCGGCGGCCTGAGCCACCCGCTCGAGAGTCCCCTCATCGCCCTCGGGCGACGGGACGACCACGGCATCGGAGAGCCCGAAGCGCTCCACGAGCTCGCGTTCGAGGCCGAGCCGACGGGCGCGCGGATGGACGATCTCGATCCGGACGATGCCGCGTTGACGGGCCTGCGTGAGCAGGCGCCCGACCTTCCAGCGGGAGATCTTCAGGAGGCCGCCGATCTCGTCCTGCGTCTTGTCCTCGTCGTAATACAGCTCGGCGACTCGGACCATGAGCAGATCTTCTTCCACGGCGTCCTCCTTCCTCTTCCAGGGTAGGCCGGATTCAGCGTTCGCGCACCTGTCTGCTCATATGCGCATCCCGGTCGCCTTCCCGCGCACATCCGCCGGACGCGAAAGGGGCGCCCGTCGATCGACGGGCGCCCCTTTCCTGCGAATGCCGACTATGCGCGCTTGCGCGAGGTCAGCACCTGGTCGACGATGCCGTACTCGAGCGCCTCATTGGCCGAGAGGATCTTGTCGCGATCGATGTCGCGGTTGACCTGCTCGACCGGCTTACCGGTGTGACGAGCCATGGTCTCCTCCAGCCAGGTGCGCATGCGGAGGATCTCCGCCGCCTGGATCTCGATGTCGGAGGCCTGACCGTGACCGGCCTCCCCCATCGCCGGCTGGTGCATCAGCACGCGGGCGTTCGGCAGCGCGAGACGCTTGCCGGGCGCGCCGGCCGCGAGCAGCACGGAGGCGGCCGAGGCCGCCTGGCCGAGCACGACGGTCTGGATCTGCGGCGCGACGTACTGCATCGTGTCGTAGATCGCCGTCATCGCGGTGAACGAGCCACCGGGCGAGTTGATGTACATGGTGATGTCGCGCTCGGAATCCTGGCTCTCCAGGACGAGGAGCTGCGCCATGACGTCGTCGGCGGACGCGTCGTCGACCTGCACGCCGAGGAAGATCACGCGGTCTTCGAACAGCTTGTTGTACGGGTCCTGACGCTTGAAGCCGTAGGCGGTGCGCTCTTCGAACTGCGGCAGCACATACCGGCTGGAGGGCAGGTTTCCGGCGGACTGGAACGTGGGTGTGTACATGGTGTCCTCTCGAATCCTTACTCGACGCCCGTGCCGCCGCCGCCGGTGACGTCGCTGGCGTGCTCGCGGATGTGGTCGACGAAGCCGTACTCGAGGGCCTCCTCCGCCGTGAACCAGCGGTCGCGGTCGCCGTCGGCGTTGATCTGCTCGACGGGCTTGCCGGTCTGGGCGGCGGTGATCTCGGCGAGACGCTTCTTCATCGACAGGATGAGCTGCGCCTGCGTCTGGATGTCGCTCGCGGTGCCGCCGAAGCCGCCGTGGGGCTGGTGCAGCAGCACGCGGGCGTTCGGGGTGATGTAGCGCTTACCCTTGGTGCCGCTCGTCAGCAGCAGCTGGCCCATCGAGGCCGCCATGCCGATACCGACGGTGACGATGTCGTTCGGCACGAACTGCATCGTGTCGTAGATCGCCATGCCCGCGGTGATCGAGCCGCCGGGCGAGTTGATGTAGAGGTAGATGTCCTTCTCGGAGTCTTCGGCGGCGAGAAGGAGGATCTTCGCGCAGATCTCGTTGGCGTTGTCGTCTCGCACCTCCGAGCCGAGCCAGATGATGCGGTCCTTCAGCAACCTGTCGAAGACGCTTGTCGCGACGAGGGGTTCAGCCATGTCAGCTCCTGCTTCCGTGTTTCAGTGATTCGAATCTACCGGCGCGCGCACGGCCCCCAGGTCGTGTTCGCCGTCGGCATATCAGGTGTCGCCGCCCGCGATCTCGTGGGCGTATGCGGTCATCGAGCGGTGGTAGCGCGGGAGGTGCGGGACGAGGGCGAGGATGGCGACCGACAGGCCCTGCGCCGGTCGCCCGGCGCTGGCGAGGATGAGCGCGTGCACGACCGCGACCGCGTCGCGATAGGGTCCGTCCGCTGACCGCTCCTCCTCGGCGCGGATCACCCGCAGCGCCTCGTCGTAGTCGCCCAGGTTGCGCAGCGAGCTCGCGAGTTGGATCACGCATTGCGGGCGATGTTCCTCGTCGAGGCCGAGCGCCAGGGCGCGACGGTACAACTCCACGGCCTCCGCCGGGCGGCCCGCGGAGTCGCGCGCGCCGGCGCGCTCGAACTCAGCCCGAGCGTCGTCCGGGCCCCGCTCGGCCGCGAGGGCGTCGATGCGCGCGATCGTCTCGTCGCCGACCTCTTCCCCTGACGCCTCCGCCCACACCCGATCGATGCGGTCGTCCCAGCTCGTCATGCCGTCGTCCTTCCCTCGATGAGAAAGAGGGCGGATGCCGCAGCACCCGCCCTCTTCACTCGACCATGCCGATCACTCGGCCGTGTCGGCGTCCTTCTTGGCCGGAGCCTTCTTCGCCGCCGGCTTCTTGGCGGCCGGCTTCTTCTCGGCAGCGGGCTTCTCGTCCGCGTCGGCGTCCTTCGTGGCGGCCGCCTTCTTGGCAGGCGCCTTCTTCTTCGCGGCCGGCTTCTCCTCGGTCTCGGCGGCCTTCTCGCCCTCGTCCTCGGTCTCGTCGTCGGTCACGACGAAGTCGGAGAGGTCGACGGCCTTGCCGTTCGTGTCCACGACCTTGACCTTGCCCAGCGCGATCGCGAGCGCCTTGTTACGGGCGACCTCTCCGACCAGCGCGGGGAGCTGGTTCGAGGACTGCAGCGCCTCGACGAACTCCTGCGGCGCCATGCCGTACTGCGCGGCGGACTGGATGAGGTACTGCGAGAGCTCCTCCTGCGAGACCTGCACGTCGGCCTGCTCGGCGATCGTGTCGAGCAGCACCTGCGTGCGGAACTGCTTCTCGCTGGCCTCGGTCACCTCGGCGCGGTGCACGTCATCCTCGAGACGACCCTCACCCTCGAGGTGGTTGTGCACCTCGTCCTCGATGAGCTGCGGCGGGACCGGGATGTCGATCTGCGCGAGCAGCGTCTCGACGAGCTTGTCGCGGGCGGCGGAGCCCTGCGTGAAGACACCCTGCTGCTCGACGCGCTCGCGCAGGCTGTCGCGCAGCTCGGCGATCGTGTCGAACTCGCTCGCGATCTGGGCGAACTCGTCGTCGGCCTCGGGGAGCTCGCGCTCCTTGACGGCCTTGACGGTGACGGAGACCTCCGCCTCCTTGCCGGCGTGGTCGCCGCCGACGAGGGCGGAGCGGAAGGTGGTGTCCTCACCGGCGGTGAGCGACTCGATCGCGTCGTCGATGCCCTCGAGGAGCTCGCCGGAGCCGATCTCGTATGAGACACCCTCGGCGCGGTCGATCTCGGCGCCGTCGATGGTGGCGACGAGGTCCAGCTCGACGAAGTCGCCCTTGGCCGCGGGGCGGTCGACGGGGATGAGCGTGCCGAAGCGGGCGCGCATGTTCTCCAGCTCGGCATCCAGGGCGGCCTCGTCGGCCTCCACGGCGTCGACCTCGAGGGTGATGCCCTCGTAGTCCGGGAGCTCGATCTCCGGGCGCACGTCGACCTCGACGTCGACCAGGAGGTCGCCCGAGAAGTCCTTCTCGTTCGGCCACTGCGTGATCTCGGCCGACGGGCGGCCGACGATGCGGAGCTTGTGCTCGGTGGTCGCCTCACGGAAGAACTTGTCCAGGCCTTCGTTGACGGCGTGCTCGATGACGGCACCGCGGCCGATGCGCTGGTCGATGATCGGAGCCGGCACCTTGCCCTTGCGGAAGCCGGGGATCTGGACGTCCTGTGCGATGTGCTCGTAGGCGTGCGCGATGCTCGGCTTGAGGTCGTCCGGGGTGACCGTGATGGTGAGCTTGACCCGGGTCGGGGTCAGCTTCTCGACGGTGCTGTTCGCCATGCTGGTGTGTTCTCCTTGTGGTTTCCGCGCGGGACGCGGCTGAAAGGTCGTGGGGGTCGAGTCGGGGCGACAGGAGTTGAACCTGCGACCTCCCGCTCCCAAAGCGGGCGCTCTACCAAGCTGAGCTACGCCCCGGGGAATCCGCACGCAGATTCAGCCCCACAGAGTCTAACGGACAGGAGCACGCCCGACCGTCCGCTATGATCGATGGAGTCCGGACACCGGTTCCGGGGGTGTAGCTCAATGGTAGAGTCTCAGTCTTCCAAACTGATTGCGCGGGTTCGATTCCCGTCACCCCCTCCACTTAGACGCAGCCCGTTTGTCAGAGGGGCTTCCGCATCTGCTGCGTGACGACCTCGTACCCCGCCGTCTCGTACATCCTGATCGCCGGCCGGTTCCCGCCGAAGACATTGAGCTCGAGCGCTGTCGCGCCCGCCGCCCGTGCTGCGCCCTCCACCGCCGCGAGCAGACCGCGCCCCAGTCCCTCGCCACGTCGGCCGGCCTCCACCTCGATGTCGTAGAGGAACGCCACCCCGGGAGCACCGCGCGGATGATCGAGCCCCACCCAGGCGCGGCCGATGGCCCGCCCGCCCGCATCGAGTCCGCGGAGCACGAGCATGCGTGGCGTGTTCGGCCCTTGCGGCAGCATGCGCGCGTTGTCCGAGCGGGCCCGCTCCATCGCGCCGTCCGCGGGCCAGCGCCCTGCGGCGACCTGCTCGTGCGCGTACGCGCGCGCGACCTCGCCCATCCATTCGTCGAACTCGTCCGCCGTCATCGTCCGCACCGTCACGCCCGCCATGCGCTCATCCTGGCAGTCCCGCGCCCGCACCGCGTGCGCGCTGCGTCCAATACGCTGACAGCAGATGCACGCAGTTCCCGACCGGAAGGCCAGAGCGAATGGACATGTCGTGACGGATGCGCTCCCCTCCGGCCCCGTCGCGGCGCCGATCCCGCCACACGGTGGCCACCGCCTGCCGACCGTGTTCTCGCAGCAGACGGATGCGCCATCCAGGTCCGCTCCGGCGCCGAGGAGCGGACGCCGCCGCCCACGCGGACGCATCCTCGCGGGGGTGCTGGGCGGGGTCGTGGTGGTCAGCGGCCTGGCCACCGCACAGGTGTCGGCGAACCTCGGTTACGACGATGCCCGGACCCAGGTGGACGCCGCGACGCGCACTTTCCAGGCACAGCGCACCGAGGTCGATCACCGCTACCGGGCGCTGCTGGAATCGACCGACGCCGGACACGTGATCCTCGACACCGGAGACGCGACCCTCCCCGTGCCGGAGGATGCCTGGGCCGCCCTGACCGCTGCCGTCGCGGATGGCGAAGGGATCGGCGCGGACATCGAAAAGGTCGTGGCGGCCACACCTCCATCGACCGGGGAGAAGCCCACGTGGTTCTGGGAGCTCTTCGCAGCCACCGCGGAGCTCCAGACCGATCAGGAGCGGGTGCACGACCTCGTCGACGACCTGAAGACCGCCTCTGCCGACGCCGCCGCCGGGCGGGACGCCGTGTCCGAGAGCGGGGTCGCGGTCGTCACGGCGGCCGGAACCGCCGCGGCGACCTTCGAAGCCGCGCACCTCTCCGCCCGCAATGACGCCGTGATCGCCCTGCGCGACGCCGCTTCGGACGCCACCGCCGTGACCGCGGTCGACGACACCACCGCCACCGTGTACGCCGCGCTGCAGAAGGCGGCGGCGCAGGTGGCGGCGACCGAGGCCGAGGAGCTGGCGGAGAAGGCGGGCCCCCTCCGCGGCTCTCGCCTGGAGATCGAGGCCTTCGCCCGCTCGCTCGCTCCGGGAGTCCTGCTGGAGTTCGATTGGTCCCCCGTCGTCAACGGCGCCGGGGACAACGGCAGCATGGGCGGCTACACCACCTGGTGGTGGGACGCACCGGGGCGTGCGGTCATAGAGCTGTCGAACTCGGTCGCGGAGCAGTGGCCGGCGGAACGCAGCAAGGCGCTCGTCGCGCATGAGGTCGGTCACGCCATCAGCGTGAAGTGTCAGGACATGTACGACTCGTCCACCCAGGACAGCATCGAGAAGTGGGCGACGGCCTGGGCCATCAGCATGGGCTTCACGGACGAGGCGAACGGCGTCTGGGCCTACGGGTATCCGCCGCAGAACTACATCGACGCCGCGGCCGGCTGCCGCTGAGACGGAAGAAGCCGCCGTGATCGCCACGGCGGCTTCTTCTCGCGTTTCAGAGGGCGGTCACTGCCCCCGACGCTCGCGGAGCTGAGTGAGGGCGTCCTCCAGGAGCTGGACAGCCTCTTCGTCCGTCCGACGCTCCTTCACGTAGGCGAGGTGTGTCTTGTACGGCTCGGCCTTGGCGACCGCCGGAGGGTTCTCCTTGTCGCGGCCGGCCGGGAGACCGGACTGCGGGTGGTCGATGATCTCCGGGATCTCCTCCTCGGGGAGACCGGCGGCGAAGTACCGCACCGTCTCGTTGCCGAGGCCGTCCCAGTACGACACCGCGATGCGGTCGGCATGGTAGCCGTGGTCCTGCTCCCCCATAGGACCAGAACCGACACGGGTACCGCGGATAGCGTTTCCACCGGTAGCCATCAGATCACCTCGAACTTCGTGATGAGGCCGAGCGCCACGATGGCGACGAACCACGTGAGCGCCAGGACGACGGTGAAGCGGTTCAGGTTCCGCTCCGCGAGACCGGAGGAGCCGACCGCAGTGGTCATGCCGCCGCCGAACATGTCGGACAGACCGCCACCGCGGCCCTTGTGCAAGAGGATGAGGAGAGTCAGCAGGACGCTGGTGATGCCCAGCACGACCTGCAGGACAAACTCGAGAATTGCCACGGAAAGTGCCTTTCGCTGGGGCCGGAGCGCCCCCGTAACGGTCAAGTATACGGTGCAGCGGGGCCGTAGCCCCGCTGCACTCACACGCCGACGTGCTCCTCGAACCGGATGATCGCCGCGAACTCGTCAACGACGAGGCTCGCGCCGCCGACCAACGCACCGTCCACATCGGGCTCGCGCATGAAGCTGGCGATGTTCGCCGCCTTCACCGACCCGCCGTAGAGGATGCGCGTACGGGCGGCCGCCTCGTCTCCGAGGACTTTCGCGATCACGCCGCGGAGTGCCGCGCAGACATCCTGCGCCTGCTGCGCGGTGGCCGCCTGACCGGAGCCGATGGCCCAGACCGGCTCGTACGCCACGACGATGTCGGCCGAGGGCGAGACGCCCTGCAGAGCGGCTTCGAGCTGTCCGGCCGGAACGGCGCTGGCGCCGAACTTCTCCAGGTCCTCCGCCGTCTCACCGACGCAGATCACGGGGGCGAGGCCGTGCTTGAGGGCCGCCTTCACCTTGCCGGCCACGACCTCGTCGGACTCGGCGTGGTATTCGCGGCGCTCGGAGTGCCCGATGATGACGTACTTCGCGTCGAGCTTCGCCAGGAACGCCCCGGAGATCTCGCCGGTGTACGCACCGGAGTCATGCGCCGAGAGGTCCTGCGCGCCGAACGCGAACGGGATCTTGTCCGCGTCGATCAGCGTCTGCACACTGCGGATGTCCGTGAAGGGCGGGAACACCGCCACCTCGACCGATCCGTCCTCGTGCTTGGCGTCCTTCAGCGTCCAGTGCAGCTTCTGCACGAACGCCACCGCCTGCAGGTGGTCCAGGTTCATCTTCCAGTTGCCCGCGATCAGCGGGGTACGGGAGCTCACGCCCATCCGAGGACCTCCAGCCCAGGTAGTTTCTTGCCCTCGAGGAATTCGAGGGATGCGCCGCCGCCAGTCGAGATGTGCCCGAACTGGTCGTCGGTGAATCCCAGCTGGCGGACGGCTGCGGCGGAGTCACCGCCACCGACGACGCTCAGGCCGTCGACCTCGGTCAGCGCCTGCGCGACCGCCTTGGTGCCCGCAGCGAACGCCGGGAACTCGAACACGCCCATCGGGCCGTTCCAGAACACCGTCTTCGATCCGCGGATGACCTCTGCGAAGCGCGCCGCGGTCTCCGGCCCGATGTCCAGGCCGATGCCCGACGAGCCGAACGCCGTCTCCTCGATCGCGTCCGCGGCAGCCACCTCGTGGTCCGCGTCCGCGCCGAACGATGCGGCGACCATCACGTCGGTGGGGAGCACGAGCTCCACGCCGCGCTCGGCCGCCTCGGCGATGTAGCCCCGGACGGTGTCGAGCTGGTCCTCTTCGAGGAGGCTCGACGCCACGGCGTGCCCCTGCGCCTTCAGGAAGGTGAAGAGCATGCCCCCGCCGACGAGGATGCGGTCGACCCGCGGCAGCAGGTGCGAGATGACTCCGAGCTTGTCGCTCACCTTCGACCCGCCGAGCACGACCGCGTACGGGCGCTCTGGATTCTCCGTCAGGCGGTCGAGCACGTCCAGCTCGGTCGCGATCAGGAGGCCGGCTGCCGACGGCAGCAGCTTCGCGAGGTCGTAGACGCTCGCCTGCTTGCGGTGCACGACGCCGAAGCCGTCGGAGACGAGCACGTCGCCCAGTTCCGCGAGCTGCGCCGCGAAGGCACCGCGCTCGGCCTCGTCCTTCGAGGTCTCCCCCGGGTTGAATCGGAGGTTCTCGATCACGACGACCTGGCCGTTCTCGAGGGACCCCACTGCGTCCTTCGCAGCCTCGCCGACCGTGTCGCCCGCGAAGGCGACCGGTGCGCCGAGCAGCTCGGACAGTCGCTGCGCGACCGGCTCCAGGCTGTACTGCGGGTCGGGGGCGCCGTCGGGGCGACCGAGGTGCGAGCAGACGACGACGCGGGCACCCGCGTCGATCAGGGTCTTCAGGGTCGGCAACGAGGCGCGGACACGGCCATCGTCCGTGATGACCCCGTCCCGCAGGGGGACGTTCAGGTCACAACGGACGATGACGCGCTTGCCCTCGAGCGAACCCAGTGAGTCCAGGGTGCGCAGAGTCATGTGTCGGAGCTCAGATGCGCTCGGCGACGTACTCGGTCAGGTCGACGAGACGGTTGGAGTAGCCCCACTCGTTGTCGTACCAGCTCGAGACCTTGATCAGGTTGCCGCTGACGTTGGTGAGCGTCGAGTCGAAGATCGACGAGTGCGGGTTGTGCACGATGTCGCTCGACACGATCGGGTCCTCGTTGTACTGCAGGTACCCGGCGAGACGCCCCTCGGCCGCCGCCTTCTTGTAGGCCTCGTTGACCTCGTCGACCGTCAGGTTCTCGCGGTCGGTGACGAGCGTGAGATCGACGATCGAGCCGGTGGGAACCGGCACGCGGTAGGACGAGCCGCTGAGCTTGCCGTTCAGCTCCGGCAGCACGAGACCGATGGCCTTCGCGGCACCCGTCGAGGCCGGCGTGATGTTGATCGCGGCGGCACGGGCACGGCGGAGGTCCTTGTGCGGGCCGTCCTGCAGGTTCTGGTCCGCGGTGTACGCGTGGGCCGTCATCATGAAGCCGCGGTCGATGCCGAAGGCGTCGTTGAACACCTTGGCCAGCGGCGCGAGGCAGTTCGTGGTGCAAGAGGCGTTGGAGATGATGTGGTCCGTCTCCGGGTTGTACGTCTCTTCGTTCACGCCCATGACGATCGTGCGGTCGTCACCCGTGGCCGGAGCCGAGATGAGGACCTTCTTCGCGCCGGCGTCGATGTGCTTGCGCGCGGCGTCGGCGTTGGTGAAGAAGCCGGTCGACTCGATGACGATGTCCACGCCCAGCTCGCCCCACGGGAGGTTGGCGGGGTCGCGCTCCGCGAAGGCCTTGATCTCCTTGCCGTCGACGGTGATGCTGTCGTCGTCGTACGTGATCTCGGCGTCGAGGACACCGCTGACCGAGTCGTACTTCAGCAGGTGTGCCAGGGTCTTGTTGTCGGTGAGGTCGTTGACCGCGACGATCTCAAGGTCTGCTCCCTGCGCGAGAGCTGCGCGGAAGTAGTTGCGTCCGATGCGGCCGAAGCCGTTGATACCGATCTTGACAGACACTCAGGTCTCCCTGTTTCTCATGCGCCGAGCGCCGCTGTCGAGCGTGCGCCATGCGCGGGTTTTTTGGCTGAGATGGCGCCCCGACGAGCCGTGGGCCCGCCGGGACGCGACCCGATTACGACAGTACCAGCAGGCCGTTCGTCTGCTGACGGGCGACCTCGAAGCGCTGGGCGACGTTCTCCCAGTTGGCGATGTTCCACGCGGCCTTGACGTAGTCGGCCTTCACGTTGAGGTAGTCCAGGTAGAAGGCGTGCTCCCACATGTCGAGCTGGAACAGCGGAATGGTGCCCTGCGCGGTGTTCGACTGCTGGTCGAAGAGCTGCTGGATGATGAGGCGCGAGCCGATCGAGTCCCAGCTCAGCACCGCCCAGCCGGAGCCCTGGATCCCGGTCGCGGCGGCGGTGAAGTGCGCCTGGAACTTCTCGAACGAACCGAAGTACTCGTCGATGGCCGCCTTGAGCTCGCCCTCGGGCTGACCGCCGCCGTTCGGCGACAGGTTGGTCCAGAAGATCGAGTGGTTGACGTGCCCGCCGAGGTTGAAGGCGAGGTCCTTCTCGAGCTTGTTCACGTTCGCGAGGTTGCCGCTCTCGCGGGCCTCGGCAAGCTGCTCCAGAGCGGTGTTGGCGCCCGCGACGTACGTCGCGTGGTGCTTGTCATGGTGCAGCTCCATGATCTTGCCGCTGATGTGCGGCTCGAGAGCGGCGAAGTCGTAGGGAAGGTCGGGGAGCGTGTAGGTGGCCATATCGCATTCATCCAATCCGCGCCGCGCCGCGGCGCTTGCCGATGCTCCGCGTCGCCGATGTGCGACGGAGAGCGGACGACTTTCATCCTACTGACGCCAACGCGCGCGGCGCCCCGATCCTTCCGGGGGTTGACACGTCGGGAAAACGACGCGCCGACGGGTCAGACGTCGAGCCCGGCCGGGACAGCCGCCTCGGTCCCGGGGATGCCCTCCTGCTGCGCGCGCTTGTCCGCCATCGCCAGCAGACGCCGGATCCGGCCGGCCACCGCGTCCTTCGTCAGCGGCGGGTCGGCGTGATGTCCGAGCTCGTCGAGGCTGGCATCGCGGTGGGCGAGCCGGAGCTCGCCGGCCACGCGGAGGTGGTCGGGCACCTCGTCGGCGAGGATCTCGAGCGCGCGCTCGACACGGGCGCACGCAGCCACGGCTGCCTGCGCGGAGCGGCGGAGGTTGGCGTCGTCGAAGTTGACGAGGCGGTTCACCCCGGCGCGGACCTCGCGACGCTGACGGAGCTCCTCCCAGGCGAGAGCGGTGCGCTGGGCGCCCATCTCGTTGAGGATCGTACGGATGGCCTCACCCTCGCGCACGACGACCCGCGGCAGACCGCGGACCTCGCGTGCCTTCGCGGCCACGCCGAGACGATGGGCGGCGCCCACGAGGGCCATGGCCGCCTCCGAAGAGGGGCAGGCGACCTCGAGCATGGCGGAACGGCCCGGCTCGCTCAGCGTTCCTGCCGCCAGGAACGCACCGCGCCACAGGCCGGCGACCTCGGCGCGGGAGCCGGTGGTGAGACGGTTCGGAAGCCCACGGACGGGGCGACGACGCTGATCGAGCAACCCCGTCTGACGCGCCAGCGTCTCCCCCTGCGCGATGACGCGGACGGCCCAGCGGGCACCGTCGTTGGCGGTGCTCGACTGCACCTGAGCGATCTCCGGCCGGACGCCGTAGATCTCTGCGAGGTCGCGCGCCACACGCCGGGCGAGCGTCTCGGCATCGACCTCCGCCTCCACGGCCACCCGGCCTGCGATGGAGTGCAGACCGCCGGCGAACCGGAGGATGGCTGTCACCTCAGCGACGCGCACCGTCGGGGGTGCATTGCGGATGCTGACGAGCTCAGCCTTGACGTCGGTGGTTAGTGCCACGAGACTCCTTCACGTTCACGCGCCGGGTCGCGACGCAAACCTCCAGCTTACTCGCTCGGGGGCCTACTCCCTGCCCAGGTCGCGGTGCCGGACGTTCACGGCGACGCCCGGAATCGCCGCCAGGCGACGTGCCAGCTCTTCCGACATCGCGACCGAGCGGTGCTTGCCACCGGTGCATCCGATGGCGATCGTGGAATGGCTCTTGTTCTCGCGCTGATACCCCTCCAGGACGGGCACCAGTGCCTTGGCGTAGGCGTCGAGGAACTCCTCCGCACCGTCGCGGGAGAGCACGTACTCCCGCACCGTCTCGTCCTGCCCCGTGAGGCCGCGGAGGTCCTCGTTCCAATAGGGATTCGGCAGGAAGCGCATGTCGGCGACGACGTCGACGTCGGTGGGCAGCCCGTACTTGAAGCCGAAGCTGAGGAGGGTGACCCGGTGTCGCGCCTCCCCCTCTTCCGAGAAGATGTCGGACACCTTCGTCGCGAGTTGGTGGATGTTCAACGAAGAGGTGTCGATCACGAGATCTGCGGCCTCGCGGATCGGGGCGAGTCGCGTGCGCTCGGTGCGGATGCCGTCGAGCAGGGTGCCGTCGCCCTGCAGCGGATGCGGACGACGCACCGATTCGAAGCGTCGGACGAGGACGTCGTCCGACGCGTCGAGGAAGAGCACACGGATGGAGCCCCGCGTGCGCAGGACCCGGGCGACGCCGGGGAAGTCGTCGAAGAGATTGCGGCCGCGGACATCGACCACGGCCGCGACCTTGGGAAGCGAGTCGCCACCCATCCCGGTCAAGTCGAGCAGCGGACGCAGGATCTGCGGGGGCAGGTTGTCGACGACGTACCAGCCGAGATCCTCCAGCGCATTCGCGACCGTGGTCCGACCCGCGCCGGACATCCCGGTGACGATGAGGAACTCGCCCTTCACCCCGTCAGACATGACTCACTGCTCCTTCTCCCCCTCGGCCTCCCAGCCTAGCGAGTGGATAGGTGCGTATGGATGTTCTGGGCCAGTACGGGGCCGATCCCCTGGACCTCCTGGATCTGGTGAGGTTCAGCGGCCCGCAACGCGGTCACCGAGCCGAAATGCTTGAGAAGCACCTTGATCCGGGAGGCTCCCAGCCCGGGGACCTCCGCGAGGACCGTCGTGATGTCTTTCTTCCGCTTCTTCCGCTGATGGACGATCGCGAAGCGATGGGCCTCGTCGCGGAGACGTTGCAGCAGATAGAGAGACTCGCTGGTCCGCGGGAGGATCACCGGGAAGTCGTCCCCCGGGAGCCAGATCTCCTCCAGGCGCTTGGCGATACCGCACACGGCGATCTCGGTGTGTCCGGCGTCCCGGAGGGCTCGCGCGGCGGCCTCGACCTGCGGCTTGCCGCCGTCCACGAGCAGCAACTGCGGCGGATAGGCGAAGCGGGGCTTGCGGCGCACTCCGGCCTCGCCGACGTCTTCCGCGACGACGTCGTCCGTCGTCGGGTCGATGGTCTCCTGTTCCTCCGGCCGATCGAGGTAGGCCAGCCGGCGGCGCAGCACCTGGTACATCGAGTCGGTGTCGTCGGTGGTCTCCGCGATGTTGAAGGTGCGGTACTGGTCCTTCCGCGGAAGCCCGTCCTCGAACACCACCATGGATGCCACGACGTTCGTGCCGCCGAGGTGTGAGATGTCGAAGCACTCGATCCGAAGCGGCGCCTCCTCCATCCCGAGAGCTTCCTGGAGATCGGTGAGCGCCTGGGTCCGAGCGACGTAGTCGCTCGTGCGTCGGGTCTTGTGGCGGATCAGCGCCTGCTGCGCGTTGAGGGTCGCCGTGCGCATGAGATCGGCGCGCTGACCGCGCTGGGCCACCGCGATCTCCACCTTCCTGCCTCGGCGCTCGCGCAGCCACACCTCGAGCTCAGAGGCATCGTCGGGAAGCACGGGCACGAGGATGCGCCGCGGCACGTCCTGCGCCTCGCCGTACGCCTGCTGGAGAACCTGCTCGACGAGCTCCCCGCCCGTGATGTCGATCTCCTTCTCGATCGTCAGCGCCCGGACACCACGAACGCGACCGCCACGGATGACGAAGTGCTGCACCGCGGCCGCGAGCTCGTCCTCCGCGATACCGAAGAGGTCGGCATCCTCGTCAGCGGGCAACACGAGCGCGCTCTTGCCGAGAACCGCCTCGATCGCCGAGAGCTTGTCGCGGTACTTCGCCGCCGCCTCGTAGTCCATCGCCGCCGAGGCCGCGAGCATGCGCTTGGTGAGTTCCCGCGTGAACCGCTCGTCTCCGCCCGCCATGAAGGCCACGAAGTCGTCGACCATGGCACGGTGCTCCTCGATCGACACCGTCATCGAGCAGGGCCCGCCGCACTTGCCGATCTGTCCGGGGAAGCAGGGGCGTCCCGTCTGCATCGCTCGCTTGTAGCTCGCATCGCTGCAGGTGCGGATCGGGAACGCCTTGATCATGAGGTCGATGGTCTCGTGCACCGCCCAGACCTTCGGATACGGGCCGAAGTAGCGGGCGCCGGGGATCTTCCGGTTTCGAGTCACGAGCACACGCGGCGCCTCGTCCCCCAGGGTCACCGCCATGAAGGGGTAGGACTTGTCGTCCCGGTACTTGACGTTGAACGGCGGATCGAACTCCTTGATCCACATGTACTCGAGCTGCAGCGAATCGACATCCGTCGGAACGACCGTCCACTCGACCGACGCCGCCGTCGTCACCATCCGGCGCGTGCGCTCGTGCAGCGTCCGGAGCGGAGCGAAGTAGTTGGACAGCCGCTGACGGAGGTTCTTCGCCTTGCCGACGTACAGCACCCGGCCGTTGGCGTCACGGAACCGGTACACCCCCGGGTCGGTCGGGATCTCGCCCGCCCGGGGTTTGTACGGCAGGACGTCGGCCATCAGCTGGCCTTCCGCGCAGAGCGCCCCTCACCCAGGATCTCGGCGAGGAACTGGCCCGTGTGGCTCTCCTCGACGCGCGCGATCTGCTCTGGCGTACCGGTGGCCAGGATCGTGCCGCCGCCGGAGCCGCCCTCCGGGCCGAGGTCGATCACCCAGTCCGCCGACTTGATCACGTCGAGGTTGTGCTCGATCACGATGACCGTGTTGCCCTTGTCGACCAGACCGTTCAAGACCTCGAGGAGCTTGCGGACGTCTTCGAAATGCAGCCCCGTCGTCGGCTCGTCGAGCACGTAGATGCTGCGGCCGTTGCTGCGCCGCTGGAGCTCGGTCGCGAGCTTCACGCGCTGCGCCTCACCGCCGGACAGCGTGGTCGCGGACTGCCCGAGACGCACATACCCCAGCCCCACGTCGACCAGCGTCTTCATGTAGCGGTGGATGGCCTGGATCGGCTCGAAGAACTCAGCCGCCTCCTCGATGGGCATCTCCAGCACCTCGGCGATGTTCTTGCCCTTGTAATGAACGGCCAGGGTGTCGCGGTTGTAGCGCTTCCCGTGGCAGACCTCGCAGTCCACGTAGACGTCCGGGAGGAAGTTCATCTCGATCTTGATAGTGCCGTCACCCGAGCAGGCCTCGCAGCGTCCGCCCTTGACGTTGAAGCTGAAGCGCCCGGGCTGGTAGCCACGGACCTTCGCCTCGGGCGTCTCGCTGAAGAGGGTGCGGATGCGGTCGAACACACCGGTGTACGTCGCCGGGTTGGACCGGGGCGTGCGACCGATCGGCGCCTGGTCGACGTGCACGACCTTGTCGAGGTTGTCGAGTCCGGTGACCCGCGTGTGCTTGCCCGGTACCGTCCTTGCCCCGTTGAGCCGAGAAGCCAGCACCTGGTACAGGATGTCGTTCACGAGGGACGACTTCCCGGATCCGCTGACACCGGTGACCGCAGTGAGCACGCCGAGCGGGAAGTCGGCCGTGACGTTGCGGAGGTTGTTGGCGCGCGCACCCACCACGCTCAGCATGCGCTTCTTGTCGATCTTCCGGCGCTTGTCCGGCATCGGGATCTCCCGGCGGCCGGAAAGGTAGTCACCCGTCATGGAGTCGGTGTCACCGAGAAGGGCGGAGTACGGCCCGGAGTGGACCACCGCACCGCCGTTCACGCCGGCGCCGGGGCCGATGTCGACCACCCAGTCCGCCGCCTCGATGGTCTCCTCGTCGTGCTCGACGACGATCAGGGTGTTCCCGAGGTCGCGCAGTGTGAGGAGCGTCTCGATGAGGCGGCGGTTGTCGCGCTGGTGCAGGCCGATCGAGGGCTCGTCGAGGACGTAGAGCACGCCCGTCAGGCCGGAGCCGATCTGCGTCGCGAGCCGGATGCGCTGCGCTTCGCCGCCGGACAGCGAGCCCGCCGAACGGCTCAGGTTGAGATAGGACAGCCCGACCTGGAGGAGGAAGTCGAGCCGCAACCGGATCTCCCGGAGTACCTGGGCGGCGATCTTGGCCTCACGGTCGGTGAGCTGCAGCTTCTCCATGAACGCACGCGCGTCGGCGAGGCTCAGGTGCGAGACCTCGGCGATGGAGTGACCGTGCACCTGCACGGCCAGCACCTCGGGCTTCAGCCGGTCGCCGTTGCACACCGGGCAGGGGACCTCGCGCAGGTACTCGCCCCACCGGCTGCGCTGGGTGTCGGACTCGGCCTGCAGGTACTGCCGCTCGATGTAGGGCACCACGCCCTCGAAGCCCGAGGCGTAGCGCATCTCACGGCCGTAGCGGTTCTTCCACTTGACCGTGACCTTGTAGTTCTCGCCGCGCAGCACCGCCTCCTTGACGTCGGAGTGCAGCTCCCGCCACGGGGTGTCGAGGGAGAAGTCGAGGTCTCGAGAGAGTCCTTCGAGAAGTCGCTCGTAGTACTGGAACAGCCCCTTGCCCTGGGTGGTCCAGGGGATGATGACGCCCTCGCGGATCGAGAGGTCCTCGTCGCCGAGCATCAGGTCGACGTCCACCGACATGCGGGTACCCAGTCCGGAGCAAGCGGGGCAGGCGCCGAACGGGGCGTTGAAGGAGAAGGTGCGCGGCTCGATCTCGGTGAGGGTGAGCGCGTGCCCGTTCGGGCACGCGAGCTTCTCGGAGAAGGTCTGCCAGGCGTCGTCGCCTTCGCCGTCCACGTAGTTGATCTGCACGACGCCACCCGCCAGACCGAGCGCGGTCTCCACCGAGTCGGTGATGCGCCCCAGGATGTCCGGCGACGCGACGAGGCGATCGACGACCACCGCGATGTCGTGCTTGTAGCTCTTCTTGAGTGTCGGCGGCTCGGAGAGCTGGATGAGCTCGCCGTCGACGATGGCCCGCGAGTAGCCCTTCGCGCCGAGTTCGCGGAAGAGATCGACGAACTCGCCCTTCTTCTGCGAAACGATCGGCGCCACCACCTGGTACCGGGTGCGCTCCGGTAGCTCCATCAGCTGGTCGGCGATCTGCTGCACGGTCTGGCGCTGGATCTTCTCGCCGCACACCGGACAGTGCGGGACGCCGATTCGCGCCCAGAGCAGACGCATGTAGTCGTAGATCTCGGTGATCGTCCCGACCGTCGACCGCGGGTTGCGGTTCGTCGACTTCTGGTCGATCGACACTGCAGGGCTCAATCCCTCGATGAAGTCGACGTCCGGCCGGTCGACCTGGCCGAGGAACTGGCGAGCGTAGGCGCTCAGCGACTCGACGTACCGGCGCTGCCCCTCGGCGAAGATCGTGTCGAAGGCGAGACTCGACTTCCCCGACCCGGAGAGTCCGGTGAAGACGACCAGGGAGTCGCGGGGGATGTCGATGTCGACGTTCTTGAGATTGTGCACGCGGGCGCCGCGGACACTGAGTTTTCCTGAGGAAGCAACGGGGACGATGGGCACCGAACAAGTCTACGAGGGGCCACGGACATCGGCTCCGAGAACGCCGAACGTGCGCGCTCCGGATGCCGCCTCCTCCGCCCGTTCCGCCGCACGGAGGGCGATCAGGATCTCGCCGAGCAGGGCCGCCGCGGCGAGCGGAGCCAGGATCACGACCGCGGTACCGTCCCGGCGCTCGGCGAGCAGCCATACGGCGAACGCCAGCGGCTGAGCGATCGCCTGGACGGCGAGGAGACGGGCGGCACTCGGAAGCAGGACGGACAGCGCCACGCGCGAGGAGAGCGGCACCACGAGGCTCAGCGACGCGCAGACATGCAGGGCGTGCACGAACAACAGAGCCAGGGCGGTCCGGCCGGGATCCGGCTCGGAGAGGATCACACCGAACGGAAGGCAGGCCAGCGCCGCCCAGGCGGCGAGGCTGCGCGGGATCGCGACGGCGACGAGAGCGGCGAGCACCGCGACGCCCCGCCACAACGGAAAGGGGACCAGGAGCAGCGCTCCCCCGGCGGCGAGCGCGACAGCGACCAGTCGGAGGACGACACCCGGGACCGCGATCCCGGTGCGGAAGGAGCGGACCGCGCGAGTCATCGGCGCCCCGATCTGCGGCGCGCAAGGCGGCGTGCAGCCACGCGCATCGCGACGTCGACGCCACCGGACCACGACACCACCTCGACGCCCGCATGTCCCAGTTCGGCCAGGATGTCGGCGCGCTCGGCGAGCAGCGTGCGGAGCGCGATCCGCTGTTCGCGACTGAGTCGCTCCGCTTCGGGAGTCGGGAGCACATCGACCGCGACGACGGCATGACCGGCGGCGCGCCAGGTCGTCGCCAGCCGCGCCGCCACGCCGTCGACGAACGTCGAGAGCACGAAGACGATCGAACCCGGCGGTACGACCGGGGACCGACGGTACGACGGGTCGGTGCCGATGCCCGTCGCGGCGATCGCGCGTCGCAACCGGGGGAGATGCCGGGCGCCGCCGCCGGAGGGCAGCGAGAGGCCGTCCGGCGAGAGCGCGTGATAGGCCACGCGGTCGCCCGCGCCGATCGCCGCCGTGGCGATGGCGAGGGCCGCTTCGCGCGCGAGGTCGAGGGAGGTCACTCCGGAGCGGTCCGGGTCGCCGCTCCCCCACGCGGCCACGGCCGCACCGAGATCCTCGGCTGTATCGATCGCGAGCACGACAGAGGAGTCGCTGAGCGCGTCGTCCCTGCGCACCAGGAGGTCCCCGGGGCGGCGCGCGGCGCGGGCGGTCGCGCGCCAGTCGACCCGACGGAGCTCGTCTCCGGGGACGAAGGGCTGGATGTCGCGGAAGTCACCGCCCTGCCCAGGCCGGGAGCCGGCGTGCACCCCGTGGAGTCCGGTGAGGCGAGGGGCCACGGGGAGGCTGCCGATCCGCACGGCGCGGGGCGGCGCGTTCCAGGTGATCACGGTTCGAGGGACGATCTCGGAGACCCACGCCCCATCGAGACGGAGTCCCCGCGCGGTCACGGCGAGTGGTTCGCTCGGACCCGAGTGCTGCAGGATGCCGCGCGCCGTGAGGCACGCTGTTCCCGGTCGGACGTCCGCGAGACCGGTTCGCCGCCCGTCCTGCTCCACGGCGATCTGCACCGCATCCGCCGCCAGCTGCACATCGGCGGCCGTCCGCACTTCCGGGCGATCGACGCTGCCGGCGGCGTACGCCCGCAGAGCGATCTGCGCGTGTCCGGGGCTCGGTGGGCGGAGGAGCGCCCAGGCTGCGGCCAGGGCCAGGGGCATCCCGATGGCGACGACATCCGGACGGGAGAAGGCGAGCCCCGCGGCGGCGATGATCGCGGCGCCGCCGATGCCCAGCGCGATGACCGGCGTCCGCCGCCAGGTGACCGTGGTCGCTGTCTGCACCGCCGCCTCGTCCGTCACGGGGCCACCGCGACGGTCGGAGGCACGGCCGTCCGCTCCAGGGCCGCGTCGACGACCGTCCGCGGATCCACCCCCTGCGCCCAGGCCTGCGGGGTCAGGGTGAGTCGATGCGCGAGGACGGGCACCGCGATGCGTTTGAGGTCGTCAGGGCGCACATATGCCCGCCCCTCCAGTGCGGCGAGCGCACGGCCAAGGAGGATGAGCGCTTGTGAACCGCGTGGCGACGCTCCGACGGCGACCGTCCCTGCCGCTCTCGTCGCCCGGGTGAGCTCGACGCCGTACCGTACGACGTCCGCATCGACGTGGATGCGCTCGACCACCGCCTGGATACGGCGCAGCCCCTCCGCGTCCACCACGGGCTCGACGTCGACATCGGCACTCCGCCGCTCCACCCGGTCGAGGATGATTCGCGCCTCTTCCTCCGGCTGTGGGTACCCCACCGCGAGCCGCACCATGAAGCGATCGAGCTGCGCCTCCGGCAACGCGTACGTCCCCTCGTATTCGATCGGGTTCGACGTGGCGATCACATGGAACGGACGCGGGAGCGGGAACCTGTTGCCCTCCACAGTCACCTGGTGTTCGGCCATCGCCTCGAGCATCGCCGACTGCGTCTTCGGCGTCGTCCGGTTGATCTCGTCCGCGAGCAGCAGGCCCGTGAAGATCGGGCCAGGGCGGAAGGCGAAGTCACCCGTGGACGGCGAGTAGACGTACGACCCGGTGACATCGCCCGGCAACATGTCGGGCGTGCACTGCAGCCGACGGAAGTCCAGACCGAGCGCACCGGCGAGGCTGCGAGCGGCGAGTGTCTTTCCGAGCCCGGGGACGTCCTCGAACAGGACGTGTCCACCGGCGAGGATCGCGGCGAGCGCGATCGTCAGGGGTTCGTCCATCCCGACGACGGCCGTCTTGACGCCAGCCAGCACGCGGCGTCCGACGTCGGCGATCTGCGCGGTCTCATCGGTGGTCATCGTGTCTCCTCCATGTCGGTAGGGATGCGGTCGAGCGCGTCGAGGACGCGCTCGATGTCCGCGCGTTGCACTTCTCGCGCATGCAGTGAGACGCGGACGCCGTCTCCCAGCAGTACGTCGATACGCGGGTGGTCGTCCGGGTCGTCGAGATCGAGGCCGAGGTGCGCGAGGCGCCGACGGACCACGCCCTGAACGCGACGGACGACGACATGGCCGGCGACGCCGGTACGGGTGTTGATCGCCCACGCCAGCCGCGACACGTCCGAACCGCGTCGCTCCGCGCGCGGGGCCTCCGGCGGCCATGTGACGACCTCGTCGAAGAAGACCTGACGGGTGGCCGCGACGACGGCGAGCAGGAGGAGGGTCCACGCGGCGGCGAAGGGAGCCGGCACGCCGAAGATGAGCATCACGAACAGAAGAGCGGCGGCGATGAGGGCTCCGATCACAGCCAGGACGATTCTCCCCCTCATCGCCACCCTTCCTTGATGCCGCGAAGTGCGTTGGCGGCGCTCCTGCGGTCGTCCTCGTCTGCGACCAGCCCGCCGTAGCGCACCCGTTCATAAAGACCCTGCAGGACGACGACATCGGCGGCGATGCCATGGCGCGCGCCGATCACCCTGGCAGTGAATTCGGCCGGCGTCTCCGTCGGCGCGCGGCCCTGGCCGGCATCCGCGGCGGATTCCTCCAAGCCGATCCAGGCCGCGACGATCGCGTCACCGGGTTCGGGTCGTTCGATGACCGTTCGGAGCGCGTCGGACACTCCACGGCGGATGGTCACCGCGTCGGGGATCGTCTCCGGCGGCGCGGTGCTGGTACCCGGCCCAGCGGCCGCGGCATCGCGACGCGCGAGCGGACGGTCCCGCCACAGCCGGACGAGGAACCGGACGACCTGGCGTACGACTACGGCAACGAGCACGAGGACGGCCAGCCCCAGCACGAGACCGAAGACGACGCCGAGTACCTGCGCGAGAACCGAATCCCCCCACGACTCCGGGGGCAGCGGCGTCTCCGTCGCCGTCGGGGCGGGAAGCACGACGTCCTCCGGTGGCGGCGACGTGCTCCTGGCCCCCGTCGGCGCGAACTGCGGGGTGCCCTGCATGGCCGCCGCGAGCATGAGGAGACCGAACGATCCGGCGACCGCGAGGAGCGCCGACGGCCCGGGTCGGCGCACACGCTCCGGTCCGATGACCGGAGGTGCGGGGCGCGACATGCCTCCCACCATAGGGGCCACGCGCGTATCAGCGGGTCATACCGGGATGCCGCGGTTGGGTCAGGCGTGATCCGAGCGGCGCCCCGCGAAGGCGCCGAGTCCGTCCCGCAGCGCCGCCACCTCGCCGATGTCCATCCCCACGGCAGCCATCACCTGACGCGGGACGTCGACCGCCCGTTCCCGCAGCGCCGCACCGGCGTCCGTGAGCGTGATCTCGAGGCGACGCTCGTCCTCGCTGCTGCGCTGGCGCGTCACCAGGCCGTCCGCCTCGAGCCTCTTGACGAGGGGCGATGCCGTCGCGGGCTCCAGGGCGAGGTCGGCCGCGAGGTCATTCAGTGTGCGGGGTGCCCGCTCCCACAGGGCGAGCATCACCAGATACTGCGGGTGCGTCAACCCGAGCGGCTCGAGGATCGGCCGGTAGATCGCCACGACGTTCCGTGCCGCCGTGACCACGGCGAAGCAGAGCTGGTTCTCGAGGCGGAGCAGATCGTCGGTGTCGGTCACGATCCGACTATACATCTGCACGAATCATTAGTACACTAATGAACATGTCACGCGACTCCAGCCGCCCCCCTCTTCGTACCCGCATCCGTGAAGCGGGGGGCCTCTACTCCTGGGTGAACACCAACCTCGTCCGTCTCGCCGGTCCTGCGTCGGTCGGCCCGTACGAGAAGACGCCGCCGCCGAGCGCCGCAGAACGCGCAGAGCGGGCCTGCCCGCTCTGCGGAGCACCCATGACGGAACACGAGATCGACCGCTCCGGTCCGAAGACCCTGGTGCACTGCCCGTAGGCCGACGCCCTCAGTCGTCGTCGGCGACCGCGGCGCCGACGGACTCCCGGGCCATGTCGATCCACATCATCAGCGCGGCATCGTCAGCGATCGCCGAGGCGACGACGTCGATCCAGCCGGAGCCCATGGTGCGCGATCCCATCACCGCACGTGATGCTCCCGGCTGGGTGACGGCCACGGCACCGTTCTCCTCATCCACGCGGACGAGGAGCGTGCCGTCTTTCCGGGCTCCGACCAGGATGCGCCCCTCGTCCAGGAACGCCCTGGTCCCGAACATCCGCCGCTCCTCGATGGAAGGGTCAGCGCCGAGCAACGCCCGGACCCGGTCCGCGAGTTCCTCTCCTGCGGCATCCATGGCGACTCCGTCTATGCGTGCCCGGCCCGCTCCATCGAGCGGAGCTCCTTCTTGAGATCCTGTACCTCGTCGCGCAGCCGGCCCGCGAGCTCGAACTTCAGCTCCGCGGCCGCCGCGAGCATCTGGTCCGTGAGGTCCTGGATCGTGGCCTCCAGTTGCTGGGCTCCCTCGGCGGCGATTCCCGTCCGTCGCAGGTTCGGCGTCGGCGACTTGCCCTTGCCCGACGCGCGACCGCGACCGGACATCAGCTCCGCCGTGTCCTGGCCTTCGCGTGCCAGCACCTCGGTGATGTCGGCGATGCGCTTGCGCAGCGGCTGCGGGTCGATACCGTGCTCCTTGTTGTACGCGATCTGCTTCTCGCGGCGGCGGTCAGTCTCCTCGATGGCCTTGGCCATGGAGTCCGTCATGTTGTCCGCGTACATGTGCACTTCGCCCGAGACGTTACGCGCCGCGCGGCCGATGGTCTGGATGAGCGAGGTCCCGGAGCGGAGGAACCCTTCCTTGTCGGCGTCGAGGATCGCGACGAGCGACACCTCCGGAAGGTCGAGCCCCTCCCGCAGCAGGTTGATGCCCACCAGCACGTCGTACACGCCGGCACGGAGCTCGCTGAGCAGTTCGACCCGGCGGAGGGTGTCGACATCGGAGTGCAGGTAGCGCACCCGCACGCCGTGCTCACCGAGGAAGTCGGTGAGCTCCTCCGCCATCTTCTTCGTGAGCGTCGTGACGAGAACGCGCTCGTCCCGTTCCACACGCAATCGGATCTCCTCGAGCAGATCGTCGATCTGCCCTTTCGACGGCTTGACGATGATCTCCGGGTCGACGAGACCGGTGGGGCGGATGATCTGCTCCACCACCCCGTCGGCGATGCCCATCTCGTATTTGCCCGGGGTCGCGGACAGGTACACGGTCTGGCCCACGCGGTTCTTGAACTCGTCCCAGCGCAGCGGTCGGTTGTCCATTGCGCTCGGCAGACGGAAGCCGTGGTCGACGAGCGTGCGCTTGCGGGACGCGTCGCCCTCGTACATCGCGCCGATCTGCGGCACGGTGACGTGCGACTCGTCGATGACGAGCAGGAAGTCGTCCGGGAAGAAGTCGAGGAGCGTGTGCGGGGGCTCCCCCGGCATCCGTCCGTCCATATGGCGGGAGTAGTTCTCGATGCCGGAGCAGAAGCCGAGCTGCTGCAGCATCTCCAGGTCGAACGTCGTCCGCATCCGGAGGCGCTGTGCCTCGAGGAGCTTGCCCTGACGCTCGAACTCCTTCAACCGCTCTTCCAGCTCGTGCTCGATCGTGCCGATCGAGCGCTGGATGACATCGGTACCTGCGACGTAGTGCGAGGCCGGGAAGATGGGCACCGCGTCGAGCTTCTCGATGACCTCACCGGTCAGCGGGTGGAGCGAGTAGAGCGCCTCGATCTCGTCACCGAACAGCTCGATGCGGATGGCGTGCTCCTCGTACACCGGGATGATCTCGATCGTGTCGCCGCGGACCCGGAAGTTGCCGCGCGAGAAGTCGACGTCGTTGCGGTTGTACTGCATCGCGATGAACTGGCGGATCAGGGCGTCGCGGTCGTACCGCTCCCCCACCTGGAGCGCCACCATCGCCCGCAGGTACTCCTCCGGGGCACCGAGGCCGTAGATACAGGAGACGGTCGAGACCACGACCACATCGCGACGGCTCAGCAGGGAATTCGTCGTGGAGTGACGGAGACGCTCGACCTCCGCGTTGATCGAGGAGTCCTTCTCGATGAAGGTGTCCGTCTGCGGGACGTACGCCTCGGGCTGGTAGTAGTCGTAGTAGGAGACGAAGTACTCGACGGCGTTGTTCGGCATGAGCTCGCGGAACTCGTTGGCGAGCTGTGCTGCGAGGGTCTTGTTGTGTGCGAGCACGAGAGTGGGGCGCTGCACCTGCTCGACGAGCCAGGCCGTTGTCGCCGACTTCCCTGTTCCGGTGGCGCCGAGCAGCACGATGTCGGTCTCGCCCGCATTGATGCGGGATGCCAACTCGGCGATCGCCTGCGGCTGATCACCGGCAGGGGCGTACTCGCTGATGACCTCGAAGGGGCGGACACTGCGGGTGGGCTGCATACATCAAGCGTAGGCCGCCCCTCAGACATCCGGGCCGGCTCAGCCGGGAACCCACCTCCCGACTCGGACGTCGTCACTGGTGTCGGAGCCGCTCCCACAGCGCGTCCGTCTGCGCCGTCGTCTCCGCCATCGTGCCCGACGTGTCGATCACCACGTCGGCGATCGCGAGTCGCGCCTCGTCCCCGACCTGCGCGTCGATGCGTTCCTCCGCGGCGGTCTCGTCCAGTCCACGCAGCTCCACGAGACGACGCAGCCGTACCGCGGCCGGGGCGTGCGCGACGACGATGAGATCCCAGGGGTCGTCGACCCTGGCCTCCACGAGGAGCGGCACGTCATAGACGACGACCGCGTCGGGATCGGCCGCGAACGCCTCGGTGAACCGTCGCTGCGACTCCGCTCGCACGGCGGGATGCACGATCGCGTTCAGCCGCGCCAGGAGCTCCGGATCTCCGAAGACGCGTGCGCCCAGCGCCGCGCGGTCGAGAGAGCCGTCAGCGGCGATCACCGCTGTCCCGAACTCCTCCTCGATCCGGTGGAGCACCGGGGACCCCGGCGCCTGCACGTCGCGGACGATCGCGTCCGCGTCGACGATGGTCGCTCCATGCTCCGCGAGGCGGCGCGCGATCGTGGACTTGCCGGAGGCGATGCCGCCGGTGAGTGCGATGAGGGGCATCGGGCCAGTCTAGGAGCCGACGCTCCTCATCTCGCCAGAAGCTGCCGCCGGGAGCTGATCACCCCGGTGTCGAAGCCGGCGAGGTGCAGGCCACCATGGAAGCGGGCGTGCTCGATCTTGATGCAACGGTCCATGACCACAGAGAGGCCCGCTGACTCTGCGAGCGCGGCAGCCTCCTCGTTCCAGGAGCCGAGCTGAAGCCACAGCGTCTTCGCACCCGCGTCGATCGCCTCCTGCGCGACCCTCGGGAGGTCGTCGTGCCGACGGAAGACGTCCACGATGTCGGGCTGCACCGGCAGGGCGTCCAGCGACGGATACACCGGCTGCCCGAGGATCTCGGTCTCCCGTGGATTCACCAGATAGACGTCGTAGGCCGTGCTCGACAGCAGATACGTGGCGACGAAGTACGACGCGCGAGCAGGGTTGCCCGAGGCCCCGACGATGGCGATCGATCGCGCCCGCCGCAGCAGGCCAAACCGCTGCGGCTGCGAGGGCCCGACCCAGGTGCGTGCCGGCGCGGTTGCCGACGGCAGCGCACACGTCGCAGCCTCCGGCGCAGAAGGAAGGGCGCAGCTGTCGCCGGCAGAGGTCGTGCTCATCGATGCGCTCCCGTCGCGAGGGTGAGGGCTTGATCGAGATCCCAGATGATGTCCTCCGCGTCTTCGAGTCCGACGGAGATCCGGATCAGGTCGGGGCGCACGCCGGCGGCGAGGAGCTGCTCCTCGGTGAGCTGGCGATGCGTGGTGGAGGCCGGGTGGATCACCAAGGTGCGGGCATCGCCGATGTTGGCGAGGTGGGAAGCGAGCTGCAGGCTCTCGATGAACGACTCCCCCGCGGCGCGGCCGTCTTCCGCCGCCACGCCGAAGGCGAACACGGACCCCGGCCCCAACGGCAGGTATCTCGCGGCGCGCTCGTGGTGCGGGTGTCCCTCCAGCCCCGCCCAGGTGACGTAGGCCACGCGACGGTCGGCGGCGAGCCACTCGGCGACCACTCGGGCGTTGGCGACATGCGCGTCGATGCGCTGCGGCAGGGTCTCGACGCCCTGGAGGAGCGTGAAGGCCGACTGCGGGCTGAGCGCGGGCCCGATGTCACGGAGCTGCTCGGAGCGGAGCTTGGTGAGGAAACCGTACTCGCCGAAGTTACCCCACCAGGAGATGCCGCCGTAAGAGGGCACCGGTTCGGTCATCTGCGGGAACTTCCCGTTTCCCCAGTCGAAGGTCCCCTTCTCGATCACCACGCCCCCGAGCGTCGTGCCGTGCCCGCCGAGGAACTTCGTGACCGAATGGATGACGATGTCGGCCCCTTGTTCCAGCGGGCGCGCGAGGTACGGGGTAGCCAGCGTGGCGTCGACGACCAGCGGTACCCCTGCCTCGTGCGCGACGGCGGCGAGGCCAGCGATGTCGGCGATCTCGCCGGACGGGTTCCCGATCATCTCGACGTACACGACCTTGGTCTCGGGACGGATCGCCGCAGCGAAGTCCGCCGGATCGGAGGAGCTGACGAAGGTCGTCTCCACCCCGAAGCGGCGCAGCGTCACGTCGAGCTGGGTGATCGTGCCGCCGTAGAGCTGTGCGGCCGCGACGACGTGGTCCCCCGCGCCCACGAGCGCGGCGAACGTGATGAACTCGGCGCTCATTCCCGAGGAGGTCGCCACCGCGCCGATGCCGCCCTCCAGCGATGCCAGCCGCTCCTCCAGCGCCGCGACCGTGGGATTGCCGATGCGCGAGTAGATGTTGCCGTACTTCTGCAGGGCGAAGAGGTTCCCCGCGTCGGCCGCGTCGTCGAACACGAACGACGTCGTCTGATAGATCGGCACGGCTCGTGCCCCCGTGGCCGCGTCCGGCGTGCCGCCGGCGTGCAGGGCGCGCGTCCGAAATCCGAAGCGGTGATCTTCCGTCATGGTTTCCTCAGTTCTGCGGCGGCGAGAGCCCCCGCGATGTCGTCGACGGCCCACGGGTTCTGCAGCGACGTCGTATCGCCGAGCGTCCGCGTGCTTCGTCCGGCTCGGCGGTCCTGCTCGGCGTCCCAGAGCTGGGCCAGCAGGCGCCGCATGATCTTCCCCGAGCGAGTCTTGGGCAGATCCGGCACCACCACGACGTGCTTCGGCTTGGCGACCGGTCCGATGGAGCGGGCGACCTGGGCCCGCAGCGCCTGCGGATCGATCTCGGCCCGGCCGGACGGAGTGACGAACGCCACGACCGCCTGTCCGGTGACCGGGTCGGCGACACCGGCGGACCCCGCTTCCCCGACCGTCTCATGGGCCACGAGGGCCGACTCGATCTCGATCGTCGACAGGCGATGACCGGAGACGTTCACGACGTCGTCGAGCCGCCCCAGAATCCAGATGAACCCGTCGGCATCTCTCGTCGCCCCGTCGCCGGCGACGTAGTAGCCGCCGTGCGGTCCCTTCCCGGCATAGGCGGACCAGTACGCCTCACGGTACCGGCCCGGGTTCCCCCACACGGTCCTCGCCATGCCGGGCCACGGCCGCCGGACTACCAGCGTCCCCGACTGACCCGGCCCGACCTCGTCGCCGTTCTCGTCGACCACCGCGACGTCGATGCCGGGGAGCGGGAGGGACGCCGAGCCCGGCTTCAGCGGTGTCACGCCGGGCAAGGGGGCGATCATCGCCGCGCCGGTCTCCGACTGCCACCATGTGTCGATGACGGGGAGTTCGTCCCGCCCGAAGGTCCGGCGGAACCAGACCCAGGCTTCCGGGTTGATCGCCTCACCGACCGTGCCGAGCAGTCGGAGGGACGAGAGATCGTGTCCGCTCGGCAGCTCGTCGCCGAACCACGTCATGAAGGTGCGGATGAGCGTCGGAGCCGTGTAGTACACGGTGACGCCGTAGCGCTCGATGATCTCCAGGTGTCGTTCGCGGTGCGGGGTGTCTGGCGTGCCCTCGTAGATGACCTGGGTCAGCCCGTTCGACAGCGGTCCGTAGATCTCGTACGTGTGCGCGGTGACCCAGGCGAGGTCGGCCGTACACCAGTGGACGTCGTCTGGTTTGGCGTCGAAATGCGCCCAGTGCGCCCAGCTCGCGTGGGTCAGGTAGCCGCCGGACGTGTGGACGAGTCCCTTGGGCTTCCCTGTCGTACCGGAGGTGTAGATGATGAACAGCGGGTGCTCGGCATCGAAGGCCTCGGCCCGGTGCTCGTCCGGAGCCGTGTCGACGACGTCGTGCCACCACACATCGCGGCCCTCGGTCCACGGGACGGACTGACCGGTGCGACGGAGCACGAGCACATGGTCGAGCTCCGGCAGGCCGGCCGCAGCGGTGTCGGCCGCGGACTTCACTTCGGTCGCCGTTCCGCGACGGTACTGCCCGTCGCTGGTCACGAGCAGCTTCGCCCCGGTGTCCTCCAGGCGGAACCGCACGGCCTCCGCCGAGAACCCGCCGAACACGAGCGAATGCACGGCGCCGATGCGCGCACAGGCCAGGGTGATGACGACCGTCTCCACGAGCACGGGGAGGTAGACCACTACGCGGTCCCCCGGTCCGACCCCGAGGGCTTCGAGCGCGTGTGCCGCCTGAGCGACGCGCCGCTGCAGGTCGGCGTAGGTCACGGACACGCGGTCACCCGGCTCCCCCTCGAAGTGCAGGGCGACCTTGTCCCCGCGCCCGGCCAGCACATGCCGGTCGACACAGTTCACCGCGACGTTCACCCGGCCGCCGAGGAACCATCGCGCGGCGGGCACCGCACCGTCGACGGGCGGCTCCCATTCGTGCACCGACGTCCACGGTTCGGCCCAGTCCAGGCGTCGTGCCGCCTCCTCCCAGAATGCGAGAGGATCGGCCGCCGCACGCGCGTACGCCGCCGCGGTGACATTGGCATCGGGGAACGCGGCCGACGGCGGGTAGACCCGCTCCTCCTGCAGGCGCGCCTCCCCCACCGTCAGGTCCATCGGCGCAGCAGGTACTTCTCCAGCAGCGCGAGCACGCCGTTGGTGATCGTGCCGAGCAGTGCGAGCAGCACGATGGAGAGGAGGATGCGGTCGACGCGCCCCGTGCTCTGGGAATCGGTCAGCAGGAAGCCGAGCCCCATGGACGAGGCGATCAGCTCGGCGGCGACGAGGAACAGCCAGGCCTGGGCAAGGGCGAGCCGCAGGCCCGCGACGACGGATGGCACGACCGCCGGGAGCTGGACCGTGCGGAACAGGGACCATCCGTGCAGGCTGAACGATCGTCCCGCCTCGACGAGCTGCGGGTCCACGTGCCGGAGCGCCGAGGCCACGGTCGTGTACACGGGGAAGAAGGCACCGATCGCGATCAGCGTGACCTTCGACTCCTCACCGATCTGCATCCACAGGATCAGCAGCGGCACCCAGGCGAGCGACGGAACCGCGCGGATGGCGGCGAGCGTCGGGCTCAACAGCACGTCGCCCCAGCGCGAGAGACCCACGACGCCCGCGGCGGCGAGACCGATGACCGAGCCGATCGCGAAGCCGAGCAGCACGCGTTGCACGGAGATGGCGATATGGGTCCAGAGCTGCCCGGACTCCGCGAGCTCCACCCCGGCCTGGAAGACCGACCCGGGCGTCGGGAGGCGGTAGGGCTCGATGAGGCCAGACGCGGTGACCATCTGCCAGGCGACGAGGATGACGACCGGGAGGAGGAGTCCTCCGAGGATCCGGGCGACCGTCGGCAGACCAGGGCGGGCCCCGCCGGGCGCTCGCCGGGAGGTGCCCTTCGCGAACTCGAGTGCGTCCCGCGAATCGGCCGGGACGATCACCCTCTGCTCGAGACCGCTCACTCGCTCGCGCCCGCCTTCGCCGCGAAGCTGTCGTTGATGATGGTGGAGAGTGCCTTGTCGACCGAGGCCTGCCCGCCCTGGACGTCGCCGGAGTCCACGAGCACCGGGGCGATCTTCTCGAGCACGGCGAGCTGGTCGTCGCCAGGGATGCCGCTCACATCCAGGTTCGACCGCTCCTGGATGACCGTGGTCGCGACGTCGAGATCGATACCGGCCACTTCGGCGAGCAGCGCCGCCGTCTCGTCGGGGTTCTCGAGCGCCCAGACGCGCGCCTCTTCATAGGCGTCGACGACGGCCTGCGCGAGGTCGGAGTGGTTCTCGATGAAGTCCTCGGTCGCGTTGAGGAAGCCGTAGGTGTTGAAGTCGACGTTGCGGTAGATCAGCTTGTCGCCCGACTCCTGCTCCGCGGCCGCCATGATCGGGTCGAGACCTGCCCACGCGTCGACGGAGCCGCCGTCGAGCGCCGCCCGGCCGTCCGCGTGCTGGAGGTTCTGCACCTCGACGTCGGCGAGCGACAGGCCACTCTCTTCGAGGGCCTGAAGAAGGAAGAAGTACGGGTCGGTGCCCTTCGTGGCGGCGACCGAGGCGCCCTTGAGATCCTCGACGGAGGTGATGTCGCTGTCGGGACCGACGACGATCGCCGACCACTCGGGCTGCGAGAAGATGTCGATCACCTGGATGGGCGAGCCGTTGGCGCGGGCGAGCAGGGCTGCCGAGCCCGCCGTCGAGCCCACGTCGACCGAACCCGAGCGGAGGAGCTCGTTCGCCTTGTTCGAGCCGGCGGACTGCACCCATTCGACCTTCACGTCGTCCCCGAGGACGTCCTCCAGGATGCCCCGATCGCGGATGACGAGGCTGAGGGGGTTGTAGGTGGCGAAGTCGATCGACAGCGTGTCCGCCGACCACTCCCCGCTCTGAGCGGCGGCGGAGTCAGCGTCGGCGTTCGCGTTCTCACCGGCGACGCAGCCGGTGGCGACGAGCATCATCGTCCCGGCGACGGCGATCGCAGGGATGATGCGGCGGGTGATGGTGCTCATCGGGTCTCCTCGGGGGTGTGGTGGTGCGTGTCGACGCCGAGTCCTTCGAGGAGCTCGGCGCGCAGGTCGGCGAGACCGCGATCGGCGCGGTCTCGGGGGCGGATGCCGGGGACGCCGATGGTCCGCGCGATGGACGACGATGCGTCGTCCGCTCCGCCGACGGTGCGCAGCAGCAGCACGCGGTCGGCGAGGTAGAGGGCCTCCTCCACGTCGTGCGTCACCAGCAGCACGGTGGTCGGCTCGGCGGCGTGGATCTCGAGGAGCAGGTCGTGCATGCGGAGGCGCGTGAGCGCGTCGAGCGCCCCGAACGGCTCGTCCAGCAGCAGCACACCGGGGTTCCGGGCGAGCGCACGGGCGAGGGAGGCACGCTGGGCCATGCCGCCGGAGACCTCGCGGGGACGTTGGTCGGCGGCGTGCTCCAGTCCGACGAGGTGGAGCAGCTCACGGACGCGCTCGCGTCCGGCACTCCGCGAGGTGCCGCGCGGCAGCCCGAGCTCGACATTCTGTGCGAGGGTCCGCCACGGCAGGAGCCGCGGCTCCTGGAACGCGACCGCCGTGCGCTCGTCGACGTCGGCGACGCCGGAGCCGTCGAGGAGGATGGTGCCGCGGGTCGGCGTGTCGAGGCCGCCGACGAGGCGGAGCAGCGTGGACTTGCCGCACCCGGAGGGGCCGACGACGGCCACGATCTCTCCGGCCGCGATGTCGAGATTGATGCCGCGGAGCACGTCGCGCCGTCCCTGCGCGAGGGGGAACGAGCGTTCGATGCCGTCGAGCCGCAGCGCCTGCGCGGTACCCGACAGGGTCGGGACGTCAGCGGGGCGCGACGCAGCAGGCAGGAGAGCGGTCATACGCCCATGCTGTCGGAGGGGCGGGTTTGTTACGAATGCGCGCGTAACGTTCCGTCACGCAGCGGATTCCGCACTGTCGGGGCATGCGAAAAGGGCCGCCACGCCCGCCGTGAGGCGGGGTGACGACCCTTCTCGGAATGTTACTTAGGAGTTGCCGCCCGAGAGCTTCTCGCGCAGAGCCGCGAGCGCCTCGTCATCGGCGAGCGTGCCGGCGCCTGCCGACTCGCTCGAGAAGGACTGGCCGCCGAAGTCGTCGCCGGCCGCAGCCTCGGCCTCGGCCGCCTTCGCGACCTGAGCCTTGTGCGCCTCCCAGCGAGCCTGGGCCGCAGCGTACTCCTGCTCCCATGCCTCGCGCTGGGCGTCGAAGCCTTCCTTCCACTGACCGGTCTCGGCGTCGAAGCCCTCCGGGTACTTGTACTCGCCGTTCTCGTCGTACTCAGCGAGCATGCCGTACAGCGCCGGGTCGAACTCGGTGCCGTTGGGGTCGACCGACTCGTTGGCCTGCTTCAGCGACAGCGAGATGCGGCGACGCTCGAGGTCGATGTCGATGACCTTGACGAAGACCTCTTCGCCCACCGAGACGACCTGCTCGGCCAGCTCAACGTGCTTGCTGGAGAGCTCGGAGATGTGGACGAGACCCTCGATGCCGTCTGCGACGCGCACGAACGCACCGAACGGGACGAGCTTGGTGACCTTACCCGGCGTGACCTGACCGATTGCGTGGGTACGGGCGAAGACCTGCCACGGGTCCTCCTGCGTCGCCTTCAGCGACAGGGAGACGCGCTCGCGGTCGAGGTCGACCTCGAGGATCTCGACGGTGACCTCCTGGCCCACCTCGACGACCTCGGAGGCGTGCTCGATGTGCTTCCAGGACAGCTCGGAGACGTGCACGAGGCCGTCCACGCCACCCAGGTCGACGAAGGCACCGAAGTTGACGATCGACGAGACGACACCCTTGCGGACCTGACCCTTGTGCAGGTTGTTCAGGAACGTGGTGCGCGACTCCGACTGGGTCTGCTCGAGCAGAGCACGGCGGCTGAGGACGACGTTGTTGCGGTTCTTGTCGAGCTCGAGGATCTTCGCCTCGATCTCCTGGCCGAGGTACGGCGTGAGGTCGCGGACGCGGCGGAGCTCGATGAGCGAGGCCGGGAGGAAGCCACGGAGGCCGATGTCGACGATGAGTCCACCCTTGACGACCTCGATGACCGTACCGGTGACGACGCCGTCGTTCTCCTTGATCTTCTCGACGTCTCCCCAGGCGCGCTCGTACTGCGCACGCTTCTTGGAGAGGATCAGGCGGCCTTCCTTGTCCTCCTTCTGGAGAACCAGGGCCTCGACCTGGTCGCCGACGGCGACGACCTCGTTGGGGTCGACGTCGTGCTTGATCGAGAGCTCGCGCGAGGGGATGACACCCTCGGTCTTGTAGCCGACATCGAGCAGGACCTCATCGCGGTCGATCTTGACGATCGTGCCTTCGATGATGTCGCCGTCGTTGAAGAACTTCAGGGTCTTCTCGACCGCGGCCAGGAAGTCCTCAGCAGATCCGATGTCGTTGATGGCGACCTGCTTGGTGGCCGGGGCGGTCGTTGCGGTAGTCATGTAGTGGGTTGTCCTTGTGAATGGATACTCGGGCTGCGGAGCACGGCCGCGCACGGCCGACATGTGCATCGCAGCAGGTGGATTGTGGTGTGCTCGTCACCTGGGCATGCGTGTACACGCCACGAGTGACAGTTCAGGCTACCAGAAGATGCCGCGCCGTGAGGGTACGGAAACCTCGCGCCTGCTCTGTGGATAACGTCGACGGCGATCGCCGCATTCCGCATACGGTGGCTCGGTGATCTCGCCCATTGCTCTCCGACTGCTCACCCTGCTGGCGCTCAGCGCCTCGGCGCTCTGCGCGTGCGCGCCCGCGCCGGTGCCCTCGCCGACGCCCTCCCCCGTCTTCGAGTCCGAGGAAGAGGCCTTCGCCGCCGCCGAGGCCACCTATCGCGCCTATGTCCAAGCTTCGAACGGGACAATGCTGCACGACCCCGATACCTTCGAGGCACTGTTCTCCTGGCTGATCGGTGAGGCACTGACTTCAGCGAAGGAGAACTTCTCCCGATTCCACGCCGAGGGGTGGACCCGCACCGGCACTACCACGTTCGACAATTTCACCCCCATCTCCTACGACGGTGAGTCCCTCATATCCCACCTCTGCCTAGATGTCTCGGCGGTGACCCTAAGAGACGCGGACGGGAACGTTGTCGGCTCCGATCGCCCTGACCGACAACCCATTCAGATTCAAATGGCTCCGAGCGCGGCGACCAGCACAGGCCTGGCGATTGCTTCCACGACTGCTGCGGGTGACCTGACATGCGGATAGCAGGGACTATTTTGGCCGCAGTTCTCGCGCTCCCAATCTCGTCCAGCGCAGACGGCCCGGGCTCATCCCAAGCCGGTGTCGAGGACGTTTGGGCCACGAACACCAGCCAGTCGCTAGTCGTCCAAGGGACGGCGGCCCGGCAGCCGCTACAACCGAACGACGATCGAGTGGATCAGGATCCCACCCCGGAACAAGACAACAAGGCGTGCAAGACGGACACCGTCCTGCAGCGATCCTGTGGGATGTACGCGGTGCGCGTGACGGAGGACGAGTCAGGGCGGCCCGTCACGATCGAGGATCTCGCACAGTTCTCCCCCGCGCCGGTGACGACGACGGCGGAACCCGGCAACGTCGGCGTCGTCGGCAAGCCGACGAACTTCGTCGCCGCGGTGTCCGCGCACACTCGCACCGGCACTCTTCTCGGCCGCCCGGTCGCCGTCCGCTTCACGCCCGTGCGGGTGACGTTCGACCACGGCGACGGCACCTCGGCGACCTCCGCAGACGGTGGTCGCACCTGGTCGGCTCTCGGCCAGGCCTCGTTCACGCCGACGCCAACGAGTCACACCTACACGGAGCGCGGCAGCTACACGACCCGGACGACCGTCCACTACACGGCGGAGGTCGACGTCGGCGGAGGGTGGTTCTCGGTGGCGGGCGAGCTGGCGGTCGACGGGGCTCCCCGGCAGATCCGCATCTACGAAGCCACCACAGCACTCGTCGCGCGCACCTGCGTCGAGCGACCCGCGGCCCCCGGCTGCTGAGCAGCCGTTCCGACACGTCCTACCCTGAGTCCATGACCCGCGCCGACCGTCTCATGCTGCTCGACACCGCCAGCCTCTACTTCCGGGCGTTCTACGGCGTTCCCGACAAGGTGACTGCCCCCGACGGCTCGCCCATCAACGCCGCGCGCGGCCTGCTGGACATGATCGCCAAGCTCGTGACGACGTACCGGCCGACGCACGTCGTCGCCTGCTGGGATGACGACTGGCGTCCGCAGTGGCGTGTGGACCTCATCCCGAGTTACAAGACCCACCGCGTGGTGGAGGTCGTCGCCGACGCGCCCGACGTCGAGGAGGTGCCCGACCCGCTGGAGGCACAGATCCCGTTGATTCGGGAATCTCTCGCCGCGATCGGCATCCCGATCGTCGGTGTCGCCGAGCGCGAGGCCGACGACGTGATCGGCACCCTCGCGACGAATGCGTCGATGCCGGTGGACATCGTCACAGGAGACCGCGACCTCTTCCAGCTCGTCGACGACGCCTCCGACGTCCGGGTCATCTACACGGCGCGCGGCATGAGCAATCTCGAGATCGTCACGGATGCCACCGTCGTGACCAAGTACGGAGTCCTCCCGACGCAGTATGCCGATTTCGCGACGATGCGCGGTGACGCCTCGGACGGGCTTCCCGGCGTCACCGGGATCGGCGAGAAGACCGCGGCCACCCTCCTCCAGAAGCACGGGGATCTCACCGGAATCCGGGAGGCCGCCGCAGCGGGCGAAGGGATGAGCGCAGGCATCCGCGCGAAGATCCTCGACGCGCAGGCCTACCTCGACGTCGCGCCGACCGTCGTCGCCGTCGCGACGTCGCTCCCGATCACCGCCCCGGGCGTCGCCCTGCACACGCTGAGCCCGGAGCAGGCAGAAGCGGCGACGAGCCTCGCCGAACGCTGGAACCTCGGCAGCTCGATGGCACGCGCGGTCACCGCGATCGATGAGGCGGCGCGATCGATCACGGACGGGTGAGAACGCCCGAACTCATGCCGCCCAGGACAGCAGCCGGGACAGACTCCACGTCGTGACGATGCGCGATGCGGGCACACCGGCCCGCTCGGCGCGCTCCGCGCCGTGGTCAAGAAGCGAGAGTTGCCCTGGAGCATGCGCGTCGGAGTCGATGGAGAAGAGGCACCCCGCTTCGAGCGCGATCGCGATGAGCTCGTCCGGAGGGTCCTGACGCTCCGGACGGGAGTTGATCTCGACGGCGACGCCATTCTCCGCACAGGCGGCGAACACGGCCTCCGCATCGAACGCGGATGCCGGCCGCGTACCTCGTTCTCCCTGCACGAGCCGGCCCGTGCAGTGCCCGAGGACGTTGACGCGGGGGTGTGACACCGCCGCGATCATCCGCTTCGTCATCGCACGTCCGTCCATGCGGAGTTTGGAATGCACGGACGCCACCACCACGTCCAGCTCCGCCAACAGCGCGTCCTCCTGGTCGAGGGCGCCGTCCTCGAGGATGTCCACCTCGATGCCGGCAAGCAGCGTGAACCCGTCGCCTGACTGCGCTCGTACCTGCGGTATCTGCGCGCGAAGCCGCTCCGCCGAGAGGCCACGTGCCACGCGGAGCCGCGGCGAGTGATCCGTGATGGCTTGGTACTCGTGCCCCTGAGCGCGAGCAGCGGCAGCCATGACCTCGATCGAGGTCGTCCCGTCCGACCACTCGGTGTGGGCGTGCAGGTCGCCCCGGAGTTTGCCTCGGAGCGCCGAGACGCGTTCGGGCTCGACGTCGCCGCGCAATTCGATCAGATACTCCGGCACCTCCCCGGCCTGAGCCTGCCTGATCACGGCGAACGTCGACTCACCGATGCCCTTGGCCGCGCGAAGACGCGTGGGGTCCTCCTGCACGTCCGGCGGAAGGTCTTGGAAGGTCGCCGCAGCCTGGCGGAACGCCTTGGCGCGATACCGCGACGCCCGCTCGCGCTCCAGGAGGGAGGCGATCTCGAGCAGCGCAGCGACCGGGTCCATCATCAGCCCCGAGGAGCCGCGAGCTCGCGGCTCACTCCGATCCACTGATCCAGCTTCGCCAGGGCGCGGCCGTCGTCCACCGCCGCGGACGCCAGCGCGAGGGCATCGCGGAGGCGTTCGAGGATCGGCCGCTGAACCTGGGTCGCGTCCTGGGACAGCTCGAACGCCACGATCCCGGCGGCGGCATTGAGGAGGACGATGTCCCGCACAGGGCCCTGCTCCCCCGCGAGCGTGCGGCGGAGAACCTCCGCGTTGTGGGCGGGGGACCCGCCGATGAGGTCGGAGAGGTCGGCGAGAGGGATGCCCAGGTCCCGCGGGTCCAGGTCATGCTCGTGGATGTCTCCGCGGGTCACCTCCCAGATGCGACTGTGACCGGTGGTCGTGAGCTCATCGAGGCCGTCGTCCCCTCGGAAGACCAGCGCGGTCGCGCCGCGGGTGCGGAAGACACCCGTGATCAGCGGCACCCGCTCCATCTGCGCGACGCCCACCGCGTTCGCCTCCGCGCGCGCCGGATTGCAGAGCGGGCCGAGCATGTTGAACACGGTGGGCACTCCGAGCTGCGAGCGGACGGCCCCCGCGTGCTTGAACCCCGGGTGGAATGCGCCCGCCCAGGCGAACGTGATGCCGGTGCGGTCGAGGATCGATGCCACGGCGGACGGGTCGAGCGAGAGCTCCAACCCGAGCGCACCGAGGACGTCGGAGGAGCCGGAGGCCGAACTCGCCGCACGATTACCGTGCTTGACCACGGGGATGCCGGTGGCACCGATGATGACCGCTGCCGTCGTGGAGACGTTCACGGTGCCCACCCGATCACCGCCCGTTCCGACGATGTCCAGGACGTTCGGGGAGACGGGGAGCGGGACGGCCGCCTCCAGGATCGCGTCGCGGAAGCCGACGATCTCGTCGATCGTCTCGCCTTTCGCGCGGAGCGCGACGAGGAATCCCGCGAGCTGCGCTTCCGAGACGCCTCCCTGCATGATCTGCCGCATGGCCCACGTGGACTCCCAGACGCTGAGGTCGCGGCGCTCCAGAAGGGAGGTGAGCACGTCGGACCAGGTCAGTGAATCAGCCATGTGTGCGATCCTATCGGCGCAGAGAAAACGTGCAGTGCGATCCGGGCGGGCGCGCAGGTCGCGGGAGAGAGACGTTTCCCGCGTATTCACCGGGGATTCGCAGTGATTTCTTAGGGTCCCCTAAGTCATCGACGGGTGAATCGAGGGTCCCGGGTGCAAGAATCACGCCCGCGGATCGGCCATAATGGAGGGGTGACGACCTCAGCGACGTATGCCCCGGCGGCGAGAACCATCAAGCGGCCCAACCCGGTAGCTGTCGGCACCATTGTGTGGCTCGGCAGCGAGGTGATGTTCTTCGCGGGACTCTTCGCGATCTACTTCACCCTCCGCAGCACCTCCCCCGAGCTGTGGGCCGACCGTACTGACCTGCTGAACGTGCCGTTCGCGGCAGTGAACACGGCGATCCTCGTGCTCTCCTCGTTCACCTGCCAGATGGGTGTGTTCGCGGCAGAGGACCTGCAGCCCTACAAGATCGGTAAGGGACAGAAGAACGGCGCCGGCCGCCGTCGCCTGTTCGGCTGGGGCATGGTCGAGTGGTTCTTCCTCACCTTCGCCCTCGGCGCGATCTTCGTGTCCGGTCAGGTGTGGGAGTACGCACAGCTCGTCGCAGAGGGCATGCCCATCCAGGCTGACTCGTACGCCTCGGCGTTCTACCTGACCACCGGCTTCCACGCCCTCCACGTCACGGGTGGTCTCGTCGCGTTCCTCCTCGTGATCGGACGCGCCTACGCCGTCAAGAACTTCCGGCACAAGGAGGCGACTTCCTCGATCGTGGTGTCCTACTACTGGCACTTCGTCGACGTCGTCTGGATCGTGCTGTTCTTCGTTATCTACTTCCTGAAATAAGAGCGGAGCTGATCCCCGAGATGGCACGAGAGAAGAAGCGCCGTTCGAGCGGTCGTCGCAGCCCACTGGCGGCGGCCGCGCTCATCGGAGCGGGCCTCATGATCACCGGCGCGGTGTACGCGGGCGCGACCGCGGCATTCGCCGCCAACGACGCCCCCACGGCATCGACGCAGCTGACGGTCGAGGACGGCGAGAAGCTGTTCCAGGCCAACTGCGCCACCTGCCACGGCCTCGACCTGGAGGGCACCCCCAACGGTCCGAGCCTCTACGGCGTCGGCGAGCTGGCAGTGGAGTTCCAGGTCTCGACCGGTCGTATGCCGCTGCAGATGCAGGGCCCCCAGGCGCCGCAGAAGGAGCCGCAGTTCACCGAGGAGCAGATCCTCGCGATGGCGGCCTACGTCCAGTCCGAGGCCCCCGGCCCGACCTTCCCCGCTGAGGAGATCCTCGACGGTGAGGGCGACGTGGCCCATGGCGCCGAGCTCTTCCGCGTGAACTGCGCGATGTGCCACAACGTGGCCGCCGCCGGTGGCGCGCTGACCGAGGGCAAGTACGCTCCGGCGATCACGGAGACCAGCGCGCTGCACATCTACGCCGCCATGGTCACCGGCCCGCAGAACATGCCGGTCTTCGGGGACATGAACCTGTCCGACGAGGACAAGCGCGACATCATCTCGGCTCTGCTCTTCCAGCAGCAGTCCGTTCAGATCGGCGGCTTCTCCCTCGGCTCGCTGGGACCGGTCTCCGAGGGCCTGTTCGTGTGGATCTTCGGTATCGGCGCTCTGGTCGCCATCACCGTGTGGATCACGGCGAAGTCCAACTGACGCTTATTCATCGAAGAGGAACGTACGAGGAGCACCATGGCACACGACGACGACTCGCAGGCTCTTGACAGGGCCTACCAGCCCTCTCCGGGGCTGGGTGTCGCAGTCAGCGATCCCGTGCAGAACCCCGGTCTTCCGCCGCACCGCGAGCGGATGACCGACAAGGACCCGCGAGCCGAGAAGGCCGCCGTCCGCACCGTCTACACGCTGTTCTACCTGTCGCTCGCCGGCAGCATCTGGGCGGTCGCCGCCTACATGTTGTTCCCGATCGAGAGCGGCGCTCTCATCGACATCCGTCAGAACAACCTCTTCATCGGTCTCGGCATCGCCTTGGCGCTGCTGGCACTGGGCATCGGCGCCATCCACTGGTCGAAGGCGCTCATGTCCGACAAGGAGCACGTCGAGCTGCGCCACCCCACCCGGGGCAAAGACTCGACGCGTGAGGCGGCCATCAAGGCCTTCGCCGACGCCAACGAGGAGTCCGGCTTCGGTCGCCGCACCATGATCCGCAACTCGCTGTTCGCAGCGATCGTCGCGTCGATCATCCCCGGTGTGACGCTGTTCCGTGGCCTCGCCCCGCACTCGACGCCGGACGACCCCACCAAGGGCGACCCGGTCGCGCTGCTGAAGCACACCATGTGGGACGAGGGCATGCGCCTGGTGCGCGACCCCGACGGCACGCCGATCCGCGCCGCGGACGTCACGCTCGGCTCCGCGTTCCACGTGATCCCGGAGGACCTCGCGGAGCTCGGCCACGACGAGGGTTACCTCGAGGAGAAGGCCAAGGCCATCGTCCTGATGATGCGCCTCCGCCCCGAGCAGCTCATCGAGGCCGAGGACCGCAAGGACTGGTCCTATGACGGCATCGTCGCCTACTCCAAGGTCTGCACCCACGTCGGCTGCCCCGTCGCGCTGTACGAGCAGCAGACCCACCACCTGCTGTGCCCGTGCCACCAGTCGCAGTTCGACGTCACGGACCACGCGAAGGTCATCTTCGGCCCGGCCGCTCGGCCGCTGCCTCAGCTGCCCATCACCGTGGACGACGAGGGTTACCTCATCGCGCGCAGCGACTTCACCGAACCCGTCGGCCCGAGCTTCTGGGAGCGCCATTGAGCACCGCAACGCTGTCCAAGGACGAGAAGGACACCAAGGCGCCTCTCGGCGGCCGCTTCGTCGGCGCCGCGTCGAACTACATCGACGAGCGCACGAGCCTCTCGGGCTTCGTCAAGGAGCTCGGCCGCAAGATCTTCCCCGACCACTGGTCGTTCATGCTCGGTGAGATCGCGCTGTGGAGCTTCGTCGTCGTGTTCCTCTCCGGAACCTTCCTGACGTTCTTCTTCCAAGCGTCGATGGTGGAGACCCACTACACCGGCGCCTACGCCCCGATGCGCGGCATCGCGATGTCGTCGGCTCTCGAGTCGACGCTGCACATCTCGTTCGACCTCCGCGGTGGTCTCCTGGTCCGCCAGATCCACCACTGGGCGGCGCTGGTCTTCATCGCCGGCATCGGTGTGCACATGCTGCGCGTGTTCTTCACGGGCGCGTTCCGCAAGCCGCGTGAGTTGAACTGGGTGATCGGCTTCGTCCTGTTCATCCTCGCGATGGCCGAGGGCTTCACCGGCTACTCGCTGCCCGATGACCTGCTCTCGGGCAACGGCCTCCGCATCATCGACGGCATGATCAAGGGCCTTCCGCTGATCGGCACCTGGACCTCGTTCCTCCTCTTCGGCGGCGAGTTCCCCGGTACCGACATCGTCGGACGCCTGTACACCCTGCACATCCTGCTGCTCCCGATGCTGGTGATCGCCTTCATCGCGGTTCACCTGATGCTCATGATCATCAACAAGCACACGCAGTTCGCCGGTCCCGGCCGCACGAACGACAACGTCGTGGGCTACCCGATGATGCCGGTCTACATGTCCAAGATGGGCGGCTACCTGTTCATCGTCTTCGGCACCATCGTGCTGATCGCGACGTTCTTCCAGATCAACCCGATCTGGAACTACGGACCGTACGACCCCTCCCCCGTGTCCGCGGGTACGCAGCCCGACTGGTACATCGGCTTCGCGGACGGCGCGCTCCGTCTCGCGCCGTCGAACTGGGACATCGTGTTCCTCGACCACACCTGGTCGTTCGGCATCCTGGCTCCGGTGGCGGTCCTCGGTCTGTTCATCGTCATCGTCGCGATCTACCCGTTCATCGAGGCGTGGGTCACCGGCGACAAGCGCGAGCACCACATCGCCCAGCGTCCGCGCAACGCGGCCACGCGCACGGCGATCGGCGTCGCCGGCGTCATCTTCTACGCAGTCCTGTGGGCGGCGGCGTCGTCCGACCTCATCGCGACGCACTTCATGCTCACCATGGAAGGCGTCATCCACACGCTGCAGGCGCTGCTGTTCCTCGGGCCGATCATCGGCTACTTCGTCACGAAGCGCATCTGTATCGCACTTCAGAAGAAGGACCGTGAGATCGTCCTCCACGGCTTCGAGTCCGGGCGCATCGTCCGCCTCCCCGGCGGCGAGTTCATCGAGGTGCACCAGCCGGTCGACGCCTACGACCGCTGGAAGCTCATCGACGTCGACGGCTACGAGCCCCTCGTGGTGCGCCCGAACGCCAAGGGCCGAATCCCGTGGACGGAGAACCTCCGCTCGGCGATGTCGCGCTGGTTCTTCGAAGACCGTCTCGCCCCGCTCACACAGGCCGACATCGACGCCGCGGACGCACACCAGCACCACGTCACGGCGGGCAACGACGCGGCGGAGGCCGCCGAGATCCAGGGCGCCCACGAGCGTGCAGGACACCCGGACGCCCCGCTGACGGTCGATGAGACACACGTCGACGAGACGGCGAACACGCCGAGCACGGTGATCTCGACCGAGCCGGTCAAGAAGCCTCGCAGGAAGAAGTCGGAGGACGACGAGTAATCGTCGCTCCCCCATCGAAGGCCCCGTCCGCTCGGACGGGGCCTTCGTCGTCATCACCGGATGAGAGGATCGTGTCATGTCTTCGGTCGTTCGCCTGCTCCGCGCTCCCCAGCTCGCCGACGCTCCCTACGCCTACGCCGCCACCGCGCCTGCGGATTCCCGTCTGGTCTTCCTCGCCGGAGCCTGCCCGCTCAAGGAGGACGGGACGACCATCGCCCCCGGCGACTACGCCGCACAGGCCGCGCGGTGCGTCGAGACGCTGCAACAGGCGCTCACGGCCGCCGGCGCCGCCCTGACGGATGTCATCAGCACACGGGTCCTGGTGGCCTCCTCCGCGCAGCGGGACCTCGTGACAGCCTGGGAGGTCGTCCATGCGGCGTTCGGGGCTCACGATGCGCCCAGCACCCTGCTCGGGGTCACCGTGCTCGGGTACGACGACCAACTCGTCGAGATCGAGGCGGTCGCTGCCCTGCCCTCGGGCCGCGCATGAGCGTCGTCATCCGAAGTGCGACGGATCAGGACCATGCCGCCCTGGAAGAGATCGAGCGCGCGGCCGACCGCCTGCTGACGGATCGATTCAGCGCCGAGGACTGGCCCCCGCCGTCGACGGAGGACGACCGCCGGAACGCCGGAGGGTTCGTCCTGGTCGCCACCGTCTCCCCCACGGCGGAGGCTCCCAGCGGGGTCGAAGAAGTGCCAGTCGGATTCGCGCAGGTCCTTGAGGGACCCGGGTACGCCCACCTGGAACAGCTGTCCGTGCATCCCGCCTACGGACGCCGTGGAATCGGACGCGCCCTCGTCGTCGCCGCCCAGGGTGAATCCCGTCGCCGGGGCCATACGCACCTCACGCTGCGGACGTACGCGGACGTGCCCTGGAACGCCCCCTTCTACGCCGGCTGCGGTTTCGTGGAGTCCACTCCGGACACCGCCTTCCTCCGGGAGCTCGTCACCGTCGAGCAGCGCCTGGGCTTGACCCGCCACGGGCGACGCATCCAGATGACCGCCGTGCTCTGACAGGCTCGACGGCAGGATTCATACGACGCACGACGGTATCCCTCGGTCACCGACGCCCTGCGCTCTCTAGTCTGGGCTCATGATCGATCGCGCCGACTACTTCGCCGCCCGCCTTGCCTACGAGACCGACCCCAGTGACGTGCACGCGGACCGTGCTGCCGGACGAGCGCTCGTGGTGGTGGACGTCCGCTCGGCGGAGGCCTTCGCCCAGGGTCGCGTGGCCGGGGCGCTTCACATGCCTCACAGCGAGATCGCCACCCGCGCGCCGAGCGAGATCCCGGCGGACGCCGAGGTTGTCGTCTACTGCTGGAGTCCCGGGTGCAACGGGGGCGTCCGCGGGGCGCTCCAGTTCGCGCGCCTCGGCTACCGTGTGCAGGAGATGATCGGCGGCTTCGAGTACTGGGCTCGGGAGGGATACCCGGTCGAGGACGCCGACGGTGTCCACCACCGTCCCGTCGACCCGCTGACCGGGATCCCCCGCATCCGCACGCGCGTGTGAGGAGAACGCAGGAACGATGAAGGCCCCCGGGTTCTCCGGGGGCCTTCATCGTGGACGATGCTCAGCGGGCGAAGTTGCCGCGGTAGTACTCGTAGACCCAGCCGACGATCGCGACCACGAAGATGGCGAGACCGATCGGAAGGAGGAAGTGGCCGACCGCCAGGCCGACGACGAACACGCCGGCCGAAGCCGCGAGGACCAGCGGCCACCAGGACCACGGGCTGAACTCGCCGAGCTCGGGGTCACCGTCGTCGATGTCCGACGTGAGGATGTCCTCGGGCAGTTCACCGTTCTGGGCCTTGTGCGTCCGGTCGAGGTAGAACGCGACCATGGCGCCCATGAAGGCGGAGAAGAACAGGGCGACCGTGCCGACCCACTCGATCTGGTTCACGAGAGGCAGTCCGGGGTGCGCCAGGATGTTCCAGCCGGTGTAGACGACGCCGACGAGGGCGAAGAACGCGGTCAGGACCCACCAGATGATGACGTTGTCGCGCATGACTCAGTGGCCCTCTCGCTCGCCGGGCGCGGTGGTCGCGAACTCCGCGGCCTCCGGGTGATTCAGGTCGAACGCGGGACGCTCGCTGCGGATGCGGGGGATCGACGTGAAGTTGTGCCGCGGCGGCGGGCACGACGTCGCCCACTCGAGCGAAGCGCCGTACCCCCACGGGTCGTTCACGGTCACCTTGGGCGCCTTGCGGGCGGTGATCCAGACGTTCAGGAAGAACGGCAGCATCGAGGCGCCGAGGATGATGGCACCGATCGTGGACACCTGGTTCTGCCACGTCCAGCCGTCCGCGGCGGAGTAGTCCGCGTAACGACGCACCATGCCGTCGACACCGAGCCAGTGCTGGATGAGGAAGGTCATGTGGAAGCCGACGAACAGCATCCAGAAGTGCACGTAGCCGAGACGCTCGTTGAGCATGCGACCCGTCCACTTCGGCCACCAGAAGTAGAACCCGGCGAACATCGCGAACACGACGGTACCGAACACGACGTAGTGGAAGTGCGCCACGACGAAGTACGAGTCGCTCAGGTGGAAGTCCAGCGGCGGGGCCGCGAGGATCACACCGGTGAGGCCACCGAAGACGAACGACACGAGGAAGCCGAGCGAGAACACCATGGGCGTCTCGAACGTCACCGAACCGCGCCAGAGCGTCCCGATCCAGTTGAAGATCTTCACACCCGTCGGCACCGCGATGAGCATGGTCATCAGGGCGAAGAACGGCAGCAGCACGGAGCCCGTGACGTACATGTGGTGCGCCCACACGGCGACGGACAGGGCCGCGATCGCGATCGTCGCGTAGACCAGCGTCTTGTACCCGAAGATCGGCTTCCGGCTGAACACCGGGAAGATCTCCGAGACGATGCCGAAGAACGGCAGCGCGATGATGTACACCTCAGGGTGACCGAAGAACCAGAACAGGTGCTGCCAGAGCAACACACCGCCGTTGGCCGGGTCGTAGATGTGTGCCCCGAGCACGCGGTCGGCGGCGGCGGCGAAGATCGCCGCGGCGAGGACCGGGAAGGCCATCAGGATCAGCAGGCTCGTGATGAGCGTGTTCCAGCTGAAGATGGGCATGCGCCACATCGTCATACCGGGCGCACGCATGGTGATGATCGTCGTGATGAAGTTGACGGCACCAAGGATGGTTCCGAAGCCCGAGATCCCGAGCCCGAGCATCCACAGGTTCCCACCGGCGCCCGGCGAGAACGACGCGTTGGCCAGCGGCTGATAGGCGAACCAGCCGAAGGACGCGGCGCCCTGCGGGGTGAGGAAGCCGGCGACCGCGATGGTCGAGCCGAAGAGGAACAGCCAGAAGGCGAAGGCGTTCAGACGCGGGAAGGCGACGTCGGGAGCCCCGATCTGCAACGGCAGGATCGCGTTCGCGAAGCCCGCGAACAGCGGCGTCGCGAACATCAGCAGCATGATCGTGCCGTGCATGGTGAACAGCTGGTTGTACTGCTCCTTCGTCGGCACGATCTGCATCCCCGGCGCGAACAGCTCCGCACGGATCACCAGCGCCATCACGCCGCCGAGGAGGAAGAACATCACCGAGGCGATGAGGTACATGTACCCGATCGTCTTGTGGTCGGTGGAGGTGATCCACTTGACGACGATGTTGCCCTTCTGCTCGACGCGCGAGGAGCTCATCAGAGCGGCCTGGCGCGCAGGCAGGGTGGTGGGACGGGAGCGAGGTGCCTCGTCGGTGCGAGGAGCTTCAGTGGTCGACATGGCTTACTCCTCTCCTTCCTCGGTGTCGGTCTTCCCGGAGGTGCCGGGGAGGTTCGAGAGACGGTCGTACGCGTCGGTGATGTCGCCCGTGTTGCCCTCTTCCTCGAGCGACTCGAGGTAGGCGTCGTACTCGTCCTGCGAGACGACCTTCACGTTGAAGAGCATCATCGAGTGGTACTCGCCGCAGAGTTCGGCACACTTGCCGGCGTACTCGCCCTCACGGGTGGGGATGAAGGACCAGGAATTGTCCTTCCCGATGAACATGTCCTTCTTGTAGAGGAAGTCGATGATCCAGAAGGAGTGGATGACGTCGCGGGACTGCAGGTTGATGGTGACCTTCTGGTCGACCGGGAGCACCAGAGTCGGCAGCTCGGCCTGGTCGATGTTGCCCTCCGCGTCGGGCTGGGCCTGGATGCCCATCGTCCAGACGGTGTCCTCTTCGGTCTCACCGTTGTACTGGAAGTCCCACGCCCACTGCTTGGCGATCGCGGTGATCTCGACGTCGGGGTCGTCCCACTTCGTCTCGATCTCGCTCTGGTCGCGAGCGGTGAAGAAGAACATGCCCAGCACGAGGATGAGCGGCACGATCGTGTAGAAGATCTCGATCGGCATGTTGTAGCGCATCTGGACCGGCAGGCCGGTCTGGCCCTTGCGACGGCGGTATGCGATCGCAGCCCAGGCCATGAGGCTCCAGGTGATGACGCCGACCGCGAGGAGCACGATCCAGGAGTTCACCCAGAGGGACGACACGCGCTCCGTCTGGTTGGTTGCTGCCGGACCACCGTCCACGAAGCCCGGAAGAAAGCCGTTGAGCTCGGTGGGAGTACATCCCGCCAGAGCCACAGCTGCCACAACTCCCACAGGGAGTGCGGCCCAACGAAGGCGGCGTTTCGAGGGCACGATGCACCTTTCAGATCGCGGACAAGGCATGTTCAAGTCTAGAGCAACCTCACACCTGATTCATGCCAACCATGCAGGTTGAGACGCGGAACGGCCGCCGTCACACGGGTGACGGCGGCCGTTCGCAGGAAGGAGGGATCAGTGGAAGCTGTCGCCACAGGCGCAGCTGCCGGCCGCGTTCGGGTTGTCGATCGTGAAGCCCTGCTCCGAGATGGTGTCCTTGAAGTCGATGGAGGCCCCGTCGAGGTACGGAACGCTCATGTTGTCGACGATGACCTCGACTCCGTCGAAGTCGACCGTCTCGTCGCCCTCCAGGAAGCGCTCGTCGAAATAGAGCTGATAGATCAGCCCCGAGCAACCGCCGGGCTGCACGGCCACGCGCAGGCGCAGGTCGTCGCGTCCCTCCTGCTCCAGGAGGTTCTTCACCTTCGTGGCGGCGGCGTCCGTCAGGCTGACGCCGTGTGCGCGGGTGGTCTCTGCGGACAGGATGGTGTCGCTCATGTCGCTCCTCGTGACGGGCCGGGTACGGGCTCTCCGTCGATTCTAACGCCGCTACGGACGGACGGCTCAGATCTCCCGCGCGTTCATGCGCGCCAGCATCAGCGCCTCGGTGGCAACGGCGTGTCGGAAGGTGTCGAGGTGCAGGGACTCGTTGGGGCTGTGCGCACGGGAGTGTGGATCCTCCACTCCGGTCACGAGGATCTGCGCCTCGGGGAACTCCCGCACGAGGTCGGCGATGAACGGGATCGATCCGCCGACGCCGAGGTCGACCGGCGCCACCCCGTAGCCGTCGCGCATGGCCTGCCTGGTGAGCTCGACGGCCCACCCGCTCGTGTCGACGAGGAAGGGGTTGCCGAGGTCGACGTCGGTGAAGCTCAGCTCGGCGCCGAACGGCGCATGTGCACGGAGGTGCCGCTCCAACGCGTCGTAGGCGTCCTGCCCGGACTGCCCCGGCGCGACCCGCGCGCTGATCACGACGGTCACCTCGGGGAGCAGGGTGTTGGAGGCCGCGGCGACGCTCGTCGCGTCGATGCCGATGACCGTGACGGATGGCTTGTTCCAGATGCGGCTGAGGATGGTTCCGTCACCGATGGGTGTCGTCCCCGGGAGGAGGCCGGCCTCGTCCCGCAGCGTCTCCTCTGTGTATTCAGGGGTCTCGGCATCCCGAGCGCTCATGCCCTCCACCGCGACGGAACCATCCTCGTTCCACAGTGTGGAGAGGAGCCGGACGGTCGCCATCATGGCGTCGGGAACCGCCCCGCCGAACATCCCGGAGTGGGAAGCGTGGTCCAGCGTGCGCACGGTCATGGTGAAGCGTGCGTTGCCGCGCAGAGAGACCGTGAGGCCGGGAGTGACGGAGTCCCAGTTGCCCGAGTCCGCGACGACGATCGCGTCGGCCCGCAGAGCCTCCTTGTTGTCGGACAGGAACTGCGCGAAGGAGCGGGAGCCGTACTCCTCCTCCCCCTCGACGAACATCGCGATGCCCAAGTCGAGGTCGTCGCCGAGCACCTCGGCGACCGCCCGGATCGCGCCGATGTGGGCCATGATGCCGGCCTTGTCGTCCGCGGCTCCACGACCATAGAGACGCCCGTCGCGGACGGTCGGCTCGAAGGGCGGGGTCTCCCAGAGCGCGTCGTCTCCTGGAGGCTGCACGTCGTGGTGCGCGTAGAGGAGGATGGTCGGCTTGCCGTTGCGCGCCGCCCGGGTCGCGAGGACCGCGGGCTGTCCCTGCTCGTCGGTGCCCGGGATGTCGGCGCGGAGCACCCGCACCTCGTCGAAGACGCCGGTGCCCCGCGCGAGGGTGGCGACGGCGTCCGCGCTGCGCTCCAGCTGAGTCTGATCGAAAGCCGGCCAGGCCATTCCGGGGATGCGCACGAGGTTCCCCAGGTCCGACAGCGCGGAGGGGATGCCGGTCGCGACGGCTTCGAGGACGGCGGCGTCGGACTCGCTGGGAAGTGCAGGTGAGGTCATGCGAGTAATCTTAAGGCGACCCACCCCAGCGAACCGAGGAACCTCGTGGCCACTACCCCCGCCTCCCCTTCGACGAACGACGACGCCCCCCAGACGCCTGCCGTCGGCAAGGGACGCGCGACGCCGACCCGCGCCGAGCAGGAGGCCGCCCGCCGCCGGCCCCTCGTCGCGAACACCAAGGAGGCGAAGGCCGCGGCTCGCGCCGAGCTCAACGAGCGTCGCGCGAAGGCGCAGGCCGGCATGGCCGCTGGTGAGGAGAAGTATCTCCCTGCCCGCGACAAGGGACCGCAGCGTCGGTGGGTGCGCGACTACGTCGACGCCGGCTGGCACCCCGCGGAGTTCGTCATGGGCGTGATGGTGCTCGTGATCCTCGCTTCGCTGCTGCCGACCAACATGATGATCTCGTTCTACGCGTACCTGTTCATGATGGCCTACCTGGTCATCGCGATCGGCGGCATGATCCTGCTGGGCATGCGCGTGAAGCGCAAGGCAGCGGCGAAGTTCGGCAAGGACCGCGTCGAGAAGGGCCTCGGTTGGTACGCCGGCATGCGCGCGCTGCAGATGCGCTTCATGCGTCTGCCGAAGCCTCAGGTCAAGCGCGGACAGTACCCCGACTGACCAGTCCTCGATTGATCTCGCGGCCCCAAAACGGACCGCGGTAGAGGAAAGCGGTGTAGCCCTGCACAAGGGTGGCCCCCGCATCCAGACGCGCCTGCACGTCCGAAGCGGTCTCCACGCCGCCCACCGCGATCACGCAGAAGTCGTCCGGGACCGCGGAACGGACCACGCGAAGGACCTCCAGGGATCGTCGTTTGAGCGGTGCGCCGGAGAGTCCTCCCGCTCCGGCCGCTTCGACCACGGCCGGGTCGGTGCGCAAGCCGTCGCGACTGACCGTCGTGTTGTGCGCGATGATGCCCGCGAGGCCCTCCTCCACCGCGAGACGCGCGATGGCCTCGATCTCGTCATCGGGAAGGTCGGGGGCGATCTTCACGAGCAGCGGGGTCGACCCGGCAGCGTCGCGCACGGCCCGAAGAAGCGGCGCGAGCGTCTCCACCGCCTGCAGCCCCCGCAGTCCGGGGGTGTTCGGAGACGAGACGTTGACGGCCAGGTAGTCGGCGAGCGGCGCCAGCCGCGTTGCCGAGGCGACGTAGTCCGCGACGGCGTCTTCGACGTCCACCACCCGGCTCTTGCCGATGTTGACGCCGATCACCGTATCGGGGGCACCACGGCGGAGCCGAGCGAGGCGGCGGGCCGCGGCGTCCGCACCGCGGTTGTTGAAGCCCATGCGGTTGATGACCGCACGGTCCTGGACCAGGCGGAACAGCCGAGGCTTCGGATTCCCCTCCTGCGGGACGGCCGTGATCGTGCCGACCTCGACGTGCCCGAAGCCCAGCGCCGCGAGACCGCGGACGCCCACCGCGTTCTTGTCGAACCCGGCCGCGACACCGAACGGCGAGGGGAACGTGAGTCCCAGGGCTTCGACCCGCAGCGAAGGATCCGGGCGGGTCATCGCACGGGTCGCCCACGAGAACGGCGGCACCCCGAGGACGCGGATCACCGCCATACCGGCGTGGTGGGCGAACTCGGGATCGAAGCGCGACAGGACGGCGCGAAACAGCAGCGGATACATCCCTGCCAGATTACCGGTCCGTCGCCTCCGCCTTGGCGTGGTCGGCGCGCAGATCACCGATCGCCGCCTCGAAGTCCTCAAGCGAGTCGAAGGCCTGGTAGACGCTCGCGAAACGGAGGAACGCCACCTCATCTAGCTCGCGCAGGGGTCCGAGGATGGCGAGGCCGATCTCGTTCGTGTCCAGTTGGGAGACACCCGTCTGGCGAACGGCCTCCTCCACCCGCTGCGCGAGGATCGCGAGATCCGCCTCGGTCACCGGCCGCCCTTGGCAGGCCTTCCGGACCCCGGAGATGACCTTCTCCCTGCTGAACGGCTCCATGACTCCGGAGCGCTTGATGACGTTGAGGCTCGCGGTCTCCGTCGTGGAGAAGCGACCGCCGCATTCCGGGCACTGGCGACGACGGCGGATCGAGAGTCCGTCGTCGCTGGTGCGGGAATCGATGACCCGGGAGTCGGGGTGACGGCAGAAGGGGCAGTGCATCTGACAGATCCTACGCGGTGAACCGCGCCTCGATCGCCTCGCCGTGTGCAGGGAGCACCTCGGTGTCCGCCAGTGCGACGACGCCCTCCCGCACCGCCTCGAGTGCCGCCCGGTCGTACGACACGACCTGCTGCGGGCGGAGGAAGGTGTACGCCCCGAGACCGGGGGCGTAGCGCGCCTGTCCCCCGGTCGGCAGCACGTGGTTGCTCCCCGCCATGTAGTCGCCGAGGCTCACGGGCGTCTGATCGCCGACGAAGACCGCTCCCGCGCTGGTGAAGGCGGCAGCCGCCTCCTCTGCGTCGGCGAGGTGAAGCTCCAGGTGCTCGGGTGCGTACGCGTTGCTGAACGCGACGGCCAGGGCGCGGTCGTCCACGAGGACGATCGCCGACTGCGGTCCGGACAGCGCGGCGGCGACCCGCTCGCTGTGGCGTGTCCGCGCGGAGAGGACTTCGACGGCCTCGCGCACCCGCTCCGCGATACCCGTGTCGTCTGTGACGAGCACGGCCGACGCCTGTTCATCGTGCTCGGCCTGGCTCACGAGGTCGGCGGCGATCAGACGAGGCTCCGCGCCGGCGTCCGCGACGATGAGGATCTCGGTCGCACCCGCCTCGGAGTCCGTTCCGACGACGCCGGCGACGGCCCGCTTGGCCGATGCCACGTAGTTGTTCCCCGGCCCGGACACCACGTCGACCGGGTCCAGGCCGATAGTGCGGACGCCGTGAGCAAGGGCGCCGATAGCTCCGGCGCCACCCATGGCATAGATCTCCGTGACGCCGAGGAGAGCGGCGGCGGCCAGGATCGTCGGGTGGACACGACCGCCCTGATCGGCCTGCGGCGGCGAGGCGAGGGCGATCTCCTGCACACCGGCGACTTGAGCGGGGACGACGTTCATGACGACGCTCGACGGGTACACCGCCTTGCCGCCGGGGATGTACACGCCCACCCGGTGCACCGGCTGCCAGCGCTGCGTGATGGTCGCGCCGTCGCCGATTCGTGTCACCTGCGGAGCGGGAACCTGCGCGGCCGAAGCCCGGCGCACCCGACGGATCGCCTCTTCGAGCGCCGAGCGCACGGTCGGGGCCAGCGCCGCCAGGGCCTCGGAGAGGTGCGACTCGGGCACCCGCACGGCGTGACCGGTGACCCGGTCGAAGCGCTCCGCCTGCTCGCGCAGGGCTTCCTCGCCGCGCTCCCGCACATCGTCGACGAGGCGCGCCGCGGTCTCCAGCGCCTCGGCGCGTGCGTGCGTCGCGCGGGGCACGGCGGCGAGCATGTCGGCGGGCGAGAGCTTGCGCCCCCGCAGATCGATCGTGCGCATGTCAGCCCTTCGTGATGCCGGCGATGTCGTGGAGGTACCCGATGCGTCCGTCATCGTGTCGGACGACGTAGGCGCCGCCGCGGTCTTCGATCACGAGAGCCCACGCGGACGGGCCGATGCGGAAGATCGGCTCGCCCCGCTCGTCGTGGACCTCGCGGTCGGTCGGGGCGAGGATCCAGAACGGCTGCGCGGCGGACACGTCGTCCCGGGGACGGGTGGTCTCCACATCGCCATCGTCGGCGATGACGGGGTGTGCGGCGGTCGCGTCGTCGACCGAGTCCTCCTGGGCACGGAGCTCCTCCTCGGACAGCGCCTTCGCGCCCAACAGCGACTCGATGCTGCCCGTGTCGGAGACGATGTCCGGTTGCTCACCCCGCGAGCGACGGGAGTAGGGCGGCGCGTACTCCGGCTCTGAGGCGACCGGCACCGTGCCCGTCCCCCCGCCCGAGGCGTGGGCAGTGAGAGGGACCCGGCCCGCGTCGTCGGCGGCATGATCGTCGCTGCCGACCTCGTCGGGGTCGGCTGTGCTCTGCGCCGCGTCGGAGTCGAGGATGACGGCTGTCTCGCTCTCCGCCGGCATCGCGGAGGTTCGAGTGGCCGGAGCGGAGTCCGCGGCGTACGTCTCCGCCGGAGTGGTGGAGGTTGCGACGGGTGCAGCCGGCGTGGGCTCGGGGCGCGGGCGCGCGATCACCGGACGGACCGGGTTGGCGTTGCGGTGCGCCAGCGTCACGAGGCGGCCCTGGAAATCCTCCTTGAGCCCGGGGATGAGCGGCGCGAAGACCGTGAGCACGACGAGGGCGGTGGAGGTGATGACCTGCACCACCGCGTTCCAGGGCAGACCCCAGTTGCCCGTCGAGATGACGGCGGAGAGCGCGAGCCACAGGTTGCCGGCCCAGACGCAGGCGGACACGGAGAACGCCACGGATGCGAACTGGTCGATCCCGAGCGAGCCGACCCGCCGGATGCCGTCCGGCGAGAACCGCCGGAGGACCAGGAGGAACACCGCGACCGTCGGCACGCCGATCGGCAGGATCCACTGAATGCCGATCCCCCACAACGAGATTCCCCCGCTGAGCGGGAAGAACGAGACGAGGAAGGAGACCAGCCAGAAGCCGACGATCAACAGCTCACGCAACGTGAAGCCGAGGATGCCGTACTCCGGCGTGACCTCGTCGTCGTAGAGGACACCGTCCTCGTCGCTGAACACCGCCTCGGCATCCGGGTCGGGAAGATCCGTGCTCATCGTCGTCCTTTCCTCATCGGGGCACCTCGGATTTCCAGTGCGCTCGACGGCTCACGATCCTACCCGCTCACCCCAGACAGGTTGGTCCGAGCAGGGACTTCAGGTCGCCGAAGAGGTCGGCCGAGACCTTCACCGGCATCGGAACCTCGAACACCTTCGCCGTGCCGCCACGGTGGACGCGCAGCAGCACCTCAGTGTCTCCGCTGTGGCGGCGCAGGACCTCGGCCAGCTCGGTCATGACCCGTTCGGTCGCGCGCTGCTCCGCCAGCACGAGCGACAGAGGACCCGCCGCGTCGAAGGACCCGACGTCAGGGGCGAACGCGGACTGCGCGTGCAGGTTCAGCCCGTCGTCACGACGGGAGACTCGACCGCGCACCGCGAGGATGGCGTCCTGCTGCAGCGTGTGCTGGAACTCGAGGTAGGTCTTTCCCATGAACATCACAGTGACCTCACCGTTGAAGTCTTCCACGGTGATCATGCCGTAAGGGTTTCCGCTGGCTTTGGCCACGCGATGCTGCACGCTGGTGACGAGGCCAGCGACGGTGACCTGGTCCCCGTCCTGCAGATCCTCCGAG